>NZ_KE386791.1:0-291639 GCF_000428725.1 Psychromonas aquimarina ATCC BAA-1526
ATATAGAAAGCTTAAGGCTGCAAAGTAAAGATAATATGGAAAGACTGGTTACTATCAATGGGTTTATTGCAACGAGATTACTTCAGCTTAAGTTTGCCAATGAACAAGCTGACAGTACAAGTTGCGAGCAAATATTATCAACAAAGGCATGGAAATTACTTTGGTTAAAAAGGGTAAAGACTAAGCTTCCAGATACCGTTCCCAATATGAGGTGGGCTTATAGTGAATTAGCAAAGCTGGGCGGTTGGAAAGATACAAAGCGAACGGGGCGCGCATCTGTCAAGGTGCTATGGCAAGGATGGTTTAAATTACAAACCATCCTTGAAGGTTATGAGCTAGCGAAGTCTCTTGAATCTGACTTGTGATCAAGAGACAGCTGAACAGCTCCTTTATTAAATGCAGCGGAGATATTAAGGCGCTGCTTACTTATCTTTGTCCATCTCTTGGACAAGGTATTCCTCGACAGATTTCAACAGAACAATATCGGCTTCTTTTAAGGTGTTGAACATCAGCCAAAGGTAGGGGTCTTTGTCGTACCAGCGTCGGCGGTACAGTGAAAGGGGGAAATCAAATGTTTTTTCATAACAAAGCAGGCTCGGATCATGTTCTTTGACCAGATCCATCACACCCTTTAAAAGTGGATCCATGACTTTTTGATCCATTTCATTAAATGCATCCAGCCTTTTTCCCAGTACTTCATATTTGTCATACCATCGATTCATTATATCCTCTCTGATTCAGCTTGTTACTTAGTTCTGTTTTCATCCTTGAGGTTTAAATCTTGTTAATTGCGATAATAGTGTAAAGCTGCTGATAATTATAGCGCTATAAATAAAATAGACATATAAAATATGTATCTAATACTTATTTGCAACCCTATGATTTAAGGGACTTTATACTTAACTTCAGTTTCAAATACTAAAACAATCAAATTAAATACACTCTAATTGACCATAACGTGATGATTTTAAATGTTAAAACAGCAATTATTCTGTTCCTAGAATGATAACATTTATAGTTATTTTAATTACATTCACAGTTGTTTAATAACAGTGATTTATCCTGCCTGTCCTTTTGCGTTTATACGTAACTTATATGCTTTATATTTCAATACGTTGTAAGCGTATGTTGATGATTACGCAATGTAAAAAATGCGATCAGCATCTATATGGATATTCAAATAATTATCAAAATATGATCAGCTCGGCATTCTTTTTTCGATTAATGCTGATAATCGCCTAGGTTATCATCAGATTCGATGATTAATATTAAAGAGTGCTGTAAATCTATGTTGTACCTGTGTTTTCATAGGTTTAGCTTCTCTTGATATTTTATAAAAATTAAAAATAAGGATATCTACAATGAGACTTAATAAGGTGATGTCGGCCCTGGCTTTGAGCGGCTTAATGTTTTTTTCTGTAACTGCTAATGCGGCAGATGCAGATCGAGAACTTGCCCGTTCACTGGCGTTAAAAGCCGAACAACTATTACCTAAGCTGGCTAATGAGAATTACCAGTCTTCATTACACAATCTGCTTAAACAGCGACGCAGCCGCCGCTCTGTCAGTGCAGTTCAGACACTGGCTAATGAGGCAGATCAAAGAACAGTAAGTCGTTTGGGTCTAGAGGGCCGTACTGATGATTTGATGCAGATGCGTCTGGCTACTCCGGATATGATCGATCGTGTTAAAGCGGGGGAAGAGGTGTTAATTGCTTATGTCCCGTCTGGAAATGAACGTGAGTGGTCGGCGGTTGAAGCTTTCGACAGTGCGGGTAACGCTGTTTACCTGGATGTTTATGAAGAGCCGGACGTACCGGTTCTGGTGGTTGAAGCAAATGCCCAGAAAGCGCATACCGCAGGAATCGCTTTGGTTAATGAAGCTCTGCAGGACGCTGGCCTGCAGGCTCCTAGAAGTGCGCGAATGACTGCTATGAGCAGTGAGCCGCAAACATTGAAAACATCTGTTTTGAAAAAAATCAGGCTTAATGATGATGCAGAGCCCTGGCTGCTTGGTAAAGCGGAAAGTTATGCCATTGTTGCCGGTGTTAGTCCCAGCCGTGATAAACCGGTAGTTGATATTGTTGATATGCCTTATCTTGATTATTCCGAGCAGACCTACTCTCCTAATCAGACCTGGATTTACTGGGACCGTTATCGCTGGGGCGCCGTTGATGTCGTACTGATGGAGCAGGACAGCAACTATAACTATCAGGAGCTGGCGACTTTGCTGATTGAAGTATTGGAGAAAGGGCTGATTGCAGGCGGCTACCCTGAAGCAGCACCGTTTCTGGAACTTGCCAGTAAGATTGTCAAAGCATTACCGGCGTCGTGGATGACTAACGACGATGATTATGTTGAGTCTTTTTATACTCTTGAGCAGGATCAGTCCTATCAGGATTACCCGGGTGCGTCCGGTAACGCGGTGATCACTCTAGAGCCGAAAGAGATAAATCTAAGTCATAACTAGAACGCTGTATAAACAAAGGCCGCTGTTATTGTAAATACAGCGGCCTTTAGTTTTAAATTTAAGCGCTTAGTTTCTGCTGCACAGTATGCAGGCGCTGTCCTAATAAAACCGCCGCAACAGTTAAGCCTACTGTGATACCGATCCAGAATCCTTTTGCACCTAGAGGGTCAACTACCAGATCTGTCATGCTCAGCAGATAACCTAAGGGTAAACCAACTACCCAGTAGGCGATAAATGTACGGGTAAATATCGACATCATCTCTTTATAGCCGCGTAATGCGCCGGCAGCAACAACCTGGATTGAATCAACACACTGATACATTGCTGAGAACAGCATTAAAGTGACCGCTAAAGTGATAACTTCCGGATTGCTTGTATAAAGCTGAGCGATATCTTCTTTAAAGATAACGGTTGATATAGCCGTTATTATTGATAATCCTAGGCCTGCGCTGAAACCGGCATAACTTGCATTTTTTGCACCTTCTGTATTATGCGAGCCTAAATTAAAACCTACGCGGATACTAACGGCATTAGCCACACTCATAGGCAGCATAAATACCATGCTTGAGAAGTTCATCGCTATCTGATGGGCCGCCACAATCATAGATCCTAACGGTGCAATTAACATGGCAATACCCGCGAAGATAGTGACCTCAAAAAACAGGGCGATGGCAACAGGCAGCCCGAGTTTAAAGATCGACCATATTTGTGTGTAGTCTGGTCTGCTGAAAGATTTGAATAACTGATAGTGCTGCAGTTTTTTAGCATATAAAACGTAAATCAGCAGTGCCAGCAGCATTACCCAGTATACTATGGTGGTTGCAACACCACACCCGGCACCGCCCAGCGCAGGCATACCGAATTTACCGTAGACAAAAATCCAGTTAAGCGGAATATTAGTGAACAGGCCGATAAAACCGATCACCATAGCCGGTTTGGTCAGTGATAAACCCTCTACATAGTTACGCAGCGCCTGGAATAATAAAAATGCGGGAACTGCCGCCAGTACGGCATATAAATACTGTGTGGTGATCTCTTTTAATGCCGGCTCGATATCCATATAGTTAACAATGGCGCTGGCATTATATAAAACCACCATAATCGGCAGTGACAGCATTAGCGCCAGATAAATGCCTTGTTGTCCGGTCTGCGGGATCAGGCTGGTCTGCTGCGCGCCGTGTGCCTGCGCTGTAAGCGGTATTAATGCCATTAATATACCGACGCCGAATAAAATGCAGGGCAGCCAGATACTGGCTGCAATGGAAACAGCCGCCATATCGTTGGCACTGACACCACCGGCCATGACGGTATCAACAAAACCCATTGCTGTCTGCGCAAACTGTGCAAAAAAGATGGGAATAGATAATTTGAGAATTTTGCTGATTTCTTGTGAGTAGGTCACGAAAACTCCGAATGAATAGTTCAAATAGGTATACCCGGATTAAGCTTTGAATCTGCTTGTTCAGGTGGTTGGGGTATAAAGGCGAAGTGTATGCCTAACCCTCTGCTGCGGCAATTAAATTTATGCTGATCAGAGCAATTTAATAATTCGATGATAGGCATCTTATTTTAGTTAAAAAGTTCGGTCAACAATACAGCTAACAAGTACACTGAATAAGCGTCTTCGTGACTACCCAGGTTATTAAATAATAGGTCCCTTATTATGAGCTTACAGATGTTGAAACATTTCTTTAACCCCAGATCAATTGCTGTTATCGGTGCATCTGTTAATCCGCATCGCGCCGGTTATCTGGTGATGAATAATTTACTGGCAGAAGGTTTTAACGGTCCTATTATGCCGGTGACGCCTAAATATGTTTCGGTTCACGGGGTCTTAGCTTATAAAAGTATCGAACAGCTTCCGATAACACCGGAACTTGCTGTGATCTGTACTAATGAATTTCGTATTCCGGAAATTCTGCATGCGTTAGGTCAAAAAGGCTGCACAGCTGCTGTTGTGGTGACCACTGAAAATGAACAGAAAACAGCTGCTGAAATATACGCGCTGGCAAGGAAGTATAAAATTCGTCTGCTGGGTATGAGCAGCTTAGGTATTATTAATCCGCATACGAACTTAAATGCCAGCCTTGCTCACTGCGGCGCTTTAAAAGGTAATATAGCATTTGTCTCCCAGTCTGCTGCTGTATGCACAACAGTGCTGGACTGGGCAAACAGTAAACAGATCGGATTTTCAGCTTTTGTTTCTCTAGGCAATGCGCAGGATATCAGTTTTGCTGAGTTATTAGACTATCTGGCGCGGGATACAAAGACTAAATCGATTTTGTTATATGTCGACAGCATTGCAGATGCACGTGATTTTTTATCGGCCGCCCGTGCTGTTTCACAGCATAAATCGGTATTAGTGATTAAATCGGGCAGTTCTTTAATAGGAGCCAAAGCCGCTGCTTTACACAGTAACGGCCGATTTGGTCATGACAGCGTTTATGATGCAGCTATTAAACGTGCCGGTATGCTGCGGGTGCATGATCTGCATGAGCTTTTTGCCGCTGTTGAAACGCTTGCTTATTCTAGCCATCTGCACGGCGAACGTTTAGCGGTTATTACTAACGGCGGCGGTTTGGGGATTTTAGCGGTGGATAATCTGGCGGCAATGGGCGGCCGTCTTGCTGAGCTTGATATAGAGCTATTGGCTAAACTAGACAGCTGTCTGCCGAGTAACTGGTCGCATAATAATCCTGTCGATATGATCGGAGATGCAGATCCTAAGCGCTATGCCGCGGCGTTAACTCATCTGATGGACAGTGACCAGCTTGATGCAGTTTTAATTATGCATTCACCTTCGGCATTATCGGACAGCGAAAACAGCGCGCGGGCGATTATTGATGTGATCAGTAAACATCCTAGGCGTAAGCAGATTAATATTTTAACCAACTGGACGGGAGAAGCGGCTGCTAAACCTGCCCGCGCTTTATTTGCCCAGGCAAAAATTCCGACATTCAGAACCCCGAAAGGCGCTGTAACCGCTTTTATGCATCTGGTGCAGTACCGTCGTAACAAAAAACTGCTGATGGAAACCCCCGCCAGTATTCCGGATCATCTTGTTTATGATATTAAAGCAGCGGCAGAGTGCATTAGCCAAAATGTTAATCCGCAGTCTCTGTCCGCCCGCCTTAACACCTATCAGGCCAAACCGATATTAGAAGCCTATCATCTTAATACTATTGAAACCGTGGTGGTAAACAGCAGCGAAGAGGCACTGCAGAAAGCGGCTGTGATTGGTTTTCCATTAGCGGTGAAAATAAATTCTCCGGATATTGAATATAAATCGCAGGTTCATGGTGTGATGCTTAATATTAACAGCCGGGAGGCATTGAAACTGGCTTTAACTGAAATTAAGCAGCGGGTTGCCGCTTTTTTACCGCAGGCGCGCTTAAGCGGTTTTACTCTGCAGAAGATGCTTGCCGGCGGCTTAGGTTTAGAGCTGAGAGTGATGATTAAACAGGATCCGATTTTCGGCCCGGTGATTGCTGTTTCTCAGGAGAGTGATGCCCGCGATTTACACACAACCCTGGAAAATGCGGTTGTTGCGCTGCCGCCGTTAAATCTGGCCCTGGCGCGTTATCTGATGATTCAGGGTATTGCCGATAAAAAAATTCAGATCAAGCGCGGCATTCAGGAGTTTAATATGGATGCCGTGTGTTTAATGCTGACCAAGATTTCGCAGATGTTAATGGACAACCCTGAAATCAAAGATCTGGATTTAAACCCGGTGCTGGTGTGCGCCGATAAGGTCACTATTTTAGACGGCCAAATGCAGCTGTCGCTTGCCGCTGAAGGTTACCTTAATCAGTTTGCTATCAGTCCGTATCCGAAACATCTGGAAGAGAATACTAAATTAAAAAATGGTCAGACCGTTCTTATCCGTCCAATTACCCCAGAGGATGAAGGACGCCACCAGGTATTTGACGCCGCATTAACAGAAGAAGATCGTTATAAACGTTATTTCTCGCAGCGCGGTAAAATGACCCATGAAGAGATGGCGATTTTAACCCAGATTGATTATGAGCGGGAAATGGCATTTATTGCGGTTCGTCTGGATAAGCATAAAAACCAGGAAACCTTAGCGGTGATCCGCGCTTCAATTGATCCGGATAATCGTGAAGCGGAGTTTGCCATGATTGTGCGCTCTGATCTGCAGGGCTTAGGGCTGGGTAATATCCTGTTAAATAAACTGATTAACTACCAGAAAACTAAAGGTACAACTTATTTAACCGGCATGACAATGCTCTCCAATGTCGGCATGGCGACTCTGGCTAAAAAACTCGGTTTTTCTGTTGAGCGGGATATTGAAGAGGGGGTGATTAATATGTCCTTAGCACTGCAGAGTTGAGCATAATATAAGGTATTTATAACAGTACGCAGAGGAAACATGCCCGGATGAGCTGATTATTTAATAAATACTGTTATTAAGGGCTTAGCAATCGGCAGCGCTTCTTGTATATTAGAGAGCTTGTTTCTGCTGAATAAAAAAGTATTTTGATTAAGGCGAGAAGAAAAAGGGCAGTTGTTTAAAATAATGATAAAGCGCAGCTTGTCCAGAAGGTCGGACTATTTTTATGCCGCTGCGTTATCAGTTTATACTAGTGAATCACAGCACCGTAAAACAGCTGCCGGCAGAAGCAAACAGTAAAGGGCTGGTCCCGAATAAATTCCAATTTACAGCATAATAAGAGTGTATAAAAATGAGCCAAGTTGCCTCTATCGAAGAAGTTACACAGAAAAACCCGCAGGAAAAGCACCTTTGTGATTATCGTGCTTGTGATTTCGCTGTCAGTACATTAGATCTTGAATTTGATCTGTTTGATGAATGTACGCAGGTTAAAGCTGTTAGTCATATCAGCCGCAGTAATAAAAGCGCCGCACCGCTGTTTTTATTCGGCGAGCAGCTGAAGTTAGTTTCAATTTTAGTAAATGACAAGTCCTATGCTGATTTTGAATTAGTTTCAGGCGGACTGCAGATTAATCAGCTGCCCGATGAGTTTAAATTAGAAATTAATACTGAAATTAATCCGGCAGCCAATAAAGCCTTTGAAGGTTTATATAAATCGGGTGAAGCATTCTGTACCCAGTGTGAAGCGGAAGGTTTCCGTCGTATTACCTATTATTTAGACCGTCCCGATGTGATGGCTAAATTCACCACCAAAATAACAGCAGATAAAAACCTTTATCCGTCACTGCTGTCCAACGGTAACCGTATTGATCAGGGCGATTTAGATAACGGCCGCCACTGGGTGAGCTGGGGCGATCCCTTCCCTAAACCGGCTTATCTGTTTGCTTTAGTGGCCGGTGAGTTTGACTGTTTAACTGACAGCTATACAACAAAGAGCGGCCGCTCCGTTGCTTTAGAACTGTTTGTTGATAAAGGCAATCTAGATAAAACCGCACATGCTATGCTGTCATTGAAAAAGTCCATGTTATGGGACGAGCAGCGCTTTAACCTTGAATATGATTTAGATATCTACATGATTGTGGCGGTTGATTTTTTCAATATGGGTGCCATGGAAAATAAAGGCCTGAACATTTTTAATTCAAAATTTGTTTTAGCCAACTCTCAAAGTGCAACAGACCAGGACTATTTAGGGATTGAAGCGGTTATCGGTCATGAGTATTTCCATAACTGGACCGGCAACCGCATTACCTGTCGTGACTGGTTCCAGTTAAGCTTAAAAGAAGGTTTAACGGTATTCCGCGATCAGGAGTTCAGTTCAGATCTGGGCAGCCGCAGTGTTAACCGTATCGCTAATGTTAAAATTATGCGTAACCATCAGTTTGCTGAAGACGGCGGGCCGATGGCGCACCCGATTCGTCCTGCATCAGTGATGGAGATGAATAACTTTTATACTGTCACTGTGTATAACAAAGGCTCGGAAGTGATCCGCATGATGCATACCCTGCTCGGCGAGACAAACTTCCAGAAGGGCATGAAGCTCTACGTTGAACGTTTTGACGGGCAGGCAGTGACCTGTGATGATTTTGTGGCCGCAATGACAGATGCCAGCGGTATTGATTTATCACTGTTTAAACGCTGGTACTCACAGTCGGGTACACCGCAGGTAAATGTGACCGATCATTATGACAGTGCATCGCAGACTTATCAGATAACCTTTAAACAGAAGAATCTGCCCACTGCGGATCAGCATATTAAACAGAGTTTACATATCCCTATTGATATTGAACTGCTTGATGAAAGCGGTACGGCACTGGATTTAGGTGATGGTAAAACTAACAGCGTACTTAGTCTGACCCATAAAGAGCAGACCTTTGTTTATAAAAATATTGCAGCCAAGCCGGTGCCGAGTCTTTTCCGCGGTTTTTCTGCCCCGGTTAAGTATCAGTATGCCTACAGCGATCAGCAGCTGCAGCATTTAATGGCTTTTGCCAGTGATGAGTTTTCATCATGGGATGCCGGACAGACTTTATTTAATAAATATCTGCTTAAAAATGTGCAGCGTCTGCAGGCAGAGCAGAGCTTAGCGCTGCCGGCAGTATTTACTGATGCTTTTAAAGCTGTTTTAGTTAATGACACTGTGGATCCGGCTTTAATCGCAGATATGTTCGATTTTATCAGTGAAAGCGGGGCAATGGAGTTATTTGAGCGAGTTGATATTGAAGCGCTGCATCAGGCGCGTGATTTTATGCTTAAGCATCTGGCCGCACAATTAAAAGATGAGTTTGTTGATGCTTATGATAAGCATCAGGTTTGTGGTGAATATCAGCCGGATAGCGCCGATATCGCTAAGCGTAAACTGGCAAATACGGCGCTGGCCTATATTAGTAAAGCAGATCCGCAGTTAGCAGATGATTTAGTGATTAAGCAGCTGAGTAACTGCAATAACATGACCGATCATCTCGGTGCTCTGTCAGCAGCCAACAGCGGGCAGCTTGACTGCCGCGAAAGTGTCATGGCAGACTTTGATGATAAGTGGTTTGAAAACGGACTGGTTATGGATAAATGGTTTAGTCTGCAGGCCAGTCTGCCGAATGCTCAGGTGCTGGATAATATCAAAGCGCTGTTTAGTCACCGCAGTTTTGATTTTAGTAACCCGAATCGATTACGCGCATTAGTCGGCTCCTTTGTACAGAATAATGCATATTATTTCCATGCGGCCGACGGCAGCGGTTATGAGTTTTTAACTGAGCAGCTGATTAAATTAAACAGTCAGAACCCGCAGGTGGCGGCACGTTTAATTACCCCGCTTATTCAGTTTAAACGCCTGGACTCACAGCGTGTTGAATTAATGAAAACCCAGTTGAATCGTTTGCTTAAACTAGATGATTTATCTCTGGATCTGTACGAAAAAGTATCTAAAGCGTTAGCGCAGTAATATTCGCAATAATTGCTGTGCAATTAGCGTGATCCACTTTGCCTTTCTGATAATTCAGAAAGGCTTTTTTTTATCTGCTTGATCTAATTCATATTATTTGTTGTGTGTAAGAGGAAAATCAACTTCAGGTTGATATACCCGTTATCATTCAAGATGCAAAAATCAGCAAGGCGTAAGGTGAACAGATTCTAGGCGTGAAGGTGAAGATCTAACGGGTTAAATCGAGACTTCACAACTAATTGTTAAATGCTTGCATTTAATCAATGTCGATAGAGGAATCACGAAGTGAATCGCTCGAAAGACAGCGACTATGATTGCCTTACGGTTTGCCCTGCGGGTCGCCAGCTCGAAAACCAATACTGCGTTGCAGCATTCGATAAGGGCTAGCCATTGTCATCATACTGCGCCTTGTATTGATGTCCGAGCTGGCGACTGATAAATGCATTTTGATTGGTAACGGGTATCGTCATTAAAATACCAACAATAAGAAGCCAGATGATGAAAAAATATTTAAAATATCTGTTACCTGTTCTCGTACCCTTTATAATTTTGTTATTACCCGCCAGTAGTTTTGGTATTGTCGGAATGACTTTAGTTGAGCAGCGGATTATTGCCATTTTTGTTATGGCCGCCCTGTGCTGGGTGCTAGAGCCGATTCCTATTTATGCTACTTCAGTGTTAATTATTGTTTTACAGCTGCTGTTAGTCTCCGATAAAGGTTTATGGTTTACCAAGGCCGCATCTCCACAGGAACTGGGCCATTTAATCAGTCATAAAGCCCTGATGGGCACCTTCGCTTCACCGATTATTATGCTTTTCCTGGGGGGGTTCTTTTTAGCTATGGCCGCGACTAAATACCGCTTAGATGTCAATCTGGCGCGTGTTTTACTCAAACCTTTCGGGCGAAATCCCAAGTTTGTTATGCTCGGCTTAATGATGATCACTGCTGTTTTCTCCATGTTTATGAGCAACACGGCAACCACAGCTATGATGCTGTCAATTTTAACGCCGGTTATTGCACTTTTCGGACGTAACGATTTAGGTAAAGTGGCCTTTGCCCTGTCAGTCCCGGTTGCCGCCAATATCGGCGGTATCGGTACCCCTATTGGTACTCCTCCTAACGCAGTTGCCCTGAAATATTTAGTGGATGAGAATAACATCAGCTTTGGTGAATGGATGTTGTTCGGCGTGCCGTTTGTGGTGGTGATGCTGTTTATTGCCTGGCTTTTACTGACTACTTTGTTCCCTGCTTCCATTAAAGAAATCAATCTTAATATCAAAGGACGCTTCTTAAAAACGCCGAAAGCTATTACTGTTTACGTCACTTTTGTGATCACCATTCTATTGTGGTTAATGGGCGGCCTGCACGGCATGAATTCTTATGTTGTTGCCTTGATTCCGGTTGCGGTCTTTTCTATGTTTAAAATCATAACTAAAGAGGATTTAAAGAAAATTTCATGGGATGTTTTATGGTTAGTCTCAGGTGGTATTGCGTTAGGTGTCGGCCTGGATAAATCAGGTCTGGCCGCTAATGCCATCGAAGCGATTCCATTTGCTGAACTTCATCCTCTGCTGTTAATTGCCGGGGCATCGACATTGTGCTTATTAATGGCGAATTTTATGTCACATACAGCAACAGCCAATTTACTGTTACCACTGGTTGCCGCGCTGGGGGCATCAATGCATTCATTATTACCCTACGGCGGGGAAGTGATGCTGATTCTGGCAGTTACATTTGCCGCGTCACTGGGTATGTCATTACCAATAAGTACACCGCCGAACGCACTTGCCTATGCTTCAGGGCATATTGAAACCAGGCAGATGGCAAAGGTAGGTGTTGTACTCGGCATTGTCGGACTGTTGATTACTTATGCAATGCTCTATGTACTTAACCAGCTGTAAATAACCAGCTGTAAACAATTATTCAAAATTTAATTTTAATGGGGACTTATGGATAAAATAAATATAATTTGTGTCGATGACGAACGCGAGGTACTGGAGTCTGTCAGCCGGGATCTCGCATACTTTGCCGACATGTTTAATATAGAAGAGTGTGAATCTGCTTTTGAATGTGAGGAGCTTCTGGAAGAGCTTGATGCGCAGCAGGAATATGTCGGGGTGATTATTTCCGATCACGTTATGCCTGAGAAGTCCGGGGTGGAGCTGCTGACGGAAGTCGCTTTAGATAACCGTTTTCTAGGAACGAAAAAACTGCTGCTAACCGGCCTTGCCACACAAGCCGATACTATTCGTGCAATTAATAATGCCAAGCTGGACAATTTTTTAGAAAAAGTATGGGATCCGCAGGAGCTGTTACAGACAGTGAAAGAGCTGCTGACTGAGTATATTGTCGAAAAAGGCTTAGAGTACGAAGACTACATAGAAAAACTGGATCCGCCGACCCTGTATCGTTTAATTAAATAATAGTGACCTGCCCGTTCTCAATAATACTGCCATAAGTAACCCTTAAGCCTTCCTGAGCACTCAGGAGGGTTTGCTTACGGCAAAGGAGTGCTAATGATAAAGCCATATTTAAAGTATATTTTGCCTGTTGTCCTGCCTTTGATTATTCTTCTGCTTCCATCTGATAGTTTCGGTATTGACGGATTAACGCTGGTAGAACAGCGTGTTATTGCCATTTTTGTTATGGCGGCTCTTTGCTGGGTACTTGAGCCGATTCCAATCTATGCCACGTCGGTATTAATTATTGTTTTTGAACTGCTGCTTATTTCTGATAACGGTTTATGGTTTGCCACCAACGGTCACCCGGAACTACAGGGACCGCTGATTAAACAGAGCACCATTATGGCAACCTTTGCTTCACCGATTATTATGCTTTTTTTAGGCGGCTTCTTTTTAGCTATGGCGGCCACTAAATACCGCTTAGATGTGAATTTAGCACGGGTATTATTACGTCCTTTTGGTAAAAGTCCTAAATATGTGATGCTCGGTATTATGATGATAACCGCGGTCTTTTCTATGTTTATGAGTAATACCGCAACTACGGCTATGATGCTGTCAATTTTAACCCCGGTAATTGCTCTGTTTGCCAAAGAAGATATTGGTAAAGTTGCATTTGCTTTATCGGTGCCGGTGGCCGCCAATATCGGCGGTATTGCAACTCCGATCGGTACGCCGCCGAATGCAGTCGCCTTGAAATATCTAGTGGATGAATACAGTGTCAGCTTTGCGCAGTGGATGGTAATAGGCGTACCTTTTGTTGTTGTGATGCTTCTGATTGCCTGGATATTATTAAACAAGCTGTTTCCGGCAAAAACTAAAAGCATCCATCTGGATATAGAAGGGCAGTTTTTAAAAACACCGAAAGCTTATTTAGTTTATGTCACCTTTGCATCAACTATTTTATTATGGTTATTAGGCGGGGCGCACGGCATGAGTGCTTATGTGGTAGCCATGCTGCCGGTGGCGATATTTTCCATGTTTAAAATTATTACCAAGGAAGATTTAAAGAATATTTCCTGGGATGTTTTATGGCTGGTTTCAGGCGGTATCGCACTGGGTGTCGCGCTGGATAAATCCGGACTGGCGGCTAATGCAGTTAATGCTATTCCCTTTGACAGCTTCCACCCATTAGTGCTGATTGTCGGCGCATCTATGATGTGTCTGGTGATGGCTAACTTTATGTCCAATACAGCAACTGCGAATCTGATCCTTCCTCTGGTGGCTGCATTAGGGGCATCGATGACTTCGTTAGTCCCCTTTGGCGGTCAGGTGGTGCTGATTCTTGCGGTCACTTTTTCTGCGTCATTAGGCATGTCTCTGCCGATCAGTACGCCGCCTAATGCTTTAGCTTATGCATCCGGCCATTTCAAAAATACGCAGATGCTTAAAGTGGGGGTAATTATCGGTGCTGTAGGTTTACTGGTGACCTTTGCTATGCTGTTTTTATTAAATAAACTCGGCGTGGTTGGTATTTAATTTTACTATAAAAAATGACTCCACTAGGAGCTGGTGGAGTCATTGAAACTTTTACTCTTGTGCTATCTGTTTCCCGCCGTTTAATAATTCCTGCTTATAAACATCTACCCAGAAAGCCGGGTTGTAGAGTAAGCGCAGCTGTTACGCTGTATGTTTCCCGCTGCTTAATAACTCCTGTTTATAAACATCTACCCAGAAAGCGGTCGCACCGCATACCGCCACCGGCATAATGACAAAGTTCACCACAGGTATAGTAGTGAAAAAACTAACCAGCATACCAAAGGTCAGGTTTTTACCTAAACGTCTGCTTAATGCGCTTTTCATGGTTTTAAAGGGTATTTTGTGATTATCGAAAGGGAAATCGGCATATTGAACAGCCATCATCCAGCCGGCAAATATAAACCAGATAAAAGGCGCAACCGTCTGGCCGAATACCGGAATAAAATACAAAGCAAAACAGAGCAGCATACGCGGTAAAAAGTAGCCGAGTTTCTGCATTTCACGTTTAAAAATGCGCGGCAGATCTTTCAACAGATCAGTAAAACCATCGTCATTAAGGCGCTCGTTAGTCAGTAAGTTTTCAGTTTTTTCAGCAAGCAGGCCGTTAAACGGCGCCGCAATAATATTAGCGGCGGTTGAAAAAATAAATGAAAATGCAAATAAAATGGAAATGACTAAAATAGGCCAGAAGAGATAAGACAGCCAGCTTAAAAAGTCCGGTAATGCGGCAATATAACCGTCTATCCAGTCCATAACTGATGTGAATAAAAACCAGAAGGCACCGGCAAAAATGAGGATATTAATTAACAGCGGGATTAAAACAAACAGCCGCAGTTTAGGATGACTCAGCAGTTTCATCCCTTTGAGCAGGTAGCCGATTCCGGAAAGCGGCTGCTTAACAAGCGTATTTGGTAACATAGGTAGCTCTTGTGAAATTATGAATGAAACGATTCTACGCTAATATATGTATAAAAATCTCGCGTTTGTATTAATGACTAACAATTTTATAAAAAAAAGCAGGCAATATATAGACGCTTTGCTTTATTCAAGGTAGTTTATTGGACATATCTCCGAGGATACGGGGCTCAATTTTCATTTTGTTAATCAAGAGAAAAAATAATGCAACATTTTCAACCTATCTTAATTGTTATCGGTTTACTGGCCATCGCAGCTGTTTTAATTCATGGATATCTTCTCAGTCGTAAAGAAAAAATGCAGGCGGTTGAAAATGCAGCTGAAACAGATATTTTTTCTGAGAAAACTACAACGCCGGAAACGCAGGACGGCATTATTGGTGATGTAAGAATTATCAGCGAAAAGCCGGACAGTGCTGAGCAGAGCATTGATTTCTCGGTGGCTTTAGATGATGACAAAGAGCCTCAGATCAATTTTTCGCGGCCTGCAGAGCAGGATGAAAAAGTTTCCTTTGATACACAAACAGTTGACAGCGCTGCGGACGAGCCAAGTACAGAAGTGCAGCATGAACTTGCTTTAGAAGTGGAGCAGGGAGAAATTCAGGCTTTCGATCAAAACAGTGAGAAGATAGAAACTCAGGTGCAGGCGGATGCTGCCGCCGAAGCTGCGGATGAAACGGTTGAGCATGCTGTTAAACCTCAGGAAGCGAAAAAAGGGCAGGTTCAAGAGCCGGATATCTTTATCTTTAATGTTGTTGCAAAAGGAGAAGCGCGTTTACGCGGTCATGAACTGCTGCAGTTTTTCTTAACGGCAGGGTTTCGTTTCGGTGAAATGTCTATTTTTCATCGTCACCTTCATTCCGACGGCACCGGGCCGGTTTTATTCAGCATTGCAAATATGATGGCGCCCGGTATCTTTGAACCTGAAGATATGGAGCAGTTTAACTCTGAAGGCGTATCGTTTTTCTTAACGGTACCGAATAATGATATTAATGTAAAAGAAGCATTTGATATGATGTTAACCGCGGTTGAGCAGATTGCTGAAGAGTTTGACTGTTTAGTTTTAAATGCAGAGCGTGAACCGTTAACCGAGCAGCAGTTCAGAAATTACCATGAGCGTTTATTACATTATATTTAACAGCAGTATGGTAAACTTAACTGAACATACAAAACCTCGTTAAACGAGGTTTTTTTATAATTAAAATTTTTAACCAGCTGGTACAAGCATGACAGTCAAAAATCAGATTAAAGAATTAAGCGCCTTATTAGAAGAATATAACTACCAGTATTATGTACTTGATCACCCAAGTGTGCCGGATAGCGAATATGATCGTATTTTCCAGGAATTACAAAAACTAGAGCAGGAAAATCCCGATCTGATTTCAGCTAACTCTCCAACGCAGAAAGTCGGCGGAGCAGCACTGAGCAAATTCGAACAGGTTACCCACCGGATGCCTATGCTCAGTCTGGATAACGTTTTTGAAGAGCAGACGTTAAACGACTTTATGCAGCGTGCCATGGATAAATCATCTCTTGCTGAAACCGCATTTTGTATCGAACCCAAACTTGACGGTTTAGCCGCCAGCATTATCTATGAAAACGGTCTGCTGGTGCAGGCTGCGACTCGCGGTGACGGTCAGACCGGTGAGAACGTAACGGAAAATGTTAAAACCATTGCTAATATTCCGCTTAAGCTGCGCGGTGAAAATATCCCGCCGTTATTAGAAGTGCGCGGTGAAGTGTTTATGCTTAAAGCCGGTTTTAATAAATTAAATGAAGGTCTGATTAAAGCCGGTGAAAAACCCTTTGTTAACCCGCGTAATGCCGCTGCCGGCAGTTTACGTCAGCTTGACTCAAAAGTGGCCGCCGCTCGCCCTTTAGCATTTTACTGTTATGCGGTTGGTGTCTTTGAAGGTGATTTAGCAGGCAGTCAGTTTGAGCGTATTCAGCAGCTCAAAGGCTGGGGACTGCCTGTTTCCGAAGAAGTAAAACGCGTTGCTGGTGAAAGTAACTGTCATGCGTATTATCAGGCCATTCAGGAAAAACGTCCCGGTTTAGCCTATGAGATTGACGGTGTTGTTTATAAAGTTGATGATATCAGCCTGCAGGAAAAATTAGGTTTTGTAGCACGGGCACCGCGCTGGGCGACCGCTTATAAATTTCCGGCAGAAGAGGCGGTTACCGAGGTTGAAAACGTCGAGTTTCAGGTAGGGCGTACCGGCGCTATTACGCCTGTTGCTAAACTAAAACCTGTTTTTGTCGGCGGCGTGACTGTGTCTAATGCAACCCTGCATAATAAAGATGAAATCGAACGTTTAGGTATATTGATCGGTGATCAGGTAGTAGTACGCCGCGCTGGGGATGTTATTCCGCAGGTTGCGCGCGTATTAGTCGATAAACGTGAAACGCAGATCACCCGGGAAATTGAATTTCCGGCTGTCTGTCCGGTTTGTGAAAGCACTGTTGAGCGTATCGAAGGGGAAGCCACGATACGCTGTGCGGGCGGTTTATACTGTGAAGCGCAGCGTAAAGAAGCTATTAAACATTTTGCATCACGTAAAGCTTTAGATATTGACGGTTTAGGTAATAAGCTGGTTGAACTGCTGGTGGACGAAAAAATGATCCAGGATCCGGCGCAGTTGTTCAGCTTAACTGCCGCGCAGATTTCATCTCTGCCGAGAATGGGTGAAGTTTCTGCGAAGAAGCTGGTTAACAGCCTGCAGGTCAGTAAAAAAACCACTCTGGCACGTTTCTTATATTCATTAGGTATTCGTGAAGTTGGTGAAGCGACTGCAAATAATTTAGCTAACCACTATAAAACCATCGAAGCGATTGAAAATGCCGGTGTTGAAGATCTGAAAAGTGTTTCCGATGTTGGTGAAATTGTTGCTAAGCATATCTATTACTTCTTCCGTCAGGAACATAATATAGAGGTGGTCAGCAGTCTGATTGACGCAGGTATTCACTGGCCGCTTATTGAAGATATTCAGGAGAGTGAATTAACTCTGTCGGGGAAGATATTTGTTATCACAGGTTCATTCAATAAAATGTCACGCAGTGATATTAAAACTGCGCTGCAGGCTTTAGGCGCAAAAGTTGCGGGCAGTGTGTCGAAAAAAACCACTACAGTTGTTGCCGGTGAAGCAGCCGGTTCGAAGCTGACTAAAGCACAGGATTTAGGGATCGAGATAATGGATGAAACTGCCGTACTGGCTTTATTGAACGCCTAAGTGCTTAAAAAATTAAGAGTTGATCACTGCATTTATTCTATAAATCAGTAGGATATTTATTATCTAAAAAAGCTGGGGAAGACATGAAAAAAATTAAAAATGAATCTCAATTATTACAGCATGCAACAAAATTAGGCGCAGCCTACGCACTGAAGCGCGGTTATGTCGGTATCGACGGTACGACATCAGCAAAAGATAAGCAGGAGTGTATTTACCGTTTGTTAGTGCAGGATAAGCTTGTTTCACCGTTAAGCAAGGAAGATGAAACAACGGCAAATATTCGTCATAAGTTAGTTCTCTGGATTATGAAGCACCTGCCGCCGGATCATTCTCTTCTGCAGTAATTAATGTCCGCATTATTTAGGTAATGCGGATTTTTTTTGGTTTATACTAATATTTCAACGTGATGTTTAAATGGAGTTATGATGTCTCGAATAAAACCGCTGATTACTTTTCTATGCAGTGCTTTTTTTATCAGCACAGCTTACGCTAAAGAGACTGCTGTGGTTGTTTATGAAGCTCCTGTTAATGCACTGGAAACAACTATACAAAAACAGCTGCAGGTCTCAGATACCGTTGAGTCTATGGCTGCCTTAAGCAATGATACATTTAAGTTGAGCAGGCCGCTGAATATTGTTTTTGGTGGAGAAGAGGGACCGTTGTTTGACCCTGAAACAAATGAAATTCTTATTCCATACCTGTTTATTGATGAGATTAGCAGTCGTTTTAAAGCGGTAAAATACGCTGAAACAGGTGTAAGTATTGAAGACGCGACCTCAGATGTGCTGATGCATACTCTTTTTCATGAACTTGCCCATGCGCTGATATCCATGTATGAGCTGCCGATTGTCGGCAAAGAGGAGGATGCTGCTGATTCATTAGCTGTACTGCTGCTGATAGAATATTTTGAGGACGGTGCAGAAATTGCGATCAGTGCTGCCGAGCTGTTTGATCTGGAAAGCATGGACAGCGAGATAATTGAAGAACAAGATTTATGGGATGAGCATAGTCTTGATGCACAGCGTTTTTATACTACCTTATGCCATGTTTACGGCAGTGATCCGCACAGCTATTCCGAGATGCCCAGGCAGCTTGGCTTCTCAGCAGAGCGTGCCGAGTTCTGTGTTGACGAGTACGCAAATATGGTAAACAGCTGGCTGATGTTATTAAAACCTTATCTTAAAAATTAAGCTTTTCAGGATGCCTGGAGAAGCACTTGTAGTACGCTGTATCAGCATTATCAAACAGCCCGCCAGCAAGCCCCATAATACTGAGTTTAATCCCCATAATGTCAGGTTTGAAGCAGTGACAAGAAAAGTAATTATTGATGCTTCACAGCGGCTGTCTGCGCTGCTGAGTGCCTGTAAAATACTTTGTTTGATCGTGCCGAATAAAGCAATACCGGCTAATGCATAAATTAAAGCATCGGGTAAACCTGCAAAGATAACCATTAAATAACCGGCGGATAATCCCATTATGATATAAAACAGACCCGCAGCGGCTGCTGCTCGATAACGCTGTCCGGGATCTTTATCTATATCTTCTGTCATACATACAGCCGCTGTGATAGCTGCTAAATTAAGAGCATAACCACCAAAGGGAGCTGTTAGTAAATTTGTTAAGCCGGTAACGGTGAGGATTGACGATACTGGTGCGGGATAGTTATGAGCTTTTAATACTGCAATACCGGGCAGGTTTTGTGCCGCCATAGTGACAATAAACAGCGGCAGTCCAATATTAAGCAGTACTTCAAAGCTGAACTCTGGCGAGGTATAACTAAAAGCCGCCGACTGCCAGTTAAGATCTGCGCTGCTGAGCCACTGCGCCTGCCACGCGAACAGAATGCTGATTATCAGTACCAGTATCATGGCAAATTTTGCAAACAGCTGTCTGGCTAATAAATAGGTGATAAACATAACAGCTACAAGCAGCGGCTGTGCGTTCATCTGGTTAAAAACGTCAATGCCAAAGTTAAGCAGAATACCCGCCAGTAATGCCGATGCAAGATGAAAGGGCAGTTTCGTAATTAATTTTTCAAACAAACCGCTGATGCCGCAGATAAAAATGAGTAAAGCTGAGCAGATAAATCCCGCCGCTGCCTGATTAAGGGTAAACCCTTGCCCAGTTGAGATAAGCAGGGCTGCCCCGGGAGTTGACCAGGCGATTAATAGTGGAATGCGGTAATAAAGCGATAAACCTATAGAAGTTACACCCATAGATAATCCCAGGGTTAATAACCAGCCGGCGGCCAGCGAAGCGTCACCGCCTAAAGTAAGTACTGTCTGATAGATTAAAGCAGCTGAGCTGGCAAAGCCGATCAGCACTGCGATAAATCCGGCTGCGATAGGGCTTAAGTAATAATTGACCAAAGACATAAATACTTCCATAATCTGTTTATTATGTGCGTTATTGCGCACAACTTAACATTGTATGTTATAACGCACAAGGTAAATATGAGTGAAAATCTAAACAATACTCTGGCAAAACAGCTGAAAAAAGCCCGTACGGTAAGGGGCTGGAGTCTTGATACAGCAAGTAAGTACTGCGCAGTTTCTAAAGCGATGCTCGGACAGATCGAACGCGGCGAGTCCAGCCCGACAGTGGCTAGGTTATGGAAAATAGCAACAGGTTTTGAATTACCTCTGTCCTATTTTTTCAGCAGTGATGAGCAGAAAAACGGTCTGCAGACAGAAAGTGGTATCGCTATCTCCACTCTGTTTGCTTTTGATCCTGTTACAAAAATGGAGGTTTTTTCATTAACCTTAGCGCCGGATCATGAGCAGATGTCAGAAGCACATAAAAACGGTGTAATTGAACATATTCTGGTGACTGAAGGAGAAATGGAGTATTTTCTGGATAATAAATGGCTGCCTTTGAGTTCAGGAGAGGTAGTGAAGTTTAAGGCAGATCAGGTGCATGGTTATCGAAATGTCAGTACTGAGGCTGCCGTATTTCATAATATAATCTGTTATCTTTCAGGGAGTGGAAGTTAAAGCGATTATTAAAACAAGCATCAAATTAGCTGTTTGATGCTTGTATATGCGAAGCTGTTTAAGTTACATTAAATCCAAATTCAATAAGATGCTGCTTTACTTCTTCTAGTCCCTGAGCCTGCCTGGCTATAAAGCCTTGTTTTTGTGCACCGGCGATATTCCCCGGATTATCATCAAGAAAGAGAATATTTTCAGGAGCAAGATTTAATTCATTAGCGACATAGATAAAACCATCGGGATCCGGTTTAGCAAAACCTATCTGGTGGGAAGCGAAACAGTGTTCAAAAAGCTTAGCCAGCTGCATCTCCTGCATTAATCTTGACCAGTGCAGACTATTGGTATTGGAGTAAATTGCAATTTTGGTCTGTTTTTTGAGTTTTTCAATCAGAGGGAAAACGCCGGGGAACAACGGGCCTGGCCATTTTGTAAAGGTATCAACAAAGTTTTCTGCGCTGGTATCTAAGGAAAATTCTGCAATGGTAAACTGAGCAAATTCTAAAGCACTGGCTTTGCCGGTTTGAAACTTGGTGACTACTTGTGAATGGTCCCATTGGTGTAGATTCGGAAGCCGGGAGGGATCTTCAAACCACTGTGTTTCAAAGGGCAGGCCGTTAAGCTGCACCAGTACACCGCCTAAATCAAAAAGTACTAGTTGAATGTCGTGCTTAAGCATCTGTTATTACCTCTTTAAATTGATGATTATCCCTTTGTTTACAACTCCCTGTGACTTTTCTGAAATAGATTAAAACTTTAGCTGGTTTTAAGCAAGACTGTTAAGCCCTGTTCCTGTTATGATCCCTGCTGCGACGCATCTAATTTCTGTTGTAACAGCTCCATCAGCTGGGCATTTAACGAGGCTAATTCAACTTCCATTGATCTGCTTTTCTGAACTGACTGCGGATCATCTTTGCCCCTTAGACTGGACAGTTCCTGAATGAGTGCTGCGATTTTTTCCTGTAGTGAAGTGATCATCTGATCCAGCTGTTCAGACGCTGATTTTTCGGTTTTTTCTGTTTGTCCTTTCCCCGCTATTTTTCGTAATGCCTGCTGGTTTTTATTCTGCATATTTTTTTCTTGCGCTTCCTTAGAGATTTCAACCTGATCACCCGGTGCAGAAGCAGCTTGTGAAGCAGATCTGTTTTCTTCTGTAGGAGCCGTTTGAGCCGAAACACTCTGCAGCTGCCGGTATTCGCTAAAAGAAGGACTGATTGTAATGGTCATTTTTTCCATAAGTATCGCCTTGAAAGGAGGATAAGCACTTTGTCGGCATCTTAACAGTAAACTTGAGCTGTTTGTATTCAGGTGTTTAGCACTCAGTGCGACCTGTATAAGCAGCAAAGTTGTCAACCACAAAATTAATAAAAACCCGCAGTCTGGCAGGTTGATACTTATCCTGCTGATAAAGCAGAAAAAACGGAGTAGAAGGGATTTCCCAGTCGCTAAATACTGGAACTAGTTGTTTTTTATCTATTTCACTGCTGCAGTAAAGCCGAGGTAAACGAACGATACCGTTACCTGCTTTTGCACTGTTTAGCATAGCGCGTCCGCTTTTACAGCGAAACGCTCCTTTAATTGCTGCTTCCACCTGCAGCTGTGGATCGTTTATATGATGAAAATGCCAGTGATTAATAGAGCCGGTAATGCACTGGTGCTCTTGTAGAGCTTTCGGATGTTCAGGGTAACCGCTTTTCTGCAGGTAAGCCGGACTGGCCAGAGTATCAATGGGAATATCCATTAACTTTCTGGCGATTAATCCTGAATCCTGCAGTTCACCCATGCGGAATACCAGATCAAATTCATCTTCAATCAGATCCACTCTTTGACTGCTGAAATCTAAATTAACGCTAATATCCGGGTACTGCTTAAGGAAGTCATTAATCATAGAGCAGATGATCTCTTCGCCGATAATACCGCCGACACTGTTGATATTGATATTTCCCTGCAGTTTCTGCGCATTATCAACAGTAGCTGCAACCGCCTGGTTGATGCCCTGCAGCGAGAGTAAGCAAGAGTCAAAAAACTGTTTACCTAAGTCAGTTAAGCGTTGTGAGCGGGTAGTTCTGGCAATTAATTTCACACCTAACTGTGTTTCCAGCTGATTTAACTGTTTGGACAGATGCGAGCGGGAGCATCCGAGAATGTCGGCAGCTTTCGTAAAGCTGCCCTGCTGTGCAATCAGTACAAAGGCTTTAATATCAGCCAGGTTTATCTCTTTTTCCATTAAAGCTTCTCATAAGTCTAAATTTACATTAACAGGGTAAATATAGTGATGATTATATATATCTATGGGGCATGGATAATAGAGTTATTGTAAAAACAATTTGAACCGCATTGCATTATTTTTTATTAACAACTGTGGGAGGCGCTTTATTTGGCAATAGTAAAAATGACCTTCAATCACTACGTGACTGCATTAGAAGGTCATTTAAAGCTTAGGGAAACTTATACAGCAGGCAGGTTTATTCCTTGTCGATAGAGCCGTTGATAGTGGTTCTATCTACACCGATAATACGGTTTAATACACCGCTTACTGAGGTTACATCATTAGGGGTAGTGGTGATGGTTTCAATTTTTGCACCTTCAGGGGCAAGGGCTAATGCACGTGTCTGCGTATCTGACGGCGGGATTTGTAAAAACAAGATATTGAAGCTTTCCGCATGTGTTGTAAAAGTTTCTTCGTTTGTACGGTGGCCGGAACAACCTGTTAGTCCAATAACGCCGGCAGCACATACTGCAGTCAGTAAATATTTTTTCATTATTTTATCCTTAATAGTTTCTTTGCAAGTGGTTGATGGAGGCATATTAACGGCTTTGATTACTGCAGTCTGTCCGGCTTTGTACTGCATTGTACGGGTTTGTATGGTTTTGCCTGGTGCGAATGGATTATACTGGGCAAACAATGTTAAGTTTGCTTTCTAATAAACTGCTATACCCTAGGAACATATGACCAATACTACAGCCGTACTTGTTGAAGATGACCAGAAGATTTGTGAGCTGCTGAGCAGTTATCTGCACAATAACCATTTTGATGTTACCTGTATCAATGACGGCGCGGATGCCGCTGCTGTTATTATTGCGCAGCAGCCGGATATCGTTATTCTCGATTTAATGCTGCCTAATGCCGACGGTTTTACTATTTACCGGCAGATTAAATCTTTATATCATGGAAAAATTTTGTTTTTGACCGCCAGTGAAGACGATTTAGATCAAGTGATGGCGCTGGAAATGGGGGCAGATGACTTTGTGAATAAACCCGTGCAGCCGAGGGTGCTGCTGGCGCGTTTGAGAATGCTTCTGCGAAGAGGTAACGAAGAGAAAACAGCGGCTCCGATCAGTAAAAATATCAATTTTGGCGATCTGCATTTAGATAATCAGCGTAAACAGTGCCGCCTTGCTGATGTCGATATTAAACTGACCAGCAGTGAATTCGATCTGCTGTGGCTGCTGGCCAGCCATGCCGAAGAAGTCCTGTCTCGAGAATATCTGGTTAAAACACTGCGCGGTATTGAATATGACGGTATCGACCGCACCATAGATAATAAAGTGGTTATACTGCGTAAAAAACTGGGCGACAATCCGGCATTGCCGCGAAAAATTATTACCGTAAGAAGTAAAGGTTACCTGTTTGTACCTGAGCGCTGGTAATGTTTAAGGATAACCTATGAAGAAGTTGTTTATTCTCACTTACCTTTTTATTGTAGTGACCTTTTTTTTTACTGTTATCGTAATGGATCAGTCGGAGCTTTTTTCTTCTGATCATTGGGATGAACAAAGCCTCAAGCAGGATATCAGTGCAACTAGTTATCTGCTTAATGAAATAGCCTTAAGTCATGATCAGGATTACGCCGAACAGGCTTTACAAAATTATATGCAGCTGATGCAGTTTAAGCTGACTGTATATAAAGATACAGATCCTGCACTAAGCAGTGAATTAAAAGAAAAAGTTATATCTGAAAAGCTGGCTGTAGAAGATGTTGACGACCTGCTCGCTTATTTTACTTTTGGTAATGAAAAGCATATATATAAAGTTGAATTAGATCTGCAGTCGCCATTCTGGCAGGAAGACAGTCGGCTGGAACTTCTGACGCTGCTGGAGATTTGTGCCGCGCTGGCATTGATTACATTTATTGTCCTGTTTGCTCTGAGCCGGCGGTTACGTCATCTGGAAAAAGTCTGTATTGCTTTTGCGGACGGGGATCTTGATGCCAGGGCGTCTACCCGTTTTGTGCGCCGGGTGGGAAATCTCAATTCGACTCTGAATTTTATGGCGGAGCGTATCGGCCAGCTTATCCGCAGTAATCGTAATTTAACCAACGCGGTTGCCCATGAGTTCAGGACACCGATTTTTCGTATTCAGTGTAATCTGGATATGCTCGATGATTCCAGCGTTCGTCCTGAACAGATGCCCTATCTTGAAGGCATGCAGGGGGATCTTAACGAGTTGTGCAGTATGGTGGAAGAGCTGCTGCATTTTGCTAAGATGGAACGCCTTGATACTCATTTAACCCTGCAGGAAACAGATATTCACTCTCTGCTGGATGCGCAGCTGCATCATCTGCAGTTTGAAACAGATAAAAAACTTATCTTAGAAACTGCCGGGCAGTGCATTGTGCCGATTGCAGTGCGGGCGTTTCAGCGGGCGGTGAGTAATATTATCCGTAACGGTTATAAATATGCGCAGTCAGAGGTGAGAATAGCAGTCCATAAATCGCTCTCAGAAGTCCATATCAGCATTGAAAATGACGGTCCGGTTATTCCGCTTGAAGATCGTGAGGCAATATTTGAACCCTTTATTCGTCTGGAAAAGTCGCGGGACCGGCAAAGCGGCGGCCATGGTTTAGGTTTAGCGATTGTGAAACAGATAATAAAGCAGCATAAGGGGCGTGTGTATATTTCCGACGGCCGCAGCGGGCCCTGTTTTAATATCATTTTACCTTTACAAGCTTAACCCGGCTAAGATCACGGCCGCGGTCAGTATTAATATTCACTAAATGTGCTCGGACTCTAGTGAAACAGTTTTGTAAGTTAAACGGGCTGTTATCTACTGTTACTTCATGAGATAGTCTGCCGAAACTTACTGATAAGGAATATTTATTATGGAAAACACATTTCCAGTACTGTCAACGGCTATCCTGATCTTTTTTATCCTGGATCCTTTCGGAAATGTGCCTCTGCTGCTGAGCATCTTAAAAAATGTCGATAAACAGCGCCACTCTAAAATCATTATCAGAGAGATGCTGATCGGATTTTTTATTTTAGTGACTTTTCAGTTTTTTGGAGAAAGGTTTTTAAGTATATTTCATCTGGAAACCCAGGCGATTACCATCGCAGGCGGCATTATTTTCTTTGTTATTGCACTGAAAATGATCTTTCCTGATCCCGGTGGTGAAAATATATTTGCCGCTAAAAAAGGGGATGAGCCGCTGGTTGTACCGATTGCTGTGCCGATGATTGCCGGGCCGGCCGCCTTAGCAACACTACTGGTTTTAGCAAAAACCAATACAGAGCATGCAGGCGGGCTGTTTATCTCTCTTTTTCTTGCCTGGCTGCTGGCCTCACTGGTGCTGCTTTTCTCTCCGCTGTTATATAAAATTCTTAAAGTCAAAGGTCTGGCGGCCCTGGAACGGCTGATGGGCATGCTGCTGCTGATCATGTCGGTACAAATGTTTATTGACGGGATCCGGGCACTGCTGCCGACTTTTGCCTGATTCTGCAGGTCAGCTGGCTTAGATTATGAGCCTCTGCCAATTTATGCGCTAGGTGCTGCTTATGTCCGAAAATCAATTATCCGAGCTGCAGGGATTAATTTTATCCCGTCAGCAGCACGAAACAGCACAGGGAGTTGAGCTGATTCTGTGGCTTGCTACTGAGCGCGGCCCTTGCAGGATAGTGATACCCGGTCAGCGTTATGTGTTTATTGTGCATCAGCAGGATCTGCCGCAGGCCGTTCATTTATGGTCTGAAAAAGGCCTGGCGGCACAGGAGATACGTCCATTACCCTTAAAATTATTTAACCAGCAGCCGGCAGCTGCGGTTTACTGCCTGACTCAGAAACAGTTTCGAGCGATGCAGGAGCTGTTAACTGCGGCTGCCGTTGCATTTTTTGAAGCGGATATTAAATTAACTGACCGTTATTTGATGGAACGCTTTATTTACGGCTCGCTAAAAGTCAACGCTGATATTAAGTGGAACGGCAGTTACTGGCTGTGCCGCACAACTAAAATATCTCCTGGAAATACAGCGCCTAAGCTTAAAATGGTGTCACTGGATGTGGAATGCAGTCCGCAGGGGCAGTTATACTCAGTTGGACTAAGTTTCGGTAATTACCCCTTAGCTAAAGAGGGCGGGCAGTATGCTGCGGTATTAATGACTGGTACTGCGCGGCCTGCAGATGATATCAATATTCACTGGCTAAAAGATGAACGGGCTCTGCTGCTTGCCCTGCAGGAGTGGTTTGAACAATATGATCCCGATGCGGTTATCGGCTGGGCGGTAGGCAGTTTTGATATGCGCCTGCTGGCTGAGAGGGCCGCTGTACATAATATGCAGCTGAAAATAGGACGAGACGGATCGCCGTTACGCTGGTTAACACACCGCAGCGATCCGCAGCAGGGGTCGGTGATTTTAAACGGCCGGGTGATTCTGGACGGTATCGAACAGCTGAAAAACGCCAGCTGGCAGTTTGAAAGTTTCAGCCTTGAATTTGTCAGCCAGGCGATGTTTTCTGAAGGTAAACTGATTAGTGATGTGCAGAATAAAGGTTTAGAAATCAAGCGTCAGTTTGAGCAGGAGCCGGTTTCGCTTGCCCGTTATAATCTCCAGGACTGCCTGCTGGTAGAACGCATTTTTGAAAAAGCCCAGTTAGCTGAATACTGCATACAGCGAGCGCGTTTAACCGGTTTAGCGCTGGACCGGCGCGGCGCTTCCGTAGCCGCCTTTACTAACCTTTATCTGCCGTTACTGCACCGCAGCGGTTATATTGCCCCCAATATTGGTGATATCGAAGCGCAGCATTCACCGGGCGGTTTTGTGATGGACTCCACACCCGGGCTTTATTCCTGGGTGCTGGTGCTTGATTTTAAATCCCTTTATCCGTCAATAATCCGTACTTTTAAAATTGATCCTATGGGGTTGATTGAAGGACTGCTGGAGCCTCAGTCAGATTCCCTGCCGGGTTTTCGAGGTGCAAGATTCAGCCGTAATAAACATCATCTTCCGGGAATCCTTGATAAATTAACCGCCGCCAGAGAGCTGGCTAAAAAGGAAAATAATCAGCCCTTTCAACACGCCATTAAGATTATTATGAACAGCATGTACGGGGTACTGGGCTCTGCAGGCTGCCGTTTTCATGATACCCGCCTGGCCAGTTCAATTACCCTGCGCGGTCATCAGATTATGCGCGAAACGCGGGACTTTATTGAATCACAGAATGAGCAGGTTATTTACGGCGACACCGACTCCACTTTTGTATGGCTGCAGGGCTGTGATAACGCTGCGGATGCAGGAGCTAGAGGTGAAAAGCTGGAAAAACAGATCAATAATTACTGGGCAACAAAGCTAAAAACAGAGCTGAATCTCGATTGTTATCTGGAGATAGAATTTGAAACTTGTTTTAGAAAATTCTTTATGCCGACACTTCGCGGCTCTGAAACCGGATCCAAAAAGCGCTACGTCGGACTGAAGCACAGCGATTCTGGTGAAAGCATGCTCTTTAAGGGCCTGGAAACAGTACGTTCAGACTGGACTGAGCTGGCACAGGAGTTCCAGAAAAGCCTCTATACAAAAGTGTTTGCCGAGCAGCCGGTTGATGAGCTGATAATTAACACGGTTAATGAATTAAAGGCAGGAAGTTTTGATCATAAACTTATTTATCATAAACGTCTGCGCCGCCCTTTAGATGCTTATCTAAAAAATGTGCCGCCGCAGGTCAGGGCCGCCCGTCTGGCAGATCATAATAACGCGCAGCTTGGCCGGCCTTTACGTTATCAGCGACGCGGGCGGATCGCTTATCTTATTACCGTTAACGGGCCTGAGCCGCAGGAGTACCTGAATTCTGCCATCGATTATCAGCATTATATTGATAAACAGCTTAAACCGATTGCAGAAGCTATTCTGCCCTTACTCGGCAAAGATTTTGATCAGCTCACTTCTGATCAAATGTCTCTTTTTTAAATACGTCCTGCTCTGATAACTGTATTTATATCAGGGCACACTTCAAAGATAAACCGCTCCTGGAGTTCAGCTGTTTGACATGATTTTTTAAATGACCTATACCTCAATAAGATGCTTGTTAAAGCTTTTTATCCGTGACGTTCATTAATGACAGCACCTTGGGAATTTAACGTGTCAAGATGAAGGAATTACTGAATATTTAATAATTAGAGGGAGTTATCATGTTACTTATTCATAATTGTAAGAAGATCTTAACTGTTCTGGTCCTAGTCTTGTTTGGCGGTGGTGTAAATGCGCAGGGCTTAAATAGTATCGAAATACTGACGGAAGCATATCCACCCTACAACTTCCGAGACGGGGGAATACTTAAGGGAATTGCCGTGGATCTGCTGGTTGCGGCTACTCATAAAATGCAGACACCCATTAAACGTGAGCAGGTAAAATTACAGCCCTGGGCTCGTGCTTATCGTAAAGCGCTGGACGGCCCGAATGTTGCGCTTTTTTCAACAACCCGTAGTGCAGAGCGGGAAAGTAAATTTAAATGGGTGGGTCCTATCGCTAAAACGCGTATTGTGGTTCTAGCTAAGAAAAGCAGTAATATAAACATCTCATCAGTAGAAAATCTTAATAACTATAATATCGGAGTGATCCGCGATGATATTGGTGAGCAGCTGATTAAAGAAGCGGGAGTTTCGGAAAGTAAAATACAACGGGCGACCAATGCCAACTCTCTGGCAAAAAAATTGAATGCCGACCGTATACAGCTCTGGGCCTATGAAGAAAATGTGGCACGCTGGTTTATCAAAACCAACAATCTTGAAAATGATGACTTTGTTGTTGTGCATGTATTAAAAGAAGGCGAGTTGTATTATGCATTTAGTAAAGATGTCAGTGATGCGTTGACTGATAGTCTGCAGAAGGGCTTAGATCAGGTAAAATCAGAACCGGGTAAAATCGGCAAAACCCTGTACGATGATATTTTGAGTAACTATTTGTAAACTGAATACGCTGTTTAATTTTAAACAAAGCCTATTAATAAATTAATGCCTGTTAGTTCTGCTGCAGGCATTTTTTTTGGATTATTGCCGCATTGTTCTGTTTAATCATTTCAGATTGCTTATGTGCTGTCGCTTTTTAATATTAGCTGTTAAATCAACCATATCGGTTTGACATGGTTTTTAATCGTAACCTACACTTATAAATATTGTAGTGAAACAGCCTAGGCGCTGAAGAGTGAGATATCTGTGAATATTTTTTAATAATAGGAAGGACTATCGTGTTACTTATTCGTAGTTTAAAAAAATTATGGACTGTTTTTCTGTTAACTATATTCTGCGCTTCTGCAAATGCGCAGGACCTGCAGGATGTTCAACTTCTGACCGAAGCGTATCCTCCCTATAATTATAGTTCCGGGGGAATACTTAAGGGAATTGCAGTGGATCTGCTGATAGCAGCTTCTCATAAAATGGAGACGCCTATCAGGCGGGACACAATAAAGCTTCAGCCTTGGGCCCGGGCTTATCGTAAGACGGTGGAGGGCCCTAATATGGGGCTTTTTTCAATGACCCGTACCCAAGCTCGTGAAAAAAAATTCAAGTGGGCGGGCCCGATTATCAAAACACGCATCGTGATTATGGCTAAAAAAAGCAGCGCTATCACAATATCATTGCCGGATGATATTAAGAATTATGATATCGGCGTAATTAGAGATGATATTGGTGATCAGATAATTACCGCATTAGGAGTGCCGGAAGATAAAATACAAAGGGGAGCGAGTGCCAACTCTCTGGCAAAAAAACTCAATGCTGATCGTATACAGCTTTGGGCATATGAAGAAAATGTAGCGCGCCTGTTTATCAAAACTAACGATCTGGATAATGATGACTTTGTTGTTGTGCATGTATTAAAAGAGGGAGAGTTGTATTATGCATTCAGTAAAGATGTTGATGATGCATTGATTGAAAAACTACAGAAGGGGTTAGATCAGGTAAAAGTGTCGCCGGGTAAAATAGGCAAAACGCTTTATGATGATATTTTGAGCAATTACCTGTAACAAGGTGGTTTTTAACTTAATGAAAGAGATGCCTGAGACTTAACAGTATCAGGCATTTTTTTTGATTGTCGTTTTAGCAGGCTAATAATACCAATTCCATTAATTAGGTGATCTATTTAGGTGTAGGAAAAATGAATGAAAGCAAGGCATTGATTGCAGTAACTAGTTGTTCTAATTGCAAAATAAATAACGAAGTTAGCATTCATTTTAACCAGCATAAATGAATAGAAAATTAGCGGATTTGGTATAATATCATTAGCATCCGTCATAAAAACGGTTTATCTTTAATTCATTGAATACGACAGGCTCGTCTTCGACAACAGTGTAGGGCCTGGTTAATTGAATATAACACTGCTGTGTGTCTATTTCGTGCGCGCTTAATTCTTTATCGCCGAGATAAACAAAAGTCGTCTGTGACGAAATTTTATCATAGCTGGTCGCCATAAAATCTTCAAAAAACATAGCATTTTTCAGATGTTCTGCATTGATACTCATATGATCATTCAGCACATACAGATCCGTATCCGGGATGTTAGTAATAGTGTTGGAGCTTTTAATTCCGGCAATTTTGGCTTTGCCCATTACCAGGCTGTCGGTTGATCTTACTGCGCCGGCGAAGCTGTCCAGGGAGGCTTTTTTGGCATCTGCGCTTAGACTCATAAACTTGGGGACAGCAGCGGCTGAAAGAATACCAAGAATCGCAATGACGATGATTAATTCGATTAAGGTAAAACCTTTATTACTATTTAACTTCACTATAACTACCATTTTCAAAATTGAATTAACCGGCAGGATTCTTATCCTACCGTGCATAAGCTGTCAGAAACAGGTCTGACAATCTGCTTTGTCACTGCGCAGGGCTCTGAAACCTGCTGACAAAACAATTTAGCTGTTGTTCAATCCATGAAACCAGAAATTATTAAGAAATTCATACGCGAAAGAAAATTTACAAGATCTCTTCAACGCTCATTCTTGAGCTGACTATTATTATTTTCTGCCTGATGTCTAACAGCATCCGACACTTTTTAGACTGCTTTTTTAGAGGATTACAATGTTGTTCAGCATCCGTCATAAGAGCGCTTTATTTTTAAATCGCCATATACGATAGGCCCGCCTGACTCCTGAACTGAGGGTCTTGTTAAGTGAATATAACACTGCTTTTGGCCTAACTCTTCCATGGTTAATTCTTTTTTACCAAGATAAACATAGGTAGACGGCAGAAAGGTTTTATTAAAGTCAGTGGCCATGAAATCGTCAAAAAACATGGCATTTTTTAGATGTTCAGGTTTGATGCTCATATGATCATTAAGCACATAGAGATCAGTATTTGGAATCTGTGTAACAGTGTTTGAGTTTTTAACGTTGGCAATTTTGGCTTTGCCCATCACCAGACTGTTGGTTGATCTTACCGCGCCGGCGAAGCTGTCCAGGGAAGCTTTTTTGGCATCTGCTGACAGATCTATAAATTTGGGAATTGCCGCCGCTGAAAGAATGCCCAGGATAGCAATGACGATGACTAGCTCGATTAAAGTAAAACCATTACTGTTTTTTAATTTCATTATAATTACCATTTTCAAAATTGAATGAAAGGCTGAGATGATTATTCATCTAAACCAGCATAAGTTGTCAGAAACAGGTCTGACAGTCTGCTTTGTCACTGCGCAAGGCTCTGAAACTTGCTGACAAAACAACCTAGCTGTTGTTCAATCCATGAAACCAGAAATTATGAAGAAATTCCGATACTAAAAAGAGGGGGCTGTTCTTATAAAAAGTAACTACAGCATCTCTTTAATGTACTTGTCATTCTAACATTGCTTATTCTTAACTGTTTGATTTGTTATGCGAATGTAGAGGTTAATCATAAAAAAATAATCACTGCCTAACATTTGTACAGATAAATATAACACTTGGAATATGGGCGCCATTGTGCCAGCAAAAGCACCATGAGCAACTCATATTTTTAACGTGTTGAAGTGAATTTATTAACTCTATATGGCTATTTTGCTTGCGAAGTAAACTGCGTTGTTTGTCCTTATTAAGCTGCTGTTAAGCAAACCGCAGCTGCCGGACTTATAGCCAAGCCTGCTGTGAAATGAACTGTCATAGTTCGTTACACTTAACCGCTGGTTTTATCAGAAAAAATTATTACCGGCAGCAAATAAAGTGAATTATTTAGTGTATTCTTCACAACCTCTATTAATTTTTTTGATTTGAAGCTCAGCAGGGCGTTTTTAATTTACTGCAGCTGAGGAAGGTTACTTTTTATGCTGACAATTTTTTATTCCATTATGCCTATTCTTGCAGCCCTAATTCTTGGCTATGCAGTCGGAAAAAGCAGACCGCAAAGTTTCCCGGCCATTGCCGGCAGGCTGATAGGACCGCTGGTTTGGCTGCTGCTGTTGTCAATTGGTGTTGAATTTGCAGAAGTTTTTAAAGATCCGGCAACGGCAGGAAGAAGTATATATTTAGCCTCTGTATTTTCACTGTTGAGTACTTTCGGCTCCTGTTTACTTATTTACATTTTTTTCTGTAAATCAACCGGACAGCCGCAGAGCCGCTCAGCTCCAAAAGGTAAAACAAATTTTCTTGAGCCGGTGAAAGAGTGTGTTATTGCTTTTTCCATGGTTTTTATCGGTGTATTACTTTCCTGCCTGCCGTTTTCAGCAGGAGAAGTCCTGGCACACCTGCCTGTTAGCGATGCGCTTCTTTATACCTTGGTTTTTTTTGTCGGTATCGATATTGTGAATGTACAACTGACTGCGGTATGGCGATCGTCAAAGGTTATTGTTATCCCGGTGTTAGTTGTTATCGGCTCTCTGATCGGCGGTGCCGCCGCTTCGTATATTTCCCAGGAAGATCTTAATACATCTTTAGCTTTATCCAGTGGTTTCGGCTGGTTTTCACTCTCTGGAGTACTGGTCTCCAGTAAGTTAGGGGCTGTTTATGGAACAGCTGCACTGCTGACAGATCTGTTTCGTGAGCTGCTGGCTATTCTTCTTTTATACCTGTTCGGATATAAGTATGCCCGCGAATGTATCGGCGCCGGCGGTGCAACATCACTGGACACAACTCTGCCGATAATTAAACAGAGATGCGAGTCAGATCATATCCCTGCTGCGCTGGTCAGCGGCTTTATTCTGACTTTAATAGCGCCGCTTTTAATGACTTTTTTATTGTCAGCAGCTTAAGACAGCCTGCTGCAGAAGCTTTAACTGAACACAATGAGTTATACTATTACTGTTTTGTGAAACGCAGGCGGTAGCGGGGATTTATGGATAGGGAAAAACCACAGAGTATACAGGAGCAGATCCGCTCTTTCTCCACTATTGAACAAGCTTTAGACTTTTTTGAAATTAGTTTTGATCAAACCTTTGTTGAGTTATACCGGCAGGAATTATTAAAGCGTTTTCTCGGTAATCTGATACTTAGTAAAGCACAGGACTGGTTTGACGGACGGCGCGCTTTGAAAAATGCCTATTGTAAAATTCAGCGCGGCAGATTAGATAAGAAAAGCCGCTCAGCTTGTAGAGGATGTACCTCCTGCGAGCGGCGTTAACTGCTGATAATCTGCTTTAGACCATCAGCAGTTTAGCTCTTACCACATATCCCAGACAACCGCTTCGATGCTGTTTTCTGTACTGTCAGGCAGATCGCTGAAGAAATCCAGATTAGTTAGTCTTTCAACTTCATCCACTGTAGTAATAAAGTCAGCTAACTCTGAAGAAGAAACTTTTCTGTGCGGTACGATAAAGGCAATAGCATCATTATAGTAAGGATCAAGAATCACCTTGTAGAAAGAGTTTGGAATATAGATACCGTTACCAATATAAGTTTCATTGCCGTCCCAGATAGGCCCCGTTACTACATATAATTCATCATAGTCATTAGCCCATTTACGCACTTTTTCTTCCAGGCCTTTCCAGCCGCCGCGGTTAAAACCAGGAAGCTGCGGTGACATATTTGACATCAGGAAGCTTTCTTTCATTGCTTCTTGAGTGAAATCCATAGTGCCGGACGGCGCTAGATGACCACGATCATAACCAGTCTTAGTATAATCACCGCTTGTAGCACGATGAGCTGCCGGTAATTCATAATCTGTTTTAAAGTTATTTGAACGTTCAAAGAAAGCATTTACGCTGTCACGGGTAATATGGTAAGCAACCCAGTCGGCCACTTTATACTGATAGTTATAACCAACGGCATAACCAGCTCGGCATAGCTGTTGATCACTGGCGCTTGGCGCGCCTTTTTCCAAGTGTTTGAAACAGGCTGCATTTGCCCCTAGGGATAAACAAAGTCCGAACAAGGTAATTAATATTTTCTTCATTTTAAAACTCCATAGTGTCTGCTTAACTAACTGTGACGGTTAAGGGCGCGCTCTTGCTTTGTCTGCACTTCAGCATTGATAAAAGTTTCTGTGCTGACTCCATGCTCAAGAGATTTCCTTATCCATTTTTGCGTAAATAAATTGACCGGCAGTAAGCCTTGAATATTTATTCACGATACTTGCCTGCTGCTCAATTTATGGCCACGCAGTTTATTTTTTAAGCAACAGCAAAAGTGTGAGTTAAAGCAATAGAATAATATTTTCTTCATTTTTATTTTTTGCGCTAACAAAATGTGTTGTTTATATAAAGGTGATTACTTTGTTTGTGTGATCGTGTGCATGCTTTTGTTTTTAATGTGGAATTGTTGTTTTGCGTGGTTGGTCACGACTAGTGTTTTTTAGGTAATTATTACCTTTTATTTGTTGGTTGTGCAGCTGGTTTATGTTTCTGACGGTGTTTAAAAATTGCGCGGAAAGTCTTTTTTAGTTTTTTACAATTATTCATTCAATATTAAGTGTTCCTTAAGTATTCAATCTTAAAGTTACTTTAGACAGTCACTTTGCAGGGATAATATGAAATGTGAACAGCACATACACTTAAAGGTGATTAATGCACACCTGTAGATATTTATGCCGTTTTTTTGCTGAAGAATCATTGCATAAAGAAAAACAGCCCTGAAAGAGGGCTGTTATATGAACAACTGATATTTTAAAGGACTTTACGGCGTCGGAAAACAGCGATGCCGATCAGGCCTAATCCAAGTACCATGATTGAAGCAGGCTCTGCAACACCCACTCCGCAGTTTACCTGGCAGGTATCTTCTTCAAAACCGCTGTAGGTCACTGCCTGTTGAGAGTAATTGTAGAAACCGAAACGGCCTGCGCTGTTGGTTAGGCCGGCTACATCTATTACAGTTTCATTATTAAAGATATCACCGTCCAGGCTGATTGTAATTGCAGTATCGGTGTAACCTAATGAAAAATCATAAAGAGTATTATCAACCCAGCCGTTAGTGGTGCTTTGGTTGGTTGCTAAAGTTGTAATACCTGTTCCTGTGTGGTCCCAGAAATTTTTGGTACCGGCTGATATTTTGTAAAGTCCGAACCCTTCTTTGGCTGCTCCCTGGTTGCCTTGTTTCCAGTCGAACAGATAATAATCATCTAATCCGTTGTATCCAAATACGAAGCCTACATAATCATTATCCCAGTAGCCTGCGCTGCCGTTTTGGATAAAGCTGCCGTTAAACTCTTTATTAATAAAAGATTCCGGGCTGACAAAATATGTGGGGTTGCCGTTAATTGACTGATAGACACTGTCTCCTGGACCGGAAACTGTCCAGTTACCATTGCCGAGCGGTCCTTCTTGAGTCCATGTATTTAAGTCGATTGGTGCTGCTTGTGTAGTAAGCGAAAATGCAGCTGCAATGATGGATGCAGTGATCAGCTTAGTTAATGAGATTTTCATATTTACTAAATCCTTATATTTTCGATAGTTTTGTATTTTTTACAAAACTAACCGTTAGATTAAGTACTTTTTATGTGTTTTTTTATTGCTTGCATATATTTAAAGCATATCTTAGGCCAACTTAAAATGTCCTTGTAAAACAATGTGTTACTTTTATCTGAAAAAAATAAGAGTAGTATGAATAATACATTTGTAAATATTATCGACAGACTGTATATCGAGCTGTGTCCATGCGGTTTTTAATAGTGGGGCTGCTAGTGTGCTAACATACTTAATTCAAACGAAGTTGTTATTTTTAGCAGGCACCGGCTGGTGAAGGGGAATTAAACGCTGTATATACTGAATCTTCAGTCCTGGTAATACGGTGGTAATGATAATCACTATTACTTGCTGAAATTCAAGGTGTTGTGCCGGGTAAGTTTTGTATATTAGATCTGAACGCGGGGCCGTTTGATATGCTGCTGTTATCAGTCACTTTGCTTTATACAAATCAGCTGCTCTGTTAATCTTTTCGACACTCTTTTGCAGATTAACGGCTAGGAAAATTGACCGGCAGACAGTTGTTAAATTATTACAGCTTTTTATTTACCGACACAAAATATCTGCAATTTTTTGAGCTGTAATACGTTCTTCTATTATGTGTCTGCAATATTTCTATGCAGATTTTATGGAAAACGGAGAAATGATTATGAATAAATTAATTAGTCTGTCAGCCGCAGTTATTATGGCTGTCTCTCTATCTATTTCACCTGCAGCTGCCGTATCTTCAAATCAACTGCTTGCTGAGGAAAGTGTTCAGGCGAATAACTGTACTAAACTAACGGGCGTCGCAAAAAGAGACTGTTTAATTAGATTATTAGGAAGTCACCAGTAGTGACACTCCTGTCAGTTTCTATAGCAGCCCCGTTAAGCATCTTTCAACCTCCGCCTAACGGGGCGCCAGGCGGCTGTTTTAAAGTTAATGCAGCTGTCGTTTTATCTTGAGCTGTATATAAGCATATCCCGCTTTTGCAATGCATTATAAACACCTTTTCTGCCAGCCGGGTTAAACCTGTTCTGACGGGAATCTGCTGCTTTTTTCCAGGCGCTTTCGCGTCACTATAAAAACATATCTGCAATTCATTGTGTTAAACTGAAATATTGTCTTGAACGTACGCCTGAATGATTTCTAGGGGGCTGCATTTTTTTGTAAAACGGAGCGTATCTGTATTTAACAAAGTATGAGAGGACACCTCAGCATTTATTTTATAAAATCATTTATTATTAATATTTGATATATCAACAGGATACGCCCAGATGATTGGGTTCTATAATAAGGTTATATTCCGGATTTAATCTGCCGGGGATGAAATTACGGGCACCTTAAGGAAGGAGTTGCACGAAATATGGGGAAGAATACAGTTAAATCGGTGTTACTATTGATAATAATAACCCTGTTACCGGTATTTTCAGTTAGTGGTAAAACATTGAAATTTGCGGTTGTTGCAAAATTTCAGGGAGTGTTTTTTGATCAAAGTGGAGACGGCTGCAGAGAGGCCGCTGCTGAGTTAGAAGAGGTAGAATGCATATACCTGGCACCGAAAAAAGGAGATGTGCGGCTGCAGGATAAAATGATTAAACAGATGATCAATGACGGTATCGATGGTATCGCAGTCGCCGTAACGGAATCTGATTTTCTGGCAAGGAACAGTATGCAGAAAGCCATACAATCGGGAATTCCTGTTGTTACTTATGACTCTGATTTTGATGCCCCTACTCGGGAGAAATATAAAAATCTGCGCCGAGCATATATCGGCACAAACAATTTTGAACTTGGCAGAGCATTTGGCGAACAGTTAAAAAAATTACGACCTGACGGCGGTAAACTTATTATTCAGACCGGGCGGCCGGATTCTCCCAATTTGAATTTAAGGGTGATGGGCGTACGCTCTGCTTTATCCGGAAAAATATACCAGACTCCTCCTGGAGAAATACTCAAAAATGACAATGGCTGGACTGAGGTACGGCTTCCTATCCCGAATTACGACAAGATAAACCGGGCTGTTAAGCAGATGGAGTCTATTCTCAAGGCACAGCCGAATCAAGCCGACTCCTTTATTGCTGTCGGCGGCTGGGCACAAAATGATGAGTATCAATATCGCAGGATGATTGATCCGTTCAAACAGAAACTTGCACAAAAGCAGGTTGTGGTTATTATTTCTGATGCATCTGAAGGGCAGTTAGCTATGTTACGGGATCATCTTGCACATGGAAATGTAGGGCAGAACCCCTATGAAATGGGCAGGCTGGCGATTTCCACACTGCTGAAAATTGTTAAAAAACAACCCTATGAAGAAATGATCTACACTCCTTTGTCATACTGTACACCTGAAAATTACGCGGTTTGTACCCATTAAAACGCAGCCGTTTCAAACTCAGTGAAAAGCACCCGCGCTTATAGAAACTCGGGTGCTGATTAGGATGATTACAGCTGAATAATTAACAAGTCGGTTACTGATGTGTTCAGCAGCTTGCGTACGGAGGAGAGCAGGCGGCTCCAGAAATCATGATGGTGGCCGCACACCAGTAAATCTGCATTTAAGTTTTTAATTGTCTCGTTAAGCTTTTTATTTAAATCACCGGTTACACATAAGCAGTTAGCAACTGGATATTCAGTTTTATCGGCTAACATCTGCATCTCTTTATGCAGAGATTCGTCTGCCGGACCGCAGGTCTCCAGTTTATTAAATTCTGCATAACTTAATCCCGTGTAATGAGCCGCGTAATCTATGTCGACATAAATCAGTGACAGTCTTGCATTGAAACTTTTCGCCAGTGAAACGGCTTTGGCAATAACAATTCCGCTGCTTTCTGATAAGTCGACAGCGACCAGTATGTGTTTATAACTCATAGTGTTTCTCCTGATTAACAGACTCTCTTACAAGCCTAGCACTATCGCGGCCGCTTTCACGCAGGGCTGATGAATTTATCTGTTTTAAAACTCCTAAATAAGAGGTCTGCAGCATAATTGTCTATGCAGACATTGGATATTTGTACTTACGTAGCATGTAGTTAAGTCAAAAATTCTGCGGTATATCACTAAAACGGCAGTCTATCTCTCAGGTTATATTTATCTAGTACTATGATTTCAAAGGATATGCTATATGTATATTTTTCGTTTCTTTGATTTTCAGGCGCAGTGGATCAATCAGGTTTACTGCTGTTTTCATCTTAGTATTAATGACACTTAATGGAGTTAATATGAGTCGATTTTTTATCAACAGCAAAGCCGCTTTAGTCGATGATGCAGTTGACGGTATTTTGTACAGCAATAAACACAATAATCTGGCACGTCTTGATGTTGATGCGCAGATCAGAATCGTTATTCGAAGCGACTGGAAGCAGGATAAAGTTGCTCTTATTTCCGGCGGCGGTTCCGGCCATGAACCTGCTCATGCTGGTTTTGTGGGTAAAGGCATGCTGACAGGTGCAGTATGCGGTGAGCTGTTTGCTTCGCCGAGTGTTGATGCCGTATTGAATGCTATTGTTCATGTAACCGGTGAAAAAGGCTGCTTAGTTATTGTGAAAAACTATACCGGTGACCGTTTAAACTTCGGCCTGGCTTGTGAAAAAGCCAAAAAAATGGGCCTGAAAGTGGAGATGGTGATCGTTGATGATGATATTTCCATTCCTGATAATATTAACCCCCGCGGCATTGCCGGCACATTATTTGTGCATAAAATTGCAGGTTACTTAGCTGAGCAGGGGGCTGAGTTAGCTGCAGTCAAAAGTGCCGCGCAGGGGGCTGTTGATGCAGTATCAAGTATCGGCGCCGCACTGTCCTGCTGTTCACTGCCGGGTGAAGAAACCAGCCGGTCTATTGTCGAAGGCAAAGTCGAACTGGGACTTGGTATTCACGGTGAGCCTGGAATTACCACCATTGATTTCACCAGCAGCCGTGATCTGGTGGATCTTATGACCGCTAAGCTTAAAGCTTGTTTATCTTCTGAGGATGCAAAAACTGCCGTAATGATTAATAACCTCGGTGGTGTATCACAGCTGGAAATGAGCTTGATCTGCAAAGATATTCTCGAATCAGAACTGCGCGATAATATTCATTTAGTTGTGGGACCGGCGGCCCTGATGACCTCTATTGATATGAAAGGTTTCTCAATATCGATTCTGGAGCTTAGCGATGCACATCTACAGGCACTGTCGGCACCTGTCGAAACACAGGCATGGCTCCCGCCGCTTGAGCTGCGTCAGTTAAATGTAGTGAAAAAATCTAAAGTTGCGGTTAATTCTTCTTTTGAAGCCTCAGAAAACACAGCCGCCGCAGCTGTTGTGACTAAAATAAGCGGAGCATTAATTGCGGCGGAAAAAGAGCTCAATCATCTTGATTCTCTAGTGGGGGACGGTGATACCGGCTCTACGTTTGCTGCTGGAGCCCGTTATATTCTGGCGCAGCTTGAGGCTGAAAAACTGCCGCTCAATGACAGCGGTTCCCTGCTGAATGTGATTGGCGAGCAGCTTGCCGCTGTGATGGGCGGCTCATCTGGTGTGTTATTTTCAATATTCTTCACAGCAGCGGGGCATGATTATAATCAGCATGCTGATACAGTGACAGCGCTTAAAGCTGGACTTGCACAGATGATGCATTACGGTGGAGCAAAACCCGGCGATCGCACCATGATTGATGCCTTATATCCGGCTTTTATCGCCTGGGAAAAAGACGGCTTACAAGCAGCTGTTGAAGCCGCCCGCATTGGCGCAGAAAGTACTTCAGGCATGGTTACTGCGAAAGCCGGCCGCTCCTCTTATCTGAGCCGCGACAGTCTGAAGGGGGTTAAAGATCCGGGAGCACTGGCTGTTGAACGGGTATTTGAGGCCTTTAGGGTTTAAAAAATTACAGGACAGCAGTCCACTTCTGAGGATTTTTAATATGAAAACGCTTTATTTCGTTCAGCATGGAGCTGCACTGTCTAAGGATGTAGATGCGAAAAGACCCTTATCGAATACCGGCAGTGAGCAGGTTAAAAGAGCCGCCGCTTACTTAAAGGCTCATAACGTTATTATCCGTAAAATTTGTCACAGCGGAAAGCTGCGGGCTGCGCAGACTGCCGCTCTGTTTTCTGAAATTCTGGCCGTAGAGCAGGTATCTGAGCTGAGCGGAATGAACCCCAATGATAATCCCTCTGAGCTGATTAAACAGATCAGCGAAGATGCGGTTATGTATATCGGGCATTTACCCCATATTCAGAAAGCAGCCGCCGGGGTTATTACTAACAATAGTGAGCATCCACTGCTTAAATTTCAGAACTCTGCGGTTGTCTGTATTGAACTTGATAAAGGTGTCGGCTGCATAAAGTGGTTTATCACACCAGATATGTGTTAGATGCAGACGGATTAGTTTTTATTTTGAAGTACGCTGAACAATAAAGGTATAAATAATATGGTAAAAAAAATTATTCTGGATACGGATCCGGGAATAGATGATGCAATGGCGATTATCTTTGCCGAGGCGAGTCCCGATATTGAACTTACTGCATTGACGACGGTTTTTGGTAATGCGACCATTGAAAATTCAACGCGTAATGCTTTGTACTTAAAGCAAAAATATCAGTTAAAGGCGGATGTTGTCCAAGGTGCCGCTAAACCGTTTTTGAGAGCGCCGGTCGGTGCGACTACTGTTGTTCATGGGGAAAAAGGCCTAGGTAATATTGAGGCACCGGAGCATCTTGAGGTTGAAGCCGATTCCCGTCCTGCTTATCAGTATATTATTGATGCGCTGACAGCAGAGCCGGGTGAAATTACTCTGGTTGCCGTCGGACCGCTGACTAATCTGGCGCTAGCATTGGAAGCGGAACCTGAAATTGTTAACCTGGTAAAAGAAGTAGTTGTGATGGGCGGGGCATTTGGTGAGAGCGGTCATAGAGGAAATGTTTCGCCCTATGCTGAAGCTAATATTTATGACGATCCCCATGCCGCCGACAGAGTATTTTCTGCTGACTGGCCGGTGGCGATTATCGGCCTTGATGTGACCGAAGAGAGTTTCTTCAGCAGTGAATATCTGGATCAGCTGCGTGATGATGCGGGTGAGGTTGGTCAGTTTATCTGGGATGTAAGCCGCTATTATCTTAAGTTTTATTCTCAAAGGGTAGGACTGCAGGGCTGTCATGTTCATGATCCTTCCGCCATTGCTTATGTGATAGATCCGCAGCTGTTTACCATGCGCAGAGGTCCTGTGCGGGTGGTAACCGAGGGCCCGGCTGCCGGTTATACGATACAAAAGTTTGATCAGCGTAACTATATGCATGATGAATGGTCGGGTGGTGCGCAGCTGGTGGGCGTGAAAGTGCACAGTGAGTCTTTACTCGAGCTTTATCGGCAGACTGTCATAAGTTTTAGTCAGAGCAGGTAAGTAGTGATTACCTGCACCCGGCTAGAATAAATGCTGTTTTTTATGAAAATCTATAAAACTTAAAAAAGAAGGTATGGAAATTGCTGACCTTAAGAAAGATGCATGACGATGAGTATTCAGATTATAAAAAGATTTTTGTTAATGAATATGCACAGGATTTAGCTGCTAATTACGGTCATACTCAAGAGCAGTCTGTTATTCTGGCGAAGTGCTCTTACGCAGAGCATTTTCCGAATAACAGGCCTAAAGCGTATAATTATATAAAGTGTATTGAAGCTGAAAAGCACACTGTCGGTTATATCTGGTATGCCGTTAATGAAAGTGCCTCAAGCGCCTTTATTTATGATTTTTATATCGCTGAAAATTTTAGAGGTAAAGGTTACGGCAGTGCCGCAGTTGCAGTTTTAGAGTCCAGATTAACGCAGGAAAATATACAGCGCCTTAATCTGCGGGTAGCCTATGATAACCCCAAAGCATTAGCACTTTATCAAAGAATGGGTTTTGCTGTGACAGGCTTAAATATGAGTAAAATAATTACTTAATCTGCCGGAAAAAATTCTGTTTGTCCTCTGCTGAAAGTTTAAGATGTTATGGTCGTATAAGGGAGCCTCGAACCATTTAAAGATATGGATATCTGTTCTATTACAAATAATATAAAAAGAGAGACATATTCAATGAATAAACCATTTCTTTACCATGGTCAGGACAGTGCCTGGCTTACTCCTAGTATTAACAGCCTCAAAGTTACTATGGTCAGTGCTGTCGAGCTGCCGGTTTCTGATGTATTTATTCGCTGTGAGCCGGATAACGAAGAACAGCTGATTGTGATGAGCCGTGGTGAAAGTAAAGGCAGGCTGCAGTACTGGCATGGTGAGCTGCCGGTAAACAGCGATAAAGATATTACTTTTTATACTTTTAAGGTGCTGCACAGCAGTGGTCAATGGTGGCTGCACGGCTGCGGTATATCTGCCCGTGTCCCGGGTAAAGAAAAACATTTCAAATATAACTGCCGGCATCAGCCCCCAGCATGGGTTAAAGGGCAGGTTTTCTACCAGATTTTCCCGGATCGTTTTGCTAATGGAAATCCGGAAATTAGTGTTCAGTCAGATGAATACTGTTTACGTGGAAAGAATAGACCAACGGTTGCAAAAATATGGGGCGAGGCGGTTTCTGAGCACGGCAGAACCGGCGCCAGTGAATTTTTCGGTGGTGATCTGCAGGGGATTTACAACAAATTTGATTACCTGCAGGAGCTGGGTATTACTGCGCTGTATTTAAATCCGATATTTACTGCGCCCAGTAACCATAAATATGACACAACCGATTACCTGAATATTGATCCGCACCTCGGCAGCAATGAACTTTTTGTCGAGATGGTCGAAGAGCTGCATCTGCGTGAGATGAAAATTATGCTTGATGCTGTTTATAACCATACATCAGTGGACCATGCCTGGTTTGATAAATACCAGCGCAATTCGTCAGACCAGGAAGCCGGCGCATATGATAATCCCGGATCACCTTACCGTCAGCATTATCAGTTTAGCGGAGAGACTAATGAGTATATCGGCTGGAACGGCATCGCCAGTCTGCCTAAGCTGAATTTCTCTAATCCTGAGGTTCAGGACTATATCTATGCAGGCGACGATGCGGTGATTAAACACTGGCTGCGTCCGCCCTATAATATTGATGCCTGGCGCTTTGATGTTATTCATATGCTCGGAGAAGGTGCCGGCGCATTGAATAACGCCCATTATGTAAAAGCATTCCGCAATGCGGCAAAATCGGTTAATCCTGACTGTTACGTACTGGGAGAGCATTTTTTTGAGGCGTCTAACTGGCTGCAGGGCGAGCAGGAAGATGGGGCAATGAACTATTACGGCTTTTCCCATCCTATCCGGGCTTTCTTCGCACACAAAGATATCTCTTATCATGCATGCCGGATTGATGCGCCGCAGTTAGTGGAATGGTTAAACGAAGCTCGGGTTAAGCTGCCCTGGTTAAACCAGCTGTCGCAGCTGAATCAGCTGGACAGTCACGATACCATGCGTTTTCTGAGCATGGTGAATGATGATACAAAGACGATGCATTTAGCGCTGCTGATGCTGTTTACCTACGTAGGAAGCCCCTGTGTTTATTACGGCACCGAGGTTGAACTGCAGGGCGGCCAGGATCCCGATAACCGGCGCTGTTTCCCCTGGGATAGAGCCGAAGCGGACAATAAGCCGCAGACCTTTGCACTTCTTAAGCAGCTGATAGCGCTGAGAAAGTCATCTCCAGCATTACAATCGGGCAGCATTCAGTGGCTGGCAGTACAGGAGCAGTCTTTTGCATTTGCCAGAAGCATGGATAGTGAATGTTATATCTGTGTCGTTAATAATGATGAATCGGCGCAGACATTAGAATTACCGCTCTGGCAGTTAGGAATTGATTCAGGCTTGTTACAGGATCGGCTCAGCGGTGCTCAATGGGTTGTTAAAGAGGGTGGTGCACAAGTGTCTTTGGCTGCAAAACAGGGGCTGTTATTATCTGTTAAGTCTTAAATTCAGACCTTTATGATTTGTTACTTTTTTACTATCTGATAGTTATCGATAGGGAGTTATTTGTGTTAAAAAGCATTCACCATGCAGCGGTTATCTGTTCCGATTATGAAAAGTCTAAATATTTTTATACTTCGATTCTTGGGCTGGAGATCATCGCTGAGAATTATCGACAAGAGCGTGATTCTTATAAACTTGATCTTAGACTGCCGGACGGCGGACAGATTGAGCTGTTTTCTTTTCCCAACCCGCCGAACAGGCCAAGTAGACCAGAGGCGATGGGGTTAAGGCATCTGGCATTTGTCGTTGAGTCCGTTGAAAAAGTCTGTGCATATTTACAGTCGTTTAATATTGCAGTCGAGCCCGTTCGAATTGATCAATATACCGGCAAAAAATATACCTTTTTTCAGGATCCGGACGCGCTTCCTTTGGAATTGTATGAGCAGTAAAAAACTTATACTGCTGTAAATAATCTAACAAAAATATTTTTTCCTCCCGCAGACGGGTATGCTGCCTGGCTGCGGGCTGCACCATTCTTCGTTCCTCCCATTGATTCAAAGTAAGTAAAACCTGCTTTTTGCTGTTTTCAGTAAACACTGCTGCAATTGTGACCCTGCTCGAATAAAAAACAGCGGGAATGTAAATGATAAGTTTGCGAGCTGTAATGATAACCGCTTTATAACCTGCCTGGAATAATCTAAGTCCATCCATTGAATGTAAAAATTAACAAGCAGTTTTATTTCTGTTTTTTGTGAACAGCAGTATTAATGAAAATCCGACGGTGTTGTGCAGTTTATTTCAGCCGGGGTCACTTAAATGGATTTTAAATAATTATCTTCCACTTAGAATAAGGAACTAATAGATATGAGTAATAAATTTACACGTCGTGATTTTCTGAGAATGTCTGCTGCAGGTGTCGGAGCAGTGGTTGTTTCGTCAGGTTTAGCAGGCTGTAATTCAAGCAGCGGTGGTTCAGTCATTGAGAACGGCAGCGGCGGGGGCGTCGATAACGGCCAGGGAGAAGTTAGTCTTGATAAGCGCAAAGCTTCGTTTAATCACGGTGTTGCCAGCGGCGATCCGCTTAGTGATCGGGTTATTTTATGGACTCGTGCAACGCCGCAGCTGCTGGACGGTGAAACAGTTGATACAATTACTGAGTTTCCCGTCAGCTGGGAAGTTGCAACGGATAGTGAATTTAAAAATGTGATCCGCAACGGCTCGACTAATACCAGTTTTGAAAGCGATTTTACCGTTAAAGTTGATGCTGTCGGCCTTGATGCCGGTGTTGATTATTACTTCCGCTTTATTTGTAACGGCGTAGTGTCGGCTGCCGCTAAAACCCGCACTCTTCCTGAGGGGGATGTTGCACTGGCTAAATTTGCCGTGGTCAGCTGTGCTAACTATCACTGTGGGTACTTTAATGTATACAAAGAAATTGCTAAAGAAGACGGCCTTGATGCGGTACTGCATTTAGGCGATTATATCTATGAATATGGTGATGAACATTCCAATGTAGCGCTGTTTGAGAGTAAGTCCGGCGGTGCGCAGCGTCTCACCGGTATCGGACCTAAAGGCGGCTGTATCACGCTGGCAGATTACCGCAGCCGTTATGCGCTGCATCATCTTGAGCCGGAATTACAGGAAGCACACCATAGAGTGCCTTTTATCACAGTTTGGGACGATCACGAACTGGCTAACGACGTATATATGGATGGTGCAGAGGCACATAATCCGGATATACACGGTCCCTGGGAGCCGCGCCGAGCCGCCGCTTTACAGACTTATTTTGAATGGATGCCGATCCGTCCTGCTTCCTTCGGTGATAATGAAACGATCACCCGTCAGTTTAAATACGGTAACTTAGTTGATCTAATGATGCTTGATACCCGTATCGCTGGGCGCGAAGTGCCGCCCGATATGTTTAACTATATTGATTTCAGTAACGGTACACTGGATAAAGATAATTACCTGCAGGATGTTGCTCAGGAACGCGGCATGTTAGGCGCAGAGCAGTTCCACTGGCTGTCAACTAAGCTGTATGAATCAGATGCCAAATGGCAGGTGATCGGCCAGCAGGTACCGATGGCCAGACTGGAGATGCCGACTACGCCGTTTATGATGTGCTTCGGCGGCGCCGGTGCGCATACGCCGGCTATGATTGACGGGCTTATTGATATCAAGAACCGTATGGCGGCCGGTGATCCGACCGTTAGCGATGCTGAGAAAGCTGAAGTTGCAGACGTTATTCCGTTTCGCTCTACCGCCTGGGATGGTTACAACAGCGAACGTAATATGCTTCTGCAGAATGCTAAATACCACAGGGCGAATCTGATAGTACTGGCCGGGGATACGCATAACTTCTGGGCAAACCGCCTGACTATTGATAACGGCGAGTCTGTCGGTGTGGAGTTTGCCATCGGTTCGATCAGCTCATTTGGTCATGAAACTTATTTTAAACTTGAAGATAGCGATGCTGCAGAAATCGGCCCCCGCTTAGGTGCATTTGCTGACGATGTAGAATACTTTAACCTGTACCGTCGTGGTTTTATGCTCCTGAGTTTCACTCAGGCGGAAACGACTGCTGAATTTAAGTATATCGATACGGCATTCAGCCGTGATTATAACAAGGTGGCAGGTCCGGTGTTTAAAGTAGATGCTTCAGATGCGACGAAGGTGATTACGGTATCGGATCCTGACAGCCTCTAACAGGTTGAATAAATCACAGAAAATGTCTGTTCAGGCTTGTTGTAAATGATTTTTTTAGTATAACCTCTTGTTATTACTACGAAATGGTTACTTGATTTTTTCAAGTAACCATTTTTTGTTTTTAGCGGTGAAAACGTTAACATTATTTTGGTGAACTGCATGGCGCTGTTACGAAATGTTACGATATTGTTCTCTTGGATACAGTAAATTGAAGTGCATAAATTTAGATTAGACTAAAATAAATAAACAGCATACAGGGAGAAATGATGTTCTATATAAACAGTTGTGCGTTTGCTCTTTACCATATATTAAAAGAGATAGATCCCGAAAATCAGGTATTAAATACCATCAAATTAGAAGCTTTTTCCGGGGCCGAGGCTTGTTTTATCAGTGAGGACCGGGTTCTGCCGGTACTGCATGCTTTGCATAAAGCCGGATTTTATCATCGTTTTGAGTTAAAAATGTTAGCACAAGCCGCTGACAGTTATGTTGAACAGGGGCGTTGTCTTTCTATGATGGCCCGGGGAGATCTCGGCAGTGTTGCACGCAGTTATATCTGTAATGCACCAACCATGGGGCATTTTATTCAAAGGATGATTGATGATCTGATGTTTGCTAACCGGGCACTCTCCTTTGATATTAAACACACTCATGAACATGTTGAAATTAGATTAAATTTTAATAATGAAGAGAAAAATTTTAATCACGGTCAGGGATTATTATTCTTTATTGCTTATCTTGCTCAGCTGTTCTTCGGAAGGCAGGTTAAGATTGATTCATTTTTCTGCACTGAAGATAAGCTGGATCTTGAGACGTACCGATCCCATGTATCGGGAACCTTGGCCTCTGCTGGAGAAAATTACATTCGCTTTAAAAAGGATGATTTTAATCTGCTTAATCAGCATCATAATGCTTATGTGGATGATGAATTAAAATTAATGCTTAAAACTTTAAGACCCTGCGAGCCTGATTTTGATAATATTAAAGAAGATGTATTAAGCAAAATTAAAGAGTACTTTTTAGAAACCAATGATTATATATCTGCAGATGCAATGGCGCATCAGTTTAATATGAGTCAGTCTACTCTGTATAGAAAACTCGAAAGTGTTAATACCTCTTACCGGGAACTGGTCGAAATGACCAGGAAAGAGCTGGCGTTGAAATTAATCAGAGAAAGTGCTGTTTCATTCGGCGAGATCAGCCATAAACTGGGATATTCTAATTTAACCGGCTTTAACAGAGCATTTAAGCGCTGGTTAGATATCAGTCCGACTGAATATAGACGTAATTTATAAATTCAACATAACTTTCAAAACTATGCCGCCGGTAAGGAAAAGCGCAATCTCCTGCCGGCTGCGTGCATATAAACTGTAAATATCAAGCACAGCTCAATAAAACTGCCTCTGGAATCATTTATACTGCTCTGTCGTATCGAAGAGTCAACTGCGCTGGTTTAGAAAAGCTCATATTTTCTGTTCTGTACGTATAATACTAATTCCATTAATTAAATGAGTAAAAAATTATTGGATTTGCTATAAGTATGTAATTTAATTTAGGAAGTCATTCATGGAAAAAAAAGACAATATGCCTCTCTGGGCATACTGGGCTCTATTGGGAATAAAAACACGTAAAACAGCTATGAAATTTTTTATCGGTTCTTTGATTTTATCGGTAGTTATCACTATTTACGGAGTTTTTATCAAAGATTACTCTCTGGCATCACTTTTCTTCGTACCTTTATGGTACTGGATATCTATAAAATGGGTTGATGTCTATTCAACCTGGGCGCAGCCTGAAAATTCATAACAACAATGTCACGGTTTGGCCTCCTGTTTAGGAGTATCCGCGAGTCTTGTGTTTTAACTTTTTTGTGAAACACAAGACCTGACAGCTTCAACCCGCATATCTATATAGCTTTACTTATCCCGCAGTCAGTTTCCCTTATTTATTACTGCTCCAGGTTGGCAAAGATTACCTGACTCAGCCATAGTTGTAGCAGGCTTGTTGTTTGGAGACTGTAGATGGTGTCTCTTTCTCTGCGTTTTATGGTTCTTTTATTGTTCACTATGCTGGCGGGCGTCTCGGCACAGGGTGCTGCTTTGCAAAAACACATGGCAGAGAAGTGGGCTGCGGATGAGTTTCAACCTTCAACATTAACTGTAAATGAACAGATGCAGGAGATGAACTGGTTTATTAAAGCCTCTGAACCCTATCGGGGAATGCAGATCCGGGTTGTATCTGAGCGCATAACCACTCATTGGTATGAAGCTAGCGTTCTGGCAAAAGCCTTCTTTGAAATTACCGGTATTCATGTGGTGCACGAGTTAACCGGTGAAGATGATGTGATTAAGAAACTGTCTGCGCAGATTTTAACCGGCCAGAATATATATGATGCCTATATCAATGACAGCGATCTTATCGGTACCCACTTCAGATCAGATGCGGTTGTTGCCCTCTCTGATTTTATAAAAGCGAAGGGGGCTGATGTTACCCTGCCTAGTTTAGATCTGCAGGACTTTATCGGCCTTAAATTTACTACCGGCCCCGACGGCAAGCTGTATCAGCTGCCGGATCAGCAGTTTGCCAATCTCTACTGGTATCGCCATGACTGGTTTAACCGTAAAGATTTTAAAAAACGTTTTAAATCCCGTTATGGTTATGAACTGGGAGTTCCGCAAAACTGGCAGGCATATGAAGATATAGCGGAGTTTTTTAGTAAAGATATTAAAGAGATAGACGGTCAGCGTGTCTATGGTCATATGGATTATGCTAAAACGGATCCTTCTCTCGGCTGGCGCATGTCAGATGCATGGTTTTCCATGGCCGGGGTCGGGGACAGGGGGCTGCCTAACGGGCTTCCCGTTGATGAGTGGGGAATCAAAGTTGAGCAGTGTCGCCCGGTCGGGGCAAGTGTGCAGCGCGGCGGCGCATTAAACAGTCCGGCTGCGGTTTATGCGGTTGACAAATTCAAAGAGTGGTTAACTAAATATGCGCCAAAGCAGGCCTCTGAACTTAATTTTACACAGGCAGGGCAGTGGCCGGGAAAAGGCATTATTGCGCAGCAGATATTCTGGTATACAGCATTTGTTGCAGATCTCACTAAACCCGGATTAGCGGTAATGAACAGTGACGGGACACCAAAATGGCGGATCGCACCGTCTCCTGTGGGTAAATACTGGCAAAGCGGTATGAAATCGGGTTATCAGGATGCGGGATCATGGACATTACTAAAAAACACACCGTTAAAACGTCAGCAGGCCGCCTGGCTGTATGCGCAGTTTGTGGTATCGAAAACCGTGTCCCTTAAAAAAACCTTAGTCGGATTAACACCGATCCGTTTATCTGATATTGAATCCGATGTAATGAGTGAACGCGCTCCTTACCTTGGCGGTTTAGTTGAATTTTACCGCAGCCGCGGGCGTGATGTCTGGACGCCGACGGGAACTAATGTACCTGACTATCCGGGGCTTGCCGGTTACTGGTGGCAGTATATTTCGCAGATTATTGAGGGAAAAGTTTCCACACAGAGCGGACTGGATAATTTTGCCGCTGCAGTGGATAGACATTTAGCCCGGCTGGGCGAGTCGGCACCGGGTAAATGCGCGCCTAAATTAAACCCGCTTTCCAAAAGAGACTTCTGGCTGAAGAAAAGCGGTTCGCCTAAAGCTGTAATAAATGAGTCTCCCGCAGGTAAGACTCTGCCTTATCAGGAGGCTGTTAATGTCTGGAAATAGTAAAAACAGTGATTATGTAGCTCCACCGCCCGGGCTGATAAATATTTCTCCGGCTTTATTGTGCAGAGCTCTTGTGCTGGTTTTATTACTATTGTTGTCTGTATCCACACTCCGCGCCGAGCCGCTTAATATACTAACCTACGAAGAGTCTCCCTATGCTCTGATGGTTGGCAAAACCCAGAAAGGTTTACTGGTGGATATGCTTGCAGAGCTTTTTTCCCGTACCAGTCTGCGCTATAAACTGCGTTTTATTCCCTTAAAAAGGGCGATTATTACTGTTGAGCGCAAGCCCGGTTATTGTGTTTTACCTATTGTGCGCAGTCAGGAGCGTGAAGCAAATTTTCAGTGGATAAGCCCGATGCTGGTCTCCCGTTATGGTTTATTTAGCCAGGAAAAACGTTCAATTCCGCTGGTCACTTTAAATGATGCCCGGCCCTATAAAATCGGCAGTTTCCTCGGCAGCGGTATTGGTGAGTATTTACTGGATCTGGGGTTTAAGGTAGAGCTGACATCCCTGAGTGCTTTAAATCTGCATAAATTAAAGCGGGGACGATTTGAGCTTTGGGCGGCAGATTTGATAAGTGCACGGGAAATGATGCGTAAACAGGGTATTAAGTTCGGCCGTCCTGAACTGGTTTTTTATACTTCCATACGTGCTATGGCCTGTTATAGAGGCATGCCTGCTGAACAGTTAAGTGAACTGCAGAATGCGCTGCTGAGCATGTACCAGGATGGATTTATGAAAGCCTTATACCTTGAATATGGTGTAGATATGTAGGTAGAAAAATAAGCGGCTGTAGATACAGCCGCTTATATGCAGAAAAAAACAGTTTATCTTGACTCAGAGAGCCGGCGGCAGCTGTCTAAGCAGAGGAAATGCCTGTTTCATATGCTCCTGAGTAACCACGAAACCAATCAGCTGGTCATTATTGTCAAACGCTTTAGCCGTCATTCCCTGATTAGATGCGTCAATCTGCCAGCGTGCTTCCGCCTGCGTCGTACTGCCGCAAAGCTGGATCGGATAGTCCGGTGTTTTTACTTTCACCAGCATGGCCGGCAGTTTTATTTCGCTTGGCTGGCCAAGTAGTGTTTTGGCCAGTGCATTGGCGCTTAATAATATCGGCTGCAGGAAGGGCTGCAGTTTACCTTGTATTTCTGCACAGTCACCAAGCGCGTAAACATCGCGGGCAGAGGTCTGAAGCTTAGAGTCAACTACTATACCGCGGCGGCAGCTGATCCCTGCTTCACTTGCCAGACGGGCATTCGCCTGCAGGCCGGCGGCAGAAATGACTGCGTCAACCTGAAAAGTCCGGCCGCAGTCAAGTGTGATATCCATACTCCGGCCGTCTGCTGCTTGTTCAAGTCTGCTGACTTTAGTGCCAAGATTAATATCGACCCCTGAATTTCCTAAGCTCTGATACAGCTGGGCTGCTATAAAATCAGGCAGCATAGCCGCCAGCAGACTCTTTGCCGGATCAACCATTACAACTTTTCTGCCGCTGCTGCTTAAATCCATGGCAATTTCTGTTCCAATCAGGCCGGCTCCAATGACCAGCACCGATTCAGCTTCAGTTAGAGTCTGCTGTGCGTTCTTATATTCAGACAAGCTGTTTAAGGTAATTATCCGATCGCTCCCGCAGCCCTGTGTCGGCGGTATAAAAGCCGATGCTCCCGTTGCCAGAACCAGCTTGTCATAAGCGAATTGTTTATTATTAGCTGTTAAGGTTTTATTAAGCGTGTCGATTGAGTCGACTCTGTGCCGGGTTAACAAGGTGATATTGTATTCAGCGGCAAACTGTAACGCATTCATCCTGACCAGATCGCCGGCAGTCTGTTTCTTAGAAAACACATGACTGAGATCCGGTTTATTGTAGTCGTCACCATCGCAGGCGGTGATCACTGTAATTGCCTGCTGCGTATTTTGTCTACGCAGCGTTTTTACCAGCTGATAGGCTGCAAACCCGCTGCCGATAATAATAATTGGTTTGCTCATGCTGCGCTAACCTCGCTGAATTTTTCAAACACCTCTTTACCAAGGTTACACTCAGGACATAAGAAATAATCAGGTACTTCATCCCATGGGGTACCCGGGGCTACATCCTGATTGGGCTCGCCGTCTGCCGGATTGTATACCCATTGACAGACAGTGCACTGCATAAGCTGCTCATCTGATGCCTGCTGGTTTGTTGACTGCACTGGCTCTTGTGCACTGTCCTGTATTACCGGGGGCACTGTCTCATTGGCTGCCGGTTCATTATCGATGACCTGCTCCAGTTCATGCAGTGCCCATTGGCGTGCAATCAAACGGCCGTGCTCACGACAGGCTAAAAGCGCCTTACCATCCGGACGCCATTTGGTTTTTAAACTGATGCAGGTTTCAAAACCGGAATCAGTTAACCGTGAGTGGATGCGGTCCACTGCACCGCCGTTCCAGCCGTAACTGCCGAATGCGCCGGCTTTTTTGTTTTTGAAGCGCAGACCGGTGATCTCTTCCAGCATAGCGGCGACTTTGGGCATCATGACATTATTCATGGTTGATGAACCGACCAGAATACCTTTAGAGCGGAACACATTAGACAGGATTTCATTTTTATCATGACGTGCAACATTAAATACTTTTACGCTGACACCCGGATCTACTTCATGGATACCCTGAGCAACGGCATCGGCCATCATGCGGGTATTGTTAGACATGGTATCGTAAAAAATAGTGATATGGTCTTCTTGATACTGATCTGCCCACTGCAGGTATTTTTCAATGATCTGCACCGGATTATCCCGCCAGACAACGCCGTGCGCAGTGGCAATCATATCTACCGGCAAATTGAAGCTCAGCACTTCTTTGATTTTTGCCGTAACTAACGGGCTGAACGGTGTCAGGATATTCGCATAATAACGCAGGCACTGATCCATTAATTCATTTTGATCTACCTGATCGTTGAATAAACGTTCATCACAATAGTGCTGTCCGAATGCATCGTTACTGAATAATACCGCATCACCGGTCAGATAGGTCATCATGCTGTCCGGCCAGTGTAGCATAGGAGTCTCAATGAAAATCAGCTGTTTGCCGTTACCAATATCCAGAGTGTCGCCGGTTTTAACTGTGATAAAATTCCAGTCCGGCTGATGATGGTGGCCGACAATTGAGTCGATCGCGTTTTCAGTGCAGTAAACAGGGGTATTAGGAATTTTATTAAGCAGGGCGCTTAGCGCTCCAGCATGATCTTCCTCTGCGTGATTGATAACGATATAATCAATGTCGCTGAGATTTATTTCCATTTCTAAATTCTGTACAAATTCATGACTGAATTTGTGATCAACAGTATCGATCAATACTGTTTTTTCTTCGCGGATCAAATAACTGTTGTAACTGGTACCTTTTTCCGTTTTGTACTCGGTGCCGTGAAAATCACGTACTTCCCAGTCTCGTTGTCCGACCCAGTTAATGTTGTTTTTGATATGAATAGCCATTGAGGTACCTTATAAATAATATTAATAAAAAAGAAAAACTTATTTACAGTATTGCAACGGCTGTGCCATGTTTGCAACTTGTTGTATTTGTTGGTGTTTATATTCATTGTTATTGGCTTTGTGTCATAATGACAGTGTTGATTTTGTGTCATAATGACAGTAAGGTGTCCTAATGACATTGTATTAACAGGGAATTGTTTATGTTTTATGATTCAAACGATCTGACAGATCTGGCTTTAGATTTAACGAATATAATCTCAGATCAAGACAGGTTTGAACGTTTATTAGCCACTATACGCAAGTTATTCAAATGTGATGCATCAGCTCTGCTGGCATTTAAAGGCGGACAGTTCAGCCCTCTGGCAATTAACGGATTATCGCAGGATGTGTTAGGCAGACGCTTTGCGCTTGACCAGCATCCGCGTCTGGAAGCGATTGCCCGGGCTGGCGATATTGTCCGATTTCCTGCAGACAGCAGTCTGCCGGATCCCTATGACGGATTGATCTCCAGCCATACTGAAGAGCTGAAAGTGCATGCCTGTATCGGCCTGCCGCTGCTGGCTGACCAGCAGCTGATTGGGGCCGTAACGATTGACGGTTTTGATCAGTTTCAGTTTGACCAGTTCAGCGATGATCTGCTCCGTAAAGTGGCCGCTTTAGCCGCCGTGAGCCTTAATAATGCCATGCTTATGGAGCAGCTTGAGAAACGTGACGGCGGTATCTCCCGCGTTGAACCAGTGCTGTCCCATACAAATTCTAACCCTGAAATTATCGGCAGATCTCTACAGATAAAGCGCTTACAGTCGCAGATCGAAGCCGTTGCTAATACTGAACTGACGGTGTTAGTGACCGGGGAAACGGGAGTAGGTAAAGAGCTGGTTGCCTCTGCGGTTCATAAGCTGTCATTAAGATCTCAGGCTCCTCTGATTTATCTCAATTGTGCGGCACTGCCGGAGTCGGTTGCTGAAAGTGAGCTGTTCGGTCATGTTAAAGGGGCTTTCACAGGCGCCGTCAGCAACCGCAGCGGTAAGTTTGAACTGGCAGATAAAGGTACCCTGTTTCTTGATGAGATAGGAGAATTATCCCTGCCTCTGCAGGCAAAACTGTTACGGGTTTTACAGTCTGGAGATCTGCAGCGGGTTGGTGATGATCGACGTTTACAAGTTGATGTACGCATTATCGCCGCTACTAACAGGGATTTAAACAGGGAGGTCGCCGCTAATAACTTCCGTGCAGATTTGTATCACCGTTTAAGTGTTTTTCCGCTGCCGGTACCGGCGTTACGGGAACGTGATAACGATATATTATTACTGGCCGGTTTCTTTATTGAACGCTGCCGTATTAAGCTGGGGTTAATGCACTTAAGTTTAGCGGAGCAGTGCCAGAGCAGTCTGCTTGATTATGCCTGGCCGGGTAATGTCCGGGAGCTTGAGCATAGTATTTACCGGGCCGCAATTCTTGCCAGAGCTGAAACACGTAATGCGGATGTTATTATCCAGGCGCATCATTTTGATATTGGCGGAGTGAGTAAAAGTTCTGTTAATCAGCTTGGCTCGGTATTAACTTGTGAACAGTCGCCGCCTTTGATTGAGCAGAGTTTAAAGGATGCAACTGAACAGTTCCAGCGCAGTTATATTAAACAGGCTCTAAAGCAGAATGAAAGTAACTGGACTGCAGCTGCCAGAACACTATCTGTAGATGTCGGCAACCTGCACCGCTTAGCAAAACGATTAGGCATGAAATAAAAAAATCCGAGCAGCACAGGCTGTCGGATTTTTATGATTAAAAACAGCTGTTGATTACCCGTTTCATAATCGATTTCTGTTTATATTTCGCTTTATGTGTTTATCCAGCCTCAACGCTCCACTAAGGGGAAAATTATTAGCTGCTTAAAATATTTGAGCGTAGCGAAAAACAGCCTGCTGTAATTTTTCCCGCTTAAGTGCCTTGTTGGTGCTTTTGTTAACAACCACCGCCATCACCACCACAGTCGCCGCCAGACGAACCACCACTATCTCCACCCGTACCATCAATACCACTACCTTTTGTAATACCGAGTTTTAGCAGTACCTTTACTAAAACAATTAATACTAAACCTGTGAAAAATAACGGAGCAAATAGACTTTGAAAAATACCACCAGACCTTACATCGGTAAGGCTCCACGATATAGCCATCAAGATAAGTATAGTAACCCAGGTTTTCATATTTTGTCTTAGCTCCCAAGCTGCTTTATGTGGAGTGAACCTAACCGCCATTTAAAATTGCAAATTAAAGTTGGTTATAATCACGAAGCGATAACCAGCTGTAATTTGTCTGCTTGAAAATTTTTGTTATGAGGCCTTACAAATCAATTCCAATATCACCATCAGAACCTCTAACTATTCGGCCTAATAGGCGAATCATGTAAGCCATAGTTCTAAATGGTAAATCGACTACGTATTCCAGTAAGTCATACCATACACTCTCTGACTCTTTATCCTTTGGCCAGATATAATGAATTAAAATGTAGCCAACTAAAGCAAATACTAAAACAATCCAGTCAAAGCCGTTAGCAAATAAATCGAAAACTAGATAAGTGCTAATAAAGAAAATAACTACAGCTAAAAATACTCGAAATTCATTCATCCTGAACAGCCTCGTGATACGGGAGCAAGTCTTGCGTTTTGTTTTTTAGAGCAAAAGACAAAACTTGATCCCGTAATTGTTTTAACAACTTGTTCGGAATTTAATTCAAAAATGTCTGCTGATTACTATCGTTCTTATATGCAAGTTCAACTTGAGCAATTTTCTCATCAGCTTCCTGTTGAGAAATAACATTTTGCTTGGCTAACCAATTAAATTTATGTACCTCATCTTCTAATTCGTTTTCTAAATTAATTTCGCCATACCACTTAAGTAGCTGAGCTTTTTTTCTTTCTTTAATTTCAGAAATTATTTCATCATGTTTTTTATCGTTAATTATAAAAATACGGCCTTGTTCAGTTTTATAAACTGAATACTTAACTTTAGTGAAAGCAAACCAAACTAAACAAATTAACCCAATAAATAACCAAAATGCTGTACCAGACAATGATAAGTCACTGTAGATTGCAGTCCCAATTCTATAACAGCCAAGCAAACACCATACAACCCCAACATTCCTTAGCCATTCATTTTGTTCAATAGAGATCGAAGATTTATCAGGGAAATCAGCATAATTAAGGTCGAAATCATCAGAGCCTGAGTTGTCTTTAAAGGCAAAATTGAAGTGATTATCGCTGAATGTGAAAGTATGAAGGTTTGATAGTTTTTTTTGTTTAATTTCCATAGGGTATTCCAAATTATTCCTTTAAAACTGATACCAACGCCGCATTAAGCGGACTAAAATTTGGGGTTGTAATGTGTAGCGAAACGAAACCTAACCCACTGTTTTAGTTCCGTTTAAGTGCCTTATTATATTTTATTAGTACTCTCTGAAAAACTACTAATAATTACAGCCCCTTTAGGATAAGGGGTTACAAATGCCCCCTTTTTAGTAAAGAAAGCTACATATTTTTCAGTGTGAGCGACTAAAAGCCCCTCATATATTATTGCTCCTGAATCACTTCTTAAAACTTTACAATTACTCCAAAAATCTCCTTCTTTGATATAGCAACCATGCTGAAGGAATTTAGTTCTCTTTTCTTCAGTGAGTTCAATACTTTTGTAATAAGCCGCCATTGGAAGAACTAGCCAAAAAATAGATAAAAGCATCAATATATATAGAACAGATAAAAGACCATATGAAGCTAAACCCGCAACTCCAATGGCTTTAGTAAAGTCATTGTTACTCCAATGTAGAAGTGATAATAGTTTTCTTAGTTTTACAAACCATTTTTTTATTTTAAATTTTAATGTTTTTTTTGATAATTTAATTAATGAATAAATGAGTATTACCAATACAAATAAAACAAGAGCTGTGACATAGAGATTGGGCAGATAAAACAAAAATTTAAAAAGTTCCATTATCAAAGTAGTTAAAGCCATTAGATAAAATGCAACTGCGTAGTATGCATTGATATAAGCATCTTGAGCAGGAATTGCAAAAAGATCTGCGTTTATCCCGTAAACGGATAGTTGACCTTGATAGTAGTTAACTCCCATTAAGTATGCGGCAGGAGCAATGACTCCAAGCATTGCAATTAAAGAGCCAATCCTATTAATTCCTGATGTATTCTGAATGCTACTTTTCACACTTTCCCTCAAAAATATAGCGCGCCTGTTAAGGCGCAAAATATTGTTGGCTAAACTTGAGCGCAACGAAAATAGCCAACTGTATTTTGTCGCACTTTTACGGCTTGTTCGTTTACCAACCACTACTTTTAGACTTTTGGCATGCTTTTTTTATTTTAGAAATTAATTTTTGTTGTTCAGCTGAACGGCTGCCTTCAACTTTTGCAACTTCATCAATTAAGTCGCAAATAGACTTAAGCTGCTCTGGTGAGATTTTGTCAAAGCAGCGCTCAATTACCTTGCCGGGCTTTTCAAAAACTTCGTTTGTCTGTGATAATAAATGTACACTGGACTTCAATAGATCCCGTGCATCTTGAGAAGATAAATGGAATTCACTTTCAAATAGAGAGATTATTTTATCTTTTTGTTCTTTGCTAATGTCGCCATCAACTTTTGCAATGGAAACCATATAAAGGGCGGCGGCATCCATCGGCGAATCTAATTTAAATGCGGGAGTTAAATCATGTTCATTACGGTATGTTTTTCTCCGATGCCAAGTGAAGGGGTTCAACCAGCCAATATCAATACCGTTTTCTCTTAATCGGTTTAATAAAACAAGAATTGTAACAATAGAGCCTAAAAGCCCTAATATGATATGCATAATGAATCCTTTCAAATGTAAACTAACATCTTATTTAGACGGAACAATTCCGTGCTTCCACAATAAAGACGGCCAATAAAATATTTATAAAAGAAATGGAGTTTACATTTCTTTGTTCTTTTCATCAAATACATATTTTTTAATAGGATTTATCTATTGCAGAAAGGCGGAAGAATTCCGTATTTGTGGTGAAAACACGGAACTTACAGCTGGATTGCAAATTTGTGATTTTTAAAACAGGTTATACATAAATAGCCGTTTTCTCTTATGTAAATAACGGCTTCATTTCTGAATCAGCATGAACCTCTCAAAAATAACGCTTAATCAGTCTGCAATGTATTTTCATCAGCTTAACTTGTTATCTCGCCCTTTGTTCTTTGCATCTTTATTATATTTCAATGATATATATGTAATAGGGTGTAATATTTTTTTATATATAAAGGAGTATTATCCGTACTTAATATAATGATTTAAAAGAGTATAGGGTTTGGCGTGGTGTGCTTTTGTCTCTTATAGCAAAAGGCAGGACTTGAGCCCGTAATTTTTAATGGTTTAAAAGGGGATAAGGTCTGGATGTCCGGGCTTTTTTTGCCTCGAATATAAAAATAAGGATGTTTAAGTGGCCTTCACACACGAAATTGAAATATTTATCCGTAATTATGTAAAAGATCTTAATGAAGGAACCGCTTCAATTTTTGCTGGGGCTGGATTATCTATACCCGCTGGATTTGTCAACTGGTCAGAATTGATGGAAGAAATTGCCCATGATCTAAGGTTAGCAGTTGATCGTGAGACGGATCTAGTCTCTCTTGCTCAATTTCATGTAAATGAAAATGGAACAAGATCCACAATAAATAGAAAAATTATTGAAGAGTTTACAGAAAATGCAGAAGAAACTTTGAATCATAATATTATTGCTAGGTTACCTATATCATCTGTATGGACAACTAATTATGACGGGTTAATTGAGCAAGCATTTGCGAAAGAAAATAAAGTAACAGATATAAAACATACAAATAAACAGCTACTTAGTAATAAACCTAAGAGGGATGTTGTTATTTATAAAATGCATGGTGATGCAAATCATTCATCTGATGCAATATTAACTAAAGAAGATTATGAACAATATCATCAAACACATGAGCCATTTGTAAATACATTAACAGGTGAATTGACAACTAAAACATTTCTTTTTATTGGCTTCAGTTTTACAGATCCTAATTTGGACTACGTTTTAAGCCGGCTAAATTTTAGATTTTCTGATGATAAAAAACAGCATTACTGCCTAGTAAAAAAGCATTGCTTACATGACTTACAAAACCCCGATCAGGCTACCTTAGAATATAATGAGAGAAAGCAACTACTAGTTATTAACGATTTAAAAAGGTATGGAATTAAGTCCTTAATTCTTGATGATTATAAAGATATCACAGCAATTCTCGAAGAAATTGAGAGCAGGTATAAAAAGAAAACAATATTCATTTCTGGAAGTGCAGAAACTTACGAACCGTATGACAAAAATGAAGCACTTGGATTTATACATGTGTTATCAAAGAAAATTATTGAACAAAATTTTCGTATTGTAAATGGTTTTGGGTGGGGGGTTGGTAGTTCTGTTATTAATGGTGCATTAGAAGCAATAAATGATAAGCCTTTAAAGTTTTCAGAATCACAATTAGTGCTCAAGCCATTTCCACAATTTGAATCTGGTGAGAAGAAATTGCCTGAACTATGGGAAGAGTATCGGGAAAAAATGATTTCATTAAGTGGAATATCAATATTTTTGTTTGGAAATAAACTTGTAAATAATGAAGTGGTTGATGCCATTGGACTTATCCGAGAATTTGAAATATCTAAAGCAATGGGAAACCTTTGTATTCCAATTGGCTCTACTGGCTATGCGACTAAAATAATATCTGATTTAATCCTTAATTCACCTGAAAAATATTTTGAAAATAGCAAAGTTGCAGTACCTCTCATAGAAAAATTAGCCGATTCAAATATCCCGTTACCTGAAAAGGTAGATGTAGTCATTGAGTTATTAAATAAAATAGTACAATAAAGGAGTTAAAATTATGGCAAGGCAGGTATTTTTTAGTTTTAAATATGAAGACGTTTCAAGGGCTATGATTGTAAGGAATAGCTGGGTAACTCAAGGTAAACAAGCCGCTGGATTTATAGATGCGGCTGATTTTGAAGAAGTAAAAAGAAAAGGCGATACAGCCATCAAAAACTGGATAGATAAGCAACTAGAAGGTACTTCTGTAACTGTCGTCTTAGTAGGTGAAAAAACTTGTAGTAGTCGCTGGGTAAAATATGAAATTGAAAAGAGTATAGAGCGAGGTAACGGTCTATTGGGGATTGATATAAGTAAAATTAAAGACTTTCAAGGTAAGACTGCGTCACGGTGTGGTGAAATTCCAAATGGCTATGACTTCTATCTTTGGAATAATGGGAATGGTTATAAAAATATGGGGGACTGGATTGAAAAAGCAGCAAAAGATGTTGGTAGATAGCACCAGTACATAATATATAAAACATAATAAATTGCTACACATGAATTCGATACCATCGTCTCTGATCAATACGTTATGCGCCAGTTCAGAATCACCAATTTTGTTTATTACTTTCGACTTCAAGGAAGGCTATCTCTGATTACTGAAGAAATAGCTTTTGGGGGGCTTTATGGCTGGAATGATGAAAAGAAAATTTAATAATGAAACTGGGAAGTACATGAATAATTTTACCTCTCAATTGAATAAAGTTGTAGAGGCATTACCAAGTGAGTATGACAAACAAGTATTGCTCGATTTGTATAAACAATTTTATCCTAACCAATGGAGTGAACTTATTGGGCGGTATGAATACTACAGGGCAAAAGATGAACAATTGGTTAGTGTTGGTAAAAAAAGGCGATACTATCATAAAAGCCCTATTAACTTCTTTTATAGCTTGGCTAAAGTAAAGCTAATTTGCTCAGATGGCTATAGGTTGAAGCATAAAAATAACTATATAGAAGAAAATAGGGTTCAAGCTGTAAATTATTTAAAGGCAAAGATACAAAAGCCTAAGTGTATCCCCGTGGGTCTACAATTTACAGATCCATATCACTTAGATATTTTTATATCGGCTTATAACAGGCATGGTTCCACGCAGAATGAAAAGATTGAAATAGTTAATGAATTGAAGAAATTTAAAACTAAAGAAACGATCATTTTTTTTCAGAAAATTAATGATGCAGAAAGAAACACTCAAATACGAAATATGGCATTTGAGCACTTGCAGTCCATTGGTGCTTATGTTCAAAAGAGGAGGGGCTTTAAAGGTAAAAAAAAAGATTATTATCACAGTACTGATAAGTTTATTGTAACTCCTGCAGATTTGGCTGATAGGTTAAAGTGTGGTGGAATTCAGTCTAAGAAAGAGTTTGATGTATTTATCTCTCATAGTTACAAAGATAATAAATTAGTCAATGAAGTGATGGTTGAACTTAATAAACATGGCCTAAGTATTTATTGTGATTGGACTAGTGATAACGATTTTCTAAGACGAAATTTAGCCAGTGAATATACAGAAATAGTATTAAAGGCACGGTTAAGCCAATCTAAATATGTTTTGTTTTTACAAACAGATAATTCTGTAGATTGTGGCGGAGATTTCTTATCAAAATGGGTTAAAATGGAACTAGATCATGCAATTAAAAATGGCAAGGATATTTTTTGTATCAATGTAAGTAGTCAGTTACCTTTATTTTCAGAAGTTACATCAAGCGCTGATAAATATAAACTTACAACAGATGAGGCCAACAAGCTTCGTATACAGTGAAAGTAAATATGATCAAGTTTTACATTTTAGAATAAATAAACCTTTGATTTTGTGGTAGATAAAAATAAAAGGCCTTCATCGGTTGGGCGTTATATACTGTTCTTGATACTGCTTTTCCAGCCAGTTGTTAAATCGACTTCTTTCCAGCCTGGGGTGCGTCTTCCCATTTTTATCGGTTGTGGAAATAACCCTTGATTCACCCAGCACCATACATGGTGCGTGAACGGTTTATTTTTTCACAAACATCGGTAATAGATAGGATGTTGTTACTGATTGTTTTGTACTGCTGCTACTTGTATGCGGCACCGTTTAGCAAAACGATTAGGCATGAAATAAAAAATCCGGTGCCCAGGGCGCCGGATTTTTATGATTAAAAACAGCTGTTGATTACCCGTTTAATAAACGGGTAATTTTTACATTGCCTGACGGTAAATATCAGTAATTTCAGCGTGAGTTGCTTGAATCGGGTTAGTAAATCCACAAGCATCTTTTAATGCATTTTCAGAAAGAACATCGAAATCTTCTTCTTTAACACCTAGGTCTTTAAGGCCTGCTGGAATACCAACATCAGTAGAAAGCTGTGCAATGGCAGCTAATGCCGCATCTGCGCCTTCTTCATTAGACATATTTTCTACATTTACGCCCATTGCTTTAGCAACATCTTTAAGGCGTGCTGGAGATACTTTAGCGTTGAAACGCTGTACATGTGGTAATAATACCGCATTACAAACACCGTGCGGCAGGTCGTAGAAACCGCCCAGCTGATGCGCCATTGCATGTACGTAACCTAGAGAAGCATTGTTAAATGCCATACCGGCCATGAATTGTGCGTATGCCATCTGTTCACGTGCTTCAATGTTCTGACCGTCTTTAACAGCAGTGCGCAGGCTCTGATGAATGATTTCGATTGCTTTAATTGCAACAGAATCAGTAATTGGTGTTGCCGCAACTGAAACATAAGCTTCAACCGCATGAGTTAATGCATCCATACCCGTTGCCGCTGTTAAAGAAGCAGGTTTAGCAAGCATAAGCTCAGGATCATTTACAGACATAAGCGGTGTTACGTTCTTATCAACAATTGCCATTTTGATATGACGCGCTTCGTCAGTAATAATACAAAAACGAGTCATTTCAGATGCAGTACCGGCAGTAGTATTGATTGAAATAAGCGGCAGTTGTGGTTTAGGTGACTGGTCAACACCTTCGTAATCAGCAATTTCACCACCGTTAGCCGCAACAAGTGCGATACCTTTAGCACAGTCATGTGGTGAACCGCCGCCAAGAGAGATAATGAAATCACACTGGTTTTCTTTTAAGATTTTCAGACCGGCTTCTACATTACCGATAGTTGGATTCGGCTGAGTACCGTCAAATACAACTGTTTTTACTTCACTTGCTGCTAATAAATCTGCAACTTGTTTAACCATGCCGATGCTGCTTAAAATTTTATCGGAAACAATCAGGCCTTGTTTGAAACCTTGCGATTTAATACTCGCAACAGCATCATTCAAACAACCCGCACCCATTAAATTAACAGTTGGCATAAAAAAAGCAGAACTCATAAGTAACCTCTAGATTTGTTGTAAAAAATATTTATGTATAGTTGATTAATTCGTATTATTAACGCCGCCACGATGAGCAAGAACATTCAAACATTCAGCTGACCAGATATAATTCTCAGTGATTCTGCTGAGTGCTTATATAGGGTGCAGACCGTAAATAATTAAACTTCTGTTATTATCAATAAGATTTATTCTAATCCGTTTCTAATTTACGGCTATAAAAACACTTAATTATAAGTAGTTGAAATAAAGTGTTTTTAGTTTGACTAATCTATATAGATAAGCAGTTAAATGCTGACACCTTGTGGATTAATTAATTGAAATCAGTTTATTTACTAATCCATACAAAAAGTGTGAGCTATAGCTACAGAATAAAAATAACTGCGATTTCCAAAAAAATCGTTTACAAAATCTGTTGTTTTTATGTTTTTATGACTGCTGGGAAAATCGTTGTTTTTGCTGATTAAATTTTGATTACCTGGGGGCTGTTCAGATTAAGTTTGTTAATTGTAATCCCGTTTTATAATCTGTTTTTATATTTGTCGGTGCTTAAAATTAACTGTGTCAATAAAGGCGCATAACAGATAAAGCAGTTTTGCCGTCCATTTTTCTGTCTTTAAAGTGCCGCAAATACAAATGCTTATACTTTGCTGGTGAATTTTAATCGTGTGTAGAGTTAATTTAATAGTTACTGCCGACTTGTTATAAGAGATCTGATTTAAGCTTATTTTAAAGGTCCATTTGTTGTGGTGGTGAACATTTGAATGGTGTGGTTAAATTGCGGGATTTTGATGTTGTTTATTTGATATTTCTATATTTATCTATTTGCGTAGAAAACTAAAACAACAGCAAATAAAAAAAATTATTTTCTAACTTCTGATTTTGAACTGTCTGAAAACAGGCTTCTGATCCCCTCATTTTGAGCTTTGTCACACTTTTAAGTTTTCCTTTGCCGGCAGTTTTTAAGCAGTTTTCTGTGTTTTTTAACAATCCGGTCACTTCCCATTACTCTTTGTAACAAAGTTTGTTTTTCAATTTGTTATGTTGTTGATCGGCAGGAGGGAGTAAGTCTGCCGCTGTTTCTGGACTGTCTGATGCTGCTGCTGAAGGCAGGCCCGAAAGGGCATGTTTGAAATTTTACTGTTGAATTATTAATTATCATCTGTATTGCTTGTTTGTATTTGGCTGTCGGTATTTCTCTGTGAAAAAGCTGAGTAATATTTAAATGCCAGAGTTGTAACTCTAACTTCCGTGTTATAAAAATGACAAGTCTTTGCCTTTAATTTATAAATAGTTATGAATTTATCTTTGTTAGCATGCGCTCCCTAAGTGATCAATTGAGCATCACTAGGACATATGAAAGATAATTGTTAGAAGGATTAATTGTAATGGTAAACAAGTTAACAAAAGGCTTAGTGGCGGCCGCAGTACTGGCTGCTTTAGCTGGATGCACTGCTAATGAAGATAAAGTTTCATCTGCGCAGGTGACACTTAGAATTATGGAAACCACGGATCTGCACAGCAATATTATGGATTACGACTATTACCAGTCGCGAACGGATCCGACTATCGGCCTTGCCCGAACTGCCGGCCTGATCCACAAGGCTAGACAAGAAGTAAGCAACTTTGTACTGGTAGATAACGGTGATCTGATTCAGGGTAGCCCGATGGGGGACTACATGGCAAACAAGGGGTTAGATAAAGGTGATATTCACCCTGTTTATAAGGCGATGAACCGTCTGGATTATGATGTAGCTAATATCGGTAATCATGAATTTAACTATGGTTTGGATTACTTAGAAAAAGCATTGAGCGGCGCGCAGTTCCCTTATATTAACGCCAATGTTTATTGTGCCGCTGATGACTGCTGGAATGATGTGAAAGACGGGGAAAACCTGTTCACACCGTATTTAATCAAAGACAAAGTCGTTGTTGACAGCAATGGTAAAGAGCATAGCATCAAAATTGGTTATATCGGGTTTGTCCCGCCGCGGATATTAACCTGGGATAAGCGTCATCTTGAGGGCCGGGTTACGGCTCGAGGTATTGTAGAAACCGCTGAAAAATTTATTCCTGAGATGAAAGAGCAGGGCGCTGATGTGATTATTGCTATTCCACATTCGGGGATCGGCTCTACGGAAAATCCGGGTGATCCTATGGCGCCTAATGCTACATTTGCGCTGACTAATGTTCCCGGCATTGATGCTGTTATGTTTGGTCATAGTCATTCAATCTTCCCGCATGAAAACTATGCTGACCTGCCGAATACTGATGTTGACAAAGGGCTGTTAAACGGCGTTGCAGCTGTTATGCCGGGCCGCTGGGGGGATAATTTAGGCATCGTTGATCTTAAACTTGAGCTTAAAGGAGGAACCTGGACTGTGACTGACGGGCGCAGTGAAGCCCGTCCAATTTATGACGGAGCAGCACAGCAGGAGCTGGTGAGTGCCGATTCAGGTATTCATAAGGCTGTAGAAAAAGAGCATCAAGGCACATTAGATTTTGTGGAGCAGCCTATCGGTGCGGCCGCTTCTGATATGTACAGCTTTTTAACACTTGTACAGGACGACCCTACGGTACAGATTGTTGCTGATGCACAGATTGCACATGTCAGCGCTAATTTACCGCCTGAATTAAAAGGTATTCCGGTATTGTCTGCCGCCGCACCGTTTAAAGCAGGCGGGCGTTTTTCAACCGAAGCGGACGCAACGCAGTATGTACAGGTAGATGCCGGTGAGCTGACCTTTAAAAATGCCGCGGATCTTTATTTGTATCCTAATACAATGGCGGCAGTAAAGGTTACAGGTGTGCAGGTAAAAGACTGGTTAGAGTGCAGTGCTAATCAGTTTAATCAGATCGATCCTGACTCTAGTGCACCTCAGCATTTAATTAACTGGGGCGGCCATCGAACTTATAACTTCGATGTCATTGACGGTGTGACTTATAAAATTGATGTTACCCAGCCGAGTAAATTTGACGGTGACTGTGCGCTGGTTAATGCAGATGCTTCCCGCATTGTTGACTTAACTTACACAGATACGGACGGCACGGTTGTCAGCGGTAGTGACTTAGATAAGAAAGAGTTTATTGTGGTTGCAAACAGCTATCGTGCATTTTCCGGAAAATTTGCCGGTACCGGCTCTGAATATGTTGCACTGGAGCTTCCTGATGCCAATCGCGACGCATTAGCTGCTTATATAAGTGCACAGTCTAAGCCGAATAACAGCGGCGGATATGACAGCATGGTTGATCCGCGCGCAGATTATAACTGGGACTTTAAAAATATAAATACAAAAACCAAGCTTGATGTACGTTTTGAAACTCAGAACAGTGCCAAAGCAGATCGCTTTATACAGAAAAATCAGCTGCGCAGTATGGTCAAACTTGCTGAAACAAATGATCTTGGTTTTGCTGTTTATAAAATTGATTTAACAACGCCGGCGGAGAAATAAATATACAAATGATGTTAGTCATAATGCCGTTAAGTTAAGCAAAATCCGCTGCAGAGTCAGCGGATTTTTTTATTTATATAAAACTAACTACTGTGCAGCGTAAAACAGCTGTGCTTCGGGTGTATAATTAATCTACTAGAGAAAAATATACTGGGTGTTTTATGACGTTAGCGGCAGCTTTGAAATATATACTTGTTTTAACCAGCTTACTTTTTTTCAGCGCCCTTGGTACTGCTAAAGAGATGCGGGTTGTTGTTTCTGATAACTATCTACCGTTTTCCTGGCAGGAAGATAAACAGGTTAAAGGTATATTAAAAGACTTTTTAGATGAAATTGTAGTGCAGCGTATGGGTATAAAAGTCAGTTATGAAATATGCCCCTGGGCCAGATGTCAGATTATGGTAAAAGAAGGTCAGAGAGATGCTTTTTTTACGATTTCCAGTGCCGAGAGAGACAGATACAGCATCAAAACGGAACTGCCGTTGTTTATTTCTGATTTTTATATTTATAGTGGTGCTAATAATAAAAATTTACCTTTGCTGCTGAAAGTTAAAAATTTAGATTCGCTATTAGCGTTAAAAAACTTGAGATATGTTTATCTACTCGGGGCCGGCTGGCACCGTCAGAATCTATCGACCGTGCATAATGTTACCACGGTTTTATATTCAACTAAGATCCTTGAGCTTCTTAAATTCAATCGCGCGGATGTCTACATTGAACAGGCCGCATTGATGAATTATCAGATAAAACGTTTTAACCTGGAGCAGGATATTATACAAATACCTGCGCTAATGGATCATACTAACTGGCATCTGTATATTAGCAACAAATCCGACTTTATAACCATACTGCCGCAGCTGGATCAGCTTCTTAATAAAATGCACCAGGAGGGGTCGCTGCAGAAACTGCGTCATAAAATATTTTCTAAATACCAGTAATTAAACAATTCGTTGTTCAATACATTGGGGCTTTTACAACTCATTTCCAATATACTTTTCTTTATAGATAAGTTTTTTCGAACATCTACAAATGAGGACATTCATGAATCAGCCGCAGCCAGCCTTGAAAAAATGGGCAACAGAGCAGAAAACAGCCTGGTTATCCAGACAGAAAAAACACCGTTCTTATCAGGACAATGTAGTGAACAGACTGAACTCTTTAAGCGATCGTTTTGATATTGTTCAGTACGGACAGCTTGATTATGCCCTGGATCAATATCCGCTTTATATTGTGACAACAGGATGCCGGGATAACAGCAAACCGACTGTTCTGATCACCGGAGGTGTTCATGGTTATGAAAGCAGCGGAGTTCACGGTTCTATCAGCTTTCTGGAAAACAGGGCATTAGACTATGCCGAAAAATTTAATATTATTGTGGCACCGTGTGTCAGCCCATGGGGGTACGAGACGATAAACCGCTGGAATCCGCAGGCTGTAGATCCGAACCGCTCTTTCTATGAAAGCAGTCCGTCTCAAGAGGCTGCTTGTTTGATGCATTATATTAAGTCACTTAATACCAAGATTACAGCGCATATCGATTTACATGAAACAACCGATACTGATAACACTGAATTTAGACCGGCATTAGCCGCCAGAGATGCTGTGGAGCAGAATAACTGGGATATTCCGGATGGTTTTTATCTGGTTGGTGATATAGACAATCCAGTAGAGAATTTTCAGCGCGCTGTTATCAGATCCGTAGAAAAAGTTACCCATATAGCGCCGTCAGATGATAATGGTAAGATCATTGGCGAGCCTTTAGCGCAAAACGGCGTAATCAATTATGACTGCCGCAAACTGGGGCTTTGTATTGGTTTCACTCATGGTGTTTATTCTACGACCACGGAGGTTTATCCTGACAGCCCTAAGGTTAACGATCAGGATTGTGTTGATGCGCAGGTCGCAGCCGTTAGCGGCGGGCTTGATTATATTATCTCTGAATTTAACAGTCGCTGACAGTCATTTTTTATTTAAGCTTAGGTAGAGGCTGCTCCTATTAACCCTGTCTCGAACTGCTGTTTAAGTGCTTTTTATACAGAGTATGGATAAACATATTTAGAGGGATATAAATATTATTTATTTGCTGAAAGCAGGTCGGTATATGTGTTTTAAATATGCGCTTAAGCGTCGTTTTGTATTCGTGCTTGAAGGAAGTTTAAGCGTTTTTTTCTGTTTTTTTCTGCTGTTAACCTGCAGTTTTTCTTATGCACAGGATAAGGCATTGCTTTACAGAGAGGGGACGAATACAAAAACTTTAGTGGTTGCGAGTGATGAATGGCCGCCGTTTCGTATGATTGATGCACAGGGAAATTTTTCTGGTTTTGATATAGATATACTGGCAGCGGTTGCAAAGCTCACTGCTGTTGAATTTAAGGTTAAACGCTACCCCTGGTCCCGTGCCTTAAAAACAATGCGGCTTGGCGGGGTTGATATGATGACCGGCCTGGCATATACCCAGGAGAGGGCGTTATATATCAACTATGTGGATTTTCCATATTATACCTGTTCGCCTGCTTTTTATATGCAGAAACACTTAGACAATGATATTAAAGAGTACCGGGATCTTTATCAGTATAAAGTAGGTTATGTATTAGAGTCCGCTTATTTTGAGCCGTTTAACTCTGATCCTAAAATTCTTCGTCACGGTGTGGTAACTGAAACCCAGTTGTTGAAAATGGCTTCTAGGGACAGGATGGATGTATTTATTGGTACTGACTGCCAGGTTGATTATGAAATAACCAAAAGAGGTCTATGGCCTAAGATAAAAAAAGCCAGTTTCAGACCTGCCGGCAAAGTCGAGCTTTATCTGGGAGTATCACGGCGAAACAGCTCTAAGCCGCTGCTTGAAATACTTCGCCTTGCTTTAATCGAATTACAGCAGTCTGGCCAGCTGCAGCAGATCGCCGCCAGGTATTTTACTCCTGAATCTATTCATAATTAGCTGAACTTTTATTGTGAGCAGGCGCAGATAACTGCCTGCTGCCGCTAGATATTTTACTCCTGAATCTATTCACAATTAGCTGAACTTTTATTGTAAGTAGGTACAGATCACGGCTTGATCTCGTCCGTTATTTTTTGCCTGGTAAAGCAGGGTATCTGCATGCTGCAGCAGGGACAACGGTTCCAGATCTGCGCCTGACTTAACCAGTGTACAACCGATACTAATAGTAACGGTTAATACTGCCGATTGATGTTTAATCGGGTTTTCTGCTATTTTTTTATTTATCTTGGCGCATATCTCAACTGCTTTCTGTTCACAGACTCCCTGCAGTATTAAACAGAACTCTTCTCCTCCGATGCGTGCCAGAGTATCCTGGTGACGTATGCAGGATGTGATACGTTTTGATATTATTGAAAGCACCTGATCGCCGACCAGATGACCGTAAGTATCATTAATTTTTTTAAAATAATCGATATCCAGCATTAACAGGGCAAAATCTTTTTGTTTAGACGGTTGAGTTAAGCGGGTCAGTTTGTCCATTAAAAAACGTCGGCTGTAAAGTCCGGTAAGTGTATCTGTATTTACTTGAGCTAATAATTTCTGGTTAGCTTCTGCCAGAGAACGGGTACGATTTGCGACTGTTTTACGAAGAATATATATATAGGGGAGCACCAGTAAAAAAAGTCCTAAAATTAAACTCCGATAAAACCATAGCGGTACTATTGTTTCTGTATTTATCCATTTCTGCCGGATAAGGTTGAGATCCTGTTCATTGATTTTTTTAACGTTTAAATTTAGATCCGCCAGCAGCTTCTGATTACCTTTTTTTACCGCAAATTGAATGGCTTTATCGTATAAAAAGGCATAAGGTGCATAATTGTTTGAGCCGGCGCTCTGGCCGGCCATATAAAAATTAGCAACCTGCATATCTGCAACAAAAGCAGTTATTTCACCGCCTCTAACAGCGTCAAACATCAACTGGTTATTAATATACGCCACGAGTTTAATTTTCGGGTAATTGTTTGACACAAACTCCTGTTCATAGCCGCCCTGTACAACACCAACGGCCTGCTGCAGCTTATTAAGATCCTTTTCAATTAAGCCCAGCAGACTAACTTTTATATATATTGATGTTTGTAAATTAAATATGTCTGCGCCGAAGTCAAAAAGCTCAGCGCGTTTATCTGAGTACAATAATCCTGCATGCACTGCCGCCCGGTTATCGCTGACTGCATCTAAAGAAGCCTGCCAGTCCAGCAGGACAAATTTAACTTTGCGCCCGCTGACCAGACTGTACTGCCGCCAGAAATCAATTAATAATCCTTTCGGCTGACCGTCTTCGAGATAAGAAAAAGGTTTCCAGGCTTTGGAGTTTGCAATAATAAGAGCAGGCTCTGCGGAAGTATCTGCAGCCCGCAGTTTTAAAGATACTGTGTCAGCGGTAAATAAAATCAGCGCGATACAAAGCAGCATGCTCCAGCTGCGCATAATCTTTATAAAGTTAAGCATGGTATCTAATCACATCTATGACCTTTTATCAGGAAAATTTATCAAGAAGACATCATTAGAATAAGCGCCCTCGGGTATTTCAGCAAGTGCAGCAGAACAGCTCTAATTAATAATTTTTGTAATAACAAACTTTGCTCGTGCGCATTATTTTCTGACAGACAATGCAGCTTGCAGCACGCTGTTAAATTCAAGCACTGCAGCGTGTGCTGAGGGTAATTTGCCTAAATATTAAAAGGTGCATATTCTCTTGGTAACGTGCCGGTTATTTAGAAAATGTGTCAGGAGGATACAATGAAAAGATTATCCATCAGTATTAAATTACTCTGGATCACCTCGGGCCTTTTTTTGGCGACAATCAGTATTTTATCTGTCAGTTTATGGTGGGCGCTCAGCAGTAAAAATGCTGATATAAGTACAGAGGTTGAGCAGGCTATTAATGAAGAGGCTATTGCGAAATTAGAAGCAAAAGCAGATCAATACGGGCAGATGGTTGCCGGTTTTATCAATGAAGCGTACCGCATTCCTTATTCATTTGCCGGTACCGTTGAGCAGCTCTCCGGTAGTGAGCTGTTAAGCCGTGAAACCGTAGAGGCCAGTGTCGGTGCGATTTTAAAGAAAAATAAGCAGTTATCTTCTATGTATGCACAGTTTGAAGCAGACGGCTTCGATGATGATGATGCATTGAATCTTTCAGACACTAGCCATAGTGTGCCGGGCGTTGGTACTTTAGAGCTGTATTTTCTGCGTAACAGTGACGGCACCATTGAACAGGAACAGGTTGATGATGCCGATGAAAAATACCTGGCCGGCGTTAATGAGTTCGGTATCCGTAAATCTGAATGGTATTTGTGTGCCAGAGACAACAAAATGCCGTGTTTAATGGAACCTTATCTGGATGAAGTAACGCCGGGTAACAAGGTCCTTATGACTTCATTAACTGTACCGGTAATTAAAAACGGTAAATTCTCCGGTTTGATCGGTGTGGATATTAATTTACCGATATTTCAGAAGTTAATAAAAGAGTTGTCAGATAACCTTTATCAGGGGCAGGCCAAGGTTACCCTGCTGAGCAGTAAAGGTTTAATTGTTGCAGCCAGTCATTATGACAAAATATCCCGCCCCCTTAAGGAGGCGGTCAGTGCTGAACTTGCTTCTACGCTGCTGACACTGCATAAAAATAAAGGGCATTTTGAAAATGCACAGCAGATCGCAGTATCGCACGCGATTGATATTCCCTTAGCGGGCAGCCGCTGGTCATTAGTTATTCAAATCCCTAAAGATGCGGCTTTTAAACGCTCCATAGAGGTAAATGCGGATATGTCTTCAATGGCACAGTCACTAGGCAGTCTGCAGCTTACTTTAGGTATACTGGTTTCCGTTGCTGCGGTATTCAGTATATGGATAGTTATCCGCAGCATTATCTCACCCCTGAAAATAATTCAGAGCAGGGTGGAAAACCTGGGCAGTGCCGAGGGGGATTTGACCCAGACAATTGAGGTTGAATCTCATGCCGAGCTGATTGCGCTGGGCAGTGGTTTTAACGCATTTATTTCTAAGCTTAAATTATTAATTGTGGAGCTAAAAGAGCTTGCCGGACAAACGCAGCAGGAAAGTTTATCGGTTGCACAGATCGCTGAAAATATCCGTGATAATGTTAATCATCAGTATAAAGATATTGAAAGTGTGGTTACCGCAGTCAATCAGATGAGCGCGGCAGCATTACAAGTTGCAAAAGCCTCTGAGCAGACAGCCGCTGAAACGGACTCCATGAGCCGTAATGTCAAAAACAGTGAGCAGGGTTTAGAGATGGCGATGCAGTATGTGACTACCATGTCGGAAGAGTCAATACAGGCCAAAGATGCCGTCGGCAAAGTATCTGACAGCAGTGATAATATCAGTAGTATTGTTGAGGTGATCCGCTCCATTGCCGAACAGACAAATCTACTGGCACTCAATGCCGCCATAGAGGCCGCCCGCGCCGGCGAGCAGGGAAGAGGTTTTGCAGTGGTGGCTGATGAAGTAAGATCGCTTGCTTCAAGAACTCAAAGTTCAACTGATGATATAACTAAACTTATTAATTCACTGCAGCTTGATGTCAGCAGCGCATCAGATGTTATCGAACAGGGTACTGAGAAGGCGCAGCTTGCTGTAACTAAAACTCAGGAATCGCTCGCATCACTAAATGAAATGGTTGGACAGATTGGTGAAGTTTCTGATCAGGTTACTCATATTGCAGCCGCTGCTGAACAGCAGAGTTCAGTAACCGAAGAGGTAAATAATAATATTACTGGAATTTCAGACTCGACATCTGAGCTGGCTGCGCTTTCAGATCAGGCTCTGCACAGCAGTAATACCCTGGCTGAGTTAGTTAAATCCCAGCATGAACATCTGGGCAGATTGAAAACCTAAAGCATAAGTTTTGTTCTGTTTGCTGCAGATATCTGTGCGCCTGCAGCTGCTTCTGTGAATAAGCGTAATTGTTAATTGTATATTAGGTTTAAACTATTTAAGATCGGCCTAATTTATTATATTGAAAAGGTTCTACCTAATGATTCCTGAGTTATATTTCATTTACGATTCTCATTGTCCCTGGAGCTACGCAACTTTGCCGCTGCTTAATGCGCTTGAAAAAGCATACCCGGAAATGATCATTCATGTCTGGCATTGTGCGCATTATGACGGTAGTGACAGTGCCGGTTATAAGCAGGTGGATGATGCTTCGCGCCAGAGTTCGGTGAAATTCGGTCAGGAGCATATCCGTTTTGCCGACAGCCCTAAAGACTCAACCATGACGGCTAACCTGATGGCCTGGCTGCAGAATAAACAGCCGGAGAAAAGTCTAGCAGTATTAAATGCACTGCAGAAAGAGCATTTCATTAAAGGCAATGCTTTCGGCTGCAAGCATGACTTTAATGCGCTGATCGAGCAGTTTAAACTGTCACCTCCGAATAAAATCTTCAGAGAAGAGTTAAGCGATGAAGCTTTATATACTCAGTCTGATATTCAAGAGCTTCGCGAGTTTATGGGAACAAATGCATTTCCTGCTCTATTGTTAGCCTCGGGTGATAATGCGGTACTGCTGAATCACTCAGCATATTTAGCAGATCCTGATGCCATTGTTGAAGCTGTAAAGCAGGAAATAAAATAACAGCTTTCTTTGACCGCCCTTAAGCAGATGATATAAAAATACCGCGCTTCTGACAGCGCGGTATTTTTGTATCACGGATTTAAATATTTAGATTTCTCTGCTCGGTAAGATCGCTGAAATACTGTACAAACTCTACCTCGTTACCGTCGGGATCGAGAAAATAGATATTCTGACGGAAAGGGTGTTCCGGTCCGCGTATTCTCGGCTTAAACCCTGCGTTCTGCAGACGATGGGTAAGGCCTTCAACATCACCTACTTCAAAAGCAAAGTGTGCGATACCTACCTGATGGCCGGTTAATTTTCGAGCATCCTGCTCGCCGTTATCATTTAATGTCAGGTATAAATTGTTATCCCCGAAGTGGATCCAGTTTCTCGGCTTTCCATACCATTCGGATTCACCGCCGTCACGAATTATCCATTCAGGGAAAGCCGCCTGATAAAATGCAAGGCTGATCTGGATATCTTTAACTACCAGATTGAGGTGCTCTAATCTAATCATAATTTATTCCTTTTCATTAGGGCCTGTTTATCTTTGAAAATTGCCCCTGTTGAGCCTGAAAGTTTCTCAATCAAGGCGCGAAGAATGAAGTTTAGTTGTTCTAAATGAATGATGAGCAACACAGAGTGAGGAATTTTCAGCCTCAACCCGAAGGGCTGGGGCTATTTTTACACTCAACTTCGTTATCAGTCATTAATGTAGAGTGACTACACTGTATGACTTCTGCCTTGCTGAGCATAAAAATAGCCTCCAGCAGGAACAAAGAGCAAAGATAAACAGGCCCTAACTGCTATTTTAGTGCAGATCTATTATTTAATCACTGTCCTGTCTGTGTCTGCATCGATTTTTAGTTTTCTTAATTAGTTTAAAAGTCTGTTTGATGATTCAGCTGCTGTCAGGTTAAACTGCGTTTTTCCCTATTAAGTGACTAATCAGTTTTTCTATTTATGTATACTCTTCGTCCATATCAGCAAGACAGCGTTAAAGCGACCATTCATTATTTTCGTAAAAACAGTACACCGGCTGTACTTGCGCTTTCCACCGGTGCGGGGAAAAGCCTGATAATTGCCGAGCTGGCACGTCTGGCAAAAGGCAGAGTGCTGGTTTTGGCGCATGTTAAAGAGCTGGTGGAGCAGAATCACAGCAAGTATGAAAGTTACGGTCTGCAGGCGTCAATTTTCTCTGCCGGATTGGGGCGTAAAGAAACACATCATCAGGTGGTGTTTGCATCGGTACAGTCTATCGTTAACAGTCTGGAACAGTTCAGCGAGCAGTTTTCCCTGCTGGTTATTGATGAATGCCACCGCGTGCCGCAGGACGAAAACAGCGCCTACCAAAGGGTGATTAAACATCTGCAGACAACCAATGCGCATATTAAAATACTGGGACTTACTGCTACACCATACCGTCTCGGACTCGGCTGGATTTATCAGTATCATACCCGCGGTCAGGTACGCAGCTTAGAAAAACGTTTTTTTCGCGACTGCATATTTGATCTGCCGATCCGTTTTCTGCTCGATGAAAAATATCTGACGCGCCCTAAGGTGATGGATATGGCGGTTATAGGTTATGACTTTTCCAGTATTAAGCCCTCAGCCTCCGGACATTATCAGGAAGCGCAGCTCGACAGTGTAGTTAAAAAGTCAGGGCGTGTAACCCCGATGATTATCAGGCAGGTGATAGAGACAGCGAAAGACCGCCTCGGCGTGATGATTTTTGCGTCGACGGTTAATCATGCACAGGAGATAATGGCTTATCTGAAGGGAGAAAATGCGGCACTGGTAATCGGTGATACACCGCTGGATGAACGTGACCGGATTATTAATGCGTTTAAACAGCAGAAGATAAAATACCTGGTTAATGTATCGGTTTTAACCACAGGTTTTGATGCACCGCATGTAGATCTTATTGCTATTCTGCGTCCGACTGCGTCTATTAGTTTATATCAGCAGATTGTCGGCCGCGGTTTGCGTTTGTCTGCAGGTAAGAAAGACTGCCTGGTGATGGAGTTTGCCGGTAACTGTTATGATTTATATCAGCCTGAAGTCGGAGATGCGAAACCCGATAGTGACAGTGAAATTGTTACTATTCCCTGTCCGGCATGCCGCTTTAATAATAACTTCTGGGGCAAACTGGATACTGCCGGCTTTGTACTTGAGCATTACGGCAGGCAGTGTCAGGGTTATAGTGAAAATGACAGCGGTGAGCGTAATATCTGCGGCTACCGTTTTCGCGCAAAATTTTGTGATATGTGCGGCGCTGATAATGATATTGCCGCACGGCGCTGTCATGACTGTGACCATGTGCTGGTGGATCCGGATAAAAAACTGCGTGAAGCTATGAAACTCAAAGATGCGCTTATTATGAGATGTGTTGATTTAAGATTAGAAGCAGGTAAAAACAAGTTTGGAAAACCGCAGCTTAAGGTCACTTATATCAGTGATCAGAATGCCGAAATAAACGAATTCTGGCAGCTGTCGACTAAAGCGCATAAATCTGAATTTCTTAATAGATTTATCAATGCACATCTGATTGATCGTCACCGGCCGTTTACCGATACCGCTCCTTCAAAGGTGGTTAATAATGAGCATAGGCTGCGTCCGCCGCAGGTTGTGATTGCCAGAAAGAGCGGCCGTTTCTGGGTTATTCGCGATAAGTTATTTGATCTAAACTTGTATCAAAAAAGCGAATGACTCAGTTTGAAACATTTTCCGTATAAACAAAGTTATTTACATATCTGAAATGTGATGCATTTATTTGTTTTTCTAATCAACTTTGCTGCAGGTGACTATCATTAAATAAGCTTCATTATCATATTGGTGCAAATACAAACTAATATTTAGCCATTTCTAATATGAAAATCATCTACCATGGAGAATCTATGAAAGATAACTTACAAGCTATAGTTACATTACTTGCTCTGGTTAATCCTGCTGTGTGTGCTGTTAAAACTGCTTTTGTGGTTTGTATAGTACTTGGTTTAGCTGCATTATTTGGTGCAAATATTTTAGCGTTATTTGGTGTTTCTTTAGATGCTTTTGCCATTGCCGGAGGCGGTATCTTATCATTTATCGGGATTAAGATGCTGATGCAGAGCGGCGGCTCTGCAGGAAATGCTGATCAGCTTGAACATGATAAAGATGTGAGCCTTTCACCGCTTATTTTATTTGCGGCCAGCCCGGGTACTATTACCGGGGTCATTACTATTTCATCTAGTCACAGTGATGTAGGGGTTCCAGTATCTTCTTTAGTTGCGATTGCAGTTGTGACAGTGGTCTTGCTATGTGTCCTGTTAGCTGTCTCCTATCTGCCAAAAAGATCGAGTAAAATCGGCCTGGGCCGGCAAATGATAACTAGTTACCTGGGCGTAATAGTGATTGCCATGGGGGTACAGTTTGCCTTTACTGGTATTAAGCAGTTTATGTATGGATAGTAGATGTACTGGCGCCGGGCAGCCTGCCGCAGGTATTAATATATAATTCCGATTACTCAAATGTATCTAACAGTGAGCAGCTGGCAATGAAAAAATATAGTACTGACAATGTGAGTTACAAAACATTCAGGCCTCATGGGCGAGTTGAATTCTCTGTTGTTGATGAAAATATCATTATTTATCGAGCGTGGGGCCCGTTTAATAGTGAGTTTTTTAGCGTCCTTGAAGCAATTGAACCTGATGCTTTAATAGAAGTGCAGAGTAATGTTAGGAGCTGGGGGGAGGTTGTTGTTTTTGAGGACTCCTGCATGGCTGTGGATAATTTTTTCCTTGAATTTAGTGCTTATTTGAAATCCATGAAAGCGCGTGATTTAGTACCAATAGCCAGCGCATATGTTTTTTCAAATAACATTGAGGGCGGCTTACTTATGAAAGATAAATATAAAAAATGTTACCAAGATGCTGGATTAGTATTTTCAACATTTGCTGATGAGGAAACTGCATTGTCTTGGATTAAATCCTGTTTTTAGTAAATTAATAAGTCAGTTATTTGTTTAACACGACTTAAGGCGGCTGCCGCAGGTAGAATTGAAAAAGTCTGCAGTTCTATTGACGTGGATCCGAAAAACAACTTTCTATCGCTGACCATGTAAAGATAATACTTCATACCATTCCGCCTAATTATCTGATTCATTTCTTTTTCTGTATATAGTTTTTTCTTCTAAAGGACAGCTATTGCGCTTCATTTGCTTGGCTCGTGATGGAGAAAAAGAACAATCCAGTCAAAAAACTCAGTAAAGCTGCCCTAAACGTTCCATTCACTAATATTTTTTCTCGTTATAAAAGAAACTACGCTCATCACTTAAACACACCGAGGAAAAGTATGAGCTTAATCAGTATGCCGTTTGTAGACACCGAAATTAAAGCTGGACGCGGCACTTCTCAGAAGAATAAATGGAAAATGCTGCTGGCCCTGGCTGCTGCAGGATTTGCCGGCCCCGCACTTGCAGACGGAGTCGTCGGCGCAGGTCATTATGCACCGGCAATTTCCAATATCCGTGACCTTACTGTGCCTGATCAGGCCGGTTTTGTGTATGAGCAGTATAATTTCTATTACACAAGTGACACCCTCACGACAAGCTCAGGTAAAGATATCGATGCTGAACTTAGCTCAGGCGGTATTGCACCATTGTTCTTGTGGGTGACGGACTGGGAAGTGCTGGGGGCGCGTTACAGTTTTTACTTCAACCCGGTTTACCTGTCTAACGACTTCGAGGAGGAAGAAGATCAAGGACTAGGTGATCTCTACATTCAACCGCTTTGGCTTAGCTGGCTGAATAAAAATTACGACGTTACGCTTGGTGTGGGTGTGTACGCACCGGTAGGTGATGAGGATGTTACTCTAGATATGTGGACAACTCAGTTTCAACTTGCCGGGTATTATTACATGATGGACCAGGCGACAGCCTTAATGCTTGCCGCCACCTATGAGATTCACAGCGAAGTTGACCAGAGCGGAGTGACACCGGGTGATCACCTTACTATTGAGTATGGATGGAGCCAATACTTGAGCCCGCAATTTGAAGTCGGTATCCGTGGTTACAGTCAGTGGCAAATGCACAGAGATGACCTGCCGTCCTCTCTCAACAACTTGAATCAGCGCTTAGGCTCTGATATTGGGAATAAATCAGAAGTACACGGGCTGGGTATACAGGCTGCATACTGGTTTGATAATCAATGGAACCTCGCGTTTAACTACACTAAAGAATATGGTGCAGAGTCTCGATTTGAAGGTGAAATGTTTTCTCTTAATATAACTTATATGATGAATTGAACTTAATAAAAACGGACATTCATAAGTTAGCATAACTAAAGAAGCTAAAGGGGGGAACTTCTGAATGTCCGATTTTAGGATGCTTAAGGGTATTCACAATACTAAAATAATGCACGTATGCGGCGTGTTCTTAAAACTGCTCAGCTCCTGATCTAATTCTAAGGGCATATATTCTTTTTGAAAGTGGGGGGATTATTTTGATTGTCCAGCTGTACGACTACATCAATACTTAGCTTATTGAATGTGTTGAACTTATCATGTTCATATCGCCTAAATCTTCAAAAATTTACTAATAACTGTTTGCCTAAATGCAAACTATAATTCGATTTACAGCCCGTTAAAATACGATAGTATAATGCGGCTGTTTTGTGCATTTACGCTTCTTAGGTGGAGAGCTGAAGGTGAAAAATCTATTATTAATTTTGTTATCTCTATTTTCTTTAAATGTGCTTTCTTCAACTCAAGATGAAATTGACCACCTTATACGCTTTGTGGCTGCAACTGACTGTAAATATGAGCGAAATGGTACTATACACAATGGGACTAAAGCAGCTGAACATATAAACAAGAAGTATGAGTATTTTTCGGATGATATTCAGTCAACTGAAGACTTTATAAAATATTCCGCGACTCAAAGTAAGATGTCGGGTAAATTTTATAAAGTTCACTGCGGCAATAAAGCGCCAATAAAAAGTCGGGACTGGCTCTCTGCTGAATTAAAGGCTTATAGAAAGACACAAAAGTAGTGCAGGTAAACGAATTGAATTTATAAGTCAGGAGATAAAATTGTCTTTTATACCTGCTTAATTACTGCAAACTTACAAGCAGCTAAAATTTGTCTTATTCTGCAGTACCTTCATTTTATACTTCACTCGACTTTGTGTGATTTTCCCTGTTATCTGCATCTGTCCTGGTAACGCGAAAAAGAACAATCCAATCAAAAAACACACTAAAGCAGCCTCGAATGTTCCATTTGCTAATATTTTCCCTGGTTATAGAAGAAACTACGCTCATCACTTAAACACATAGAGGAAAAGTATGAGCTTAATTAGTATGCCGTTTGTAGAAACAGGAGTCGATACAGGTCTGCACATCGCAGCAGCAGTTGTGATGGTTGGCTCTATTGTCGCCATTGCTGCTGGTTTTTGGAAAATTCATGAGCTGCCTATACATAAAGCGCATCAAACTGAGCACCAGCAAATTGGGCTTATAACTGCGCTTACCTGGATTGGTTTTGTCTGGCACTGGGTATGGGTCGTTGCGGTAATTGTCGCTTTTGTTGACGGCGAAAAAATTCTTAGAAAAATTCGTAATATTTGGCAGGAAACCGACGCCGACAACAACAATAAGATTGAGGAGTAATAAAATGCTTGAAGGTTTAGCTGTTTGGTCATTATTTATTTTCCTGCTGCGTTTAGTCGGCATGCCCTGGAACAAATTTTCTAAGATTTTTGCATATTTAGGAGGAACTCTATGGTTATTGTTTGTCTGGGTAGGACTGCTTAATTTTACGCCTATGGATATGTCCGGAGGATCTCTGGTTCAGTCTCCTCATATTCAGTTGAGGCCTGCTTCCAGCCAGGTAAAAGGCTATGTTAAGGCTATCTATATCAAACCTAATGAACGAGTGAGTAAAGGGCAGCTGGTATATGAGCTGGAAGATGAACCTTTTCAAATCGCTGTAAATCAAGCACAGGTTGATGTGGATACGAAAGAAATTGAAGTTAATGTTGCGCTGGAGGAAGTTCTTATTGCTGAGCAGAAACTTGAGAGTGCACAGGCTGATATCAGCATTAGTGAAGCTAAATTAAATGCTGCAGAACGTGATTTTGCATGGAAAAAAACAACCTTAGAGCGTTATATAACTCAAAACAACAAAGCGCCGGATACTGTAACCCGAAGCACACTGGATGAGCAGCAGACATCGGTTACAGTGGCTCAGGCAAAGGTTAATGCTTTAATAAGCGAGTTGAAAAAGTCAGAAATGACAGTCACTAAAAACCAGCTTGAAATTAAAAAATCTAAGCTCAAGGTTAAAAGTGAACAAACAGAGCTGGCTCGTGCTGTAGAAACACTGGCTCAGCAAAACTGGAACTTGGACAGCACTAAAATTTATGCACCAGACGATGGTTATGTCACTAACTTTATCATGCGGGAAGGGCAGTATATCGGTGCTATGCCTAGAATTCAGATGTATACAGACGAAAAATACGTATTGATGAGAGTTAACCATCAGGCTATCCGTAACGTCAAAGTTGGTCAAAAAGCCGAGTTTACCAGTGCGGTTTACCCGGGAAAAATCTTTAATGCTCGAGTTGAAGGTATTATTGAAGCAACAGGAGAGTCACAAGGCTCATTAGTGGCAAAAGAAACTAACGTGCGTCAGACAACGGCTCTGAATGCCAGTAATAAGCACCATTTGGTGCGCTTAAAAATTGATGAAACACAAGGCAGAGATCTTCCGGTGGGAGCTGTTGGCCTGGCCTGGATATCAGGAGAAAAGCCGATGAGCTTTCTTGATTTCCTCGACCCTGTCCGGGGAATTATTATCCGCATGAAATCGCAAATATACTTCTTCTACTCTATGTAACTCTATCCCCTTTAGTGCAGGCTAAAGGGGATTTTTTCATTTCAAAAAAATTTATGAAACTGCTGTGGTCAGTGCTAATCTTGATATAAGCCACTCTTTGAGATTTTCAGTAAAAGGATGCTTATGTCAACAGCTAATGCGACAGCGTTTGGAAGAACCGGCGTTTTTTGGCTTTTTATTAAAGCCATGGATGATTATTACGGCGGCTGCATAAAAAAAGTAAACCTTCCGGTAAGTCTTTTCAACGACCATATGCGGTTAATGCCGTTAACAGAAATGACCCGTTTTTTCGGCATTCTTGAAGAGGGCATCAGTGATGAACTTTTTATTGCTAAGGGCTGCTCAAAAATGCAGTTAAAAAACTTTGCTCCCTTAGACTCTATTGTCTGTTCCTCCCCGGTATTTTTTACCGCTCTGATGCGCTTTAACTCGTTGTTTAAATGCCTTCAGTCAGGCTGTGACGCCAGAACAGTCCGCAGCGGCGGCATATTCAAGTGGTGTTATCGAACAGAACTTACGGTTTCTGAAGAACGTTTACAGGACGGGATTGTAGGGGCCTGGACATTTATCCATTTACTGCGTTTATATCATGACCAGAGTTATGCGCCGATTGCTGTTCATCTGCCTGGCTCTTGTCTAGGAGAGCCGGGAGAAATGCAGCAGATATTGGGCTGTGATGTTATCTGGAATGCCAAGCAGACCGAAGTCTGGTTTTCGGCAGGCAGTATGAGTAAATTAGCTCCTGAAAAGACTAAATTCCGACCCAAGGTGCGCATAAATCAGATGGATATATTGAGCTATATTAACATTCCTGCGGCTGATGATTTTGTACGCTGTGTTTATGAGCTGATCAATTATGCGAGAGCTTTTGGTTATCCAAAGTTAGAGTTTATCGCTGAAATACTTATGATATCACCGCTGACTCTGCAGCGGCGTTTGCAAAAAGAGAACACCAGCTTTTCAGACTTAGTTAAATATCAACTGCTTTATAATCTGGCCCCGCAAATGCTGGCAAAAGGTGAACTATCAGAGCAGATCAGTAAAGAGTTAGGGTTTAGTAATCCGCAAAGTTTTTCTAAAGCCTTTAAAAAAGCACACGATGTTACACCTAAACAATTTGTAGAGCATACTGACATGTTTAAGGGCTTGTGTGATTAGAGTCTGTTCACCTTTGAAGTTTGCCCCTGTTGAGCAATGCAGAGTGGGCTGTTTTTAGACTTAACCCGAAAGGCTGAGACTATTTTTTTTATCAGCCATTAATGTAGAGTATCTACACTGTTTGACTTCCGCCTTGTTGTGTCTGGGAAGATTTACCTCATTTATCCCGCCTGATCTGCTATATACATTCCAATTGCTGTTTCTTTGAGGCTTCGTTGCATATATTAGTGCCGTCAAAGATTAGAGGCTTATTAATATTGCTGTTAATACTGCTCAGGCTGATAAATCCGCGGGATTTGATAGTCTATCCCAAGCGGAATTTTCTGCGGGAAGCAGTGGCTTTATTATTAGGTTCGCTAAATATTATGACGCGGGCTGATATAAAATTGTATCTGCCTGCTTAAAATAAAATGCATAGGCGGCTCAGTGACAGAGGATTATGGTTCGGCAAAACTATTCCATATTTCATTCATTTACTGGTTAAACAGACCGCTGGAGTTGTTATGAGTATTGTAAAAACGAGAGAGTTGTTTCACAGCGCACTGCATATTCTGTGCGGCAGCGGAAGCACAAAAAGCCGTATGTTAAGAGCTTATCAAATCATTGCTAATATTGTGCCCGCAAGAGATTTACCAAGAGAGTTAATAAGCGATTATTATGAGCTTCAACTGCAGCTGAATACAATAGAACCGCGTAAAGGAGAAAGTGCTGTATATGCCGGCGTAGTCAGTTTAAACCAGATGGACTGCGCAGTAATTATTGATCTTTATATAAATATTTATAAGAGGCTGGCAGTGTCTGCGTCTAAATATGCATAAATTTCGATAGGTATATCCAGAACCGCCATGTAAGCTGCAGTTTACATGGCGGTTAATAAGTTAAAGCTGTGATTCTACAGGTAACCACTGCAGGAAACCGTTCTTAAAGCGATCCCACCAGCTGCTGTAAGGATCATTGTTATAGGTTCTTATTTCGTCTCCATCCTTTTGAGTCCAGATAATCTCACCTTCTTTAAGTGATAATTTAAAAGCCCCGTCTTTAACGATACTGTCAAAATCCTTAACAATAAAAGCCCCTAATTTTTCTGATTCTGCAATCACACCTATTTCTGTATTTTCACTTCGCGAACGAGGATCAAGGTTCATTGAGCCAATAAAAGTAACCTTACGGTCAATGACAAAATACTTAGCATGTAATGTGAGTTTGGATGCGGTTGAAGAGGCAGCTTTATCGGTATATTTTTTTAATACATCTATACGGGTGCTATCGACTTCATATAATTCTACACCAAGTGCTAATAATGCTTTTCGGTACTTTGAATAACCAGAGTGTACTATGGTGACATCATTGGATTTCATCGAATTGGTTAAAATTCTAACGGTTACACCTTTTTTTACCAGATCGCCGAATAACGCAACACCTTCATCTCCTGGTACAAAGTAAGGTGAAACGATTACGAGTTCGTCTTTTGCATTATTTACGTAAGGGCGTAATTTTGGAGTCAGGTGGTATTCTGTTTTTTCACGTGAAGAGACAACTTTTAACGGGTCATCATATAAGACTTCTGCATTACCCGTATATTCGTTTACTATATCTTTTTTCACTAAACTTATTAAATCGTTTTCACGCAGTGCCTGCGCATATTGAGAATCCCGGTGTTCCTCTATGAAGGACTGTAAAGTTTGACCGACTTCCTTTAAGTCATTTTTTGACGGCTGGTAATCATTTAATAAATTGATGCCGTAGGTGATTTCACTGTTCCAATATAAGTCAAAAGAAGTCTGCACCTCTTGTACAACGCCGCCTGTAAAAGCAATATCTAAATCTCCAAAAGCAACATCTGAGTGTGCGCCGTAATATTGGTCTCCTATATTACGCCCGCCTAAAATGGATATACTGCTGTCTACCGTGAACGTTTTGTTATGCATTCGACGTGTTACTGAACCAAAACCGGTAATAAACTGTCGAGTGCGTCTTTTATCACGTAAAAACGGATTGAAAATGCGTACTTCAAAATTTGGATGAGCAGTCAGTTTAGCAATATCAATATCTTTGCCGGCTAAATCCATATCATCTACAAGCAGTCGTATGCGCACCCCTCGCTCAGCCGCCTGCCATAAAGCTGCCGTTAACAGCCCTCCACTTAAATCAGAGTGATATTGATAATACTGCAGATCTACACTCTTTTGCGCCGCATTAATCAGGGAAACTCGAGCAACAAAAGCATCAACGCCGTCTTCAAGCAGCATCATTAACGCGTCATCATTATTTAAACCGAGCAGCCTACGTTCTTCATCAAGCGCCATGGTTAACTGACTCTCTTGAGATTTACTCATTGCGTAACTTTTACTGCTGGTATTGTCCGGCAGGCCGGCACAGGAAAATAAAAAGAAAACGGCTAACAGAGGGATAATATGTTTAAGCACGATTATTTCCTTATAAATTATTGATAAATATTATTTAAGCTGCGAATGGCGGCAAAAGCAAGGTTAAAAGGAGGTTTTACTTTTGTTCGCAGGCCTGCAGTAAAAGACAAAAAACTGAATTCATAAAAGCATTCTTTCTGGCCAGAATAATACCCGTGAAACGAACTGTCAGCTGTTTCACGGGCAAAGGATTAACGGTTTTCTAAACGGTTATAATCAAACAAGCCGTAAGTGGTTGGATTTTTCTGCAGATGAGTTTGATGTAATAAATCACTGACTTTCCAAAAATCAGGATTAGTACGACGTACGCCGTAATCATCTAACAACTGATTATAACCTGCAGCATTATTAACCTGCTGTAACTGCTGCACAAAGTCTTTTTGCTGATGTTTATTTAGTTTGAAGATTATCTCCGGGTAACTGACTATCAAGCCTTTAAATACTTCTGCGCTGTCTAAATGAGGACGAGTGGTTTTCTTTTCGAACAGCAGTGTTGAAATATTACTGCGCTCGTTATGGCGGAGCAGAGTAAATAATTGCGGCATGTCATTTATATCTTCAACAATAATGAAGCTTGATTGTGCCAGCTGCTGCACAGCTGCATTCGGCAGCTTATTTAATCCCGTTAACGGCCCGTTAGTTATATCTAACCGGTATTGCTCTGCCGTTTTATAACGTTCTTTTAAATTATCAAATAACTCTTTTTTAGACTGGTCTGTCTTATATGTAACGCTGTTCTTTTGTTCGAAAAAGAAGCTGGTATCATCAATAAACTCCTCTAAATCTTCTGTTGATTCTAGATACCAGGATTCAATTTCAGACTGACGTTGTTCTTTCGGCAGCAGGGTGATAAATGCTATTTCACTTTCAATACGCAAAAGGTCCATATACAGACGAGTAACAAGTTGATGGTGGATTGATCCGTACACATCATAGCCGGCAACTAAGAGATAATGGATCCGCTCTAACACTGGATAGTCGATGATCCAGGCTGTTTTTGGTGTTTGCCCCTGTAATCCACGTACCACTACGGCACTGTCGAAGTGTCTGAAAATAGTCAGAGACGCATTATTGTTATTTTTCCATAAACTATTAAAACCTAAATATTTATCAGGATCTTTTATCTGTCTTAAAATCTCTTTCTGGGCCGCGATATAAGCTTTTTCACGTTTGGCGAATTTTTTCCATGATTTTCGCGCACGGTGATTAGCACTATAATCCGACGGCAGCGCTAAGTTGTCTGCTTGTTCATAGAAAAATTTATCGAAACCTTTACTTTTAATATTATCGGGATCGGTAAAAAACACCCAGAATTTATCCTGGATAACATTAAGTGCAGTTTGACCTCGACACACTGGACCTTTAATAAAGCCCATAATAGTGAACTCTGCTTCATCAAGCATAAACTGGTAACGTGCATCAGCTGGAATTGCAGCAAACACTTTAAAAGGGTTACTGCCGTTATCGTAATTCGGTAAAGATTCGACTGAGAAAGGGGCTTGATATAATAACTTATTCCAGCGAGTTAAACGTTGTTGATTTAATGCATAAGGCATGTGTGTTTTTGTTAATATCGTCGATGTAACTTGACGTAAACGATAATAAAACTGATCTCTATTGGGATTATCATAAGGACGGCGGCTGGCAATTTCTTTAACTGCTTCACCGGGGGGAGTCGTTGAGCGAACTAAACGGAAATACACAGGCAATTGTCCTTTTTTAACGGGCAGCTCAGAAAAGTAGAGGTGTCCAAGAAAAAGATGCTCGTATATATAACGATTAATCAGCTGGGATTTATGATCTGTGCCGTTAAATACCTGCTCCCATTGATCTACCTCTTTCTGTAATGAACTGCTCAGCGGTTTTGGTTGAGCCATGGGAGAGCCTAATTTTATCCACTCGGTTAGGGTACTAAACTCACTCGACTGTAAGTTAGGTAAACCGTACGGCATACCGGCCAACGGGAAATCTTCCTGGTATTTCTTCACTGAATGGATATCTGGACACTGCTGCTCTCGATCTAAAGAAAAATCAAAATCCTTTTCAGATAATACTTCAACGTCAGGTAACGGATAAGCCATTTTTTGTGCAAGTAACTGCAGTAACACACTTTGTTCAAGATTAATTTCAGGAGTTTGGTCGCGCTCATTTAATACTGATTTATAACCTTTATCACGCCATTCTTGTGTATGTTGAGCGTCAATAAATAAACGAGTCGGTGCTGTCTCATGAAAACGCGTTGCATAAACTAATTCCGGTGAAAAGCCGCGTTCAATCCCTTCCGGCGAAGAGAGTTTTAACTGGCAGGGGGAATCATAACATCCATGACAAACCACACAGCGTTTTTCGAGTATCGGTTTAACCTGGCTGTGGTAGTGCTGTGCAAGCGGATCCTGCTGTTCAACAATACGGTCTCGAGGTTTGGCAGGGCTGTGAACAACAGCGTCTTGTTTACCCCAGTCAGAACAAGCTGCTAAAAATAACGAAATAAATGCAAGAACAGTCAGCTGTATCTTCATTTTGATTTCCTTATCGTAATTAAGAATAGGAGCTAGATTAATTTCAGGTGAGGTTATTTACTTCTGAACATCATATAAATGTAGCACAACTCTTTTCTTGACCAGTATTATAAAGTCAGTTGAATCTAACCGTTTGTAATTAACGGTTAGATAGTTAAGCCTTTTTAAAAAGCGATGCGGGCGGCAACGGCTAATAACGCCATGCCCGTTACTTTTTCAACAATGTGCACGTTACTGCGCAGTTTAGTCAGTATCGCTGACTGAGATAAAAGAAGAGCAGTCAGGCAGTACCATAGAGTATCTATACCGCTGACGGTAGCGACTAAAATAACATTCTGCTCCCAGCCGGCCTGTGCATCAACAAACTGACTGAACAGAGCAAGAAAAAATATCGCCAGTTTGGGATTAAGGAAAGCGATCAGCAGACCTTCGCGAAAACTCTGTCTTTTTGATACTTTTGTCTCCTGTGTGATCATTTCAGCAAATGATGATTTGGATGTTAATGCTTTATAAGCCAGCCATAACAGTAAAAGCACACCTGCGTATTTAATCAGATTAAAAAGCCAGGGGGTGGATTCAATGATGACTGCCAGCCCGATTACGGTCAGTAATGCATACATAGCGACACCGATACCGTGAGCAATGCTGGTTAGAAACCCGTTAAAGCGTCCTCCGGAAACCGTGTGTTTTAATACTATAATCAGGCTCGGCCCGGGAGTCATGGCTCCCATTAAACAAATAGCAGCCAGGGAAATCCATGCGCTCAATTCCATTATATTCTCCTGTTGAATCTTTATTGTAGAGTAGTCAGGCTATATTAGCGGAATCAAAGCATGAGCAAAAATCCTTATTTCTACTTGCTGGTATGAAGTAATTTCATGCCTTGGCTGATGGTTGTTTCGAGGTGTCCTTTAAGGTGCGGATAACATAACTCTCTAAACCATTTATGTTCGGCATTATGATGATGTTTAGCGTGCCATAGCAGATAATACTGCTGTGCTTCAATGTCAATTGGTAATGCCCGGATCTGCAGATCATAACGCTGCGCAAAATCCGCAGCTATATGCAGAGGTGTTGTCAGCATAGTGTCTGTCTGCAGCAGCAGTTCGACGGCGGACTGGAAAAAAGGCACGCAGGCAAATATTTTTCTGGATCGCCCGGCCGCGGCTAATGCTTTGTCGACCGGGCTGTCTTTGTCACCGCCTCCGCTGATTAATATATGCCGGGCGTTACAGTAATTGTCGATTGAGAGCTGATCCGTGCTCAGGGGATGAGAAGAACGAAACACGGCGACCAGCTGATCTTCAGCCATCATTTTTCCGTGTATATTAGCAGGTATTGACTGGGCAATGGTTGATACCAGATCCAGATTATGCTCCGATAATTCAGCTAACTGCTCTTTCTGCCATAGCAGGTATTCAATGCCGGCATGCGGCGCTTGACGCTCAATATTGTGACAAATCGCCGGCAGAACGGCCTGTGCCACATAATCACTGGATGCAAAAGTAAATTTCCGCCGGCAGCTGCCGGGATCCATCACATTGGGTAGATAGAGGTTATCCAGCTGCAGCAGCAGTGAGGGCAGCTGCTGCATCAGCTCTTCGCCCCTGCGGGTAAGTACAAAGTGATTACCTTCGCGGATAACAATCTGATCATGAAATGCATGACGAATTTGAGTTAATGTTTTACTCATCGCCGACTGAGTTACGTTTAAATCTTTCGCACTTTGAGTAAGGTTGCGGGTCTGCAGTATTGAAATAAGTGCAGGCAGTAACTTGTAGTTATTCAATAGAAACAGGCCGAAGTAGATAAACAGACTGTTATCTTAACGTAAAGTGTTTAGATGTTAAGCCGTCAGCGCTAAATTAAACTTTTTCTGATATAAAGCGCCGGTTAGATCTCAGTGTCATCTCTGCTGAAGCAGTAAAATGTATTAAATTAAATTTTATCAAAGGAATTTTATGATTTTAATCACAGGTGCCAGCAGCGGCTTAGGTGCTGCACTGGCAAATTTGTATTATCTTGACGGCAAAGCGCTGCTGCTCAGTGGCCGTAATCAGCAGCGCCTTGAGCGGACTGCTGAAAAAATGTCTGACCGGGTGAAGGTGCATCAGGCTGATCTTTGTCAGGCGCAGGACTGTGCCTCGTTACTGGATACTCTAGATCAAGTGCCGGATACGGTAATTCACTGTGCGGGCAGCGGTTATTTCGGACCTATCGAAGAGCAGGAACCGCAGGCAGTTAATAACCTGATCCAGAATAATGTTACTTCAACTATTTTCTTATTACGCGAACTAGTCAGGCGTTATCGTGATCATAAGGTAAAAGTGGTGATTGTTATGTCGACAGCCGCCCTCGCTGGTAAAGCAGGGGAATCAACCTATTGTGCGGCCAAATGGGCTGTGCGGGGATTAGTGGAATCCGTCCGCTTAGAGCTGAAGGGCTGTCCGATGAAGCTGGTTGCGGTATATCCCGGCGGAATGGCTACCGATTTCTGGCAGAGCAGCGGCAAAGAGCTGGATACTTCTGAATTTATGAGTGCTGATGAAGCCGCCACTATGCTTAAACAGGCGCTGATTAGTACTGAGCATGGTTTTGTGTCAGATATTACCATTAACCGCGGCTAGTTCTGTTTAAGCTGCCTGCTGCTTGTCATGCGCAGTCGACTCCGGTTGTGCATGACCGCAGTATCATTTCCTTGTTCTAATAAGTTACTGATCTAAATCTACAATTGATAAAAGTTCCCGAGAGTAATAATGATCTTATTGTGACCTTCTACTATGCTCGTAGTAGCTTCTTATTCACATCGTTTTGAAGCGGGCATAGTGAATGTGTCAGGGGCTGTTTATAGTAAGTTAACCGGCTCGGCGTTAAATTATATAAGCTCAATGCAATTTATCGGGGTGAATGGTGAACAGGACTTTTCAGGATTTTAAAACCAGTATTCTACTCTTTGCTGTATTACTGCTCTGCTTTGCATCCGCCCCCGTTCCGGCTGGGGAGCCGCAGCTGCAGGCGAGCCCCCGAGAATTATTTACCTTAGAGGAGCGCCGCTGGCTGGCTGAACATCCCCAAATTCAAATTGCAGTCAATGACTCCTGGCCGCCGATGGATTATCTGGATCAAAACGGCCGGCCTCAAGGTATCGGAGTTAGATTTATCAATGCCCTTAACAAACGTCTGGATAATCGACTGCAGATTATTTCCGGACCCTGGAAGCAGCTTTATGAAGGGGTTAAGAATAAAGAGATTGATGCCTTGATGGATTTCACACCAAGGCCTGACCGCGAGCCGTATTTCAATTTTACCGAAGCCTATATAAATGTTCCTCATGCACTGTTTGCCCGCAGCGATTACCCGTATTTGAGCGCTGTTAATGAATTAAACGCTAAAAAGGTCGGAGTGGAGCGCGGTTTTCACATTGTTAAGTTTCTGCATGACAGTTATCCAGATATTGATGTGACTGAGTACCGCTCGACTAGTGATGCACTTGATGCAGTATCTAAAGGTGATGTAGATGCTTATATCGGTAATCGAGCTGTGGCTATGTATATCATCGAAAATGAACTGTTGACCAATGTTCGTCAGCACGCCAAGGCTGCCGAAACTTCATCAGTGAATGCGATTGCCGTTCGTAAAGACTGGCCTGTACTGCGCAATATTCTGAACAAGGCGCTGCAGAATATTTCTAAAAAAGAGAGAACAGAAATTCTGGATCTGAGAGGGCTTTCTGAATCTTCTTTGTCCAGTGTGATGTTAACCAATGCGGAACATAAGTGGCTTGAAGAGCACCCGGTTATTAATGTACATAATGAGAAAGACTGGGCACCGTTTAATTATTTTGATTATGACACCCCTCGTGGACTTTCTATCGATTATATGAATCTGTTAGCTGAAAAGCTCGGTATTGAGGTTAATTATCGGACCGGGCCCAGCTGGAGTGAGTTTCTGGATCTGATAAAAAACAAGAATCTTGATGTGATGCTCAATATAGTAAAAACTCAGGATCGTCAGAAGTATCTGCTGTTTACTGAGCCGTATATGAAAAACCCCAATGTTATTATCAGCCGCAGTGATAAACCCTTCGATAATATTGATGATTTATACGGACGTACTGTTGCGTTCCCTAAAGGTTTCTTCTACGAGGAGGTACTTATCCGGAATTACCCGCAGATAAACCGTCTTGCTGTAGAAGATTCTCTGGCGTCGCTTAAAGCTGTTGCTTTGGGAAATGCTGATGCAGCTTTAGGTGAAGACGCGGTGGTACGCTACCTGATGAGTAAAAACCTTCTATCTAATCTGTATATATCCGGTGAGGCGAATATTGGTAATCCGGATGTGGTTAATCTCAGGCTTGCAGTGCGTGATGACTGGCCGGTGCTTCACTCTATACTTTCTAAGGCAATGTCTCAGGTAACTCAGGAAGAGATGACCGCTATTCAGCAGCGCTGGCTGAGTGAAATGCTGACTTCAGCAAGCAAGAGCAGCGTCACACAGGAGGATTCGGGCGAGTCAGTGCAGAATCTGCTGCTGTCTGTTTTTATTATTGTTGTTGTAATGCTGGCCGCACTGGCGCTGCTCAAGCTTTCTGGGCACAGTATCAGCGACCGCATTTTTGCACGGCGTAATTTATCTATGCTGGTCGCTGTTCTGGTGACTGCATTTGTGTCGCTGGTCATTCTTGTTGCGCTTAACGCCCTGGATCGTATGGACAAACAGCTGCGGGAGGGGCTGGGGGAAACGCTGCTGACAGTTAACAACTCAGTGAAGCAGTCAATCGAGCTCTGGGTGGACAGCCGTTCCAGCGAGGCATACCGCATTGCTGATGATCCGCGTGTACTGCCGCTGCTGAAAGGACTTCTGGCGCTGCCTTTGAACACAGAGGTTTTACGACATAGTGCTGAGTTAAGAAAATTTCGCAGACTCTACGATCAGGATAATAAAAGAACAGGTGCGGTCGGTTTCTTTATTATTTCTCCCGACGGCAATAACCTGGCTTCCGAACGAGACACTAATCTCGGAGAATATAATCTGATTTTGGAGCAGCGTCCGGATCTGGCTGAACGGGTATTTAACGGCGAGAGCTTATTTATTCCTCCAGTCTTTTCCGATGTGCCTTTGAAGGATGCCACCGGGCGTATTGTTGCCGATGCACCTACCATGTTTTTTGCAACTCCGCTGCGCGGCTTATCAGGAAATGTTATTGCAGTGCTGGCATTGCGTTTTGATCCCGTTGAATATTTTTCTCATATTGCCAGTGCCGGCAGAGTAGGTGAAAGCGGCGAGACCTATGTTTTTGATCGCGAAGCCCGGCTTATCACTAAGCTGCGTTTTGCTGACCGGCTGTTGTCCATTACCGAGCTCTATCGTGAAGGTGCGCAGCTGCTGAGTTTACGTATTCGCGATCCCGGCGGCAATTTAGCTGAGGGCTACCGTCCGCAGAGCAGGCGTTCCGAGTGGCCTCTGACTCTGGCCGCTGAACAGGCGCACAGCGGCCGCCATGGCGTAAATACATCGGGTTATAATAACTACCTTGGTGAGCCCGTTATGGGGGCATGGAGCTGGTCCGAAGAGCTGGGTATCGGGCTGGTAACTGAGATTGATCTTTCCGAATCACTGCAGCCGTATCACAGCATGAAGGTTCTGGTGCTGGGGGCGCTTGGCGGCATTACGTTTATTGCACTGCTGCTGACCGCGGTAACGGTATGGCTCGGTGAAAAAGCCAGAAGCAGTCTGACAGTTCTGGTCCAGGATCGTACTGAAAAACTGCGCAAAGTGGTACAGGCAGTGGAGCAGAGCCCGCTGTGTGTGGTTATCACGGATATTAACGGAACCATCGAACATGTTAATCCTACATTCACTCGTGTTACAGAGTATGAGGCAGATGAAGTGATCGGTAAGAACCCTAGTATTCTGAAAAGCGGTGAGACGTCCTCTGAACAGTATGCAGATCTGTGGAAGACCGTTCTTGCCGGCAATGTCTGGCGCGGCGAGATCCTCAACCGCAAGAAGAACGGCGCTCTCTACTGGGGATCAACCTCCATCGCCCCGGTTACTGATGAAGCGGGAAAAGTAACTCATTTTGTGGCAATGACTGAAGATATTACCCAGGCAAAAAAAGTGAAGCTGGCCCTGAAGGAGGTTCAGGAACGTAATGAGCTGATTCTCGACTCAGCCGGTGAAGGAATTTTCGGTCTGGATACGGCCGGGCAGGTAACATTTAATAACTGTGCCGCAGCAGATATGCTGGGTTATGACCTCAAGGAGCTTATTGGCGTTTCTATGCATGAGGCTGTTCATTATGCCTACAGCGATGGAAGTTACTATGACGAAGTTGACAGCCCTATGAGTGCGGTGCTGCTTGATGGTGCTGTACATCAGATAGATAATGAAGTGTTATGGCGGAAAGACGGTTCGTTTTTCTCAGTAGAATATACTGCTACCCCGATCAGCCACGACGGGGATATTGTCGGTGCAGTGGTGGTGTTCCGCGATATCAGCGCCCGGCTGCTTGCGGAGGCACAGGTTAATGCAAGTATGGAACGTTTTCGAGTCTTGTTTGATAAAGCTGCGGATGCCTACTTTATTCTTGATGGAGAAAAATTCGTCGACTGTAACCAGGCCGCTGTTGATCTGCTGCGTTTTCGTGATAAGGAAGAGCTGCTGGGACGTACTCCTGCACAGTTTTCTCCTGAGTTTCAACCGGACGGGAGCCATTCGGAGAAGAAGCGTGCCGAGATGGTTTTTTCTGCATATGTTAACGGCGGGCATCACTTTGACTGGATCCATTGTAATAAAGAAGGTAAAGAGTTTCCGGTAGAGGTAACACTGACCCCAATTGAAGTGAATGAAAAATCAGTAATGCTGGCGGCCTGGCATGATCTTACTGAAAGGTATGAGTCAGAAGAGCAGATAAAACGCATCAATTTCCTTAGTGATCTTGCCCTTGAGCTGACTCACAGCGGCTACTGGCATATTGACTATAACGAGCCGGATTATTATTGTCAGTCAGAGCGCGCCGCCAAAATTCTCGGCGAGCCGCTTAGAGCGGACGGCCGTTATCATCTTCAGGATGAATGGTTTGCACGTATGATAGAAGCAGATGCAGAAACCGCCGCCAAGACACAGGAACGTTATCAGAGGGTGACGGAAGGTAAATACAGCAGTTTTGATTCGGTTTTTGCTTACCGGCGTCCCGTTGACGGCAATATTGTCTGGATTCATTCCGCCGGTAAGGTTGTGCATGATGAATGCGGCAATATTCGTTATATGTATGGTGCCCACCAGGATATTACCGAGCAGAAGCTGTCTCAAGCTGCGCTTGCCAGCGAGCGTGAGCAGCTTCAGGCAATTCTGGATTCCAGTCCGGTAGGTGTGAGTATCAGTATCGATTCCGTTCTTAAGCTAACTAATCCGCGTTTTTCTGAGCTTTTCTGTCTTGGTAAAGGCTCCAATATGATGGATGCTTATGTTGATCAGAAAGATAAAGAAAAGATGCTGTCTGTGATGCACAACCTGGGGACTGTTAATAATTATGAACTGCAGGCCTACGGTGCGGATCAAAAAACGCGGGATTTTATGGTTACCTATCAGCCGATTGATTATCAGGGAAAGCAGGGTTATCTGGGCTGGCAGGTTGATATTACCGATCTGAAAGCCATTCAGAATGAATTGATCCAGGCAAAAGCACTAGCTGAAGAGGCAACGAAGGCTAAATCGGACTTTCTTGCCAATATGTCCCATGAGATCCGTACACCGATGAATGCCATTATCGGCATGTCGCATTTAGCTTTGCAGACGGATCTTAATGTCAAACAGCGTAACTATGTTGAGAAGGTGCACCTTTCCGGAGAGGCACTGCTCGGTATTATCAATGACATTCTCGACTTTTCTAAGATTGAGGCCGGCAAACTGGATATAGAAAACATAAATTTCCGCCTCGAAGATGTGTTTAATAATATCGCCAGCCTGGTTGGCCTGAAGACTGAAGAGAAGGGCATAGAATTTATGTTCAGCTTATCAGCGGATGCCCCCAGTGCACTGATCGGCGATCCGCTCCGACTTGGACAGATTTTGACCAATCTAAGCAACAATGCGGTGAAGTTCACTGATTCAGGCGGGGAGATCGTGATTGCCATTGATGTAGTTGAGCAGGATGCTCAGCAGGTTAAATTACATTTTTCAGTGCATGACAGCGGTATCGGTATGACCACGGAGCAGCAGTCTAAACTCTTCCAGTCTTTTAGTCAGGCAGACAGCTCGACCACCAGAAAATACGGCGGCACGGGGCTGGGTCTGGCTATCTGTAAAAATCTAACGGAGCTTATGCTCGGAGAGATCTGGGTTGAAAGTGAGCAGGGGCTCGGCAGTACTTTTCACTTTACCGTGCAGCTGGGGAAACAGCAGGGAGTAGAGCCGGCACGCCGCTCTGTGGAGACAGAGCTGGACTCGTTGAGGGTTTTAATTGTAGATGACAATGCATCTGCCCGGGAGATTTTGAGCTCGATGCTGAGCAGTTTCAGTCTGCGTGTGGATCAGGCCGCTGACGGTGACAGGGCGGTTACTCTGCTGGAAGGTGCTGACCAAAGCGATCCTTACCAGCTGGTATTAATGGACTGGAAGATGCCGGGAATGGACGGCGTCGAAACTACCCGCGCTATTCAGTCAAATCCTAACCTGAATACAATACCTGCGGTAATTATGGTTACGGCTTATGGGCATGAAGGAGCATCCCGGGCAACGGAAGGTGTCAGTCTAGCAGGTTTCCTCAGCAAGCCGGTTACACCCTCTACTCTCTATGATGCAATTATGGTTGCGCTGGGCCGAGAGGTCAGTAGTGAGAAGCGTAGCGCTAATCGTCAGGAGAAGCAGAATAATGATATCGCCCGGCTGCGCGGTGCTAAAATACTGCTGGTGGAGGATAATGAGATCAATCAGGAGCTGGCGTTAGATTTACTCACCAGCAACGGGATTATAACGCAGGTTGCTAACAACGGGCAGGAGGCGCTTGAGATTCTGGAAAGAGAGAATTTTGACGGGGTTCTGATGGATTGTCAGATGCCGGTGATGGACGGTTATGAGGCGACCCGTAAGATCCGGCTTAAAAAATGTTTCACAGGTCTGCCGATATTAGCGATGACGGCAAATGCCATGGCTGGCGATCGGGATAAGGTGCTTGAGGCGGGCATGAACGATCATATTGCCAAGCCTATTAATGTTAATGATATGTTCCAGATAATGGCGAAATGGATCACGCCTGCAAATCCAGCTGCTGAAGCTGCGGTTAAGCAGGAGGAAGCGGTTGATATCCCCGAACTGGACGGTATTAATACCGAAGCTGGTCTGGCCCGTACTTTAAAGAACAGTAAACTTTATATCAAACTGCTGCGTAAAACTGCGTTAAACTACAACCGTTTTATGGATGAGTTTGACGAAGCTGCGGCTGCTGCTGACTGGGAGCTGGCGCAGCGCCTGGCGCACACTTTAAAAGGTGTTGCCGGCAATATCGGAGCAGAGTCACTGCAGGCTGCATGCGCTGTGCTGGAGGCTCAGGCCAAAGATAAACAGGCCGGCAGCAGTGAACGCCGGGTGATGGAAACGGAGCTGCAGCGGGTTCTTCATTCACTTGCATCTCTGCCCGTGGCCACTGATGAGAGGGCTGCACAGGAGATAGATATTGAAGCGGTTAACGAAGTGCTGACAACAATGGCAAAGCAGCTTGAAGACTACGATACCGCCGCCCAGGATACATTAGACGATAATCGTTCACTGCTCTCAGGGGGAGCTCTGGGGACTCTAGCTAAAGCTGTTGAGAAGGCTTTAGCTGATTATGACTTTGAAGAAGCACAGGCAGTGGTGGTTAAGATGCAGGAAGCTGTGTCGCAGAAAAATAGTGTTGATAAGCAGAAATTAGCCGGGGTGGTGCTGCGTTTTGCTGAGCTGCTTATGGATAACAACGCCAGTGCACTTGATGTGATTGAAAGTGAGGGCGAATTTATTGGTGCTTGTGGATACTCAGTTGAACTTAAAGAAATTAATAATGCGCTCAATGAATATGATTTTGATCTGGCGATGGTCAGCCTTAAACAAATCGCCGCTCAAGCCGGTATTGTTTTATAAGAGCAGCGGCTGTGTCTGAAGTATGGACAGGGGGAAGTAATGGATATTAATAAGCAGACCGTTCTGGTTGTGGATGACACTCCCGAGAATATCGATGTTCTGGTCGGCACTTTAAAACAGGATTATCACGTTAAGGCCGCCATTAACGGTTTAATGGCTTTGAAGATTGTTCAGGCCAGCCCTCCGGATATTATTCTGCTGGATATTATGATGCCGGGAATTGACGGCTATGAGGTCTGCCGGCGTCTTAAGGCTGATCATACCACCAGACATATACCAGTCATTTTTGTTACCGCTAAAATCGCCCTGGAGGATGAAATTATGGGGCTGGATTTAGGAGCGATAGATTACATTTCTAAACCGATAAATCCCCCGCTGGTACAGGCACGGGTGAGGACGCATCTGGCACTGTATGATCAGAACCGGGCGCTGGACAGAAAGGTTTTTGCCCAGACTTTAGAACTGCATCAGACACGGCTGCAGATTATTCAGCGATTAGGGCGTGCCGCTGAGTATAAAGACGATAATACCGGGCTGCACGTTATTCGTATGAGTGAATACTCGCGTATTCTTGGTCTGGCGGCCGGCATGAGCGAGACTGAAGCCGACATGTTAATGGATGCCGCGCCGATGCATGATATCGGCAAAATAGGTATTCCAGACAGTATTCTTAAAAAACCGGGCAAGCTGGATTATGCGGAATTTGAGATAATGAAAACCCATTGTGATATTGGTGAACAGATTATTGGAGATGATAAATCTGAGCTGCTGCAGATGGCTAAGATCCTGACTCTGACCCATCACGAAAAATGGAACGGCAGTGGCTATCCGAATCAACTTAAGGGAGAGGATATTCCGCGTATCGGGCGCATTGTGGCGATAACCGATGTCTTTGATGCGTTAACCTCCGAAAGACCCTATAAAAAAGCCTGGTCCGTTGAGGACGCCGTGGAGCAGTTACAAAAAGATGCCGGTGAACATTTTGATCCGCAGCTGGTTGCGCTGTTTATTGAGGAGCTGCCAAAGATATTAGAAATTAAAGCTAAATATGACGATAAACAACCTTAGCCTAAAACTGCATAGATTTATTTAACTATCAGTGTTCAGTATTTTCTGTTTTACTGCGCAAAGCTGTTTGTTGACATGGTGTTATACCAATTCCATTAATTAAATGAATAGAAAATTAGTGGATTTGCTATTACTACTAAGGTGAAAGTTAATTCGCTGGATGTTACTGCAGACTGTAAATTACTTTTTCAGAAAGGGCGGCCGCCGCCGCCCTTAAGCTGTTATTGGCTGTAAGCTAAATGCTTAACTTTGGCTTTTAGCTAATGCTTCCAGCATCTTGTTAGTGACCAGGGTAATTCCTTTTTCAGAAACCCGGAAGCCGTTGGCAATATCCTGCTCTTTATCATAACCGATAACTAAATTAGCCGGGATACGGCAGTTACTGTCCACAATCACGCGGCGCAGTTTACAGTATTCACCCACATGACTGCCGTGCAGCAGTACCGATTCTTCAATCAGGCTGTGAGAATGGGTATGAACACTGGAATACAGCAGGGACTTACGGATTGTTGAGCCGGAGATAATACAGCCTCCGGAGACCGTTGAATCAAGCGCAGTACCGCGGCGTTCATCATTATCAAAAATAAACTTAGCCGGTGGAAGCTGCTCCTGATAAGTCCAGATTGGCCAGGATTTATCATATAAATCCAGCTGCGGCTCCGGCTCTACCAGCTCCATATTCGCTTCCCAGAATGAATCCAGTGTACCTACATCACGCCAGTAAGGCTGATTGTTGCTGTCCGGATCTTTGAAAGCAAAAGCATAAACATTATGCTCTTTAATAATTGACGGGATGATATCGTGTCCGAAATCACGGCTGGAATCGGCATTTGCGCAGTCTTTTTCTAACTGTTCAAATAAAAAGTCGCTGCTGAAAACATAATTACCCATTGAAGCTAAACACTGGCCTGACTTGCCGGGGATTTCATTAGGTTGAGCTGGTTTTTCATCAAATGCGATAACTTTGTTATCGGTATTAACCGTCATCACACCAAAGCTGCCGGCTGCTTCTTCTGTCGGCACTTCTAGACAGCATACAGTCATATCAGCGTTATTTTCTACATGCTGAGCTAACAGTACACCATAATCCATGCGGTACACATGGTCGCCGGACAGTACCAGTATATATTTAGGACGCTCGGCTTTAATGATATCTAAATTCTGATAAACGGCATCGGCTGTGCCCACGTACCAGTCATCACCACTACGCTGTGAAGCCGGTAATACATCGACAAATTCAGAGATATCGGCTTTAAAATGCCCCCAGCCCCGGTTGATATGACGAATTAACGAGTGAGATTTGTACTGCGTGGCAATACCGACTCGGTGAATACCTGAGTTGATACAGTTTGATAAAGGAAAGTCGATAATGCGGAATTTACCGCCAAAGTATACTGCAGGTTTTGCCCGCCAGTCGGTCAGTTCAAATAAACGGCTGCCGCGGCCTCCGGCTAGAACTAATGCATAGGTATCTTTGGTAAGGTTACTGATATATCTATCTTGATTGTGCCCCATAAACGATTCTCCATGTAATTTGAAATTTTATTGCCTGCAGACGTTAGTGTAACTGCTGATATCCAGGCTGTTGAGCAGGTTCTATTTTGTAATTTATAATTTCCTGACTTTGGGTGAAACTAACGCTGTAAACGTTTTCTTTTGTATCACCGAATAAAGCCTGATTCAATGCAATCACTACATAGGATATTTTTGATGGTTTTATTTGAGAGCAGGTTCATAAATACATTATTTATTTTATTTACAGCTGTTTAATAAACAAACAGGAAAAAATTGGCGCTGTTCAATAAAGAATTTCAGCTAAAGTAAAAATGCCAACTGTCAGTGACTATTTTTTTGCTGTTGATGCTGCTTTACTCTTAGATTGCGCAAAAATACCGCTGCTGTTATTTTCAAACTATAATTGAAACATAATCCATACAATTATATACATGACAGTTATCAGTGAGCGACGTATTATCTGCTTTGCACTTAAATGGGTACAACCGGCTGAATTCAGGCCAAGATTACAGACACTCGCCTTCAAACGGATAATACTATGAAAAAACGCTGGATTGCAGCCGCTGTTATAACGGCAGTCACGCTAGGCACTGTTTATTACTTCAATACTCCTCATAAAGAGGTTTTGTCTTTACCTCTGATCACCGCTGAAACAGGCAGCATAGAAAAACAGGCTGTCGCAGTCGGGCAGATAGTGCCGGCTCATTCCGTGCAGATTAAATCGCAGATAGAAGGCATTGTCGGAGAAATTTATCACGGTGTCGGTGAGCAGGTAAAAGCCGGTACCGCTTTGATCAAAATTCGTCCTAACCCGACACCGCAGCGTTTGACGCAGGCGATCACTGAATTAATGTCGAGTCAGGCGCAGCTGCAGTCCTCTAAACAAAAACTATCTAATTTAGAGCGTCTGGTTCGGGATGATGTTATTCCTTCAAATTATGGTGAATATATTCAGGCTAAAGCAAATGTAAGTCAGAATAATGCCGATCTGCAGCAGAAACAGCAGAATTTAGATCTGATCCGCAGCGGGGAATCATCAGTGGGCTCATCCAAGCTGACATCAACCATCACCGCGCCGATAACCGGCACTGTGTTAAGTTTGAATGTAGAAGTAGGTGAACCTATTATTTCAACTGAATCAAGTCAGTCAGCAACGCAGATGATGTCACTGGCGGATATGAGCGATATGATTTTTAAAGGCAGTGTCAGTGAACACGATGCTGCTCAGCTGCAGGCGGGTATGCCGGTTACTATGACACTGGCCCCGTATCCGGAAGTTGAGATGACAGGTACATTAAGTAAAGTAGCAGTACAGTCTGAGAAGCTTAATTTACAGCAGAACTCTTCGTCATCCAGCGAACAGCGCAGTTTTGATAACGGTTTTCAGGTGGAAGTGAATAACATCCTCTTTCCTGCGGATCTGATTATTCGTTCCGGTTTTTCAGCTACTGCACAAATTACCCTGAAAAAAGCCGATCAGGTCACCACAATTCCAGAGCGTGCTCTGCAGTTTTCAGACAATAAGCCGGAAATACTGCTTCCCGATGATTCTGCGCAGGGCTTCCACGCAGTTCCAGTGGAATTAGGGCTGTCTGACGGAATAAATGTAGAAGTTATTTCAGGGCTGCAGCAGGGGCAGGAGATTGTTGACAGCAGTATGATGGGAGCGCTTCCCGATGCCTGATTTAATATTCTCACAATACTGGTTAATGGTCAGGGGCATTTCCCGCCGGGCACTTGTTTTTCTACCGGCAGCGCTGTTAAGTCTGCCGCCGCCGGGTTATGCGGTCACCATCGAGCAGGCATGGGAAGCGGCAAAAGCTTTTGATCCTGATTATCAGAAAGCACAGATTAATACGCGTATCAGTGAAACTGATATTCGTTCAAGCCGCAGTGGTTTAATGCCGGGCCTAAGTGCAGGTGCAGAGTCCAGCTGGAATGATAACGGTGACAATACGAATGGTTATTCTCTGAGTTTAAGTCAGACCATATGGGACAGCTCAAAGTGGGCGGGATTAGATGCATCACAGGCATCCTTTGTCAGTGCACAGCTGAGCGAGCAGCAGGCGCATAATGAGCTTGCCGAAAAACTGATCACTGCTTATCTTGATTTAGCTAAAGCGCATGGCGATCTGCGTCTGGCACAGCAGAAACTCGACGAAGGGCAGAAAATGCTGCGTATTACCGAGCAGCGTTATGCAGCCGGTGTACTGATGGTGACAGACGTCGAAGATATGCGCGCCAACCACGTTGATGAACAAGCGCTTATTCTGCAGAAACGCTCTGAAATTGATACCCTGCAGGCCGCTTTGACTGCTTTAATAAATCAGAAGCCTGGTTTTATTGACGAGATCAGCACAACTGCACTGCAGCAGCCGAAAATGCTGGTCAACAGCGGGGAAGAATGGCTGGCACTTGCCCGTAATAACAGCCCGCAGCTGCTGGCCGCCCAGCAGGCATTAAAAGCCAGCCAGTACCAGTATCAGCAGAGTAAAGCAGGATATTACCCTACTGTACAAGGTTCAATTAATTATAGTGATGACGACCGGCGCGCCAATGATGATTTAAGTGCCGGACTTACCCTGACCATTCCACTGGATCTAAACGGGGCAACTCGTGCTAGTGTTGACCGCTCCAGCCTGCTGGTTTTTCAGGCCAAACAGGATGTGCGTATAGTTGAAATAAATATTAAGCAGACTATCGACAGCCGCTATAATCAGGTGCTTCTAGACTGGCAGCGGGTAGAGATGGCGCTGCAGCAGGTTAAATCCCGGGAAAGGGCGTTAAAAAGTAAAAAGACGGTTTACAATGCCGGACTTGCTGATGTAACCGATATTATCACTGCTCATAACAATCTGTTCAGCAGTAAAAACAGCCTGCAGGCACTGCTTTATCAGTACTGGCAGGACAGGGTGTCGCTGCTTAAAGCCGCCGGGCAGTTAGATGACGATACCGTTAAGCAGATTTCCAGAGCACTGCAGTCATGAGACCTATGTTACAACAGATTGTGCAGATGCTTTTTGCGCATCGTCTGCGCAGCCTGCTTGCTGTTACAGCAGTTGTCTGGGGAATCGTTTCAGTATTAGTTCTGATGGCATTAGGTGAGGGTTTTTATCAGATCAATGCCAAGTCATTTTCACTGTTAATGAGTGATACCCAGCTGGCTCTGCCGGAAATGACCAGTAAACCCTGGCAGGGACTGCCTGCCCGCCGAGAGGTTTCTTTTACTGAACCTGAATTTCGTCTTTTAGAAAAACAGTCCGCGATAAAAGCGCTGTCGGTGGTATTCCAGAAGTGGGATGCCGCTGTGACGGATATTACCGGACATACGCTGCCCGGTTATATTCGCGGAGTTGATAATAATTATATCGCTATGCGCAAAATAAAACTGGCGTCCGGTTCGCGCAATATTAGTACGCGTGATATCAACAGGTACAGCCGCATTGCAGTTATCGGCTGGCAGCTGGCGCAGCAGGGCGGTTTGACTATCGGTGATAAGCTGCGGGTTAATGGTGTTCCTTTTCTTGTCGCGGGCATTACCCGGCAGAGTGAAGGCGGCATGTCTATGGGACGTGAAGATAATCAAGTTCTTATTCCCAGCAGTACATTTACGGAATTGTGGAATGACAAACCTGTGCAGATTATGGTCACACCGGCAGCGGGTATTTCAGGCGTGGTGCTGCGGAAAAATTTATTGTCATTTTTTGCCAGTCAAAAACACTTTGATCCCAGTGATAAACGTGCTGTCTGGCTGCCTGATTTTAGTCAGGATGTTAAATTTTTCACCACCTTACTGCGCGGCATACAACTGTTTCTTGGTGCTAGCGGCGCCATGACTTTAGCGGTCGGCGCATTGGGCGTTGCTAATATTATGTTTTTATCAGTTACTGAGCGAACCAGAGAAATTGGTGTGCGCCTGGCGATTGGGGCGAGTCCGAATAATATCCTGGTGCAGTTTCTTCTTGAGGGAGGAGTGCTGGTGTCGATCGGTACTGCTGTGGGGATCGCGCTCTCCTATGTTTTAATTCTACTGCTGAACCAGATGGGACTGCCTGACTGGCTGGGAAGTCCGGTTATCAGCGCTGATGCCGTGTTAATGGCGCTCTCTGTCACTGTAGTTTTAGCACTGTTAGCTTCATTTTTTCCGGCACGACGTGCATCGAATCTGATCCCCGTTATTGCATTAAGTGCGAGGGTCTAACATGATTGCATTTCGCCAGATTATACAGGAGATGGCCGCTGAAAAACTGCACCTCGGGCTGACCATTTTAGCGATTGCCTGGGCGACCGTTTCCATTGCTTCAATGCTTGCTGTTGGTGAGGGGCTGCGCCAGGGGCTTATTCGCACCACCAGTAACGGTAACGGTGATCTGATTTTACTAACGGGCGGCTTTGCCACGCTGGATTACGGTAATTTTTCTAAAGGTAAACAGTTAAATCTTAAACCTGATGATGTTGATCTGCTGCGTGCTTTACCTTCGCTGGCACAAGTTGAACCAAGTGCTGTATGGTCGGCTTCGGTAACCTATAAAGATAACGGCACCTGGCAGCAGCCTTTAGCTGTTTATCCGCAGTATAAAAATCTCACCGGACTGCAGATTGACAGCGGCGGGCGCTGGTTTAATCCTTTAGATATTAAAGAGCAGCGGAAAGTTATTGTGATCGGTAAAAGCGCCGCTGTCAGTCTGTTTAATGAAGATGATGATTTTGACTGGGAGAATATGCCGGATCTTGAATCTTCTCCCATTGGTAAACAGCTTAAAGTCGGTGAAGAAAAATTTACTGTTATCGGTGTATTAAAAAGTAATCCGTCTAATATAGAAAACGGTATACCCATTGATTATGCTGTTTTTGTCCCCTTTACCACCTGGCTGCGTTTCCATGTAAATCCTTCATTAGGCGCGATCAATATTAAACCGGCCGCCGGGGTGGACAGGGAAAAGGCGGCCGCATCGGCGCGCCAGGTTATCGCCCGGAAATACGGTGCAAGTACAGAGGATCTGCAGCTGCTACAGGCTCAGGATATGCTGCTTAGACAAAAAACCATGCGTCAGTTTCTAATTGGTCTGCAGAGCTTTCTGGGTATTATCGGTTTAGTAACCTTAGCCGTTGCCGGTATTGGTATCGCTAATGTTATGTATGCCACAGTGAAACGCGCAACGCGGGATATCGGTATTAGAATGGCCGTCGGAGCAAGGCCTGGCGCCATTAAACTGCATTATCTTATCCAGGCGTTTATCACTATTTCTATCGGCGGGGTTATCGGCCTGATCCTTACTTATGCTCTGGTCCAAGTGCTGCAGAATATTCCTATTCAGGGAAGCGGGTTTTATGATTATCTCGGGCAGCCGACACCAGAGCTGTCATTTACCATTGTCAGTCTGGTGATACTGGCACTCAGTGTTGTCGGCATTGCCGCAGCCTGGTTTCCTGCTCGTCATGCGGCCGCTATTACGCCCCTGGAAGCGCTGCAGGGTGAATAATTGTTTATTAAAGGAAGATTATGTCCCTAGTTCAGCTTAAAGATATCAGCAAGCATTACCAAAGCGGTGATGAACATGTGTACGCATTAGATGGTGTCACTCTTACCATTAAGAAGGGGGAGTTTTTATCGATTCTCGGGCCGTCGGGCTCCGGCAAATCAACCCTTATGAATGTACTAGGCTGCCTGGATAAACCGACAGCCGGTTTTTATCAGTTAGATGATCACGATGTATCGTCTTTCAGCAGTAAGGAGCTGGCTGCAGTTCGTAATAGTAAGATTGGTTTTGTTTTCCAGAGTTTTAATTTACTGGAATATGCTACTGCACTGGAAAATGTAATGCTGCCGCTGGTATATGCCGGTGTAAATCTTAGAAAGCGCCGGGCTAAAGCCGCTGAATTATTAGAGCGGGTCGGCTTAGGCGACCGCATGAGTCATAAACCTAATCAACTTTCCGGTGGTCAGAAGCAGCGTGTTGCTATTGCCCGCGCATTAGTTAATGATCCGCAGATTATTCTTGCCGATGAGCCGACCGGGGCGTTAGATTCAAAATCAGGCGCGGAGATCGAAGCCTTGTTCAGCGAACTGCATCATGAAGGACGTACATTAATTGTGGTTACTCATGATATTTCCCTGGCTCGTCGTACCAAACGTATTATTAATATTAAAGACGGAAAAGTGGTGGACGATGAAATACTGGAGCCTTCATCTACCATTTACCACAGAAGAGAAGGGGATTAAGGCATGTGCTTTATGCGGGTATTTTCAAGTTAATTAAGCAGGTTAGAGGCTGCTTAAAATAAACAGCCCCTAATTGACGGCAGATATAAAATTAGCGTCGACTACCCGGTATTATTCTTCAAGATAAACAATTAATAAGTCTGAGACTGCAGTTTTTACGAATTTACTCACTGAAGTTGTAAAATTACTCCATAGGTCATGGTGGTGTCCGCAAACTAATAGATCTACATCCTTCTCGATAATTGTTCTGTGCAGTTTATCGTTCAAATCACCCATTAAAACCCAGGTGTTTGTGACCGGGTAATCAAGTGGCTCGGCTAATTCCTGCAGCTGTTGGCGAAGCTCATCTTTCTCTTGCACATTGTCATCGTGTACTATTACCTTGCCGGTTTTCGGCTGGCGTAATGCTATGTTGCTCGCATACTTAACATCAACAAAAATAAACGAAAGCGTACAATTAGCATCTTTAGCTAATGAGACAGCTTTATCGATCACTACCTTACTGGATTTAGACAAATCAACAGCGACTAATATATGTTTATAGCTCATTGTAAATCCTCCAAACTTGATCTCTCATAGTTAATAGCAAGACATAAAACAAATAATCAATCTAACAGTTAATTCAGCTTGAGGTTGTTATCAACCTGCGTCCGGTATCTTCTTATTCACAGCCGTCTGCACTGTTTTTGTGCCTTAAAAACTCTGCAGACGATTTGTGAAATGCTTAATAAAACCTATAGTCAATTAGTATTTATTTTATGTTGTGTAAAACCACATTATTAATGTGTTTAGTCTAAGTCTAGCCGCTGTATGGTATTTTTCATTTTCTAGTGATTTTTTTTTACCTTTAATATCAATGTGTCGATATAGAAAAGGGTATATTTGACAAGTACAAAAACAAGCAGATGATTTTTGGAACTGGTTAGTGCAGCCAATGATTTGTTTCCATCTACTTTTCCTGCATCTAATAACGTTGTTTTCTGCAGCCGCTGAGCTGCGGGGCGGATCATATAAAGGTTTTACTTAAATCATTACAAAGCCAAGCTTCTCTAACTCTTAACGGGCTAAACTAACACTATAATAATGCAAGGTTTTTTTAGGGCACTACACTTAGAATATAAGTTCAGGCTCCTTTTAGGGGCTTTGATCTGAGACGTTTAGAATAGTGAACATTCTATCATTGGAGTAGGTTATGGCTGACTTGGTTACCCCGGCAGGATCGGGAGCGACGTTTCATAATTATGTGCAGAAAAGTACCCAGAGGGTTATTAACTGTCTGGAGATGGCGTTTGCTGAATTAGCCAGTCTGCAGCAGAATGTACTCACTCCAGATTTTCTGCTGGTGGCGCTGCTTTCTCAGCCGGACAGTGAGGCGCGCAAAGTGCTGGAGGATCTGCTTCCTGATACTGAGCTTGCAGTCAATCGTATTATTGACCGGGTGCGCCGGCAGTATCGCAATGTTTCAGCATCACAGGCACAGCAGATTGTCGCTTCCCGGGAAATTCCTGAAGTATTTCGTATTGCTTATGGTGAAGCGAAGAACCTTGGTGATGATTATATCGGCACCGGCACGCTGCTGATTGCTCTTTTCGATAAGGAGGCAGGGCCTGCAGCTGTTCTTCTTGAAAATGAAGGCCTCACAGCGGATCTTGCGCGTCAGACACTTAAACGCATCCGGGCTGGACGTACGCTTAGCAGCCAGGACGGGGAAAGTAAGCAGGATGTGCTGGAGATTTATACCAAAGATCTTACCGAAATGGCGCGCAACGGTGAACTGGATCCAGTTATCGGACGTGACGATGAGATTGCATTGATTATTCAGACGCTTTCCCGGCGTAAGAAAAACAATCCGGTGCTGATCGGTGAACCCGGAGTCGGCAAAACAGTTATTGTGGAAGGGCTGGCGCAGCGAATTGTGGCGGCTGATGTGCCCGATACGCAGCTCAATAAACGTCTGCTTGCTTTAGATATGGGGGAGCTGGTCGCCGGTGCCGCCATGCGCGGCGAATTTGAAGAACGTTTAAAGTCGGTACGTGATGCAGTTATTCAAGCCGGCGGCAAGGTGATTTTATTTATTGATGAACTGCATACTGTTGTTGGTGCCGGGGCAAGTTCCGGAGGACTTGATGCGCCCAGCCTGCTCAAGACCGCCTTAGCTCAGGGCAGCCTGCAGGTGATCGGGGCGGACACACTGGATGAATATCGGAAATATGTTGAGGTAGATAAAGCCCTGGAACGCCGCTTTCACCCGGTTCTGGTTAGAGAGCCGAGTATTGAAGATACAGTTGAAATATTGAAAGGTATTGCTCCCCGTTATGAAAAACATCATAACGTTCATTATTCGCCGGATGCTTTTGAAGCTGCTACGCGTCTAGCCGAACGATATATTACCGACAGACGTTTGCCTGACAAAGCAGTAGATCTGCTTGATGAAGCGGGCTCCCGCAAACACTTAAGTATTACTGCTATTCCGCAGAATCTTCGCGATTGTGAGCGCAGACATCAGGGCCTGCTGCGTGATAAAACCGACGCTTTTAATAAGCAGGATTTTGAACAGGCCGCGCAGCGCCAGATGGAGATACTTGAAGTTGAAGAGCAGCTTAAGAGTGTGCGCAGCAGCTGGCAGCTGGGACGTTCAAAAGAAGATGATATTGTAAGTGAAGATGATATTGCTGAAGTTGTAGCACGCTGGACGGGCATTCCTGTCGCCCGTATGGTGGAGTCAGAGTCAGATAAACTGGCTAGAATGGAAGAGAAGCTGCATAAACGCATTGTCGGACAGGAAGATGCGGTACGTACCGTGGCCGATGCTATCCGCAGAAACCGTTCCGGTATTACTTCAAGCCTGCGCCCTATAGGTTCATTCCTTTTCCTTGGTCCTACCGGAGTCGGAAAAACTGAGCTGGCACGTGCTTTAGCCGCTTTTCTTCTCGATGATGAATCAAGAATTGTACGTTTAGATATGTCGGAATATATGGAGCGCCATGAGGTTTCCAAGATGATCGGTGCGCCTCCAGGATATATTGGTTACGGTGAAGGCGGGCAGTTAACTGAGCGTGTCCGCCACAACCCTTATACTGTGGTACTGCTCGATGAGATGGAAAAAGCGCATCCCGATGTATTTAATATGCTCCTGCAGATTCTTGAAGACGGTCAGCTTACCGATGCTCTCGGCCGTACCGTGTCATTCCGCAATACAGTGCTGATAGGTACTTCTAATCTTGGTACCGATACGCTGCAACCTGATAAGCGGCGTATAGGTTTTGTGCACTCGGAAATGCCGAACTATAAGGAAGCGCAGCAGCTGGTGATGCACGAAGTTAAAAAGTTTTTTAAACCGGAATTTCTCAACCGGCTTGATGACATTATAGTATTTCACTATCTGGAAAAAAATCATGTACACCAGATAGCAGAGATGTTTGTCTCTGAACTGGTAGAGAGAATGCTGCTTAAGGATATACAGCTTGAGGTGGATAAAACGGTGATTAACAAGCTGTCAGAGGATGGTTTTGATCCTATTTACGGTGCCAGGCCTCTGCGCAGGGAAGTTGAACGTCAGATTGAAAACCCGCTGGCGATGAAAATAGTAAAAGGTTTGTGCCCGGATAACAGCCGGGTGCAGGTTAGGGTTAAAGATAAAGAGATTGTCTTTAAAATTAGTGCTGCTAAGGCTTCTAAGCGCTGAATTTACGCCGTCATGTGGGCTGCGTCGGCGCAGCTGATTGATTTAATATGCACTAGAAAGAAGATGCTTTTGCTGCTGCAGCTGCTGAGACGTTTTGTTGAACAATATATTATCTTTGTCTGTGCGGAGAGTTGTGAAGGGTTTTGAACGGGGCGGTAATAAACTGCAGGTTGAATCTCAAGCTGCTGTCCAAACCGCCCGTTAACCGTTGACTCTATTAGTCCTCTTTATCAAGATAAACAATCAGCAGATCGCTGACGGCTGTTTTGATAAATTTTTTCACTGAAGTTGTCATATTACTCCAGAAATCATGATGGTGTCCGCAAACCAAAAGATCAATATCCAGCTCTTTAATTGCCGCATGCAGTTTATGATTTAAATCCCCCATAACTACCACAGTATCTGCGACTGGATAATCACAGCGATCGGCCAGTGCTTGAAGCTGTATATGCAGCTCATTTTTTTCCTTTTCATTATTTATAGCCACTAACTTTTCAACTTTTGGCTGAGCCAGCGCGACACTGCTTACAAAACTGACATCAACAAAAATAAATGACAGTTTAGCATCAGAATCTCTGGCTAAGGAGACCGCTTTGTCGATCACTTTATTGCAGGATTTAGATAAATCAACAGCGACTAATATATGTTTATAGCTCATGGTATTCCTCCCGACTTTATCTCTCGTGTTAACAGCAGATACATAAAAAAATTAACCTAACGGTTGTGATTCCCGGCTTGTTCTTATTCACCACTGCTTAAGCTTCGCTGCATCAATCGATGCGATGATTTGGTGAAAACAAAAGTAACTAAAGCCCAAAACCCATTGTTTGCCAGTAATAATTTTATTTATGCACACCAGATCACATCATGAATCTGTTAAATATAAGTCTAGCACCAGTATAGGATTTTTCATTTATACATGAATTATTAATGCCTTATGTAAGAAGATATATAACCATTTAACTCGAGGATTGTCTGTTGGTGCGAATGTACAAGGCTGTGCTAGATTAAAACACATAAGTAGAGTCTGCCGCAGCCTTGACTGGCAGGTATCTGCATTATCATCTGTTATTCAGGGGAAAACGATGGCGGCAGACAGATGCACTAACGGCTGGCAGTTCTGGGTTGACCGCGGCGGCACTTTTACCGATATCGTGGCGAAAAGCCCGGACGGCCGCTTACTGACCCATAAACTGCTTTCTGAAAATCCTGAACATTATATTGATGCCGCTGTGCAGGGGATCCGGGTGATACTTGGGATTGAGTCTGGCAGAGAGATTCCTGCCGGGTTGATTGACACGGTTAGAATGGGCACTACGGTTGCAACAAATGCGCTTCTTGAACGTCGTGGTGAGCGGCTGGTGCTTGTGACTACCCGAGGATTTGCTGACGCCCTGCGAATTGGTTATCAAACCCGTCCGAAGATTTTTGCCAGGCATATCGAGCTGCCGAGCCTTTTATATGAGTCCGTTGTTGAGGTTTCTGAGCGTTACAGTGCCGATGGAGAAGAGCTGCTTGCGCTTGATATTAATGCAGTCCGGGCCGGTCTGCAGGCCGCTTATGACGATGGAATCCGCGCCGCCTCCATTGTTTTTATGCATGCATACCGCTACCCGGCACATGAGCAGAGTGCTGCTGATATTGCCCGGCAGATAGGATTTACTCAGATATCTGTATCTCATCAGGTCTGCCCGAGTATTAAATTTGTCGGCCGCGGTGATACCACTGTGGTTGATGCTTATCTTTCTCCGATTCTGCTGCGTTATATTGAACACATTGCTGTTGAACTGGGTCATGCCAGGCTGATGTTTATGCAGTCAAACGGCGGCCTGGCAGATGCCGCTTTTTTTCACGGCAAGGACAGTATTTTGTCCGGACCTGCCGGAGGCGTGGTCGGGGCTGTGAAAACGGCGGTTATGGCTGGATTTAGTAAGATCATCAGCTTTGATATGGGCGGCACATCTACCGATGTGGCCCATTACAGCGGTGAATATGAACGGACTTTTGAAACGCAGACAGCCGGTGTACGTATCAAAGCTCCGATGATGTCTATTCATACTGTTGCCGCCGGAGGAGGATCTATTCTGCACTTTGACGGGGGCCGTTTGCGGGTAGGCCCGGATTCGGCTGGTGCTGATCCAGGGCCTGTCTGTTATCGACGCGGCGGGCCCTTGTGTGTAACCGATGCTAATGTGATGGTCGGCAAGATCCAGGCGCACTGTTTTCCTAAAGTATTCGGCCCCGGTGCTGATCAGTGTATGGATGAGCAGCTGGTGCAGGAAAAGTTTGCGACACTGGCGGCAGAGATTGAGTCTGAGACGGGCAGGAAAATAAGTCCGCTTGAAGCCGCTGACGGCTTTTTGAAAATTGCTGTAGAAAATATGGTCAATGCAGTTAAGCAGATTTCAGTACAGCGCGGCTATGATGTTTGTGAATATACACTGAACTGCTTCGGCGGCGCGGCCGGTCAGTTTGCCTGTCGGGTAGCGGATGCTCTGGCAGTGACCTCTGTGCTGGTCCATCCCTATGCAGGTGTGCTGTCGGCTTACGGAATGGGGCTGGCAGAGCAGAGGCTGATACTTGAGCGGGCAGTGCAGGCCGTTCTAGATGAGGCACTGGTGAGTAAATTACACTCTGTGTTTGCGGCCCTGAAGGCAGAGGGATGCGCTAAAATGTCAGCTCAGGGTATTGATGAATCAAAAATATCTTTGCTCCAGAAACTGCATCTTCGTTATCAAGGCAGTGATACAACACTGTTGGTAGATTTCAGCAGTTACGCGGAGATCTGTGCTGCATTTGCACAGCAGCATCGTTCTCAGTTTAGTTTTATTACTCCGGAAAAGGCGCTGATCGTGGATGCTGTTTTACTAGAGGTGATAGGGCATGGTGAACAGATGTCCGGGCATCATATTGTTATTGAGCAGAGTACAACACCTGTTGAGGTGCAGGAGCAGGTAAAAATATACAGTGGCGGAAAGTTTTATACAGCGGCTCTGTATCAGCGTTGTGAACTGAACCCGGGAAACCGTATTGTCGGACCTGCTGTTATTATCGAAACTAATGCTACAACGGTAGTAGAGGCCGGCTGGGATGCCCGGGTCGGCGTCAACAGGGAACTGCTTCTTAAGCGTATACAGGCACAGCCTGAACGGACAGCCGTTGGAACTCATGTCGATCCGGTTATGCTGGAAGTCTTCAATAACCTGTTTATGTCCATTGCCGAACAGATGGGAGTTGTACTGCAGAATACTTCCTATTCGGTTAATATCAAAGAGCGTCTGGATTTTTCCTGTGCTGTTTTTGATGCTGATGGTGCACTGGTCGCTAATGCGCCGCATATTCCGGTGCACCTCGGTTCGATGGAGAAAAGTGTGCAGATTATCGCGCGAAGCCGCAGAGCATGTATGAAGGCGGGTGATGTGTTTATGCTTAACAGCCCCTATAACGGCGGTACTCATCTGCCGGATATTACGCTGATAACACCGGTTTTTGATAAGACTGGAAATCTGTTGTTCTATACGGCCTGCCGCGGCCATCATGCTGAAATAGGCAGCATTACACCGGGCTCGATGCCTGCGCAGAGCACCCATATTGATCAGGAGGGCGTGCTGATAAATGACTTCCTGCTGGTACAGGCCGGTCACCTTCGTGAGGATGAGACCCGGGAACTGTTCACTTCGGGGTGTTACCCGAGTCGTAATTTCAGGCATAATCTTGGGGATCTGCAGGCGCAGATTGCCGCCAATGAAAAAGGTCTGTGTGAGTTACATAAAATGGTCAGCCATTTCGGTTTAAAAACAGTTCATGCCTATATGCGCCATGTACAGAGCAATGCTGAGGAGATGGTGCGCCGGGTAATTGATCAGCTGCAGGACGGGTTGTTTGTTTATAAAATGGATATCGGGGCCAGGATTAAAGTCAGTATCAGGGTGGACAAAATAAAGCGCACTGCAGAGATTGATTTCAGCGGCACCTCTGCGCAGCTGGGCTGCAATTTTAACGCGCCGTCGGCTGTGTGTACGGCGGCGGTTTTGTATGTATTCAGAACTCTGGTTGATGATGATATCCCTTTAAATGCCGGCTGCCTGAAACCGTTAAGGATAATCATTCCTAAGGGATCCATGCTGGATCCTGTTTATCCGGCCGCTGTGGCTGCCGGTAATGTTGAAACCTCGCAGGCGTTAACCGATGCATTGTTCGGCGCACTGGGGACTGCCGCCGCCAGTCAGGGCACCATGAATAACTTCACCTTCGGCAACAAAAGCAGGCAGTATTATGAAACTATCTGCGGAGGGGCGGGAGCCGGTTCAGGTTATAACGGCTGCAGCGCAGTGCATACCCATATGACTAATACCCGTCTGACAGATCCGGAAGTACTGGAGAGCCGTTTTCCTGTGCTTGTGCAGTCCTTTGCTATTCGGCGCGGCTCCGGCGGGCAGGGAGCTTATTGCGGGGGGGACGGAGTTATCCGACGGCTGTGTTTTCGAGAAAGCATGACCGCATCTATCCTGTCCGGACACCGACGCGTGCCTCCCTACGGCCTGGCTGGTGGTTTTCCCGGGCAGGTGGGGCGAAACTATGTTGAACGCTTTGATGGTACGTTTATTGAATTACCTGGAAATGCACAGGTCGAGATGCTGCCTGGAGACTGTTTTGTAATTGAAACGCCGGGCGGAGGGGGGTACGGAAAAGAAAAATAAGCAAGTCTTAGCTCAAAGCTTTAGCCTGGTGTAGATAATAGTTTTCTGCACTGTTCAGGTTTTACTTTGACAGCTGTTTTTGTACTGCTGCTTTTTAGTTTAGGCTGAGATTTCCACCAGGCGATCTCATTACAGCCGTTTCCCGGTGCCGGTACAGGCTGATTTGTACACAGCTTGCTGTCTTTGGGGCAGGTCAGCCTGATATGCATATGAATTGAATGTCCCCACCAGGGACGTACCTTGTTAAGCCAGTTGTCATCATGCCAGGGCATCTGGCAAAGCTGCTGCTTAATAACCGGATTAACAAAAATGCGTGCTACACGTTTATCTTCGGCAGCCAGCTGTATCATAGCCGCATGCTTATTCTGCCAGTTTGAATTGACTTTGAATTCTTTCTGGTTTGTCAGGTCTAAGGCTTGAGGTGTTTCAAGCCGCTCTGCTGATAATGAGCTGTCGGTCTGTTGAAACCACACATCCACATCTAGACCAATCTGATGGCTTGAGTGTCCGGAAATAAAGCGTCCTCCCCGCGGCATGGATATATCGCCAATCAATAGGTTATTACCACTGCTTGATTTAAACTCAGCTGCAAAATCTGTTATAAATTCAATAAGCTCTGGATGGCCGTAATAACGATGCCGTGATGCCCGGATCACCTGAAAGCCTTCTCCCTGCAGCGGCAGTGCCTGTGCGCCCGACAGGCAGCCGTTATTATAAAAACCGATAGCTTCAGGCGGATGAGGATAAGGGCTGTCGAAATCGTGCCAGGAGGCGGCTGCAGTATCTGTGATACATATAATCATCACAGTTATGGATTTAAGCATCAACCACAGTGTAGATATTGAAGTGTTCTGTTCTGCATTGCACATTATTCACAACCACCTGTTCTGCTCTTACACCGTTAATGAAATTCATCATGAATGTAATTATAGCTCCATAAGGAACTGTTATGAGAGGCTGCTGATATAGATTTTACAGCCCGCTAAATAGCTGCGATTGAACTTTTAAATTACACTTATATGTAAATGCGTTTTATTACAGTCTGCCTGCAGTGAGCCTCTGTTAAAGGAAAATGGAATGTATAAATCTTTAATTATACAGATGTTTTTCCTGTTTTTTAGCTTTATACATGTAAGTGATATTAAAGCTGAAGAGCAGTCCCATGACGTGCTGGTTAATGTAGAGATTAGCGAATGGCTGCCTTATGCTTATCAGGAGAACGGTGAATTTAAAGGGTTTGCCTATCAGATTGCCAGGGATGTATTTACCAGAGCGGGTATTGCTTATGAATTTCGTATTAAACCCTGGGCAAGGGTTTATGACTTGGGCTTAAAAAAAGAAAATTATTTGATATGCGGTGTCGGTAGAACCCCGAAAAGAGAAAAACTGTTTAACTGGATTGGTCCGGTAGCTAAAAATATTGATATCTATTTTTATAAATTAAAAAGCAGTCCGATTGAAATTAATAATCTTGAAGAAGTCAGGAAATATGTGGTGGGTGTTGAAAGAGATGCTTATACGCACGATTTTATGGTGATCAGCGGTTTTGATGAAGCGGGTTATCACCATGTGAGTAAAACCGATCAGCTGCTTAAAATGCTCCTGGCAGGCCGGTTTGAGCTGTTTCTTCTAGAGGAATCGCGAGTATTAAAAGAGGCTGAAAAACTCAGTCTGGATCCTGCATTGTTTGAAAAAGCCTATTTTGCTTTTAATGTCACTGACTATATGGCATTTAGTAAAATGACTTCTCCAGCGTTAGCGGACAAGGTTCGAAAGGCTTATCAGGAACTGTATAGTGAAGGAAAAATAAGTCTGCATTAGAATTCTATGATCTTCCTTTTTTGGTTAAACGCTGTTTTTTTAACTGCCTGCCTGTCCGCTGTGTACAGCGTTTCATTCCTCAGCTGCTTGAACTAAACTCATTAATATACCCAAGCTCTGAATCTGTATCTTCAAGTGGTTTGGTTATAAATGCACGCTTTTCCGGCGCATTTTTAAGAAAGATTATTGAGGAGTTATCATGTCTATTTTAAAACAGCTCAGCCGCTTTCTGTTGACCTTGGTTCTGCTCGGCTGCAGCTTGATGAGTTCTGCTGAGCAGTCTTTGGATTTTGGAAATCTGCAGGTACATTATATTGCGCTGCCCACCACTTTTTTACCTGCAAACACTGCTAAAGAGTATGCCATTAAGCGCAGCAGATACACGGCTTATATTAATATTTCCGTATTAGATAAAAATGCTGAACTAAAAGCAGTAACAGCTGAAATTTCCGGGATAGGTAAAAACTTAATCGGGCAGAATGAAGTACTTAAGTTCAAAGAGATAAGAGAGCAAAATGCAGTTTATTATATTGCTGAATATCCTTTTAATAATGAAGAACTTGTACACTTTAATATTGATATAAAAGCACAAAATAAAAAACATAATCTGAGATTTAAGCACAAATTTTATGTAGAGTAAGATGCAGTGAGTGAAGTCTTAAAGCTGCATAGCCAGATATATTCAGTAATAAATCGGCAACTTCATTGATTCTTCGCCTTTAACCAGGGGCGGCCGGCGAAGCGCTCCTTTAACAGCTGCAGAAACTGAGCTGTTCTGGCTGAACGGGAGCGTGCATCTGTACCCAGTAATGCAACTATATCAGCGCCGGGCAGCTCATATTCAGGCAGTACCCGCTGCAGTTCTCCACTGTTTAATGCAGACTGCACATCCCATTCTGAGCGCATAATAATACCGTGTCCGGCTAAGGCCCAGTCCTTTACCACGCGGCCTTCATTACTTGCCAGTGTCGGGTTGATACGAATAGATGTCTGTTCCCCGCTGGTGCTGTGAGTGAAGCGCCACAGGGTTACATCTTCACTGTTTTCACGCAGAGCAATACAGGCATGATCACGCAGGGCTTTTGGTGAGGTCGGCTCACCTCTGCGCGCCAGGTAATCTGGAGAAGCACATAAAAATCGCCGGTTGGGGGCAAGTAAAGCTAACTTGAGCGATGAGTCGCGCAGTTCTCCGATATAAATGATGATGTCCCACTGGTGGCTGTCTGCCCAGCTGGGGTTATCAGACAGTTCCAGTTCCACGCTGAGATTCTGGTGGCTGCGCTGAAATTCGCCCACTAACGGTGCTATATAATCATTACCGAAACCTAGCGGAGCAAGTACTTTCAGTTTACCGCTTACCTGGGATTTTTTGTTGTTCATCAGTTCCTGAAGCTGATCCATTTCACTAAGGATAAGTTTAGCTTTATCCAGCAGAAGCAGGCCTTCTTCTGTTAATGTGATACCTCTTGCCTGACGCTGCACCAGTTTTACCTGCAGTTTTCCCTCAATCAGCTGCAGCCGCTGCGTTACTGTCGGCGGGGTGACATTTAAATTTCTGGCGGCCGCGGTTAAAGAGGGATGAGTGGCAATAACATAAAAAAAACGCAGATCTTCACTGGTCAGCATTAGGTCATATCCTAATATAGTAGTTAGTTATACTTAATTCTATTCTAAAGCTTATTCAAGCACAATGTTCTCATTAGCGAGAAATACCGCATGTATGTTTATTTTAATTAGGAATAACTTTTTATGGCCCTTGAGCAGCAGTTACAGAGTATAGACACCCCGTTTTTATTAATTGATAAGCCCAAGTTTGAGGCCAACATCGTAGCTTTAAGGCTAAGACTGAAGCCGTTTCAGGTACAGCTGCGGCCGCATTTGAAAACCGTAAAATCAGTTGAAGGGGCGAAGCATGTATTACCCGATTTTGAATCTCCGGCTGTTGTTTCAACGCTGCGCGAAGCAGAGGTATTTGCTCAGGCCGGTTACAGAAACTTAACCTATGCGGTTGGTATAACAGCACAAAAACTGCCGCGTATTCTGGCTTTATTAAACAAAGGCATTGATATCAGTATTCTGCTTGACAGCATAGCGCAGGCACAAGCAGTGGCTGCATTTTGTCAGACACATGAGTGCAGCATTCCAACCCTGTTAGAAATTGACTGTGACGGTCATCGAGGCGGTATAAAGGCTTCAGATCCGCTGTTAATTGAAATAGGTAACATTCTGCATCAAGGCGGCGTAGAGCTTCGCGGGGTATTAACTCACGCCGGTGAATCCTATGCCTGTGACAGCAGACAGGCACTGATAGAGGCTGCCGAAGGAGAGAGAGCCGCTGCGGTTGAGGCTGCTGTTAATTTAACTACACAGGGGCTGCCTTGTCCCGTGGTAAGCGTGGGGTCAACACCTACCGCACATTTCGCACAAAACCTGGACGGTGTGACCGAAGTGCGGGCGGGGGTTTATACCTTCTTTGATCTGGTCATGGCGGGTATAGGCGTATGCAGTGCAGAAAATATTGCTTTGTCTGTGGTAACCAGTGTAATCGGCCATAATCCAGAAAAAAACTGGCTGTTTATTGATGCCGGCTGGATGGCGCTGTCACAGGACAGGGGGACCAGAAATCAGAAAATTGATCGTGGTTACGGTCTGGTATGTGATATTAACGGGCGCATTATTCCCGGCTTACAGGTAAGCGCTGCTAATCAGGAGCACGGCATTATTACGGCCTGCGGTGATCAGAATTTGACTGATATTGTTCTGGGCACGAAGCTGCGTATCCTGCCTAATCATGCCTGTGCGACGGGTGCTATGCATAGCGGTTATTACGTGGCTGACCCTGATTCAAGTGAGCTGGATTACTGGCACAGAATACAGGGGTGGTAATAATGAAATATATTAGTGAGGTTTTATCCAGCAGGCTGATTAGTCATGAGCTGGCATTTAATGCAGTAAGGGCCGCCTTTATCGCCGCTGCTGAACAGGCCGAATTATTTCCTGTAGTGATCGCGCAGGGGCATGGCCCGGGCAGCATATTTTCATTAAAATCGGCAAATACGGCTGAACTTACGGGCTGGAAAGCCGGTAGTTACTGGCCGGGTAACGTTGATAAGAATATACCTTGTCATGCTTCCACTATATTCCTGCTTAATCCGGAAACAGGGTATTTAGATGCGGTGATTGAGGGCAGTACCGTTAATGCTTACCGAACGGCCGCTGCTGATGCGGTAGCCGCCGCTGAACTGGCTCGTGCTGATGCGCAGTGTCTGGTTATTTTCGGCACAGGTCATCAGGCTTTTTATGAATGTATGGCAGTATCGAAAGTTCGTAATATAAACACAATCCTGGTGGTAGGGCGGGATCCGCAAAAGGCGCATAAACTCGCTGCTAAGTTAAATAAGCAGGGATTATCCGCATCTCCCTGTGATGCACAAACTGCCTGCCGCCGTGCAGATATAATAATAACTGCAACCACAGCTGCAAGCCCGTTATTTGCCGCAGAATGGGTACAGCCCGGCACTCATATTTCAGCAATGGGAGCTGATACGCAGGGTAAGCAGGAGCTGCCCGCAGATTTACTTGAGAGCGCCAAATTATACTGTGATTTTACCGCACAATCGCTGGTCATCGGCGAATTTCAGCATCTTAGTAAGGATGCACAGCAACCGCAGATGATCGGGCACGTTCTTGCCGGTAAAAGCGCCGGGCGAACTAATGACCGCGAAATTACGGTCTTTGACAGCTCTGGTATTGCGGTGCAGGATTTGTTTATCGGACAACATCTGTTAACCGCCGCCGTTGAAGCAGGTTTTAACATTACAGCCTGCTGAGTGTTGTTTGTCAGCAGCCCGCGTTATTGTCCTATAAAACAGCGCGGTGCTGTTGCTGTATTGTATGAGGATTAGACGGCAAACGCTCTGTATGCCTGATCTAAACCTTCAATAAGCATCTGTGTGCCGATCACAGCGAGAATTAATCCCATCATACGAGAGAGCACGTTAAGTACACTGTGGCCTAATGCTTTGACAAATTTTTCGCCGAAGACAAACAGTGTATAGGTTAAGGCACACAGCAGAAAAAACGGCACGATAGTAATAAGCACTTCATAAAATCCGCCGACAGTGGCGAAATTCATCGCTGCTGCAATGGTACCGGGGCCCGCAAGGATCGGCATTGCTAATGGTTATACCGCAATACTGAGCGCCGCCTGCTTCTGCGCTTTTTGGGTTTTACTATGCGGCTCACCGCCCTGGAGCATATGAAAAGCAATTAGAAAAACTAAGATCCCCCCGGTGATCTGCAGCGTATAGAGGGTGATATCAAACAGATCAAAGATAACTTACCATTTTCCTTCATTCAGTTTTGATTCAACCTTACTGATATTCCCGCCAAGCGGCGGCGCGTATAAAAACGCCAATGAATAATCCTGCTGTTCCCTTTACCGATACTTTCTAAGTTATAGAATTAACTTGATAAATTAATACTTTATAACTCAGATCTTAATCTCAAAGTCAAGCAGCTGCACTTGACGTATCTGTAATGCAGTCCTAAACATATAGTAAGTGTTATGGTTTATGGATTAAGCAACCCTAAGGGTGCGATATGAAAAATTCAGGTTTCACTGTTACTGAGCTGCTGGTTAGTATCGCTATATTTGCAATATTATTATTTATTGGGATACCGAGTTATCAAGGGCTTTCCGAGAGTGGTAATTTGGTTTCCAGTACGAATGGTATGATCGGTGCATTTAATTACGCACGAATTGAAGCTGTTAAACGCGGCAACACGGTTCAGTTAGGGCAGCTGGACGGATCCAGCTGGACCGGCGGTATAGTTGCATGGGTGGATCTCGATGCTGATGGTGTAAGGGATAGCGGCGAAGAGCTGCGCCTCTGGAAGGGACTGGCAAGCGGCAGTACCGTAGACAGTGTTCACAATAGAAGTGCTTTTGCTTTTCGAGCCTCCGGTGAAGTCGACAATGATGACGAATTAACAATCTGTGATAACCGTACGGGGGAAGAGGGGCGGAAAATTTCAATCTTAACATCGGGGGCTGTTATTGCTGAAAAGGTGACCTGTGGATAAACATAACCCGATACCTAAGCAAAGAAAATTAAGCAGACACAGTCAACGGGGCAGTTCACTTTTAGAGATTTTGATCTCCGTGTTTATTATGGCTATTGGGTTATTAGGGCTGGCCTTAGTTCAGGTGGTAAGTCTTAATAATATTAATAATTCACAGTTTCGTTCACTCGCGACAGCTTATGCTTATGATATGGCAGAGCGGATGCGTTCCAACCGGGCGGCTGTAGCTGCTGGAGATTATGATGCAGTGACTGCCGCGGAGACAGATCCTAACTGCTCACCATGTAATTTCTCACAAATTGCACAGCTTGATGCCTATCAATGGAACCAGCAGATAAAGCAGGCTGCCAATGCCGGCGGTCTGCCGCAAGGCGAAGGAACAGTAACTAAAAACGGCAGTTTACATGATATCAAAATTGTCTGGCAGGAACAGATGCATGACGGCAGCGGAGGAAAAGTAGATACCGTTGAGTTTACACTCAGCATTCAACTTTGAGCTTACATAAAATAAGAATATTTGTACCCGGCTGCGCAGGCAAAGAGTACAACACAGGGATGTCGGATAGAAAATATAAGGGCGTATATGACGTCTAGACAGAGGGATGTATGGATATTAACACAATTAATAACCTCCAGTTAGTACGCCAGCGCGGTTTTTCATTAATAGAATTAATGATAGCGGTACCTTTCGGTCTGCTTGTTATGCTTGCGGTACTGCAGGTATTTACCGCTAATATACAAAGCGTCAACCTGCAGAATGCCTATTCAAGAGTTCAGGAGAACGGGCGTGTGGCGACGGAATTAATGATTCGTGATATCCGCACGGCTGATTACTGGGGATGTATACGAGATACCAGCTTAATAGTGAATCATTTAGATACGACTGATCCGGATTATGATGCCGCATTGATGTCAAGCGGCGGCAGCGGTGTTGCCGGGGAAGATAACGTATCATCAAAAACAATTGCATCAATTAATGTCAAAGATGATACCGATACATTAACGCTGCGGGGGGCAGGAAGTTTTTCCGGCGTAAAAGTTGTACCTCCCTATATGACACCCAATGCAGCTGCAATTCATATCAATACCGGTGTCAACATTGCCAAAGGACAAATAATATTAATCAGTGACTGTACGGGTGCTGATTTATTTTCAAATACTGCCGGCAATACCTTTAACAGCGGCAGTATAATCCATAATACTGGTGCACTGCCGGTTGCCGGAGCCGTGGCCAATGCCATTAAACCTATGTCGCACACCTACGAAACCAGCGCTCAAATCATGATCCCGCATGTTAAAACCTATTTTATCGGCCAGAATTCAGGCAGCAGTTTTTCGCTTTTTAGAAGTGATAACGGTGTCGCTAGTGAGCTGGTAAGAGGAGTTAATGATCTGCAGCTGGTATATGGAGAGGATACTAACGGCAACGGCTCTGCAGACTCATTCTCGAATGCGGCTTCTGTTACTGATATGGATACGGTGCGTTCTGTTCGGCTTAGTTTAGTGGCAGACAGCGGAGACAGTTCGTCCGGTACGACATTAGAAAGAACCTACAGCATCACTGCTAATATACGTAACCGTACACTACAATAAGGGTAAGTCGACTATGCTTAAAAAACAATCCGGTGCAGCTTTAGCAGTCAGTTTAATTATATTACTGGTTGCGACGGTGATTGTGGTATCCGGCAGTCAGTCAGGAGCTTTGCAGGAAAAAATGACTGTGGCGGTTCGTGAGGCACATATATCACTGGAGATAGCAGAGTCGGGAATAAAAGATGCTGAGAACGTTATCGATGCGCTCACAAGTACTGCCGGATTTAATACATCGGGCACTAATGGTTTTTACAGTCAGGATGCAGCACCTGCAGACATCTTCGAGGCCAGCGTATGGGGTAACGCTATTACGGCGGCTGCGGCAACTACTGTCTCCGGCCAGACTGCTCGGTTTTTTATTGAAGATCAAGGGGTATTACCCATGCCGGATGAGGACTTGTCCGGTGTAAACATGACAGGCTATGGACAAACAACGGGAAGCGGTGATATTCGGGCTTTTAAAATAGTATCGCGGTCGCTGGGAATCAACGGAAATAGCGAACGGATCGTTGTGAGTTATTACGGCAAGCGTTTTTAGCCTTAAATTAGGAAAAGGAAGGCGACAATGAAGAGTATATCCAGTAAAAAATTAGTTATAGAGGTAATAGCTGCCGGCTTTTTCTGCACTCATCTTTCTTATGCTGCGCCCCTGGACCTGACATCAACTCCGCTAGTTATTTCCTCTGCTGTCGATCCTAATATGATGCTCCTGCTGGACAGCTCCGGCTCGATGAGTAATATCGTACCCGATCTGCCCTATGATACAGCTGTTGATTATCGTAATTGTAACGGTACAAATATTCTAAACCCGGGCAGCCAGCTTGATATTCGCATTCAGGCTGATGGTGATTCATATTTTAGCTATGACGGGTCTTATTATGACTACGGCAATGACGGCTCGACCGGTATTACCGGTCGAGCAAAGCGCTGTTTTGTTGATGCTGGAGTATATACAGCCCGTTTACTGGCTAACGGTACGGGAGATCCGAAGAGTCCCAGCGGTTATCTGGCCGGGCGTTACAGCGGAAACTATTTAAACTGGTATTTTGCAGACGGATCCGGTAACGGTGCAAATTTTGGTGCCGGTGCCACCCAGCGTGCAGGCACTAATTCGCGTATGGAGATAGCTAAGAAAGCGGCCGCTGGTTTAATTTCCGGACTGGATCGTATGCGTGTGGGGTTGTCAATTTATGATGGTGAGAGCGGTGCCGACGGAGATAGTGACGGTGTTAAAATACTGGTAAATATTGGTGATGTAGACTCCCAGGAAAGTACCTTAATAACGGAAATAGCTGCAATATCTAATAGCGGTTCAACACCTTTAGGGGAGTCTCTGGAAGAGCTGGGACGTTACTTTACTTTGGGCTATCCTGCGTCAAGTAACCTGAAGATGCACCCTGGGCTGGTTAATGAGGCAGATATTCAAACATCTACGTTATTTAGTCATACGCCTGAATATAAAGCAGGCCTGAGCGCTCCCGCTCAGGTGACTCAATACTGGTGTCAGCAGAACTATATTGTTGCTATGTCTGACGGACGCCCTCAGGCCGATCAGGCGGTTAGTGCGGATCTGCACGACTATGACGGCGATTGTGTCGGTGCAACACCTGCCTGCGGCAGCGATGACAAAAAAAGTTCTACATTAGGTTATGAATATGAGTCGAGCGGCACTGATTTTGCTGATGATGTCGCACTGGCTATGTATGATATCGATCTGCGTCCGGATCTCAGCGACGGCAGTGTTGATATAAAAAACAATGTTACTACTTATATGGTCGGTTTTGCCGACGATCAGGTTCTTAATGATCCGCTTATAAAAGATATCGCCGCCAACGGCGGCGGCAAATTTCTTACTGCGGCAGACAGCTTAGGCCTGGTAAGCGCATTCCGGCAGGCGTCAGAAAGTATATTTGCTCAGGTTGCGGCAGCCGCTGCTGTTTCCTTTAATACCAGTCAGCTTAGTTCTGACAGCGGCCTGTATCAGGCAAGTTTTAATACTGCCGGCTGGCGAGGCAGTTTGAAGGCGTTTTCATTGTCTGATACTGGAGTCGTTGAAAGCGAAGCCTGGGACGCTGCCGATATTCTTGACAACATGACAGCCGCTGAGCGCAAGCTGTTCAGCTATAGTGCGGACACTTCAGAAGGCATTGAATTTACATTAGCCAGCTTGAGCGCGGCTCAACTGGCAGACCTGCGTGCAGGTCCCGATGCAGATGCAGACGGTAACAGCACTGCTGACGATGATGATGTGCAGCTGCTGATTAACTATATTCGCGGAGATGATGCAAATGAGGGCAGTGGTTCAACAAACTATAGAGTCCGCTCCAGCAGCCTGGGTGATATTGTCAACTCAACCGCACTGTATGTCGGAGCGCCGCAGTTAAAATGGCCGGATTACGCCTTCAATGATAAATTCGGCGCTTCGGGTGCGGATTATTCTACCTTTAAAAGCGGCAGCGCCGCATCGCGGACACCTATGCTGTATGTGGGGGCCAATGACGGTATGCTGCATGGTTTTAATGCGGCATTAACAGGGACAGATGCCGGCAAAGAAAAGTTTGCCTATCTGCCGGGCAGTATCGCCTCCGCGGCAAATAATGCCGGATTACATTATCTGGCTGAACTCGATTATCAGCATCGTTTTTATGTTGACTTAAGTCCGGCTGTGAGCGACGTTTATATCAACCGGGGAACGGGAGATGCGTGGCGTACGGTACTTATCGGCGGGCTGCGGGGGGGAGGTAAAGGCCTGTTTGCTCTGGATATAACCGATCCGACGGAATTCGCATCCCCGTCCACTAAGGCTGATGAAATAGTCTTGTGGGAATTCAGCAGTGCCGATGATATTGATTTAGGTTATACCTACAGTCAGCCGACGATAGTAATGACGGCAAACGGTAAATGGGCTGCTATCGTTGGTAATGGTTACAATAACAGCGGCGATGGTCATGCCAAACTATTTATAATATTTATCGAAGAGGGGGTCGACGGCTCCTGGGATTCCGATGATTATATAGAAATTGATACTGGAATAGGGGATACAACGACGCCAAACGGGCTTTCAACGCCGCGCGTGGTAGATATCGATGGTGATAATGTCGCCGACCGTGTTTATGCGGGGGATTTACAGGGAAACATGTGGGCATTTGATCTCAGCAGCAGCAGTGCAAACCAGTGGCAGGTGGCTTATAAAACGGGTAACACACCTAAACCTTTATTTACTGCACGTAACAGCAGCAATCAGATTCAGCCCATTACTACAGCTCCCATCGTATCGAAAAATCCAAATTTATCAACGGTTAGCAGCAATGAGCCGAATCTTCTGGTGTTTTTTGGTGTCGGCAAATATCTAGAGGCCAATGATGTAACCAGTAATTTAGATGAGATGAGTTACTACAGCGTTTTAGATGCAAATGAAGGAGGCAAAACCCGAACAGATCTAACCGTTCGAGAACTGCTGACAAATAACGGATTACGCGCTGTCAGCGGCAGCGATGTTGACTGGAATACATCGTTCGGCTGGTACTTCGACTTAGTTGACAGAGCAACAAAGGGATCTGCGGGTACCAAGCTGGGAGAACGCGTTGTTTCAGAGTCACTTCTGCGCCGTAAGGTGTTATTCTTTAATACGGTCATCCCAGACGGGACTGAGTGTTCATCTGGTGGAAAGGGCTGGCTGATGGCATTGGATCTGGATACCGGCTTAGCGCCGTATTATGGTGTTTTTGATGCCAATAATGACGGTGTTATTGATGATGAGACCGGTGAAGCTACCGTTCTTAATGATCTCAATCATGACGGTGTTGTTGATGATGGTGACGGGGGATATATTGGTGAGATATTTGATGACGGACTGCCCTCTCAGCCGAGTATTTTAGAAGAGACACAATATACGCTCGGCAGTACTGGTGTATTGACAGAAAGAAAAGTGAGCGTAGGTAAAGGCCGGCAGGAGGGACGCCTGTCCTGGGAAGAGCAGATCCGTCAATAACCAGTGTATTAATATTGATTATTAACAGCTAGTGCAGCAGGGAGTTGTGATGAACCGCGACAAAGGCTTTTCTCTTATGGAACTGATAACTGCGCTGGTTATTGTCGGTATATTAGCGGCTGTAAGTTATCCGCCGTATCAGGAGAGTGTTCGTAAAGCACGTCGTGCCGAAGCCCAGGGTGCGCTGCAGAGTCTGGCTCAAGCTATGGAGCGTTTCTATACCAGCAAGCGCACCTATGACGGTGCCGCTGCCGGCGGGGCAGCGACCGGTGCTCCTGAAATTTTTCCAACAAAGTCTCCCATCAGCGGCTCTAACGCGTACTATAATTTAAAAATTGTCTCAGCCGGCAGCACCGCCTACGTAGTCGCCGCTGAGCCCATTAATGCTCAGGCAGGTGACGGGGTACTAGTATTGAAGTCGACAGGAGCTCAAGGCTGGGATGTAGATAATGATGCTAACGGCCTGGTATCTGGATTAGGAGCCTCACCTAATGAAGTTGAAAGCAGTGAGTGGTGCTGGACAGTGCATTGTTAGCTGATACTTTAATACTTTCCCCGCAGTATGAGACAAGTCTAAATGCATATAAGCCCTGCTTTATCTTATATTTTCTCAGTCAATTATATTGAGTACTCAAAAGTCAGACTAAAAGCTTCATTTTTAAACTTTTCCTCATAATCATCAGCAAGACAAAATAAACAATAACCAGTATCATGCGTCCAAATTATTGAAGCATACAGGTACAGGCATGGATACACATTTTCAAGGTAAATTTGAAGTAGAGTTAAAATATCGTATAAACTGCAGAGAGTCTTTTTTATCTGCTTTAGAGCAGATGAATCCTGAGGTTATGCTGGAAAATAATCTTGAACATGACTGTTATTTTGATTCAAATTTACACCGCCTGAGTAGTGACAATAAGAGTGTCTGTATAAGAGAGATGCAGCCGTCGGGTATTATGCTGTGGATAGTAAAAGGGCCGCAAAAAGACCGCTGTGAAGCACTTAATATAACAGATGTGGCTAAAGCTAAAAGTATGCTGACAACCATGGGGTTTGAAGCGGTTTTAGAGATGAAAAAAAAGCGCAGTATCTATTTTTTAGGCAAGTATCATGTAACGCTTGATCATCTTGAAAATATTGGTCATTTTGCTGAGTTTGCCATTATGACAGATGACCAGTCAATGCTGGAAGAGTATAAACAGCAGTTATTACAGCTTGCACAAAAATTCGGACTGGGTGAACAGCAGCAGGAGTTTAAATCATACCGGCAGCTGTATACGGCTTAACATTTCTATTTCATATATCAGGCAGGGGGGCTTGTTACTTTATTTCATTTCTGACTGGTGCTATTAATTAATAAGGCGATTTTTTAAACTAATCTAGTCCATATAATAGACTTAATGAGGGAAAGAATATGAGCGAACAGCTATTAATGAACGCAGAGTCAGCATTCGAGTATACGGGGCTGACTGCTAGTTCACCTAAACAAGACCTGTACGAGTTCTTTATCTGTGTTAATAATGACTGGAAAGAGAAGCATATAAGCGAGGAAAACTTCGAACGTAAGAGAAATGCATACCTGTCTCTTTGCTTCCATGCCGGCTATCTTCCTTTATCGTCATCTCTGGACGGGGTATCTGATGATATTGTTACCCTGTTTGACAAGATGCATAAGGAGCCGCCTGAAGATTCCTGCTCTGACACTCGTGTTAAGATTAAGCAGGATGTTTCTAGTTCCAGCTTAAAAATTAACCCTGCTGTAGCAGAGGGGAAGTTAGAATTAGAGTTCGAGGCTGATCCGGTTTCGTTAATACTTGCATTAGTAGACGGCGGTGTTAGTTCAGAGAGACTGGCCGCTGATATCCATATTTTCGACCATGAAACTGAGTATGTTGACAATGTAACAGGCTATTTTAGGTCTCTGGTCAAGGAGCTGGAGAGAATGAAAGGTGAGGAGCAGTAACCTTTTATAGTCTGATGCTTACAACGCGAAATATTCCGTAACATTATCAGCTGGTGCAGATCCAGGCTAGTTGTCCTGACAAAGGGAGTTTCAGTTATCATACTGCAGATAAATATTTACTGTTTAATAGAGCATTAAAGAAAATAAAAGATTCGACATGCTTTTGAGGAGCATGCCGAGAGTTATAGGCGGATGCTTAGCAGTTCTTACCGTAGTGTTTTGCTATGTAAGCCTCAAAATCTTCACATAACTGCTGATCTGATTTATGGTTATCGGCAATCAGTTTGTCCCCGTCAACAATCCTGATTGAGGCGTTCAGAGAAAGTGGTTCAATTTGACTGCGCTTCGAAGCCGCGCTGATTTTCTGTTGCTCCTGTGCCCAGGCCTGCTCGCTGCTTTGATTACACATTTCTGCTAAGTAGGCTGGTGAAAAACCTTCGCCGGTTAAACTGTGCAGCGTTGCATTATGGCTGATACTGTTTCCCGGACGCCAGTAATGCTCTGCCAGCAGCGGTCCAATCTCCGGGTTGTCGCTAAGGTAACCAAACTTCTTGGTAAAATATGCGCGGGTTTGATAAACCGCCATATGCGCCAGTAAGTACCCCTGATAAGAACAGGCCGACTCCTGTGATAAAAGGTGCGGAATGGCCAGCAGCGGACGCGGACTTACCTCTAATCCTAAAATACGTTTCTCGGTTTGACGGGCAAGGCGAGTCAGATGCTCTGCTGTTAACTGCTGCTCATCACTGCTGTATACAGCCCATTCGAAATAGGGCACCACTAGAATACTGCGCTCCTGATAGGCTTTAAAAGGCTGCTTTGCCTCGACCAATGCCCGGATCACTGAGTCTGGAATCACTTCTCTCTGTGCATTGACTGCATATTTTTTAAGCCAGTCGCCGTCATTAAGCAGGCTGTCGCAGAACATTGACTGGGTTTCTGCATATGTCATAGAGGTAGGAGCAAACTCCTGGGAAAAACACGGTGAGTTAAGCTTCACATTGGAAAAATGAGCAGCATGACCGCCTTCATGAAACAGCGTGTTGATACCGTCAAAACCGCAGCCGATCTGATCCGGTTTGGCATTGCTGGTAAAGTTTACTTTAGCCGCCTGCCATTTATCTACATTATAAAATGACGGAACAGGGCCGTGGCAGAAACCATTCTGGTATTTCCCCGGACGATCCAGCAGATCCAGGGTTAAATCTGCCTGCGAAAAGTTGATATTTAAACGTCCGAAGGACTGCACCCAGCGGCGCAGAGATTTTGAGAAGGGCACATAGGGATCCAGCTGACGAGCTGCATCACCGCTGTACATGTAACTGAAGTTATGGCCGGCAATGGCTGATTCACCTTTACTTTTTGCCAGTTCCATTAAACTCTGCTCATTTCTTTTTCGAGTGCGTAGTTCAAAGTCATCCAGGATGGTAAATAACTGCTCTGGAGTCATCTGCTCCGTTTTATTCACTTTGTAATCGAAGAAGTTGCGGAACCCCTGCTGGCGGGCAAAGGCATTACGCTGTTTAACTAATTCGATAAAACCGTTATTGAGCACCCACTGCTCCAGATCTAAAAGAGCCTGATGAGCAGAACTGCGCACATTTTCGTTATCACTGGTACGAATATTTGCACCCAGTACCGTTAGTGAGGCCTGTTCACGCTCTCCCTGTACATTATTAAAATACATCAGATAATTCTGACGTCTGGCAAACAGCTCCGATTCGGCGCGGATCAGTTCCGCCATCTGTACTCTGCCCTGCTCGCTTTCAATAGCATTAGCTTTAAAAAAGTCCAGCCAGCCCTTTAATCCCTGTTTTAATTCTTCATTATCTTCTAAAAACTGCAGCTGTTTGCGGATCTCTGTGATACGGGCGGGATCTGCAATAAAAGCGTTCAGCGATGCTTCAGCCTCGGCAAAACCACTATGATCCTCGCTGGTGCCCATGTAGGTACTCCAGAACAGATCTTCTTTACGACGGTGCAGCTGCAGATAGTCATCATTGAGCTGTTTAAAATAGTGTTGTGGGTTCAAAATAAATTCCTTGTTAAATAAGTCTGCGGCGACTGCATTGCCGTTTACTGCATAACTCTAATATAAATTTAAAAACAAACAGTTAAACAATATATTTGTGTAAATAAAACAAACCTTAACGTAAAAAAGAAATAATAAAAGCCCTATTAAGCACTAATGGTTCACAGTTTTGCAGAAACTATTAATACTTAACCTCTGACTTAGAAATGTTTTTCCTACACTCTGTAGAAGTGCCTGCTGCTGGTTAAAAAAGAGCTGCCGATAAAGATGTAGAGAAGTTTATTTGAGTTAAAAAAACAGCTTTAAATTAGCGTGATTAGGTACAAATAAACAGGAATAACCCTTTTTGCTTTACGTGTACTTAAGGGGAGAAATGCTATAGTATCTGTAACCATTAATTAGGAACAAATAATACGAATAATAAAGGAGTTATGTTCATGAAAAAAATCGTCTATACATCAGTTATTTTGGGTAGTATTTTACTGGCAGGCTGTTCATCAAATGATGTGCAGCAGGAAAAAACTATGGTTGCTGACTGTGTATTTCCGGATGCGCCGCAGGCTGCTGCACCACTGTGGATATGTGATGAGCCGGTTGAGGGCTTTGATGTTACCGGAGTTGGTTTTGCGCAGAAATCTGCAGCAGGTGCCGGTTTTATGAAGGATGTGGCTGCTAATGACGCCCGAGTTAAAATAGCGCAGTCTATGCAGATTAAAGTGCAGAATATGTTCAAGCAGTATGTCGGTACTACAGGGGCAGCGGACAGTGAAACGGTCGATATGGTAATGGAATCTGTGACTAAAAACGTGACGGCGCAGACTCTGCAGGGCAGCAAGATAATCAAAACACGTGTCAGCCCGAACGGCGGTCTTTATGCGCTTGTAGCGATGGATCCAATGGCGGTGCAGGAGAACGCTAAAACTGCGCTTAAAACCAGTATGAACAATGATCCGGCGCTTTGGCAGCAGTTTAAAGCAGACAAAGCTCAGCAGGAGCTGGAAATGATGGTCGACAAGATTGTTGCGCCGTAAAATTATTATCTGCGGCTCACTGTTTTATAGTAGTGAGCCGCAGCTTAAAGATAAGCTGCTCATTCTACTGCATTAGTAAATCCCATCCTTAGTACCGCCAATATAATTCCGCCCTGCAGAATCAATTTATGTTGTGCTTATTGTTATTTGAACTTTATGCAAAGCTCCCTGATAAAATGGGGAGCTTTGGTGTTTTTAGCGCCCGGTTAGTTGAAATGCAGCCCAGTAATAGGGATGGCGGTTATAGTTCGTTTTAACTGCCAGCTGTGCTTTTTTCAGTGCCAGACGTTTATCTGAACTGTCGGCTAGATTAGTATAGAAATTCTGCATAAGACGGCTGGTGGCCTGATCATCAACCTTCCATAAGCTCGAAATAATGCTGTTGGTGCCCGCATATAAAAATCCGCGGGTGAAACCTACCACATCATCACCATTGGCTATTTTCCCCAGCCCGGTTTCACAGGCCGACAGGGTGACCAGATCGGCATTAAGGTTAAGCTCGTAGAGTTCTCGTACGGTAAGCAGCCCGTCATTGCTTTTATCTTTTGCCAGCAGCAGACCGGAAGAGAGCGGTGTTTGCGGATCAAATATCCCGTGCGAGGCAAAGTGCAGCGTTTTAAACAATGCTCCGTTTTCTTTTACCTGAGTCTCAGTGGCATTACTTCTGAGCAGCAGGCTGGCACCGGGCTGTTTTGAAGCAATTGCTTTAGCTTCCTGCTCTGCGCCGGGCAGCGCCAGTTTAGGATCGCCGAGCTCCGGGTTACCGAGGATCAGCAGCGGATGAGCCGCAGTTACCTCTTTATTAAGGAAGGCCATTACCGAGGCGCTGGGCAGAATACTGATATCGTACTGGTCTATCAGAAAATCACTGCCGTTATACAGGGCATTAAAGGGCAGATAATGCAGCGGACCGTGCGGCACGATAATCAGTTTCTCAGTGTGCAGTTCATGCTGCAGCGGTTTGAATAGACGCTGATAGAGCAGAGCTGCGCTGTGCTGGTAGTTATTGCTGTTAGTTTTCAGTAGATCCTCGCGTAAAGCGCTGACAGAATTTGCTAAATCTTCACCGTTAAGTACGGACGCCTTGATGCCGCTATGCGACAGCAGAAAAGCAAACAGCTGCGTGCCGCTGCCGTAGAATTCAATCAGGGTTTCATCATCTGCCAGCTTCTGCTGCAGCTGAGTTACCTGCGGTGCTGAGACAGTTACCAGGGATGCCAGTTCAGGCTGCGTCTGCTGCAGCTGTTTCTGAGTTTTGCGCAGCAGGCCGCGGTCAGCGCTGCGGCTGCGGCCGCTTTTCTCACTGTAATCGGCAGTCTGCAGATCTGAATCTATGCTGTTTAGTTGTGCCAGTAGCAGAGGGGCCTGCTGAGCAGCACTTTTTGCTGCAAAATTCTGCTTGCCGGCCAGTGTATCGATCAGTGCCCGCGCTTTACTGCGTTCGGCATAGATAAACGCCTGATCCAGTTTTCCCTGCTCTATCAGCAGTGCAACTAGATCCCGGTAAACCGCTTCTTTATTGCCGATAAAACCAATTTTAGAAGCTTCGGTGTTAATAGTAGAGCGCTGCTGTTCAATAACTTCAACAGACTGCTGATAATAAATAAGTGCTTCGTCTGGACGGTCAAGCTGCTCGGCGATAACTCCAAGATCGTAGAGTAACTGATAGTAGATTCCCTGACGGTTGAGCAGAGCAGGGGAGTGATTAGCTGCGTTTTCAGGATCGAACACTAAATTATTGTACCACTGGATTATCGGAGTATCAGATTGTTCAGCTGTATATAAAAGGCTGAGGTAAATATTTTCGGCATCTTCAAGTCGACCGCTGCCCTGAGCTATTTTCGCCAGCATATAGGTTTCGTCAAAATTGAACGGATTTGCTCTTTCTTCTCCGGCTCCTAATAGTTCTGAGAGGCCCAGGGTGGTGAGTGCATCCAGAGAACGCATGATAGTGTCATTAAGCGATTGGGAAAACAGCAGGGCTTGCTGCGCTTTACTGTAATCCCCCAGGGCGAGGTAGATACGCGCCTTGCTGGCATTTTTAACTTTTACGTCTTCTGCGCTTTCGCTTAACAGAATCGATGGATAATCCAGGCAGTCTATCTTTTCGGCAATTGCGTCCGCTTCGCCGTGGTAACCCAGCTGTACAGCGGCCACTGCACCATTGGCATACATAGCCGCCATAGGTTTTATGCCTATACGTGACGGCACAGCGCAACTGTCTTCATGGGAAGAAGTGCTATGCTTTTGGGCAAGTTTGTAGCTGCGGTAAGCTTCTGGATAGTTTCCCAGCTCCAGAAAAATGGCAGTCTGCAGACGGTTATAATCAGTCAAAACCCATTCTCTTACTTCCTGATCTTCTTCGCTGTTGCTGATCTGCTTTAACATTTCATCTTTCCAGCGGATCACACACTGCTGCGCCATGGAAAAATCACGGACCATCTGATAGGAATTACACAGGTAGATCATATAACCCCAGTGCTGTGCCCACCCCTTGGGTTCATAATCTGCCCAGTGTTCAAATTCTCCTATCTGTTGAGAAAACTGTTCAACAGCTGCCCGGTGGTTGCCTTTATAAGATTCCTGACTGATTTCAAACGCCGGCGACAACGAGCAGCCGGACAGGGTAAGTGTTACTGTGAGTAATAACAGTATTTTTTTCATTATGTTTATTTCCAGTTCCATTGGAGGGCTGCAGTTTTTCTGTTAAAAATGATTGTCTTTTCTAGCGCCCAGTCAGTTGAAATGCCGCCCAGTAATAGGGATGGCGGTTATAGTTCGTTTTAACTGCCAGCTGTGCTTTTTTCAGTGCCAGACGTTTATCCGAGCTCTCTGCCAGATTTGCGTAGAAATTCTGCATTAACTGACTTGTGGCCTGATCATCAACCTTCCATAGGCTGGATATAATGCTGTCGGTGCCCGCATATAAAAATCCGCGGGTAAAACCTACCACATCATCACCATTGGCTATTTTCCCCAGCCCGGTTTCACAGGCCGACAGGGTGACCAGATCCGCATTAAGGTTAAGCTCGTAGAGTTCTCGTACGGTAAGCAGCCCGTCATTGCTTTTATCTTTTGCCAGCAGCAGACCGGAAGAGAGAGGCTGCTCTGGATCGAATATCCCATGCGAGGCAAAGTGCAGCGTTTTAAACTGCGATCCGTTTTCTTTTACCTGAGTCTCAGTGGCACTACTTCTGATCAGCAGGCTGGCACCTCTCTGCTGCGAGGCAATAGCTTTCGCTTCCTGCTCTGCACCGGGCAGCGCCAGTTTAGGATCGCCGAGCTCTGGGTTACCGAGGATCAGCAGCGGATGAGCCGCAGTTACCTCTTTATTAAGGAAGGCCATTACCGAGGCGCTCGGCAGAATACTGATATCGTACTGGTCTATCAGAAAATCCCGGTCGTTATACAGAGCATTAAAGGGCAGGTAATGCAGCGGGCCGTGGGGTACGATAATCAGTTTCTCAGTGTGCAGTTCATCCTGCAGCGGTTTGAATAGACGCTGATAGAGCAGAGCTGCGCTGTGCTGGTAGCTATTGCTGTCGATTTTGTGCAGATCCTCGCGTAAAGCGCTGACTGCTGCCGCTAAATCTTCACCGTTAAGAACGGCCGCCTTAATACCGCCGCGTGACAATAGAAAAGCAAACAGCTGTGTGCCGCTGCCGTAGAACTCAATCAGGGTTTCGTCTGTAGCCAGACGCTGCTGCAGCTCAGCCACTTGCGGCGCTGAAACAGTTAGCAGGGATGCCAGTTCCGGCTCTGTTTTCTGCAGCTGTTTCTGAGTCTTGCGCAGCAGGCCGCGGTCGACACTGCGGCTGCGTCCGCTATTTTCACTGTAATCGGCGGTCTGCAGATCTGAATCTATGCTGTTTAGTTGTGCCAGCAGCAGAGGGGCCTGCTGATCGGCCCCTTTTGCGGCAAAACTCTGTTTACCGGCCAGAGTGTCGATCAGTGCACGCGCCTTGCCGCGCTCTGCATAGATAAACGCCTGTTCCAGTTTTCCCTGTTTTATCAGCAGGCTGACCAGATCCTGATAAACTGCCTCTTTATTGCCGATAAAACCAATTTTAGAGGCTTCGGTATTGATAGTTGCCCGCTGTTCTTCAATAACTTTAACAGACTGCTGGTAATAGACAAGTGCTTCGGCCGGACGGCCAAGCTGCTCGGCGATAACTCCGAGATCGTAGAGTAACTGGTAGTAGATTCCCTGACGATTAAGCAGAGCAGGGGAGTGATGAGCTGTGTTTTCAGGATCGAACACTAAATTGTTGTACCACTGGATTATCGGAGTATCAGATTGTTCAGCTGTATATAACAGGCTGAGGTAAATATTCTCGGCATCTTCAAGTCGACCGCTGCCCTGGGCTATTTTTGCCAGCATATAGGTTTCGTCAAAACTGAATGGATTTGCCCTTTCTTCCCCGGCTCCTAATAGTTCTGAGAGGCCTAAAGTGGTGAGTGCATCCAGAGAACGCATAATAGTGTCATTGAGCGATTGTGAAAACAACAGGGCTTGCTGTGCTTTACTGTAATCCCCCTGGGCGAGGTAGATACGCGCTTTGCTGGCATTTTTAACTTTTACGTCTTCTGCGCTTTCGCTTAATAGAATCGACGAATAATCTAGGCAGTCTATCTTTTCGGCAATTGCGGCCGCTTCGCCGTGATAACCCAGCTGCACAGCTGCCACTGCACCATTGGCATACATAGCCGCCATAGCTCTTACTCCTATACGTAGCGGCACAGCGCAGCTGTCTTCATGGAGGGAGGAGCTATACTCTCTGGCCAGTTTGTAGCTGCGGTATGCTTCAGGATAGTTTCCCAGCTCCAGAAAAATGGCAGTATTGAGGCGGTTGTAGTCAGTCAAAACCCATTTTCTTACTTCCTGATCTTCTTCCGTATCGCTGAGCTGCTTTAACATTTCATCTTTCCAGCGGATCACACACTGCTGCGCCTTGGAAAAATCACGGACCATTTGGTAGGAATTACACAGGGAGATCATATAAACCCAGTGCGGGTCCCATCCCTTGGGTTCATAATCTGCCCAGTGTTCAAATTCTCCTATCTCCTGAGAAAACTGTTCAATAGCTGCTCTGTGGTTGCCTTTGGAAGATTCCTGTCTGATTTCGAACGCCGGCGACAACGAGCAGCCGGAGAGAACCAGCGCAGCAGAGAGTATTAATAATGTTTTTTTTATTTTATTCATTTCCAGATCCCTTGGTTGATAACTGCAGCATGTTTTATTATTTTTGTCTGATGCTGTTGCTTTTTGTTTGTAACAGAGCTTATTGTCAGCGCCCGGTCAGCTGGAATGCCGCCCAGTAATAGGGATGGCGGTTATAGTTCGCTTTGACTGCCTGCTGCGCTTTTTTCAGGGCCAGACGTTTATCCGAACTGCCGCCCAGATTTTCGTAGAAATTCTGCATTAATTGGCTGGTTGCCTGATCATCAACTTTCCATAAGCTCGATATAATACTGTTGGTGCCCGCATATAAAAAACCGCGGGTAAATCCTACTACATCATCACCGTTGGCTATCTTACCCAGACCGGTCTCACAGGCGGAGAGTGTGACCAGATCGGCATTAAGATTCAGCTTATAGAGTTCCCGGACGGTGAGCATACCGTCGTTTTTATTATCTCGAGCTAGAAGCAGGCCGGAAGAAAGCGGCTGAAGCGGGTCGAATACCCCGTGTGAGGCAAAATGCAGAGTTTTAAACAACACGCCGTTTTCTTTTACCTGAGTCTCAGTGGCACCTGATCCAAGCAGCAGGCTTGCACCTGTCTGCTGTGATGCTATTGCTTTAGCTTCCTGCTCTGCACCGGGCAGTGCTAGTTTCGGATCGCCAAGTTCAGGGTTGCCGAGGATCAGCAGCGGTTGAGGGGCTGTTACTTGTTTATTAAGGAAGGCCATAACAGAAGCGCTGGGAAGAATGCTGATATCGTATTGATCAATAAGAAAATCACTGCCGTTATACAAAGCGTTAAACGGAAGGTAATGCAGCGGGCCGTGCGGTACGATGATCAGTTTTTTTGTGCGCAGCTCATCTTTTAACGGGTTGAATAGACGCTGGTAGAGCAGGTTTGCGTTATGCTGATAAACATTACTGTCGGTTTTCTGTAGATCGTCACGCAGACCGCTGACTGCAGCCGCTAAACCCTCACCGTTAAGAACCGTCGCCTTGATGCCGCCGCGCGACAGCAGAAAGGTAAACAGTTGTGTGCCGCTTCCGTAAAACTCAATCAGGGTTTCATCGGCAGCCAGCCGCTGCTGCAGCTCAGCTACTTGCGGCGCCGAGACAGTGACTAGTGAGGCCAGCTCCGGTTGTGCAGTCTGAAGCTGCTGTTGGGTTTTACGCAGTAATCCACGATCGGCGCTGCGGCTGCGCCCGCTTGTTTCGCTGTAATCAGCAGTTTTCAGATCCGATTCAATGGTATTCAGTTGTGTCAGCAGTAGAGGAGGCTGTTCGTCGAAAGTTTTTGGAGCAAACTCCTGTTTGCCGGCCAGTGTGTCGATCAGCGCTCGCGCCTTACTGCGCTCGGCATAGATAAAGGCTTGCTCCAGTTGTCCCTGTTTTATCAGCAGGCTGACCAGATCCTGATAGACCGCTTCTTTATTGCCGATAAAACCTATTTTAGAAGCTTCAGTATTAATAGTTGCCCGCTGCTCTTCAATGACCTCGACAGACTGCTGGTAATATTTTAGTGCTTCGTTTGGACGGTCAAGCTGCTCTGCGATGTTGCCGAGATCATAGAAAAGTTGATAGGAGAGGCCTGGACGTTCGAGCAGAGCAGGGGAGTAATTAGTTTGCTTTTCCGGATCGAATAACAATTTGTTGTACACAAGCACTACCGGGCTGTTAGATTGTGTCGTGCTGTATAATAGGCTGATGTAAAGGTTCTCAGCTTCCTCGAGTTGACCAAGACCCAGCGCTACTTTAGCCAGCATATAGGTTTCGTCAAAATTAAACGGGTTAGCGAATTCTTTGCCCCCTCCCAATAGTTCATTTAGACCTAAGGTGGTGAGCGCATCCATCGTTCGAAAGAAGGTATCTTCAAGCGTTTGTGAAAACACCATGGCTTGCTTCGCTTTGCTGTAAGCACCCAGAGCAAGGTAGATACGTGCCTTGCTGACATGTTTAATTTTTACATCTGCAGGTATTTCATAAAAAGCCGTATCGAACCATTCGATGCAGTCAATTTCTTCAACAATTGCTGCCGCTTCATCCCGGTAGCCTAGATTAACAGCTGCTATTGCACCGTTAGCATAAGTGCGGGCCATTTGTGATATGCCTAACTGTGTTTTACAGCTGTCTTTAGTGAACAGCTTATTATGTTTTCTGGCAAGCTTGTAGCTTCGGTAAGCTTCCTGGTAGTTTCCCAGTTCCAGATAAATGGCGCTGTTGATACTGTTGTAGTGGGCTAATTTCCTGTCCTGATCGATCACTTTACCCTCATAGAGACTTGTGTCGGTTTTCCAGTAATCCACACACTGCTGCGCCTTATTAAAATCACGGAGTACCAGATAGGATTCGCACAATAAAGCCATACCGCTCTGGCCAAGTGGACCGAATCCCAGCGAGGGTTCATAATCTGACCAGTGTTCAAATTCGACGATGTCCTGCTCAAAGATTTTCACTGCAGTTCTAGACTGATCGTTTGTCGCAAAATACATAACTTGTTCCTGGGGCTTATAGGCACAGCCGGACAGCGCAAGGGTAATAGCGAGCAGTAACAAGGGCTTTTTCATCATTTTTATTTCCATTCCGTTGGGACGTAAACAGTATCAGTTCTTAGGTCATTTTTTCTTGATCTGCCTGACTGTAGTTTCGCTTTTTAAAGCAGCTGGGTTTTCCCGGGGCTGCTTGATATTATCAGAAATCCGGACTTGTCAGCGCCCGGTCAGCTGAAACGCCGCCCAGTAGTAGGGATGGCGGTTATAGTTGGCTTTTACTGCCAGCTGCGCATTTTTTAGGGCCAGACGTTTATCTGAAGTTCCTGCCATATTCGTGTAGAAATTCTGCATCAGCCGGCTGGTGGCCTGGTCATCAACCTTCCACAGGCTGGATATAATGCTGTTGGTGCCCGCATAGAGAAAGCCGCGGGTAAATCCCACCACATCATCACCATTGGCTACCTTACCCAGTCCGGTTTCACAGGCCGACAGTGTTACTAGGTCGGCATTAAGGTTCAGTTCATAGAGCTCTCGGACAGTCAGCATACCGTCATTGCTTTTATCTCCTGCCAGCAGCAGGCCGGAAGAGAGCGGTGTTTCCGGATCAAATATGCCGTGGGAGGCAAAATGCAGAGATTTAAACAAAGCGCCGTTTTCTTTTACCTGAGTCTCAGTGGCATCGGATCCAAGCTGCAGACTGGTACCTGGCTGCTTTGAGGCAATTGCTTTAGCTTCCTGCTCTGCGCCGGGCAGGGCCAGTTTCGCATCGCCGAGTTCAGGATTGCCGAGAATCAGCAGCGGTTGAGCGGCTGTCACCTCTTTATTAAGGAATGCCATTACCGATGCGCTCGGCAGAATACTGATATCATACTGATCAATAAGAAAATCACTGCCGTTATACAGGGCATTAAACGGCAGGTAATGCAGCGGGCCGTGCGGCACGATAATCAGTTTTTTAGTATGCAGCTCATCTTTTAGAGGTTTGAACAGGCGCTGATAGAGCAGGTTTGCGTTATGCTGGTAGGTATTGCTGTTAGTTTTGAGCAGATCGCTGCGCAAAGCGCTGACAGACGCTGCTAAATCTTCACCGTTAAGAACAGCCGCTTTAATACCGCCGCGCGACAGCAGAAAGGCAAACAGCTTCCGGCCGCTGCCGTAAAATTCAATCATGGTTTCATCATCAGCCAGGCTCTCCTGAAGCTCCGTTACTTGTGGTGTTGAGACAGTCAGCAGTGAGGCCAGCTCAGGTTGTGTCTGCTGCAGCTGTTTCTGAGTCTTGCGCAGCAGGCCGCGATCGACACTGCGGCTGCGGCCGGAGGTATCGCTGTAATCAGCGGTTGTAAGATCTGATTCAATGGTATTCAGCTGTGCAAGCAGCATAGGTGTCTGCTGATCGGAGTCTTTTGCTGTAAACTCCTGTTTGCCGGCCAGTGTGTCGATCAGCGCCCGCGCCTTACTTCGTTCTGCATAGATAAAGGCCTGATCCAGTTTTCCCTGTTTTATCAGCAGGCTGACCAGATCCTGATAAACCGCTTCTTTATTGCCGATAAAACCGATTTTAGAGGCTTCAGTATTAATAGTTGCACGCTGCTGCTCAATGACTTCAACGGACTGCCGGTAATAATTTAACGCCTTTTCTGGATCTCCCTGCTGTTCTGCTATTCGCCCTAGATTATAGAGCAGCTGATAGTAGATACCCGGGCGGTTAAGCAGTGCAGGGGAGTGCTTTGTTTTGTTCTCCTTAGTAAATAACAGGCTGTTGTAAATCTGCTGTGCTTCTTTAAGCTGTCCTTTACCTTGAGCTATCTTGGCAAACATATAGGTTTCGTCAAAGCTGTAGGGATTTGAGAACTCTTCACCCATTCCTGTCACTTCGCTGAGCCCTACGCTGTAGACCGCCATAGTGAATCGACTGAAGGTTTCGAGAAGCTCAGGTGAATACAGCATGGCCTGCTGCGCCTTGCTGTAATCGCCCAGGGCAAGGTAGATACGTGCTTTGCTGGCATTTTTAACTTTTATATCTGCCGGGATTTCCAGTGTGCCGCCCCAGTGATCGATGCAGTCGATCTCTTTGACAATGGCCTGTGCTTCATCCCTGTGACCCAGCTGTACCGCTGCAATCGCACCGTCTGCATACATGCGGGCCGCTGCTGATATGCCCATCGGGGTTTCGCAGATACTGTCACTGAACAGATTACTATTTTCATTGATAAATTTGTTGTTATGCTTTCTGGCTAGTTTGTAGCTGTGGTACGCCTGTTGATAGTTTCCCAGCTCCAGGAAAATGGCGGTATTAAGACGGTTGTAATGGGCCGCTGTCCAGTCCTCTCCGAAGGTATCCTGTGCAAAGGGAAGCATATCTGCTTTCCAATAGTTCAGGCACTGCTGTGCCTTGGAAAAATCACGTATCCCGAGATAGGAGTCACACAGGTGGATCATGGCCATCGGGCCGTACCAGCCCGAGGCTTTATACTCAGTCCAGCGGTCAAATTCGACTACATCATGTTCAAATTTTTCTACGGCAGCCCTGTGATAGCCGCTTTTGCCGTAACCTGAGATTATTTGTGTCGGTGAAATCGAACAGCCGGACAGGGCCAGGGTAACAGATAGCAGTAACAGGGGCCTTTTCATTCTTATTGCTCCCATTTTTTCTGGGTGGTAAAGAGTAATACGGCTTCAGCAGTTTTTTCCTGATCTGTTTTGTTGTTCTTTATCTTTTTTAGTCCACGGGTTTTTCCAAGCCCCTGACTGATATTGTCTGCGAGTTTAAAATATCCAGTTTCATTGTCATAACGGTAGCCGGGCAGTTTGTCGATCAGATCCTTTTCAGCAGCAATAACCTGTAGACTCTCGATGCCGAAGGGCGGGATAGTTTCAAATTCACCCAGCGACAGCCATTTGTTGATCTCATCGCCGTTGACAAAATAGACAAACTTACGCGAGCCTTCTCCGTATCCGGCTTCTAGAAGATAAGATAACTCCTGCTGCTCATTTTTGGCATGGCCGACGATATAGAAATAGCCTGGACGGTTCAGTTTAACCATTAGTTTGACCGTTTCTCCCTGCTGGAAGAGTAACTGGCGGCTTCCCTTATTGGTAGCAAGCTGAACTTTAAAGTCGCTGTCGAGCGCATATCCCTGATGCAGCAGGCGGTCAAAGTCCGGCGCCAGCGGCTCGGCTCTATAGTTCCGGTAAGCCTCTGGCAATACTGCCGCCACAGAGGTACTGACTGTATTACCGTCACGATCCACCAGGGAATAAGCGACTTGTATGCCGTTTTTGCTGATCTGGTAGCTGCCCGCGTAGGTAAATGACGCTTTTTCGTAGCTGCCTGCAGTATTGGGCAGTGCTTTCTGCAGCTGCATCTGCAGTGCACCGGCGAACGGTGTGATTTCTCGGGAGCTCGTAAGCGTTGCCGGACGGATATAAACAGGAGCATCGGGAACGCCGCGTGCAAGCAGTTCAGCCGCCAGTTTGAGGCTTGGCGCTTGACTTTCCAGGGCAAGCAGCTGTTCGTTGATCTGCTGACGGCTGAGTGATATCTGCGGCTCAGCAGTGCTTTTCCCGGAAAGGAAAGTGATCAGAGTTCGGTATTTATCCGACTGTTCCAGCAGCTGCAGCAGGGATTTTAAGCGGCGGTGCTGATGCTTTTTATTGTTGTCTTTAAGGGCGCTGTCAACGGCACTGATTTCTCTATGGACAGGTGTGAGCTTTTGTCGATAAAGTGGCAGCGCGCGTTTACTGTTAAGTGTTGCCAGGCAGTAATAGCCGTCTTTTTTACGGCAGTTGAATTCGGCGCCGATAATCGGCAGATCCGTACTGGAGCGGGTGGAAGATGAAATGGAATATTCACCCAGGTTGTTTGCCTGTTGTTCGAAACTGCTTTCGATGCGCACAAAGATGGTAGCCGCCAGTGAGGCCAGCGCATCATCCTGGGCAGCTTTCTGCGTTTCACCGTAACCTTCACCGTCGAGCACTGCCGCCTGAATTTGACCGGCCAGCAGTATAAACAGTGGTAAAAGGGTCGTTCTTTTTGTTAATAATTTCATCTGCAAGCAAGTATCCATACTGTTGAATAGTGAAAAAACAAATCATATTTTATGAAAACAAACGATACACAGTACAGTGTATATTTCATTGATTTTTAGCAAACTGCATCTTTAAAATTTCCCTGATTAATACAATTTGTTTATTCAGCTGTGAATTCCGGAGTCTCAGCAGCACTGCTGTCCGTTTTCTTTGCCTGGTCGTTAACCTGTTCTGTTTGATTTTATGCACTGCTTTAATCAGTTTTTTATCTTCTGCTGCTTTACCTCAGAAACACATCTTTTTTGTAAAGTCAGCCATAGTGAATGCCTGTGTTACCTATTGTTTTAATAGTAGTTTATGGCAAGTAGAACGGAGAGGAAAGCAGTTGATCAAGATCGCGTATTCGGGAGAAGTTTAGGCTTTGTTGATTTTTTATTCGGGAGTTACATTCAGCAGGCGCTGCAGACAGCCGCTAGTTTTTCTATTTAAAACTGCTGATACTGCGCTTGTAGAAAAACAGGGAGTATTTATCAGGTATAAAGGTGATGGTTATTGCAGACAACTGTGCTTTGATTACAAAGCACAGTTGTCTGCTGAGCCCTGTATTATCGTGCTTTAACTTCGATAACTTTCAGACTAAGAAGCTGTTTTCCCCAGCTGCTCTGATCGATACCTTCGACCCACAGCGTACGGCTTGGACGCTGCTCACCTTCGCGCAGGTAAGTTTCCGGGAGACGGTATTGCGCCTGCCAGACGGTTAATACTTCTTTTTTAAGGTGTTTACCGCTGTCATCAAACAGTGTCACTTCAATATCCACCACAACAATATTTTTTGAAGTTGTGCTGTGCAGATCGAAGTTAAGCCCTAGTTTGCCGTCTTCCCATTTGCTCTCAGTAAAGCTTACTTTTACACCATCAAGTGCGGCTGTAGAAAGCAGGGCACTCTGTGTCATAGCCGCTGCGGTTAAAGCCGGGGTGGCTGTGGTCTGCGTTGTACTCTGAGAGTTTTGAACAACAGGCTGTTCTGTGAGAATGACATATTCCCAGGTGAAGTCATCTTTGAGCCACACTTTAGCGCCGTTGTCCAGGGTAACTGTACTTATCTCGCCGGAAAAAGCTGGAAATGACAGTAGGAAAAGTGCCGCAAGGCCGAGTCTTTTGATCATGGTGATAAATCCTGATATTTTATTCGAGGTGTATAGCGTGTAATAGAAGTTAGCAGGTTTGATTTGTTCACTGCTGAACAAAAATGCTGTTGTGTTTCTTGACAGGCCGGGTTAATTTTTTTGTTAGTCTATAAGATAATGCCGCTGATTAACGGGATCAAGCCTTGTTTTTTTATCTTCTGGAGAAATTATTTGCTATGAGGTATTTCTATTCCCGTTATTACGATGTTTTTATCCCCCGATTCTGCTTAATTTCCGCGTCTGCAGCTCCCAATGATGGTTCTTTTTAAGCATCTGTTCAATCTCTACTGCCGGCACTGGTTTTGAAAAATAATAACCCTGACCGTAGTTACATCCCAGGCTTTTCAAAAAGCTGCACTGTTCAAGTGTTTCAATTCCCTCTGCCAGGGAATACAGCTTCAAACTTTGCGCCATTTGTACCGTTGCTGTGACTATGGCAATATCGTCTTCGTCATCAGGAATGCCGTCAACAAAGGACTTGTCGATTTTGAGCTTATGGAAGGGCAGGCGCTTCAGACGGTCAAGTGAGGAATAACCGGTACCAAAATCATCGAGAGAAATCTTGATGCCGTTTTCTTTGAAATGCTGCAGTGTTTTCTCCATTCGCTCCGGATCAACAAACATTGCACTTTCGGTTACTTCGATTTCAAGCATACTTTTAGATATGCCCGTCTCATTTATGATATTTAGTATCTGACCGGCAATATCACCGTGCCACATCTGCCGAGCTGAAAGGTTAACTGCGACCTGCAGTGAAATCCCCTTATCTGCCCATCTGCGCAGCTGCTGACAAGCTTCTTGTATCACCCAGTCTCCAATAGGCAGGATCAATCCGGTATCTTCTGCCACCGGCAGGAAGTCTGCTGGCGAGATCAGATGACCTTCCTCTCGCTCCCAGCGGATCAGAGCTTCTACTCCAACCATTCTGCCGCTGTTTAGATCAATAAGCGGCTGGTAAAAAAGTCTGAATTCCTGTTGTTCAACTGCCTTATGGAGCAGTGTTGCTAGTGACATTTTTTTCTGCTGGCGTTCCGACAGTTCTTTGGAGAAATACTGATAGTTATTACGGCCCAGTTCCTTCGCCCGATACATTGCATTGTCTGCATATTGAATCAACTGTTCGGCATTACCGCTGTCACCAGGCTGCAGACTGATACCAATGCTTGCCGAGATATAGGCATCCTGTTCTTGAACCCGGAACGGCCTCTGCAGCTCATCTAGAATTCTCTGTGCAACGAGAGATGCTTCCTGCTCGAATTTCGTATTATTGAGCTGTTTTTCGTATTCAGTGAAGAGAACAATAAATTCGTCTCCCCCTTGCCTCGCAACAATGTCGCTGTCTCGTGTCGCCTTTTTTAAACGCTTTGCAGCCTGCCTGAGCAGTTCATCACCAGCCGAATGACCGAGTGTGTCGTTAACCAGTTTAAAATCATCCAGATCAATAAACAGTATAGCCAGTGCCCCGCTGTGGCTGCGAATTCGCTCAACGCTCTGCCGCAGAGACTGCATGATCATTGTCCGGTTAGGCAGATCCGTAAGAGAGTCATGAAAGGCCTGATAGGCAATTTTTTCCTCAGCCTGTTTGTGATTTTGTTTTGTGCGAATTGCTGTTACACCATAGGCGAGATCATCGGCAAGTTTCTTCATTAACGTTACTTCATCCGCTTCAAAGCTGCTGGTCTGTGTGCTGTAGATTGACAGCACCCCAAATGCCTCGTTCTTATGCATAAGCGGAAGTACGATCATTGACTGGTAGCCGTGCTTAGCCGCTTCCCTGCGCCAGTGAACGCCGTCAGAGCCGTTATTTATGCCTGTTTCAATACACGGTTTGCAGGATCTAAGTGCAGCAGCCTCCGGGCAGTCTGCGGACTCGCCGTCCTGCAGACGCAGCTGCAGTGAACTGCTGTAGCTCTGCTCCTGCCCGGCGCAGGATGCTGTGATTATGGTTTCTGCATTATCGGGATGCCGTAGTCCTACCCAGGCAAACTGATAGCCTGTTTGTTCAACGATGTTCTTACATACGCCTGTAAGCAGCGAATGCTCATTATCAGAGCGAGTTAGAAGAATATGACTGGCATGGACGGCATTTAAAGCCCGGCTGTTTCTGCGCAATTTTTCTTCATGCTCCTTGCGTTTACTGATGTCAGTAGCCGCACAAACAATGCCCTTAACTTTTCCCTTGCTGTCACGCATTATTGAGCCGGAAAACAGCACTGATATTCTGCGTCCATCCCTGCTGATATAAGATGTTTCTATGCTGGCCGCTGCACCTTTGTGAGTGAAGGCTTCCAAATTTTTGTTTTTTAAAAGACTTTTTTCAGCAATAATTATGTCAACGGACCGGCCGATTAATTCGTTTTCTTTGTAGTCGAGCAGGGTAAGCGCCGCTTGATTGACCGAGATAATGTTTCTATCCGGGGTGATAACGATAAGCATGTTGAGCATTGTTTTCAGGATATTGTCCAGGTAATCTTTTGAAACGGTCGTCTTCTGCAGAGCTTCGGTCATTTTGTTGAATGAACAGGCCAGTTCTCCAACTTCATCATTTGTACTTACCTGTGCTTTTACTGTCAAATTTCCGCGCGAAAGCTCCTCAACTGTTTCGGTCAGTTTTTCTACCGGTCGGGCAAGCATTCTGCCTGCATAGTAGAGAACTCCTATCAGTAATATGGTCACAATTAATGCGGCGGCTGCGACATTTTTTGCCATCTGGTTAACGGGAGCCAGTGCTTTTTCAAGGGGAGTTTCCAGCAGTAGAGTCCAGCCGCTGCCTTTATAACCGAAAAGGCCGTTCTGTGAATAGTAAACTGCCAGTATAGGCCCGAGTTTTTTATGCGCTCCTTCTTCAATAACAGCACTGCCCCCAGTATTATCTGTAAGCGATCTTTCTGCCAGTTCATGCTCGGCGAGATTAAGTTTAAAGATATGATCTGCATAGGCGCTGGGCGCTGCTATGGTCATACCCTTTTTATTGATCAGGTGTACAACGGCCGGAGGGGGAATTTCATCCAGTGCCTGAATAATCACGGGCCATGCAAAATGGCCTAGCACTACACCGTTAATGGTGCTTTTTCCCTGCCGGCTTTTAACAGGCGCCGCAAATATGACCGCGGGTCTGCCTGCTTTTACGGGCTGCACCAGATCAGAATAATAGGTTTTACCTGTAACAGCCTGGTAATAGGCTGCACTGCTGCTCGGATATTCTTGTATTTGTGTGCCGATAAGCTTTTTATTTGTCGACATGAGGATAGAGCCGTCTTTGTCAATCACAGTTAACAGATCCCAGGGGCCGGTAAACCGGGCTCGTTCTTCTAGTTCTCTGAGGATTAACGATAAGTATTTATCTTCAGCAGCACTGCTTCGGGCTAGTAACGTCTGTAAAAAATCATCCTCAGCGATCATTTGAATATCCCGGTAGGCAGTATAGAGGGTTCGGTCAATTGTCTGCATCTGCCGCTGAGCAATTTCCTGATGGTTTTTACTGATGTTTTTTTGCAGTACAGTTCTGGCAGAATAAAAAACGCTCAAAACCAGTATCGGCAGGGCAATAAGCGATACCAGTGCAACTGACAGTGTGATTTTGCTGGCTAATTTCATCGTGCTTCCTGCTGCACGGAATGCATAAGGCTGCGGATAAAAGTTGCGTCAATAAATTTTGTGCTGTCCAGATGCCCTTTGCTTACTCCTTTGTCAATCAGGAAATTATCTATATATCGCGCTGTACCGTGCATCGATTCAAACCCTGCACCGTAAGAGAAGGAGGTAATATTATCCCGGAGATCCAGTATCTGGTCTAGGCGAGCAAAATCCTGTACTTCATCCGTTGTAACCTTGTAGATCCCGGCTATAATAGCGAATGCCTCTTTAGGGTTTTCTTTGATAAACAGTGTTGTCCTGTGCCATACGTTGACATAGGCCTGAACATCACCCGGCCTTTGTTCAATAAAGCTGCGCCGAAAAACCTGGCCGTTGGGGGATATGCCGGGAATCTCCGAGGTATCAAAGAGCTTTCGGCCATGCTGCTGTTTTACCGCTTCAGATACAACCGGCTCCCATGTAACAACAGCATCTAGTCGACCTTTGCTGAACTCCTCTGCCGCCTGTTCACCAGCGAGTTGTATTTTATTAACATCAGCGGGTATTAATCCATTTCGTTTCAGCACTGTATCCAGTATATATTCCGTATAGGATTCAATGTCCACGCCGATGGTTTTCCCTTTTAAGTCAGTTATTGCTGTAATAGCAGGCTTGGCTACAATAGCCTCTGCGCCGGATGAGTTGTCGCAATTAATGACCATTACCAGATCGGCGCCTACAGCATTAAAACTCATCACATCAAACAGAGAGAAACCGTGACTGTTTATTTTTCCATTAACAACATCTTGCAGTGAGCCGTAATAGTCGGGGTTAGTATCGATCAGTTCTACATTCAGGCCTGCTTCTTTAAACCAGCCTTTTTTATCAGCGATTTCTACCCAGTACATTCCCGGCCAGTAATAACGGGCGACTTTCATCGGCAGGCCGGTGGTTTCTGCCTGGTTTTCTATTTCCGGTGCAGACTGCCAGGTCAGCATTGCGATGATGATTACAAGTAGTAAAGCAGTGCTGGTGATAAGAAACTTTTTAATCATTTCGTAAACCTTCATTTTGGTTACGGAGGTTGTTTATATTATAGTGAGGAAATGAATTTAGTGTCAGTACCTAATTGAATCCTAGTAAAGAATAAGCATTTTTTTAATCAAATTGTTTCAGCTGCGGAGCAGTTTGTTTTTCACAGGAAACAGTTCCAGCATTGCTGGTTATTTTAATGAGTAAGGGACTTTCTGATAACTGACTGAGATCGCTGTAGCAGCACATATGGATTCGAGGGGATATTGTCTCTACAGTCAGCTTAGATGAGAATATGATTGTTTAATAAATTGTAACTATTGTACCCCGTATAAAATGCAGGTTTTAATCCAGGATCTGTTCTTTTTCGGAGCTTATTACCAGCTGCGAAATCGTCCGCTGTCTATATGGATAAAATTACTCTTCGGGTAATAACCGACACCGCCTGTTTTAAGCGACAAAGCCGCTTTTCTAACATCGGCTAAGGGTACGCCTTCGATTCTAAAATCTATTGCCTTACCAAGCATATGCAGACTTTTTTTTGCTACACCCTCAGATCGTTCACTAAGCATTTTATTGGTAGCTGAGGAGCGGAAACCAGAGATTATCTGTACCTGATTATCGCAGCCTATGATCTGCTGAATGGCTGATATTTGATCGAATAAAGTTTTATCCATGTTATGGGCTTCATTCTGACGGAAATCGCGGCATAAATGGTTAATTTTTTGAAGTTCACTTAACTGATACTGTCGGCCGTCAAAGTATTGAGTATGCAGTGATTCACCGGTATGGATATTACTCATCTGTAAAGCTCTGGGAGAGCCTTGTATTAATGAAGCAAATGATAAAGAAGGAAGGGCTGCCGCACCTAAAACAAATAAACTGTTTTGAAGAAATTTTCGGCGACTATAAATAGGGGCTGTCATATCACTCCGCTGCATGATAAATAAACAATCAAATGCGCGAAGATACTGATTTTTAATACAGTCGTCAAATATTAAATAGCTAAAAACAGTGTTTAGAGAGTCTTGTGGCGCTTACTTGTTGAACAGCAAGGCTTTAAATTTTTATCAAAAATAGAAATTTTTCTCTGAGTTAGGGCTTCTGCTTAATTTATCGTAATTATAGATATCTTTTCTAAACTGAGTGAAACCAAACTCATCAACCCAGACGGTTTGATACATGGTATACATAGTTATTTTTTTCTTTAAAGCAACCACATTGGTTTTAGGAAGCTGATGGTAGCTGAGAAAATCCTGATTTGAAAAACCTGATTTGTCCATCAGCAGCTGCGCAAACTTTTCTGATTTCTGAACCCGTATACAGCCGGAACTATAGGCGCGGTATTGTTTGTTAAACAGTGACTTTGTCGGCGTATCATGTAGGTAGATTGCATTTTTATTAGGTGTATTGAATTTAAATAAGCCCAGCGCATTACCCTGGCCAGGTTTTTGACGAAGTTTATAGGGGAAATTTGCCGCTGTGATGGTATCCCAGGCAATCTTTTCAGGATCAATGACCTCTTTACTCCGCCAGGTAGGGATAATGTCATAACGGTGCTGAGTAAAATAATCGCTGTCGGATAATGCTTTAGGCAGAATATCCCTGCGCATTATACGTGTCGGCACACGCCAGGTCGGATTAAATACAATGGAATCAAGTTTGGATGAAAACAGCGGAGTTTTTCTGGTTAAGCGCCCGACGATAACTTTACTTTCAAAGAGCTTTTCTCCCGATTCCCAGTACTCCATGGTGTAATTAGGAATATTAACTAATACCATTCTCGGTTTATTAACGGACCATAACTGTATTCTTAAAATATTTAGTGCCATTAAGCGCATTCTTTCCTGATGGCTGATATTCAACCAGAAACGGGTATTTGCACCGATAATGCCGTCTGCTTTTAAACCGTGACGTTTTTGGAAAAACTGCACAATATTCTGCAGCTCCGGACTGTACAGTTGTTCACCCTGTGCTTCAAAATAGGCTTTACTTTCTAAGGATATTTCGCCGGAGATCTGTAAACGGGATAATAAAAGTGTTTTCTGCTCCAGGTTTTCGCCCTGTTTTGCAAAAGCAGTAAATTCCGGGATGAAAATTTTATTGCGGCTCCTATGATAATAATCGAACAGGTTTTGAGAAAGCCGGGTGTATTGAGCTGATGCCGGCTGCTGTGCTTGTAAATATTCCAGTCTCTGCTGATTTGACTGTGCATTAAAAAAAGCATTTATTGATTCGGCGGACGGAGCGCCTATACCATGATTTATTCGTCCTCCAAACAGCCAGGAATTTCCCTGAACAGGGATCTGCTGGCTATAGGACATATAGAATAATAATAAGTCTGCAGCAATACGTTCATAACCCGGCCAGTTATTTTCTTTTGCCGCTTCAGTTAATGCCTGGTAACGCTCTGCTAAATCATCGCTGATATCAGCAAGTACCAGAAGTAAAATTTGATTTTCAAACTCGTCCCTTAAGGACTGATCCTGCCAGATATTTTTATGAGAATGGTCCTGATTGATAGTTTCAACAAGTGCGGGATATTTCAGCTCTATTTCATTAGTACTGCTAAGGGGGAGCGCATAGCTGTACACAGAAAGCATCGCACTCAGGCAGCTGAGAGTAAAATACAGATAAGATTTCAGCGGATAATTCATTTCTCAGCAGCCTATAAAAGTGAATTACGTATTGCTATAAGTATGGTTGAATTATCTGAATATTCAAAAATCGGAAAGAAACAAACAGGTTTCTGTTTTAGCTCAGATGTAACACTTTATTTATATTTAAAGTAATGAATTTAAAGGAATATTTAGAATGAGGAATAAACTGTCAGGAAGTTTTATCCAGAAATACCGGTGAAAGGCAAGTTGACCTGTCGCTCATTTTTTGAAAATTGTTCAGCAGCTGGTTTGTCAGCTGCTTCACTAAGCCGTTAGCTAAAACTCATTATTCATTTTCGATAAACACAACTGCAGTATCCTGCGTTCATCCTTATTTAAGTTTGCAGTAATATCCTGAGTCAGTGCCAGGTGAAGGTCGTCATGTTCCCGGTAGAGATGCCGGCCGCTGTCTGTTAAGTCAACCAGAATTGAACGCCTGTCCGATTCGTGCGGACGACGTGCAATAAAACCTGCATTAACTAGTTTATCTATCTGCACGGTTAGTGTGCCGGTTGTTATTCCTAATCTGTCGGCAAGCTCTTTCATTCTCATCGCACCGTGACTGCCTAGTACTTCGATGGTATGGATCTGTGCCAGAGAAAAATTTTTCTCTCTTACAACCGCATGCTCCCAGGAAGAAAGCTTGTCGTAAAACTCGATAATAGAATGATTAAGCTGTTCAATATCTTTCATAGAAAATTTATTGTCTCTCGGTGCAGTGGTTTACTTCAATGGTCAGATGGGCGATTTTATCAAACTTATGCAGTAATTGCTTGTAGTGATCTACCGGTTCAGGAAGGTGGGTGACTAACGAAATAACCGCCGCATAGTGATCCGCGCTGACTTTCCAGATATGAATATCGCTGACTTTATTATCATTGTGTTTTTCTAATGTGGTGACAATCTGCTCCTGGTAATCAGATGCGATACCTGCATCAAGAAGAATCGGGCTGGTCTGCTGCATCAGTCCAATCGCCCAGCGGGTGATAATCACTGAACCTACAATTCCCATTAACGCATCCACCCAGTTCCATCCCCAGTATTTTCCGGCAAACAGGGCTGCAATTGCCAGTAGAGAGGTTAATGCATCAGCTAATACGTGCAGGTAGGCGGCTTTTAAGTTGTGGTCATGGTGGTGAGAATGGCTCTGTTCATGGTCATGCCCATGATGGTGATCATCCTTAAGTAAAAATGCACAAACTACATTTACTAAAAGGCCGATTACAGCAACCATTATCGCTTCATTAAAGTGAATGACTTGCGGTGACATTAAACGCTGGACTGATTCACCAAGCATAATTAATGCTACTAAACCAAGAAGAATGGCACTGGTATAGCCGCCGAGAACACTTGCTTTGCCTGTACCAAATGTAAATGAGTCATTGTGTGCATGTTTACGAGCATAGTGATATGCAAAAATGGTGATCAGGAAAGCAAAAGCGTGAGTGCCCATATGCCAGCCGTCGGCCAGTAAGGCCATTGAGCCGTATATTGTTCCCGCAGCAATTTCGATCAGCATAGTAATAAGAGTAAGAAATAGTACGTAATAAGTTCGTCGTTCACCCCTATGGTTATGATTGGTAAAATTATGGCTATGCTGCCATTTATTTAAAGCCTGAGTATGCATCTGTATTTCCTGTAATTAGTTTGATCATCAAATTAAATATATAGCATATAGTTTGATAGTCAAAGTAATTGTTATTTAATTCAGCAGGATGATTTAAAAGGATTTATAAATAGAGAAGTAGAGCAGTTTAGAGAACCAGCCTGTCTGTAAGGTAAATATAGTAGATTAAGGTATTATTAGTTAAGAGATTAAATGTATGATATAAGGTGTATATCAAATGCATGTTATAATTAAGATGTGTTCTAAACAATTTCAGGCTTAGTAAATAAGCGCTAGTGTATGCACCGGACAAATATTGAATTCAGCTTAACGGTTAATTCTCCGTTAAACCTTAATTGTTTTGTGTTTTAAGGAGAGCCGTAATGAAAGAAATTCCACATGGTTTAATCAAAGGCAGAGTGACCGGCCGAACGGAGTGGACTGATAATGAATTCAGTTTAAGGATTAATGCTCCCGTTGAACCTTATCTGGCAGGACAGTTTACTAAACTGGCCCTGCTTAATGGAGCAGGTGAATGGGTGCGGCGCGCATATTCCCTGGTTAATTCTCCGAATCATAAAAGCGGCCATCAGGATATGGAATTTCTTCTTATCAGCGTCTCTGACGGAGAATTAAGTTCACAGCTTAGAAATCTGCAGAGAGGTGATACAGTTTATGTCGGAAAACAGGCCGCCGGTTTCATGACATTAGCTGAAATCCCCGCGCATATCACCGACTTGTGGTTATTATCAACAGGTACAGCAATAGGCCCCTTCCTGTCCATTCTGGATGAGCTGGAAACCCGGACGCGTTTTAAAAAAATAGTTTTAGTACATGCAGTAAGGACTAAAGCAGAACTGGTTTATCAGTCTAAAATAGAACAAATAGCAGACTCTTATAAAGATAAGTTTGTCTATATACCGATTGTCTCAAGAGAACAGTGTGCGGGTGCTCTACGGGGACGAATACCGCAGCTGCTGCAGTCCGGACTGTTAGCTGAAAGTGCACAGGTGAGACTGACAGCTGAAAATAGTTTTTTTTATTTATGCGGTAATCCGGACATGGTAAAGGAAACCAGTGAACAGCTTGTTCTTCTGGGTTATAAAAAACATCTGCGCCGTAAACCTGGTAATTTCAGCTCAGAAAATTACTGGTAACTATGAGTGCTGCTGTTAAGGGAGGTATAGTGACCGACAGCATATCCAAAGCACACCGGAGCTGGAATATGAGCCGCATACGGTCAACGGGAACCAAGCCGGAGATCATTGTACGGCGTCTTCTGCATGCACTTGGCTACCGCTTCAGACTGTACGGCAGAGTAAATAAAAGGCTCTATAAATCAGGGGTACTGCCCGGAAAACCGGATATCGTTTTGAAAAAGCATAAAGCGGTAATCTGTGTGCACGGTTGTTTCTGGCATCACCACCAGGCATGTAAACGCGCAACAACCCCTAAGACCCGGACACAATACTGGAAGGATAAATTCTCGCGTAATCAGCAAAGAGATAAACAAAACCAGCAGCTGCTGAGAGCATTAGGCTGGAATGTAATTACAGTATGGGAATGCGAAGTTTCTGTTTACCTTAAAGAAGTCAGACAGAAACCGCTGCGCAGCACTAAGCTTAGTCATCGTCTACTGTCTGAATTATCACCGTTTGTCTACGATCAGTCCTGTCCTGAGCAGGAGCTTTTCGCCGCCGAAAACAGCCCGGATTATTCGCTGAAAAAAAAAGATGCCTGAAACAGTGTTAACTTTCTAAAATGCACAGCAGTATGCGCAGCTGGTGCATAATAACTATTTTTAATGTTTAATTGGGTCTAAGTTTTAAAAAGAAGTTTTTATTAAATGTTTATTTATAGAGATACAATGGATTCAGCGTTTTCTGCTGGTGATCAGGCTTTTTTCAGGAGATATAATGAAACAGTTTTTTGCTGCTTTGATGATGCTGTTTCTGATTAACAGCCCGATCCGGGCAGATGAGCTGCTGATCAGGCATATTGCTCCTCAAGGAAGTTTGGATCAGCGTAGCCTCTATGTTATTGATCTGCTTCGTTTAGCACTGGAAAAAACGGCTAATACAGACGGTCCTTACCGACTGGAAACAATAAATAGGAAAATGTTTCAAGGGCGGGCGATAAAGCAGCTGGCGGCAGGAAAGTCCGTTGATGTGATCTGGACAATGACCTCTGTCGAGCGTGAACAGCAGCTGCTGCCGATCCGTATTCCGTTATTAAAAGGGCTGCTGGGGCATCGCATTTTTATTATCCGTGCCGAGGATAAAGAAAAATTTTCTATGATCAGTACGTTAGATGATTTGAAAGGATTGACTGCAGGGCAGGGACACGACTGGCCGGACAGCGAAATTTTACGTGCTAACGGTATTAAGGTGATCAGCAGTCCCAGTTATAAAGGGCTTTTCAGTATGCTGGAAATGAAAAGGTTTGATTATTTCCCGCGTGGAATTAATGAACCCTGGGCAGAAGTTGCCGCACATAAAGATAAGCACTTTATAGTGGAAGAAACACTGCTTATTCAATATCCCGCGCCGCAGTATTTTTTTGTTAATAAGGATAATACTCAACTTGCTTTACGCTTAGAAAGAGGGCTTCGCCTGGCGATTACAGACGGCTCTTTTGACCGTTTGTTTTACCATCATCCGGCTAACAGGGAAATTTTTGAATCAGCAAAGATTGAGCAGCGCAAGATATTCAGATTTAAGAACCCGCTGCTTCCCGCAGAGACTCCCCTGCAGGAAAAAGTTTTATGGTACAGCCCTAAGTCCAGGAAATAACCGTTTTTCAACTATTGTCTATTATTAACAACCTGCCCTGACTTATTTCGCCTGATAAACAGCGCTGCTGAATGCTGCTAGAATAAATATAGAGGTATTGATATGAGCAAGCGCAGTGCAGAAATTACAGTTTATTACGACGGCAGCTGTCCGCGCTGTATTAAAGATCGTGATAACTATCAGAAACTGGCCGGGACTGCAGGGGATTCTGTCTGCTGGTTTGATATCACCGGTAGAGACAAGGAGCTGCTGGATCTTGGTATCGATCCGCGTAAAGCTTTAACCGAACTTCATGTTAAAACTGCTGATGATAAAATTGTTACTGAACTTGATGCTTATATCGAGCTAATGAGCCGAGTCAGAGTATTGAAACCCGGCGCATTTATTATCGGACTGCCGATTATCCGGCCGCTTGTGGCCCGCTATTATCACTTTAGTGTATATAAACGGCTGAAAAAAAACGGTCGTTACCCGGGCGGCCGCAATAAAAAATAAAGTCTGTTTACTGAATGCATATTTATGACCAGTCGTATTCTGCGGCCTTGTCAGACAGATACTTACAGCTAAACTGCATATTAAGCACCCAGAATATATACCCGTTATCATTCAAGATGCAAAAATCAGCAAGCCGTGAGGTGAACAGATTCTAGGCGTGAAGGTGAAGATCTAACAGGTTAAATCGAGGCTTCATAACAACGAAGATGTTTATCTCACGACTTGCCCCGTGGGTCGCTAGCTCGAAAACCAATACTACGTTGCAACACTCGAGAAGGACTGGCCATTGTCATCATGTTGCGCCTTATCTTGGTGTCCGAGCTAACGACTGATAAATGCATTTTGATTGGTAACGGGTATAACAGACAAATAGACAGGGGAGTATTGATATGAGGAAGTATTTTATTCTTACTGCTGTTTCTTCACTTGTTGTTATTACACTTTTATCTTTAGTCTGGCCGTCGGCTCTCTGGCTGTTTGCCGCGGCGCTGCCGCTTACTGCTGTCGGTATTTACGATATGCACCAGAGTAAACATGCGCTGCTGCGGAATTTTCCCGTGATCAGCCGTATGCGCTGGATTGTAGAGTATATTCGCCCCTATCTGCGCCAGTATCTTTTTGAATCAGAAACTGACGGTGTACCCATCAGCCGTATGTTCCGCTCGGTTATATATCAAAGAGCAAAGGGCGAGCGTGATACTGTGCCTTACGGTACCAAGGTTGACAGTCTGCGGGTTGGTTATGAGTGGATAGGGCATTCACTGGCCGCCAGGCATATTACTGAGAAAAAGCCGGATCCGCGTATCAAAATCGGCGGAGCAGACTGCAGTAAACCATACAGCACAAGTATCTTTAATATTTCCGCAATGAGCTTCGGCGCTTTAAGCTCAAATGCCATAAAAGCACTTAATAAAGGTGCGAAACTTGGAGGTTTTTCTCATAATACCGGGGAGGGTAGTGTCAGCCCGTATCACTTAGGATATGACGGCGATCTGATCTGGCAGATCGGGACAGGTTACTTCGGCTGCCGGGATAATACAGGCTGTTTCAGCCCGGAAAAGTTTGCGCAGACAGCCTGTTTACCCAATGTAAAAATGATTGAGATAAAATTGTCACAGGGGGCTAAACCTGGTCATGGCGGTATACTGCCTGCCCATAAAAATACCATAGAAATTGCGCAGATCCGCCATGTAAAAGCCGGAGAAACAGTTAATTCACCGCCGACCCATTCAGCATTTTCAACTCCTTTAGAACTGATGTTATTTGTTCAGCAGCTGCGTGCTCTATCTGACGGTAAACCTGTCGGTTTTAAATTATGTGTCGGACGCCGAAGCGAGTTTTTCGGCTTGTGTAAAGCTATGCTTAAATCGGGTATTAAACCTGATTTTATTACTGTGGATGGTGGAGAGGGCGGCACGGGGGCCGCGCCGCTGGAGTATTCAAATTCAGTGGGTATGCCCTTAAAAGAGGGCTTGAGTTTTGTCTGTGATGCGCTGATTGGTTTTGGTTTGAGGGATGAAATTAAATTGATTGCCAGCGGCAAGGTGTTTACCGGTTTTCATATTGTTAAAAATATTGCGCTGGGTGCCGATGTCTGTAACAGCGCGCGCGGTATGATGGTCGCATTAGGCTGCGTGCAGTCATTAATCTGTAATACCAACAGATGCCCTACGGGTATTGCAACACAGGATGCGGATCTCGCCGGCGGGCTGGTTGTTGAGGATAAGGCTGCACGGGTTGCTTCCTATCATAATAAAACAGTCAAGGCGGCTATGGAAATAGTTGCTTCTGCAGGACTTGAAAATTCTACCCAGCTTAACCGTTCACATATTTACAGGCGAACCAGCCAGACTGCTGTTATGCGTTATGATGAAATTTATCCCTACCCGCTTAAAAACTGCTTTCTGGGTGACAATTACCCGAAAAGATTTGCGCAGGAGATGTCTGAGTCCTGTGCGGAGAGCTTTTTACCCGAGCATTATTTTGTCAAGTCAAGTTCAGGATTGGCTGAATTATAACAGCCGTAACAGGGCTGCTAGTCTGCTTCATTGTCTAGCTGAATTTAATGTTTATTAAATATGAAATTTTCTGTTTGAAATAAGCGTATGCTGAATTTTTCAAAACACAGGCGCCGCCCGCAGCAGTTAAATAAACTGTTACCTTAATCACAATACCTCTCTGTAGACCTTTTATTTATGTTGTTAATCATTCAATATAAAAGGACCGGTCCCATTTTGTTTTTATCAATAAGAACGGGAGCAATCCATAAAATTGAAACAAGGAGCCAGTTCGGAGCATATCAGCAGTAAATAACGGACAGCTGCACAGTTTATCCGTTAATTTTTACAGAAAATAAATACCTTTAGATTTTAGATTCAAAAATTTATGGAGATTCATTTATGAGCCACAATAAAGACCGTTTTATCAGTAACCTTACTAAAGATACCTATGCCCTAGTATTAGCCGGGGGACGCGGCAGCCGATTGTTCGAACTGACAGACTGGCGTGCAAAACCCGCTGTATATTTTGGCGGTAAATTCCGTATTATCGACTTTCCTTTATCAAACTGTATTAACTCTGGAATTAACCGTGTTGGTATTGCAACACAATATAAATCACACTCGCTAATCCGCCATATAAACCGCGGATGGGGAACTTTTAAGGCAAATATATCAGAGTTTGTTGATGTGCTGCCTGCGTCGCAGCGAAGCGGTGATGACTGGTATGTGGGAACTGCTGATGCGGTATATCAGAATCTGGATATCATTCGTGCTGAGTCTCCAAAATATGTTCTGATTTTGTCCGGTGATCATGTCTACCGCATGGATTACGGTGTTCTGCTGGCGCAGCACGTAGAAAACGGTGCAGATATGACCGTCTGCTGCCTTGAAGTAGATACAGAAGAAGCTGCCGGCAGCTTTGGTGTTATGACAGTTAACAGCGCCAATAAAGTACTCGCCTTTGATGAGAAACCTGCTGTGCCTAATGAAATCCCTGCTAAAGCGGGTAAATGCCTGGCTTCAATGGGGAACTATGTGTTTAATACCGACTTTTTATTCGAGCAGCTGGAAAAAGACTGTAGTAAAGAGGGCTCCAGTCGAGATTTTGGACATGATATAATTCCGTCAATCATTAAAGAGCATAATATCTTTGCATTTGCTTTTAAAGATCCGGACAGTAACAATCAGCCTTACTGGCGGGATGTCGGTACCATAGACTCCTTCTGGGAAGCTAATATGGAACTGGTTGCCCCTGAGCCGCAGCTGGATTTATATGATAAATCCTGGCCTATCTGGACTTATCAGGAGCAGCTTCCTCCGGCAAAGTTTATTTTTGATAATGACCAGCGCCGCGGTATGGCAGTTGACTCAACGGTGTCCGGCGGCTGTATTATATCCGGTTCAACAATCCGCAAGTCACTGTTATTTTCCAGCGTACATACGCACACAAACAGTGTTATTGAAGAGTCTGTACTGCTTCACGGTAGTCACGTTGGCGAACGGAGTAGATTACGGCGTGTTATTGTTGACAGTAAATGTCTGATCCCGGCTGATTTAACAATTGGTTATGATAAAAAGCAGGATATAGCCAACGGCTTCCGAGTGTCAGAGAAAGGCATTACTTTAGTTACGAATGATATGCTTAAAGTATTAGCAAAGAAGAAAAAATCTGCGCGGATTAAAAACAAAACCCCGGAATTAGATTTAGTTATCGGCTGATGATTAAACAGGTTAAGGAGAATTAAAATGACCGGAGTCCTGCCGCCGTATGCAGGGCTCTAGTCAGATGGTATTAATAACATTTTCAATAGTCATAATACCGAACATAACTTTGCGGATAAATGATTCTGAGCTGCTGACTAAGTTAAAGTTGGGATGCTGCGACCAGATCCGCTGCAGTTTTTGATCAATAACAATTGCAGTCTGTTCCGATTCATTTCTGATCGGGTTATTACTTTTTATTTCTTGGCCGGATTTGGCCGCTGTTTCAAAAAAAATTACTGCATCATAACGGCTTAATTCATACTCCAGGGTAGTGTTCATGGTTTTAAAAAAATCTTCATCTGAACGCGGCCAGTAGGCAAGCCCGTCTAAACATCCCCGGTCGCATAATATCAGACAGTCAGGGTTCATTTTTCGCTGCACATCTTCCAAATTCCGCTGCAGATTGAATATTGCGATCTGTTGAGTACAGGTCACTTCATCATCAAGGCTGCGGTCAATGCCGCCGCTGAAGATCATAGTAGCGGCTTCCGGAACGGAAGCTATTTTGCCGAGAAGCTCACGCCTAAACAGGTCCAGCGCCGTGGTTTTACCGCCCCCCGGGCCGCCTGTTAGTACAATACGTCGTTTTACATTTAACTTATTCATTTTGTCCTTTACTTTAAGATCTGTTCTACCGTGAATAATGAGATAAGGTTAATTAATACCAATCTGAATAAGCATCTGATCCTTTATGCTGGTTAAAATTAATTCTATCTTCGTTATTAATTTCGTAATTAGAATAACTAGTTACATCAATTAATGCCTTGCTAGTATTAATTTTTCCTGCGCTTAAACTGACCATTTACTTAATCAGTTTGGTATAAAAGGTAGGACAGTCACAGCTGTTAGGCAAAAAAGGCACTGTTATATCATTTGAAATCATGACGTTAATTGCAAAAACGGTAATAAAAACACGGTATTCGTCTGCGCGCGCATAACAACATTGTGCGTTTCATTTTTACATGATGATTATGCGATATTGTTGACTGGCATATGTAAGTCTAAACTGACATGATTAAAGTCAAAAGTGACAATATGACAGGTAACGTCGTTATGAATATAAGAATTGCAGTCGTAGACTATCCCGGCTGCCTTAAATCAGCAGTATACGGGCTGTCAGAAATGTTCAAAATGGCCGGCCGGGTGAGTATCGATCAAAACCTCAGCTATCAGTTTGTCCCTGAAATAATTGATTTTAATATTTATAAAAATGACCATCAACTGCAAAAGGCCAGTTACGATGCTGTTATTGTGCCTCCCTGTGATGATAATGATTATTTCCTGAGTCCTGAAGCTGAGCTGCTTAACTGGTTAGTACTGCAGCATAACAAGGGGGCTGTTTTAACCTCTGCCTGTGCCGGTTCTTTTATACTGGCGGCTACAGGCCTTTTAAAAGAAACTGAAATAACCACTCATTGGGCTCTGCAGACTTTATTCCATAAAACTTATCCGCAGTTAGCGCTGAAAATAGATCAGCTGCTGATTAATCAGGATGATTTTATTACAGCTGCCGGTATGCTCTCCTGGCTTGATTTAGGTTTGGAGATTGTGGCGCAGTTTTCCCGGCCGAGTGTGATGCGTCAGCTGGGGAAAATGCTGGTGGTTGATACGGGGCGGCGGGAGCAGCGCTATTATAAGCAGTTTGCACCAAGCTTTAGTCATGGTGACCATGCAATATTAGGCCTGCAGATAGAGCTGCAGACAATTTTTAATCAAAGCCTCACTATCTATCTGCTTGCACAGAAATGCAGTTTAACCGAGCGTACTTTTCTACGCCGTTTTATCCGGGCAACCGAGCTTAAACCAACTCAATATATTCAAAGGCTGAGAATTCAAAAAGCCTGTGACTTATTAGAAACCTCTGATAACCCGTTTGCATGGATAGCGCATCAGGTTGGTTATGAAGATGTCAGTGCCTGCCGTAAAATATTTATCCGAATTATCGGTTTAACTCCGAGTGAATTTAGAACCCGCTTTGTACGTAACAAGAGTCAGGCGGTTTTGTAAACGGCGTGAGTTCGTAGGTAACAAAAGTCAGGCGGTTTTGTGAACGGCGTGAGTTCGAATGTAACAAGAGTCAGGCTGTTTTGTAAACGCTTTGAGTTCAAGCTGTTATAATTAATACAAGGTATTATTCGTCTGCTGAGTTGTGTTTCTGTAAGCTGTTTTCCAGCTCAAACAGGCAGTAGTAATAGAAGCAACTTATACTGGAAATTTTTATTATGATTACTATCAGAAAATATGTACAACAGGATGCACAGGCTACCTGGTCACTTTATTTTAATACCATTCGAAATATCAATAAGTCTGATTACAACGCTCTGCAGCTGCAGGCATGGGCTCCTGATTCTATGGATATGTTTATCTGGAATAAAAGAATGTCTGATATTGAACCTTATATTGCTGAGCTCAACGGTGAAATTGTCGGATACGCGGATCTGCAGAATGACGGTCTGATCGACCACTTCTTTTGTGATCAGCACCACCAGAGAGAAGGTATCGGCAGAGCCCTGATGATGCATATTTTAAAGCAGGGTAAACAGCAGAAAATAAAACATTATTTTTCTCAGGTTAGTATTACCGCAAAACCTTTCTTTGAACACTTCGGTTTTAAGGTGGTGAAGCAGCAGCTGCTTGAGGTGAAAGATCAGGAACTGCTGAATTTTCATATGCAGAAGTATGACGAGCAGCAGAGGGGATTACCGGGTCGAAAAGCAGTGCTTTTGTAGAAAAATAAGGCGGCAGTGTCTCTGCCGCCTGCTGTATTTACCTTGGTTATTTTTCAGCGACTAATACAGTATTGTTAGTTTTTGTATTTCTTATGCGGCTGTGGGTTAATACTGCCGCAACTGCCAGCCCGGTTATTAAATAGAAAATGCCCAGGCTTACCTGACTGGTCACCCAGTATTTGATTAAATAACCGCCCAGCAGGCCTGCAAAACACATCTGTACTGCGCCGGAAAGCGCTGAAACCGCACCAACCTGCTTAGTGTGCGGCGCAAGCAGCAGGCTGATTGAAAGAGGAAAATTTATTCCCTGTGCCGTCGCCAGCAGTGTAAATCCGAAGATTATATTAAATAATGACATCTCATTAAATATCAGCCAGGCGCCGGAAAAAATCATAATGCCTGCAGATAAATACATCAACTGGCTTGTCGATAATATTTTGATTAAACGGTTTAATAATAAACTGCCTATTAATAATCCTGCTGAGGGGATAATCATTACTTGACCGTATTCTGCCGCGCTTAAGTGCAGCCCGTTCTGCAGTAAAAAGGGCAGTAAAGAGACCGAGACTAAACTGGATAAATAACCTATCCAGTTATAACTCGCTGAAGAGATAACCTGATAGCTGCGTGATAAACCCCAGTAGCCGCTAAACGTACTTTTGATGCTGAACTTTTTAGCCTGGTAGGGCAGTGTTTCCGGCAGTATAAAATAGCCTAATGTTAAAATTGCCGACAGATACAGCAGCACCAGGGTAAACACCGACTGCCAGCCGAAATGCCAGGCCGTCCAGCCGCCGATAACCGGCGCTAAAATCGGCAGAATTGAAGCTGTCATCGCGACATAAGACATAGCCTGGGTTAACTGCGTACCGTGATAACTGTCTCGTATCACACTGCGTCCCAGCACGGAAGCACTGCCGGCACCTAGGCCCTGCAGTAAACGGCCGATTAATAATGCAGTGAAACTCTCTGTCATCACGAAACACACCAGAGTGCCAAGCAGATAGATGCCCTGTCCCAGCAGAAATACCGGGCGCCGCCCGACTGCATCCGAAAAAGGCCCGTAAAACAGCTGAGACAGTCCAAAACCGAGTAAAAACAGGGTGACCAGCAGTTGTACATCCGCCTGTGATACCTGCAGCTGACTGCTGATTAGAGGTAATGAGGGCAGATATATACTGACACCAACCTGACCGGTGGCAATGATCATCATCGCCAGAGCCAGGGGGATTTTATTAAAAGTAGTAGTTTTTATATTCATAAAGCTAGTGTACATTTATGCGATATAAATGATAATAACCCGTATGGGAATGTCATTAGGTCCTGTTGGGACTTAATTGTTTTGTCCTTTACTTTTCATATAAGGAAACCTTATGGACTGGATGCTTTGCGTCCGCAGCTTTATTAAAGTTGTGGAAGAAGGAAGTTTTAACGGCGCGGCTTATCAGCTTAATACCAGCGGTTCAGCAGTCAGTAAACGGGTAAACTGGCTTGAAGAAAGGGTCGGGGTGCAGCTGCTGAAACGAACGACGCGTTCAATTGATCAGACCGAAGCTGGGCAGTTATTTTATCAACGCTCTCGACTGCAGCTGGATCAGTGGCAGTCATTAGTCGATGAAGCACGCTCTATACATCAGACTCCGGCCGGTATTCTTAAAATAGGCGCCACGATTGCTGTCGGCTCAAAATTTATCGTCAAATATCTTGATGATTTTTTACGGGCTTATCCGAAAATAAAAGTGCAGCTTCTGACCACGCTGCCGGGGCAGATGCCTGAGAATTATGTTGATGTATTTATCAGCCGCGAACTTGAACAGCTTAACAGTCACAGTTACAAATCGGTTTCGCTTTTTGAAAACCATGCCGAATTTTTTGCTTCGCCGAGTTATCTGCAGAAATACGGTGTGCCCGGCACTACCTGTGATTTAGAGCATCATAATATGCTGATCTGGGGGGAAAGGCCTGTCAGGGAAGTTAAATTGTCCACCGGCAAGCGCATTACTTTAAGGGGAAATTTTGCGACAACCAACCCGGAAGCACTGTTTTACGGTGCGAAATGCGGCATGGGTATTCTCCTGGCCAGCCGCAGGATGCTGCAGGATGTGATTGAATCGGGTGAATTAGTACAGGTGCTGCCGGAAATAACCGCAGATCACCGCTCTGTTTGTGCTTATTATCCGACTCTTGAATATGAACACACGCGCACCCAGGTATTTATTAAATATTTAAAAGAAAAACTCCATAGTGAGTAAAGCAAAGATTCTGCTTCGCATCGCCCGGGTTAATCGGGCAGCAGCCTCTGCCTTTCAAATCTAAAAACAGAAGTGTAAAGACTGCAGACTTTATGTGCACAAGAATACATTTATTGACCTGCTCTAGGTAAACGGAGAAAAATTGCGTTACTGTTATTTTTTTTGTTATTAAGAGAACTTTATGAACAGAATTAACCAGGAACGACTAATCCGCCACTTTATTGAACTTGTTAAGATAGACAGTGAGTCAGGAAATGAAAAACAGATAGCACAAACTCTAGCTGCTCAGTTATCTGAGATTGGTTTTGAGGTTCGCCAGCTTGCTGTCCCCGCCGATGTTTCTAACGGTTTCAATCTTTATGCCCGTCTGCAGGGAACTTTACCAGAGAGTATTTTACTCAGCTGCCATATGGATACGGTAAACCCGGGAAAAGAGATACAGCCGCAGATTATTGACGGGGTGATCAGTTCGAAGGGGGATACTATTTTAGGTGGTGACGACAAGTCTGGAATTGCCGCCATTATGGAAGCGGTTCGTTGTCTACTGGCAGATAACCAGGCTCATAAAACCATTGAACTGGCATTTACGGTTTACGAAGAGGGCGGACTTCGCGGCTCACAGCATTTCGATATGTCCTGCATAGAATCTAAGCAGGCTATAGTTTTAGACTCTGGAGGCCCGATCGGTACAATTATAACTGTGGCGCCGGGACAGCAGAGCCTGAAAATAAATATTAGCGGAAAACCCGCACACGCAGGTTTAGCCCCGGAAGAGGGGGTTAATGCATTAACAGTCGCATCCGATGCTATTTCGCAAATGAAACTTTCGCGAATTGACCATGAAACAACGGCTAATATCGGTTTTGTTAAAGGCGGCGGTGCGACAAATATTGTTATGCCGGATCTTTATCTGGAAGCTGAGGCACGCTCACTTGACGATCAAAAACTGCAGGCTCAGGTTGATCATATGGTAGGTTTATTTGAAAGGACTGCTGTTAAGCATGGTGCTGCAGTTGAGATAGAATCATGTCGTTCATATAACGCTTATTGTATTGCTGAAAATGATCCTCTGGTCAGTTCAGTTAAAGCGGCATTTACCGCCAATGATGTTGAACCGCTGCCGCGTTCTACCGGCGGCGGCAGTGATGCCAATATCTTTAATGAAAAAGGGCTTAAAACCGTTAATTTATCGACGGGTATGGCGAAAGTGCATACAACTGATGAGTATATTACTGTTGCCGATATGACTTCCATTACTGAGTTTCTTTACACCTACCTCAGTAGCTGATTATCTGCCTCTTTAAGCTTTATGATGAGGAGTATAAAAACTTCTCATCTGCTCTTACAAAAAACACGGCCATGCTGTTGTGTGCTGTTAAAAATCACTGCCGTTAACTGCGCGCTGTTATATCCCTATAAAAAAATTCACTAGCAGGATTGCCAAGTTACTCCTACAATTTATATAACCCTATAATATTCGGGCAAAAAATTTGCTGTTATTTTGATATAACACCGAATCAGGGCATTTTCATTTAGCAAAGGAAAGCTTGTGAGGAGGATATATTATGGCGGAACAAACAGCGGAGAAGGTCATTAAGGTAAGACCTAAGTCAAAACGTAATGAACAATTTTTAGTCTGTTTAGGAGGTGTATTACTTATTTTCAGTATGATATTCGACCTGCTGGTGTGGGATTTAAGTCAAATTCAGCTGATATTACTCTCGCTGGCATGTTTACTGGTATCTTTTATCGGTGTTGTTAAAATTTTAGAACCGCAGATCAGTTATTTCATCTACCCTGAAAAAATCGTTTATGTACACCGCTCCGGTTACTGGCTGCTGCCCTGGCAGGATATTCTTCGTGTAGGGGATGTCAAAGCGGATATTGATGGAGAGCATAAAGAGCTGCCTTATTTAGGTATAAAGCTGAAAAATCTGGAAAATATTGCGCAGAATATCTCCCCTAGGCTGGCAAATAAACTGCTCCATGAACAGCAGGAGTTATTAAATTTAGCAGCTAAAAACGAAGAGATTACCTTCGATGACTGTTTAGTCAATTTTGATCCCTATGTCCTTAATGATGTGACTTATCAGGGGCCGGTTGCAGCCTGGCTGCATAGGAGCGAGCAGTTAGCAAGCGCCTATGGTTATCACCTGTTTTTACCGGACAGTAGTTTAGATAGAGATATGAGTGACTTTTTAAGTTTATTAAAAGAGTGTCTGGAATATATTCGTTATCATCCAGGTTTTGTTTCCGGACATATGCAGGATTAACAGAAGATTAACTCGAACAGCTGGTTTACTGCACTGTTTTTATTAATTTTGCCGGGTTACCAGCTACCACTGTTTTAGCTGCAACATCTTTAGTGACTACGGAGCCGGCGCCTATTACTGCTTCATCGCCAATAGTAATTCCGGGTAAAATGACAGCACCGCCGCCTACCCAGACCCGTTTGCCAAGGCGAATTTCTTTTGCTGTTTCCATTCCCTGTACTCGTCTACCTGCATCAAGAGGATGGTCCGAGGTATAAAACTGCACATTTGGTCCAATCATTGTCTGTTTGCCGATATAAATGGGGGCATTATCCTGCAGGGTGACATTGCTGTTAATAAAGACTTGTTCAGCAAGATGAATATGCAGGCCGTAACTGACATAGAAGGGCAGTGATACGATAGCGCTGGGAGATTTGTGCGGCAGCAGTTCCGGGGCGATAACAGCTTCTAGCGATTGATTGACCTGACGATTGAGGCGCTGTTGTCTGCTGCGAAGCTCTGCTATTTCACCATCCAGGCAGTTATATTCCTGACCGGAAATCATTTTCTGATAATTGTCTGCTGACTCTGTCATTTTTTGTCCTTTATAAAAAGTTTATAGAGTACCTTCGGAAGGTGAGGCAAAGCAAGTAAATAACCTGTAATTATCTGCCTGAGCTTATTTATACCAATTTCATTAATTAAGTGCTCTATTTAGGCGCAGGAAAAATGGATGAACGCAAGGCATTGATTGCAGTAACTAGTTGTTCTAATTGCAAAATCAATAACGAAGCTAGCATTCATTTTAACCAGCATAAATGAATACAAAATTATTGAATTTGGTATTACCTCCTCAAGGCATTGCCAGCAGACATCAGGCTGCTGACAGGGCTTGATTTAATGCTGTATCTGCCTAGTATTTATTATATTGTTTTCAATATTAGGCGTAAAACTTATGCATTGCTCCCCAATATCAAAAAACGTTACTGAACTGATCGGTAATACAGATCTGCTGCGTATCAACAGCCTTTCTGATTTAAGCGGCTGCGAAATTTTAATGAAGTGTGAACAGCAGAATCCCGGCGGATCTATTAAAGACCGGGCCGCTCTGCAGCTGGTCAAAGATGCAGTTAACAGTGGAAAACTGAAGCCGGGAATGACCATAGTTGAGGGCACTGCGGGTAATACCGGTATCGGTCTGGCACTGGTTGCCAAAGCTATGGGTTTTAAAATGTTAGCGGTTATGCCCAGGGGACAGGCACCGGAAAAAGAGCAGATGATTGCTTTATACGATGCGCAGCTGATGCTGGTGGATGCCTGTCCATTTGCTAATCCTAATCATTTTTATCATACAGCTAGACGTCTCGGTGAAGATAATCATAATTACTGGTGGGCTGATCAGTTTGAAAATATCAGTAACAGTAAGGCGCATTATGAAAACACCGGCCCGGAAATCTGGCTGCAGACAGAAGGCAGAATAGATGCATTAGTATCCGTGGTAGGAACGGGTGGTACGATTGCTGGAAATTCACGTTATTTATCAGAAAAACATCATGCTCTGCAGACCTGGCTGATTGATCCTGAAGGCTCCGGCATCTACTCCTACCTTAAAAATGGTCAATATGTCAGCAGCGGCAGTTCGTTCACTGAAGGGATCGGCATTATGCGCAGTGTGGAGAATTTCCGCGAGGCTAGAATTGATCACGCAGTTACCCTTCCTGACCAGGATCTGGTTACTATTTCCCGACATGTTCGTGAAATTGACGGTATAGTTTTAGGCAGCAGCTCAGCGCTAAATGCCGCCGGTGCATTATACGCGGCTGCGAAAATGGGACCGGGTAAAACTATTGTTACTTTTTGCTGTGATCTGGCTGAACGCTCTTCGTCAAAGCTCTATAATAAACAGTTTCTGGCTGAAAGAGGTATTAGTGAAAAGCATGAGTCTGTGCAGGAGATGTTTGTCCGATACCAGAATGAGCCGCAGACAAGTATTGTTAATGTTGATCATTAAAAGAATAGACTTATTTCGGAGAAACCACTTCGTAAAACAGCATTGTTATATCAACTACACTTTGCGCGTGTTGTTGTGCTTTATGATATAGAGACTTGATAAAGTAACCTCAAAAAGAGTAAGCTTGCTTATTTTTCAAGAATCGACAATTAATATTATGATCTCACCACAAAAAGCACGTCTTCAAACCATTAAGTTTTCCAGCCTAAGCTCATTAAAACCGGATTATTATTTTATTCAAGGTTATTTTATGGGCTTAGCATGCTCACCGGAATTAATAGTTCCGTCAGTCTGGATGGAAGATCTGTTCGGCGATATTACGCTGGAAAATGAAGAACAGATGCAGGCAGTACTGCAGATCTACACATCACAAATGGATGATGTGATGGAGATGAAAATTAAGCTGCCTGCAAAGTGCGTACTTTCTAAAACGGATTTTGCCACTTCGTTAGCACCTGCATCTGCATTACCTAACTGGTGCTTAGGTATGATTAAAGCGCTTGATTTTATTGATGTGCAGGTTTTATCTGATCGGAATAGAGATGATCTGTTATTCATTAAAGAAACACTGACAGCTTTTAGCTGCATAAAAAACGCCAAGAAGATATTTTCTAAGCGCAGCGAGGATTACCAGTTAGAAGGGCATCGTATGAAGCGCTTATTAACGACTTTAATTGCTGATTTCATTCATGAGATGCGTTTTTCTGAGACACAAGAAAGTGCGCAGCCAGAAGAGAATAAAATCGACGAACAGGCTTTTCGTGAAATTACGCAGATTATTATGCACCAGAGTGATGACAATGCCTGTCGCCTGCTTGAGGAGATGATCTCGTTTCAAGTGTCACAGTTAGGCCCAGATTTTGAAAAACACAATAAGGGCCATATGTGGCTTAACCCGGAAATTCGCCCTTACATGGTATTAAGAGCACGACGTGCGCAGATAAATTTTGAAAAAGGATTGATAGATCCGGCTATTAATGAACTGCAGGCGCTTATTGAATTAAACCCGAATGATAATCAGGCGAATCGTTATCCACTGGTCAATTATTTGATTATTAAACAGCGCTGGTCAGAAGTTGAAGGGCTGCTTAATCTATATGAAGAAAGAAGTACCTTTATGCTGGCGGCACAAGCTCTGATGTTGTTTGCCCAGTCCGGGGACAGTAAAGAGTCAAAACTGATAAAGAAACAGCTTAAAAAAGCCAATAAACATCTCGAAAAATATCTGACCGGGCAGATTAAAATCCCCAAACAGACACCTCAGGCTTATCAGGCCGGAGATAAAAGCGAGGCACTTACCTATATTAATCTGGCTGGTAAAGAAACCTGGCGGGCAGTGGACGGTGCATTGTTCTGGTTAAGACGTAAATAGATCACAAAATTTATATAGCCGTTAGCAATCGAAATGCATTTTAAATGATAACGGCTACACATCTTATCGACGGGTGAGTTTAATTTTCTTCTCATCCGTATCTGCAGTTATTTTCTTTTTGTACCCGGCTTTATCATCTGCATCACTGTTTATACTGCCTGCTGTTTATCTCCTCTGCTCCTATTTGAAAACTAATAACAAATTGATGTCATAAAACTGTCCCTATAGATCAATTGGATATAATGCTATTTTATCAAAGAGATACTATTATTTATCAATAAAGCAATTTGACAGCAAGGATGAAAAGGTCAATGACGATTCAATGCGCATTTGATATTACACCATACCCGATTTTAGTCTGTGACAGTCAAGGCAATATTATTACTGCAAACTCCTCTTTTGCTGAGCAGTATAAAATTTCAGCTGACACATTAATCGGTTTAAAAGTACTGAGCTTGTTGTCTTTTCCTGAGAAAGCAGAAAATGAATCTGAAACCTATTTTTTAAAGATGCTTAAAAATAATGAGTATATTTACGCTCTTCTATCACTTCATGAAAAACAAAAAGAAAATGTGTATCTGAGCATAAAAGAAAACACGCAGGTGCAGGGGCAGTATTGTATTTTATTCAATACGGTTAATGTGCAGACTGTGCCGCAGAATATTACTGAAAATAAATTAAAACAGCTTAACCAGGCTGTGAGAAGTGCAGATATTGGTACCTGGGAATATACACCGCAGACACACGGTTTATATTTTTCATTAAAGCTTAAAGAATTAATTGGTCTTGATGCTGATACGCAGCCGGTCTGGAGTGATTTGGTGGAAAAAGTTGCCGTTTCGGATCAGGCTAAGTTTCTGGCCTTTGGTACCGATACTGTGAATGTTGGAGATCGAATTGACTTTGAATTTCGAGTAAAAATTGCTCAGCAGGACAAATGGTTTGAATTAAAAAGCGAGGCTTCTCTTTCTGATGACGGAGACTTATTGTTTGTTGGTTCGCTGAACGATTCGACCAAATCAAAACAAGTTTTATTAGCCCTTAAAAATGTGATTGAAGAAAAAAACCTGGCTTTTGAGGCTGGTAAAATAGGTACCTGGCGGGCGGAAAAAAATAAACAGGGGGAATGGATCTGGGACTGGAGTATACAGGCAAATAATATGTTTGCCTTAAAAGCAGAAGATATTGGAAATTTAGATAAATGGTCAGAGCGTCTTCATCCGGATGATGTTGATGATGTATTTAAAGCGATTCAGGATTCTTTAGATACGGGCAGAGAATTTGAACAGGAATATCGAGCAGTACTCCCCGGTGGACAGGTCAAATATTTTCTTGGAAAAGGTAAAGTCAGTAAAGATCTGTTTGGTAATAACAGCAGAATTGATGGTGTTTGTTTTGATCATACGGCACTTAACAGTATTCAGACAGAGTTAAAAAAAATAAACAGTGAATTAGAAAAACGTGTCTCTATGCGCACCAAAGAGCTGCAGCAGGCAAAAGAGCGTGCAGAAAATGCAAGTCAGACTAAAACTGAATTTTTGTCTATGATGAGCCATGAACTAAGAACCCCGATGAATGCGGTTATAGGATCTTTAGACTTACTGGCATTATCTAAACAGTCTTTAGAATCAATGGATCTTATTGAAACAGCAAGTACTTCGGCAACAAACCTTATCTATATTTTAAATGATATTCTCGATATAGGAAAAATTGAAGCTGGAAAAATGCAGTTAGAACAGCGTGATTTTTCCGTTGCAGAGGTGGTTGATAATGTTGTGCAGTTATTTCTGCCTACAGCTAACAGTAAATCTATTGAATTTATTGTTGAAGAGGATCCCAAGTTACCCAAGCTGCTCGAAGGTGATGCAGTAAGGGTAAGGCAGTTATTATTCAACCTGCTTGGTAACGCTTTCAAATTTACCGAGTCTAGTAAAGATAAACCCGGTATTGTGACACTGCGTACTAAAGTCATTGAAACTAATGGTATTATTTATCAGGTATTGTTTACCGTAACGGATAACGGTATAGGTATTGATAAAAAAACGCAGAAAAAACTGTTTTTACCTTTTACTCAGGCACAGCTTTCTACTACAAGGGAATATGGAGGAACCGGCTTAGGTCTGGCTATCTGCTGGAAGCTGACCTGTTTAATGGGCGGAACTGTTTCCTTAGACAGCAGCCTTGGCAGCGGAGCTGCATTTGGTATTGAAATTCCTTTCTGGCGTTCCAAAGCAAAAACGCAGCAGCTGCCTTGTCTGCAGAATAAAACCGTGGCAGTAACGCATTTTACCGATCAGTATCCATTAAATAAAACAGTGATAGCGTATCTGAGCAGTGAATATGCCGAGGTTGAGGCGGTAGATACTGCATCTATTACTGATACTTTAAATAATTATGATGTTGTACTTTTATTACTGGATACGAATATAAATCAGCTGGATGAGCTGCAGTATATTTATCAGACAAACAAAACTGTAGATAATTTACTGGTGGGGGCGCCGCGGGCGCAAATCAAGAAGATCAGACAGTTAATACCTGCCTGCTGCATATTACCTATTAATCCAATGACAAAAATGCAGCTGCTGATTTTGACACAAAAGCTGCTGGATAATAAAGAATCTCGACAGGAAGGTGATTTTTCGATAGGGGATATTGAGACAGACCTTGACTTCGATTTAGATCTGGAACTTGATTTAGATCTAGATTTGGATAGTGAAACCGCCCCCCCCGAAGAACTGCTGTCTGATGTATTAATTGTTGAAGATAATCCCTTAAATCAAAAACTAATTGTAAAACAGCTTTCGACATTAGGTTATCAGTGTGATCTGGCTAATGACGGCCTGCAGGGAATAGATAAATGGCTGGCTAATGATTATAAGCTGATATTAACGGACTGCCATATGCCCAATCTTGACGGTTACAATATGACAAAACGTATCCGGGAGATGGAAAAAACACAAAGCAAAGCTGAAATTCCGATTATTGCTATCACAGGAGCCGCTATGGCTGGTGATGCTGAATATTGTTATTCGACAGGAATGAACGATTTCGTCAGTAAACCGGTTGTGTTGAAAGATCTTCAGAAGGTAATGACCAGGTGGTATGTAAATGGCTGAAAGAAAAGTATTAAACCGTAATGTAATGATCGATCTGATTGGCGATGACAGGGAGAGTATTCGTCAGTTTGAAATCGATTTTTTAAAGCAGGCAAAAACATCGCTTATAAAAATTGCCGCTTTGTACAATGAAAAAAATCTGGCTGCTATAAAAGAAGAAGCGCATTTTTTGAAAACCTCTGCAAAAGCTGTCGGAGCCGAGCAGACAGCAGATCTTTTAGAGGCGTTAGAACACTCGGCTGTAGAAAACAATAAAGAAAAAAGTAAACAGAAAATAATACAGATAAAAGAGTCTCTATTACTTGTGCATAAAGAGGTTAAAAATGGCTAATCGCTCTAAGTCTAAATCTAAAATTGCTTGCCGAGACCCTGAAGTGATCATGATTTATGAAAATGAAGAAGACGTTTTAGGCGTCGCCAGTATCATAGCTGAACAGGTTGAAGAGTACCGGACTATCCCGGTAAACAGCAAAATAGGTCTGATTATCAACAAGTGTAAACCAGCGGTTATTCTGCTGGCGTTAAGCACGATTGAAAGGAATATTGAACTGTATAACCAGGTTATTGAGAATAAGTGTCTGGATTATCCTCACCATAGTGTTCTGTTATGTAACAATCGAGAATCAGCCGCCGCATTCCGCTGCTGTTTAAAAGGGCTGTTTGACGATTATTTTGTCTATCAGCCTCTATATGAAAAATTAAGATTAAAAATGATTGTTCATAACGGACTGCAGTCCAGCCAGGCCTCGACCAAATATGCGGGAATAAATGATGAGGAACTTGAAAATATCGGCGAAAATTTGTCGTCATTAATTGATCAGAGTGGTGAATGGAAACAGTCTTTGTTAGGCTCAATCAGTTCCTGTAAACAAGTTATTAATGCAGTGGAACCAGCTGAGGCCGGCAGCGCCTCTGCGGCTTCAACAGCTATTTTGGATGAGATAAATAAAACCCATATTGAGCCGCTGCTTGCGGATTTAGAAACCAATATAAGGCTTAATTTAGATAGTCTTATCGGGCAGTTATTAGCGCAAAAAAACGGTTTATCAACCTTTGAAAGCCGTGTTGCTATGATCAATGAAATGTCAGATACAAACCCTGATAAAAGAGCGTCGCGCCTGAAAAAAGCGTTAGCAGAGCCGCCGGCACGAGGAAAAGAAAGAATATTAGTGGTAGAGGACAATGTTTTATACCGGGATATGCTGGTTAAAGTACTAAGCAATGAAAATTTTGTTGTTGATGTAGCTGATGACGGTTTAAGTGCGCTTAAGAAAATAAAAAAGAACTGTTACGAACTTATATTGATGGATCTGTTTATGCCCCAGTTAGACGGTATTAATACAACCAAACAAATCAAGGCAGTAACAGGTGGAAAAAGTTTACCCGTTATTGCCTTAACGGGAAATAAAAATAAAGATCTGATCAAAAAATGGGCTGAACAAGGGTTGAATGGATATCTTTTAAAACCTTCTAATAAAACTGAAATTCTTAAAGCGGTAAATAAAGTTCTGGATCAAGCAAGATAAAAGAGCTGAACCTGTTAAAAGAAACCCTGAACATCAGGAATATATTCTGCTTATCCCTGCAGTAAATAAGCAGTCGCTAGTGTTTAAAAGCTTGTGTTATTTCAGTGAAATAAAAAAACAGCAATAAAAAAGCCTGAATCATTATCCAGGCTTTAATTTTTTATTATGAATAGTATTAAGCTCTGCGTCTGCGTCGTAATACTAAGCCTGCTACACCCACTACAAGTAAGCCTAATGCAGCCGGAGCCGGTACTCCGATTGTTGGATCGTTATTAGGGTCGGTATCATCCCCGCTTCTATTTGAAAGCAGTGCGTAATCAAAACCGTAGAAATCACCAGAGCCGTTCCGGTCAATCACTACGTCTAAGGTACCTAATAGATTTATGCTGTCTAGAACGTTCTGCGCAAGATCAAAATGGCGTACTACAGTTTTTGGATAACCGTCATTAAACGCCCAGTTTTGTACAATTCCGTTATAGGTGGTTATAACAGCGCCGAAGGTAGATGCCTGGAAGTCTGCCATATCAAACCACATGCTGCCTTGTGTCCAGCCGTTTCCCAGGCCGGTAAAAGAGAATGTAGTTATGGTACCTGGTTGAGGGCCGTAGCCGGGATGCGCTGTGCTGTATGTATCTGTATATTGTGCACCGTTTGTAGCGAGCTTTTCGGCAGCATCACGGCCGTCATAAATAGGGCGGAATGGCGGGTGATCTGCGTTATCGGCAATTCCTGCGCCGTAACCGTCGTTATCACCGATCATAATGACCGCGCCCCAGGCTGGGTTCATTATCATGGCAAGCAGTGCCGCTGAAAGTAGTTTTAACATTATATGCTTCCTCCATAAATTTATATTAATATCAAGGATAGAGTTATCAGAAACATTCTGTTCCTCTAGTTGATAGAGCAAGATACATACCAAGCGAGCTGCTTGTTTATAATCAATATGTTGCAATTATGTTAAATGGCGGTGTGTAAAATAAATCAACACTTTTTCTTTAAATCAACTGTTTAACTAGCAAAAGAATCGACAGTGTAATGACTGCCTTTGTCAGCTGTATTATTAATTATTAAACTAACGCTTTAACAGCTGTGATAACTTAAATGAATCTGCATAGGATCCGGCTTAGTAAGCTAACCAGGCGCTGAATAACGACCAGGCAATAGAGAACATAATAACGGCGACGATAATATCAACGGCACGTTTGATATTTTTTCTTCTCAGCTGCTTAGACAGTTTAGCAGCACCGACTGCCAGCGTATAAAACCATACAATTGATGCCGACATTACACCGAGCATAAAATAGATCCTGCTGCTTCCCTGATATTGTCCTCCGACACTGCCGATTATCATGATCATATCAATATAAACATGCGGATTTAAAAAAGTAACAAGTAAACAGGTGAGTAAAACTATTTTCAGCGGTTTTTTGACCGCAGTCTGTCTCCCGTTTTGTTCCGCCTGTTTAAACGCTGACTTTACTGACAGTGATGCATAGGTGCATAAAAAGATAATGCCGCCCCAGGTCAGCAGATTAAACATCATCGCACTGCCGGCTAACAGTAAACTGCCGCCTGTTACACCCACTATTATTAATAAGATGTCACTGAGAGCAAAAAGCGTTGCTGCTGCTATATGATGATTTCGATTTATGGCCTGATTCAACATCATCGCATTCTGACTGCCGATAGGCAGGATCATACTGATTCCTAATGCAAAACCTTTCGCTGCTAATAATAAGCTCATTTTACCTCCAGACCTTTGTGTGTAAGAGGTAAAGATTTTGCATCGCTAAATACAATAAGTATAATTAATATATTTTATTGTAGATAAGGCTGGCTTATGCAGGGGTTTGATTATAAATTATTAGCCGCATTGAATGCTGTGATTGAACAGCAGAGTTTTGAACTTGCCGCTGAAAAATTGTGTATCAGTCAGCCGGCAGTTTCGCTGCGTCTTAAAAGCCTGGAGGAAAAACTCGGCCAGCCGGTTGTTATTCGCGGTCAGCCGCTAACAGTGACACCTGCCGGAGAAAAGCTCTTAAGCCACTACAAAATGGTGCAGCAGCTTGAGAGTGATTTACTGCCGAGTTTATCTTCAGATACGCCGAGTAAACCGATTAAAATATCGCTCGCGGTAAATGCGGACAGTATTGCGACCTGGTTTATCGATGCGATGTCGCCAATTTTAAAAAACAATCTGGTAGAGATGAATCTGCTGATTGCAAGCGGTGAACATACGCTGGACAAATTACGCTCAGGTCAGGCTATCGGCGGTGTAACTAATGTTGAGCAGCCTTTACCTGGTTACCGCTCTTTTAAACTGGGTAAAATGAATTATATCCTGGTGGCCTCCAGGGAGTTTAAAAACAGATACTTCAGTATGGGAGTTAATAAAGCCAGCTTAAAAATGGCTCCGGGCATCACCTACGATCAGAAAGATAATATGCACCTGCACTTTATCGGTAAACATTTTAAACTCGATTCCAGCGAGTATTACTGTCATAGAGTTAGTTCATCTGAAGCGTTTGTTGATCTGGCCAAACGCGGTCTGGCTTATTGTTTAATTCCACAGCTGCAGATAGAAAATGAACTGGCAAACGGTGACTTAATTAATATCTGCCCGCAGCAGCAGCTGATTGAAACTCTCTACTGGCACAGCTGGGTTTTAGTTAAAGGGATAAATAAACAGATTTCACAGGAAATAGTTCGTTACGCAAGACAGGTTTTACAAAACTAAAACTATACCGTCGCGCATCAGTTAGAAAATTTCCTATACTTCTATTCACTGTTGTAATCAGAAAATATAAGGTGCTAATTTGTTTTATAAAAGTTTAATTCTTCTATTGTTTTTATCGCTCTGCAGCAGTCAGCTGTCGGCATCGCATGGCCCGCAGTCTGAACCTGTAAAGCAGCGCTATACATATGATCTTTTTTACAAAAAAATAACCGTAGGAGAAATAATCCGGGAATTACAATATGAGGGAGAAAAAATCACTGCTGATACTCGCGCTGATTTATCTTTTTTGTATATCTATTTCGGTGGTAATCAGCTTTCTCAAATATACTGGGATAAAAACTCGCAGATGTTTTTAAGTAAAAGTTTTCAACGAAACAGTGTTGGATTTTCTCGTGTCAGTATGACAGCAGAATTTTTTAAAGACGGACATAAAAGCACTATACTGCGGAATGGGAAGCGCCAGACATTTTCAAACGAACAAGAAAAAATCATTGATTTTAACACGCTTTTTTTGCAAATCAGTGAAGGCCTTAAAGAAGGCCGGACACATTTCGAGTTCTATATGCAGACATCTGACTCCGTGGAACACTATTTTTTCGAAGTAACAGGTAAAGAAAAAACAGATACTAAATTTGGTAAACTGGATACATATCGTCTGCAGCAGACGGGAAAAAATGACCGCACGCTTATTGCCTGGTTTGCACCACAGGTTAACTACCAGATGGTGAAGTTTATTTATAAGCGTAAAATTCTGGATATTCGCGGGGAATTACGCGAACAGTCAAAAGTTGATTTGTAAGCTGTTTTGCTGATATGCAGTGCAAAGTTAGATGTTCGGATCTGCGTACCAGCATATACAGCTCGGGCTTAAAGTGCACAGGTAGAATTGATTTTAAGATTAACGACCGCGGTTGAGATTAAAGCTGAAAGTGGTCCCACGTCCTAATTCGCTGCTCACACGAATATCAGATTTTAACAGGCTTAACAATTTATGAGTGATGGCCAGTCCTAGCCCGCTGTGCTCTTTTTGATCATCAACCGCGTTACTGGCGCGGTATCTTGGATCAAAAACATAGGCTAGTTCTTCAGCATTAATGCCGCTTCCGTTGTCAATTACCTGCAGTTTAAGCTGGTTACCGGCTTCTTCAGAAACTTTAATAATAATTTTTCCATTTTCAGCGGTATGACGGACGGCATTTTCAAGAAGATTAGTTAATACTCTCTCCAGCTTGCCGATATCGGAATAGACATTAAATGTACATTGTTCAGGCTGCACCCTTAAGCTGATATTTTTTTCGCCTGCTTTGAATGAAAATTTAGCGGCAATATCATGAAGCAGCTCGCCCAAAGGAAAGCTTTCTAAATTGAGCGTGACCTGTTCGTCCTGAAGGTGAGCTAATTCAAATATCTGCTCAACAAGTTTATTTAACTGGCTGGCATTTTTAAAAGCAATATCAATAAAGCGCTGCTGCTGCTGCTCGGATAGATCGCGGCCTTTTAATTTTACTGTTTCAAGGTAACCCTGTAGTGAAGCAAGCGGGGTTCTTAAATCATGTGACAAGTGCATTAATAATTCGCGTCTCTGTTTATCGTTGTTTTGCAATTGTGCCAATTGATAATTTATCTGCTCTGCCATTTCATTGAATGCCGAGCCTAATTCATGTACTTCATTATGTTCGGCTGAAGGCCAGTCATTAAGTTGTACTTTTGATTTTTCAAATCCGGCAAGACGAAAAGCGCGCATACTGCTGCTGAGCTTTTGTAACGGTAAAGTTAGAAAACGTAATAAACCAAGAACTGCGAAAAAAAAGAAAATAACCGCACCCAGCAGCAGCCCGATGGACTGAGAACGGTGCTGATTAGACTGAATGTCTGAAAAAATTGAGTCATAAATTTCACCGCGAATGATGATGTATAAATAAGCCTGTAGTTTATCACCCTTGTAGACAGCTGAAGCTGAGAATATTTTTTGACCTTCATTGTTTCTTGGATCATCACCGTAGATTGGTAATGACTGCCGGCGAGAAATGAAGGACTTTATCGGTTTAAGATCCACTTTTTGCCGTTCAACTTTACCTGGCTCAGCCGAATAACTGATTATTTTTCCATCGACATCAAGAAGGTAAAATTCAAAGCTGGGTCCTAGAATCATTAAGCTGTGAAACAGGTTCTTTAATGCCTCATGATCATAAAGGCCTTCTTTTAACAATGGATTATCCTGGGCAAGGTGATCTGCAATCGAAAGGTGCAGACGCTGCTCTGCTTCGTTACGTGATAACTGTTCAAGGTTTGCTGACCACCAGAAAAATAGACCGGCAATTAAGATGAATATAATAACCAGAGACAGCGACAGCCTTTGATATAAAGTTATTTTCATTCAGCAGCGCCCTCGGGGTTAAATTTATAACCTACCCCGAATACCGTCTGAATAATTGGAGTGACTTGATCGGTTAATGCTGTTTTTGTATCTACTGACAATTTGTTTCGCAGGCGGTTGATATGAGAATTAACCGTGTGTTCATAACCACTATGCTGATAACCCCATACCTGCTCAAGCAGCTGCGTGCGTGAAAATACCTGATTAGGATGGCGTGCCATAAAACTTAATAAATCAAATTCGGTGGAAGTAAGGTCTAATATTTTTGAATTTAGCAGTGCCTGATGACTGCGCAGATCAATTTTCAGCCTGCCGCTGCGGATAAGTGTTTCGTCCTGGCTCTGCTCACTGGTATGGCTGCGGCTGCTTTCTAACAGGTGTACCCGCCGTAATAAAGCGTGCACTCTTGCCTGCAGCTCGCGAATGCTGAAAGGTTTAGTCATGTAGTCATCAGCACCCACTTCTAGACCGACTACTCTGTCTATTTCAGAGGTGCGTGAAGTTAACATTAAAATAGCCTGCTCAGGTCTGCTCTGACGTATTTGTCTGCATATATCCAGGCCGCTGCAGCCGGGCAGGGTGATGTCTAAGATGAGCAGAGAATACTCTCTGCGGAGAGCCATATCCAGACCTGTATCACCATTGTCACACAGCTCAACATGGATATTAAGATCCTGCATATGTACCTTAATCAGTTCGGCGATATCCTGATCATCTTCAACGATCAGTATAGAGTCCTGCATAATTGTTCCTGTTTACCATTCTCGCTGCCAGTGCATCAGAGGTTTCTAATATCATAGAAGCGGGCAGAGCTGTTTGCCAGATCTACCCTGATTTGCTCAGTAGAGTTTTATTTCCTTCTGATTCTATTTCAGTTAATTTTTAATGTTTTTTCCCCGATACGGTTACTGTCACTTTAGCGACTGGGTTTAACCAGCGGTGCACACGTTTATCCAGATCGCTTTGCCCTGCGTTGAGCAGATCGTCACCAACCACGCCGCGATGAATATGAACCTTGCCGTTACTCTGCGGATCACTGACTCCTGTGCCGTTAACCCCTGCATCACCACCTGGTGCCGCTGGAATACCTGGAACGCCTGGTGCACCGCCGGCTCCACCGACAATGAGTTCATCGTTTGCTTCTGTGCCGGCATCATAAGCATTCAACCAGATAGTATAAGTGCCGTTTTTGCTTGGTATTTTCCAGCTGTCTAAACCAACAAATCCGTCATTAGTCGGCAGCATCATAGCGGCCAGTGACAAGTATCTGTTACCTGCAGATGCTGATAAAGTAAAACTACTGCCTGCTGAGCCGGCTAACAAACCAGCTGCCGGATTTTCAACTATATCTGCACCGGCCGCTGCCAGGCTGCCGCTGACACCTGATATATCACCGCCCTCGGCGAGGGCCTGCAGTTCAGCAGAGGCATCGGCGGCAGGCGTAAAAATATTGGTGCTGTTGTCGTGAGCCGCTGCAATAATCGGTGTGAAATAGATGCCGTAGCTGAGATTGGTTATGGTAATGTTGAGATCTTTAGCGCCGGCACCTATGCTGAATAGGCTGATTAACCCGGCGGCCGCGAGTTGTTTGTTATTCATTGTGAACTCCTTGTGTTGTTTAACAACAATGAAAAGTATAAACAGCACAAATTACGGAGTTATCACTGAGTTATTACAATTTAGTTGAGAATCTGTTTCTTTTTGCCGCGGATAAAGTAGTACAAGAACAGAAATTTCAGGAAAGCAGCATCGCCCTAAAATTGGTTAAGGGACTGCTGAAGCTGTGATTTTGTGCAGTAGTCCCTAGGAATGTATTTATGCCTAATCAGCAAAGTCTTTGCTGATTTCAATAATACTGGATATATTTTTTTGAAAAACCGTTACTAAAGCCGGATCAAAGGCCTCACCAGAGGCCGCATTAATATAATCGACAGCTTTTTTAACGGGCCAGGCATCTTTATAAGATCTTTGTGTTGTCAGTGCATCAAAGACATCTGCAATAGCAGTAATACGTCCTTCAATGGGAATCGATTCACCCCGCAATTTAGACGGGTAACCTTTTCCGTCCCAGCGTTCGTGATGTGAAAGCGCAATAACTCTAGCCATCTGTACTATATCTGAGTCATTACTGCCGATCAGCGCTTCAGCAAAAATAGTATGTTTATCCATTATTATGCGTTCTGCATCGTCTAGTTTCCCGGGTTTTAGTAAAATCTTATCAGGCACACCTATTTTACCAATATCGTGTAAAGGCGCGGTCTGTTCAATCATATTGACCAGTTCAGCGGGAAGTCCGTAACCTTCGGCTAATATGCGTGCATACTTTCCTACGCGGAAGACATGTTTGCCGGTATCGTCATCTTTTAGTTCGCCGGCGACAGCAAGGCTGTGTAGTAAGGAGTGAATTGATTTATTTAACTGTAGTGTCCTAAGCTGTATTTTCTGCTCTAGTATTTGATTACATTTCTCGTGCAGCAGGTAGCTTACACGGATTTTAAGTAAGTTTTTTACTCTTAATATGAGTTCTATTTGATCAACGGGTTTATTGATAAAATCATTTGCGCCGCTTTCTAAAGCGCGGTTTCTTGTTGTTATACCGATTGTACCGGTAATAATGATAATCGGGAGTTGATCGGGCTCATAGGTTTTTCTCACTTGTTCCATTACCTCAAAGCCGTTGAGGTGGGGCATTTCCAGATCCAGTAGGATTAAGTCGATTCTCTGCTCTATCAGGGTAGATGCAATCTTTCTCGGATCAGTAAGTGTAATAACACCGGCATTAATTTCACTTTCAACCAGTTTAGTTAGAATTAGAACATTGGTGATTGAATCATCGCAAATCAGAATATTCAGATCTTCAAAATTATCCATTGTGCTTGTACTCTTCTGTCAGGATATGCTGCTTAGTTTTGTCTGCTGATAAAGCCGTTTATTTATTCGAAAATACGTTTGTTTTTAGAGCAAGTTATCATCAGCATCTATATCATATTGAGGCTAACGCTTATCTGCCTATGTATCAGATTATAGTCAACATAAAATGTTTTTTAATAGATTGTTGTTAGAACAGATTGATAAATTGTTAAGATGTTGTATCTGTAAAGATTATTAAAGAAGACTCTGCAGTTTTCTTAAGCTCAGCGCTGCTTAATCACAAGTTTTATCTGCTAGTAGACAGCAGTGTGGACTGCTGCTCTAATTTAATTAATGATCCATATTTAATACAGTATAATCTGTGGTTTACAGTATTATCAGCTATACTTACAAGGCTTTATTCGCTGCATGTGCAGGGTTTTCTGCTGTTGCAGACTGCCTGCTGTTTTTTACGCTAAGGAATGCTTATTATGAATCAAGTTAAATCTATTGCTAACGTTGGTGCGCAAGTTCCTGAAATGAAAAATTCGCCTATTGTTGATGATACTGATGAAGAATTTGATGTACTCAGGCAGGAAGTGGAAGAGCTGCCCTGCTGCTATTTTAATGATATTAGTTATACAGATGGAAGCTATGTGCATAGCGGTACAGATGTACTGGTATGCAGCAAAGGTCTATGGATTTACCAGAGCAGCAGTGATATCGATAAACCCTGATCTACTTGAAAAGCTGCACAATTGAGCAGGAAGCGCAGGATAGAGTATTTACATTTTTTCTCTAACAAGCACTGAACTCGGCATTATTGACTGTATTGTCTGCAGTTGCGGGTTCAGTGTCTTTTTATCTATCGTGTAATAAAATCTGTTTCCTGCGTTTATTCAAGCAGGGTAGTAAGTTGTTCTGCCAGCCAGATACAGGCCGGTCCCATGATCCTATTTTTCGGGGTAATACGCTCAACGGGGACAGACCAGGGCTTGTGATCAAAACTTAGTTTTAATGCATGCAGTTGGCCGGAAATGAGTTCTTTTTCGACTAAATGTCTGGGTAAGTAACCCCAGCCGATTCCCTTTTCTATATAGCGCAGCTGCATACGGTAATCATTTGTCCACCATATTAGCGGTGCTAGAGGCACTGACTGAGACTGATTATTATATAAGCCCTTAACCATAAGCTGGCGATGCGCTGTTAACTGCGGAGCTGATACGATTGAATGTTTTGTTAACGGATGAACGGGACTAACTACTGCAGCAAATGCTATGCTGCCTATGTAACACTGGTCAACTTCGCTGGTAAATGACATATCGCTGTACATCAGTGCAATATCAGCACGGCCATTTTTTATCAGGTCAATAATATCGGAACTGGCTGCAGTAAAGACCTCCAGTGAAGTCGCTGGAAAACGCGCTGCAAACTGTTCAAGAATGTTATAAAAGCGCTCCAGCATCAGGCCGTCATCAATGACCATGCTAAGTTTACTTTCTTCATTATTATTCAGCGCGTTAGCCGCACACTCAAATTCATGTACCTGCAGCAGAGCAGCTTCCGCAAAAGTCAGCAGGTGCTGACCAGCCTCGGTTAATCTCGGCTTACGTGTCGAACGATCAAATAGTTGATTATTAACATCAATTTCTAAGTTTGCTATGCCCTGGCTTACCGCAGACTGGACCTTGCCCAGTTTCTTCGCGCAGGCAGAAAAAGAGCCCAGCTTAGCGCACAGGACAAACATTTTTAACTGTTCTAGGTTATACATACTATCACCAAAACTGATACTAACTAACTAGATCTCATTGTATATTCATATACATTGACTGTAAATTTATAGTTAACAGGAACAAAAGCATGTCTATCAAAGAACGTATTATTCACAGCATATTATTTGAATTAATAGCGCTGATTATATTAATCAGTTTTTCTAAAGCATTTACTGAGCATAACCCGGCAACAGTCAGCGGCTTAGCCGTTTCCCTTTCGCTTACCGCAATGGTTTGGAATTATCTTTATAATCTGGGTTTTGACAAAATATTTGGTGCGCAGCGTTTATCTCGAGGTGTTTTAAAACGTTTAGCTCATGGGGTTGGATTTGAAATAGGCTTATTGACTGTGAGCATGCCGATGATTATGTGGGCACTGGATCGAGATTTCATTTCTGTTTTCATAATAAATATCGGGCTTTCTCTGTTTTTCGTAGCTTATGCTGTTATTTATAACTGGAGTTACGATAATATTCGCCGAAATTTGAAATTTGCATCTATTTAAGCGGGAAAATATACGTATTTTCAAACCGGACTAGTTTAACCAATTAACCGCGGTGCATAAATTGAATATAAAAAAAGCGGATTCCACTGTTGTAGAATCCGCTTTTTAATTAGTTGGAGTTTGTTTAACTATTTAGTCCTGTTGATCAATATAATTAGCAATGCTCGGGCATGAGCAGATTAAGTTTCGGTCGCCGAAGACATTATCAACACGGTTAACTGCCGGCCAGTATTTAGCGTCTTTAGTTTGTTTCGACGGGAAGCAGGCAAGTTCACGGCTGTAATTATACGGCCATTCACAGGCTGTTAAATCAGCCTGGGTATGAGGGGCATTTACCAGAGGGTTATCCTGCAGTGTCCATTCACCTTCTTCTACTTTAGTGATTTCAAAACGAATTGCGATCATCGCATCACAGAACCTGTCGAGCTCGGCCAGATCTTCCGATTCCGTAGGTTCAATCATCAAAGTACCAGGAACAGGGAAAGACATAGTCGGCGCATGGAAACCATAGTCCATTAAGCGTTTCGCAACATCCTCTTCGGAGATACCTGAAGATTCTTTAAGCGGGCGAATATCAATGATACATTCATGGGCAATACGGCCGTTACTGCCGCGGTATAATACCGGGTAATAAACACGTAAACGCTCCATTACATAGTTGGCATTCAGTATTGCCAGTTTTGTCGCTTTAGTCAGACCTTCTTCACCCATCATGGCAATGTATGCGTAGGAGATCGGCAGGATAGAAGCTGAGCCTAACTCTGCACCGGAGACTGCAAACTGCTCTTGTTCAGAATTAGTGGCTTCAACATGACCAGGCAGGAAGGGGGTCAGATGTGATTTAACACCAATCGGGCCCATACCCGGACCGCCGCCGCCGTGAGGGATACAGAATGTTTTATGTAAATTAAGATGTGATACATCGGATCCGATAAAGCCTGGATTGGTCAGGCCGACCTGGGCATTCATATTTGCGCCGTCCAGATAAACCTGACCACCTGCTTCATGCACCCATTCACAAACTTCACCAATCGCTTCTTCATATACGCCGTGAGTAGAAGGGTAGGTGATCATGATGCAGGATAGATTGTCGCGGTGAATTTCGATTTTCGCTTTAAGATCGCAATGGTCAATATTCCCGAATTCATCGCAGGCAACCACAACAACTTTCATGGATACCATAGCGGCAGATGCCGGATTCGTACCGTGTGCAGAGCTTGGGATCAGGCAGATATTACGATGCTCATCACCGTTACTGTGATGATAGCGCTGAATGGCAATAAGACCCGCATATTCTCCCTGTGCACCTGAATTAGGCTGCAGGGAAAATGCATCGTAGCCGGTGACTGAACATAACATCTCAGAAAATTCAACTGCCAGCTCCTGGTAACCTAATGTCTGCTCATAGGGCGCAAAGGGATGCATCTGAGCAAATTCCGGCCAGGTAATAGGAAGCATTTCTGCGGCTGCATTTAATTTCATGGTACAGCTGCCCAGCGGGATCATGCCGTGAGTCAGTGAGTAATCGCGGTTTTCCAGCTTTTTCATATAACGCATCATCTGCGTTTCACTATGGTGTTCGTTAAATACCGGATGAGTCAGGTAGTTGCTGGTGCGTCGGCATGACTCTGGTATGGCCGCAAATTCATCAGCTTCAATTGCAGTGGTTAAATAAGATGCTTGAATTGTTTTACCGGTAAACAGCGCAATCAGCTGTTCAACATCGGCTGCCGTTGTTGTTTCATCCAGACTGATGCCTAACTGATCCACGCTGTTTTCAATATGCTGATAGTGGCGTAAATTGATGCCGACTTCTAAAGCTTTATTATAGATAGTATTGGTCTGTTCACCGGTATTCACGGTTAAAGTGTCAAAGTAGGTTTTATTAACTAATTCAATACCGGAACTGGTTAATCCGGCCGCTAGAATAGCGGTTAAGTGATGAACGCGACGGCCAATTTTGCGCAGGCCTTCCGGGCCGTGGTACAAGGCGTAGAAAGCTGACATATTGGCAAGTAAAGCCTGTGCAGTGCAGATATTTGATGTCGCTTTTTCACGGCGGATATGCTGTTCGCGTGTCTGCATAGCCATACGCAGTGACTGTTTACCTTTGCTGTCTACGGATACGCCGATAATGCGTCCGGGCATGGTGCGCTTGTATTTGTCTTTAGCGGCCATAAAACCGGCATGCGGGCCGCCGAACCCCATGGGTACACCGAAACGCTGGGCACTGCCGATCACCACATCTGCGTCCATTTCTCCTGGCGCTTTTAAAATGGTTAAGGCTAATAAATCAGAGGCAACGGCAACTAAGGTTTTCTTCGCATGTGCTTTTTCGATAATCTCAGTAAGATCTTCAACACTGCCGCTGCTGCCCGGGTACTGGAGCAGGGCACCAAACAGATCATGATTGTCTATATCAGTAAGCGGTCCGACAATCACATTGTAACCAACGTACTTAGCACGTGTACGCACTACATCAATGGTCTGCGGATGCAGCTCGTCTGCCACAAAAAAGTTCAGGCTTTTACTTTTACCTGCGCGCTTACATAACGTCATTGCTTCGGCTGCCGCAGTTGCTTCATCAAGCAGTGATGCATTAGCAACTTCCATCGCGGTTAAATCCATAATCATCTGCTGATAGTTAAGCAGTGACTCAAGACGGCCCTGGGAAATTTCCGGCTGATAAGGCGTATATGCTGTGTACCAGCCGGGGTTTTCTAGAATATTACGCAGTATGACATTGGGAGTTAAATTATTGTAATAACCCTGACCGATATAACTGCGGTTGATGATGTTTTTCTTAGCCATGGCTTTTAGAGAAGCCAGCATGTGAATTTCACTCTGCGGCTGTGCTAATTTCATCGGCTCGGGAAGACGAATAGCGGCTGGTACAGTTTGTTCAATAAGCTGATCAAGAGTGTTGAGACCGATTGTTTCCAGCATAACATGCTGCTGAGCTGCATCGGGGCCGTTGTGACGAGCGGCAAATTCTTTTTCGTCACTTAATAGATTGAGAAGTCTTGTGTCGGTCATTAGAGTTTCCTGAACGTTTATAGCTTTACATGCGCTTGTCGGCTGCTAAGCGATGATAAACTGTGGATCTGATGGTGTTTAATTGACTGCCTCTGCCGGTTCAGTTTGTATTGAAAGAGCCGTTAAAACGCAGATGAAATTTTATCTTCATCTGCGCATACACAGAGCAGTGTAACAGTCAGCTGTTACGTGACCTTTTTAATAGCGGTTAAAAGCTGGCAAGATAAGTATCACCGTCAAGCAGACTTTCAAGCTGCTTAGTATCTGCTAATCTGATTTTTGCAATCCAGCCGCCGGCGTAGGGCTCTTCATTGATAAGTTCCGGGTTGTCCTCTAACTCACTATTGATTTCTAAAATTTCACCGGAAACTGCAGCATAAATGTCAGATGCGGCTTTTACTGATTCAATAAGAGTAAAAGGTTCGCCTGCTTCGGTATGATCGCCGATCTCCGGAAGATCAACAAAAACCACATCACCCAGTAATTCCTGTGCCTGGTGTGAAATACCCGTCGTGATTGTGCCGTCACAGTTATCACGTACCCATTCATGACTTTCTGTGAACATCAGTGTCTTTTCCATCTACAACTCCTAAAGATTTATTAAAAAAAATATTGATTTCACCGGCAGCTGAAGCTGTGGTGAAGTGCTTTTTGATCTTTGCAATGTAATCTTGTTCTGCAGTTATTACACCGCTAATTTAGTAACAAGTCACTAACATTTAGTCTTTAAGGCAAGATTTAAAACAATAAGTTTCCAATAGTGAAACAATAAGTTGTTTGTTTATGCCTGCCAGACTGTCAGTTTTTCTTTGTGCTTTAAGCTTATGGATATCTGTAAAGGTGTAATATAACATTATGTTATATATGGTGTTTGTGTCGTTTGTTATGAATAAGAAAGATACATAGCTAAACTTTAATCACAATATACAGTCTAGATTACCTTAATGTTTATGAACATAAGTTTCCAAAAGGAAACTTTATCCCGTCTTTGTGCTGCGGATCATGTTTTTAACAAGATTCACCTTAATTATTGACTTAAATTTATGTGAGAATGAAAACAAATCAGAACTACATCAAGGAGGACAGATATGAGTGACGAGAGTCCACAGGATATTTATCCGTCGATGACTATCGCTTCAGAGCAGTCATCAGAAAAAATCGAACCTCTAAAGCTAGGGAAACGTTTAAAAGAGATACGTAAGTCATTTGGTTTGACTTTAGAGGAAGCGAGTCAGAAAACAGGACTGGCGCGTTCAACCCTGTCTAAGATTGAAAATGAACAGATCTCGCCGACATTTCAGGCGATGCAGAAATTAGCCAACGGCCTGCAGGTGGATATTCCGCAGCTGTTTGCACCGCCGAAACAGGTAACAGCAACGGGACGCCGTGATATTACGCGTAGTGAAGAAGGTAAAGCACATCCGACTTCCACCTATGAACATGAATTGTTAGCAACGCAGCTGACCAACAAAAAAATGATGCCGTTTAAATCCCGGATCAGGGCGCGCAGTTTTGATGATTACGGGGACTGGATCCGCCATGACGGTGAAGAGTTTCTACTGGTCTTACAGGGGGAGATAAACTTTTTTTCGGAATTTTACGAACCGGTTAATTTAAGTGAAGGTGATTCGGTTTATTACGATGCCAATATGGGACACATGTTAGCGTCAGTTAGTGAGGAAGATGCCCTGATCCTTTGGGTCACGGCTTCTTAATTTTTTAAACAGCAGTTAATCTGAATAATAAGGCGCAAACGCGCGCTCTATGGAGTATTAAACGTATGTCTGAACAATTATTGGTTACGCCTCTGCATCTATTACACATTGAAGCGGGTGCTAAAATGGTGCCTTTTGCTGGTTATGATATGCCGGTGCAGTATGAACTTGGTGTACGTAAGGAACATCTGCACTGCCGCGCACAGGCGGGTTTATTTGATGTTTCACATATGGGCCAGTTACGCCTTCATGGTGAAAATGCAGCAGCTGCTGTGGAAGCGTTAGTACCCGTGGATATTATTGATTTACCTGCCGGTAAGCAGCGTTATGCCTTTTTTACCAATGAGCAGGGCGGTATTAATGACGATCTGATGGTGACTAATTTTGGAGATCATCTGTTTGTGGTGGTTAATGCCGCCTGTAAAGAGCAGGATATAAAACATCTACAGGATAATCTGCCTGAAGATGTGGAACTTGAGATTATTGAAGACCGTGCATTATTAGCTCTGCAGGGCCCGCAGGCTGCTGAGGTATTAGCCCGCCTTAATCCGCTGGTCAGTGATATGGTGTTTATGGATGCTCAAAAAATCGAGCTGGCCGGGACTGAGTGTTATGTAAGCCGTTCTGGTTATACAGGTGAAGACGGTTACGAAATCTCTGTAGCGGCAGATGCCGCACAGCTGTTAGCGCGTCAGTTGTTAGCAAATAGTGAAGTGGAATGGATTGGACTTGGAGCACGTGATTCGCTACGTCTTGAATGTGGTTTATGCCTGTACGGGCATGATCTTGATCCGACAACCACTCCTGTTGAAGCGAGTCTGCTCTGGGGCATTAGCCCTGTCCGTCGTACAGCCGGTGAGCGTGCCGGCGGTTTTCCGGGAGCCGATTTGATTTTAGAGCAGATCCGCACCAAGGAAATCGCCCGTAAACGTGTTGGTTTAATCGGACTTTCTAAAGCGCCGGTGCGTGAAGGCAGCCGCTTGTTTGACGCTGAAAATAATGAGATCGGCATAGTCACCAGCGGTACGTTTGGTCCGTCAAAAGGGGTACCGGTGGCCATGGCTTATGTACATACTGATTTTGCCGCTTTAGGCAGTGAAGTTTTTGCTGACGTACGAGGAAAAAAGCTGCCCATGACTGTAGAGAAAATGCCCTTTGTGCCGCAGCGGTATTACCGCGGTTGATAAGCTGCTGTTAGTTTAAAGCCTGAATAAGTGTATTACCGGTCTGTAATACACTTTTGTATTTATTCATCCAGATCTTTTCTCTGATATTAATTCGGGGCTCCTATGAATATGCTGGTTAGTTGTTTTGTTTGCTGCCCTTACTGTGGTGAAACAATCGAAATGGTCGTTGACTGTTCAGCTGCAGAGCAGAATTATATTGAAGACTGCCAGGTCTGCTGCTGTCCGATAACCGTATCTGTCACAGTACCTGAAAACCGGCCTCCGCTTGTTGTTGTCTCACATCAGGACGAGTCGTTTTAATCGAATTGTAATTTTCGTTTTTTATCTGTTAAGAAAGTGATATTGTTGATTTTCATAACTTAATTACTTATCGGGACAAAAAATGAAATTCCTCAGCAAACCATTATTTATTCTACTTTCTTCTGTACTGTTTCTGGCCGCCTGCTCTGAATCGAGCATTCCTGAAGAAGGCAAACAGTATGTGCAGCTTCCTGAAAACCTGCAGGATCAAGATTTAGCTCCGGTAACAGAAGTTTTTTCTCTAGGCTGCGGTCACTGCCGTAAGATGGAAGAGTTTATTCCCGTTATAAGTGAAAATGCCGATGCAGAGATTGGTAAAATGCATATCGTCTTTAATCAGTCTGCGCAGTTTGCCGCTATGTTTTATTACGCCGCGGAAATGCAGTTAAAAGCAGTTCCGGATCATGCTTTTATGGAAGATCTGTTTGCGGCTATGCAGATGTCTAAGGAAAGCTCTGCTGAAGAGAAAACAACGGCTATGTCAGAAGCATTTACCTCTCGTGGTCTGGTCAGCCCCTTTGATTACAATGAACAGCAGAGTGCAGAACTGATTGCTAAAGTTGAGGAAATAAGCCAGTTATCTCAGCGTAGTAAGATTGATGCGGTGCCTACTTTTGTTGTTAACGGCCGTTACCAGGTATTAGTTGCCGGGCATAAAGATCCTGCAAAAATTGCAGAAACTATTTCTTATCTTCTAGAAAAATAATTCAGCTGTGAATAGCAGATAGTGCGGGTGTTTTCTTTAAACAAAGTGATGCCCGTTGGTATTTTTAAATTCAGCATTTCAAATACAGACCCTGTCAATATGTCACAGAAACTATTTCATATCTTCTAGAAAAATAATTCAGCTGTGAATAGCAGATAGTGCGGGTGTTTTCTTTAAATAAAGAAATGCCTGCTTGTTTGTTAAATTCACTATTTCTAATAAAGATACAGTCAGTAAGCTGCAGAAATCATTTTATCTCTTCTAGAAAATAATTAACTATGCTGTATTTGTTTAAAAACGCTTGTAATGAGATTGAAAATAACCGGCTCGCTTGAGCCGGTTGTACGATTAACGCTGTTCTAACGGGTAAGAGCGGTAACTCCACATTCCGTAAACGCGTAATGCATCGCGGTAAATTCCAAGCAGCTCTGCATCGCTCGGTGTTTTTAACTCCTCTAATGACTGATCTGTGCCGGCAACGGTATCAAAGGTAATATCTGCAGGACCGCTTTTCCATGAGGCAACTTCAAACAGAGCCTGACCGCGGCGGACGTGACTTGCTGAACTGATAATTGTTGCATGATCAATATTATGTCTTGCTAATGCGTAACTGCTGTACAATGCATTTTCAACGGTGCTTCTCGCATAGTTATCTTCAATAAGGCGTGAACGTGCGATACCGTGAGCCACTAACCAGTCAGCCATTAACTTACCTTCAGTTTTATGATTTTTCGGTACGCCGCCCGTGGTGATTATATATGAATCAGGATATTTCTTAGCCATTGCTAGAGTGATATTCAGGCGGTCAATTAATATCTCATGCATAGAGCCGTCCGGGTTTAAGGCATAACCTAAGGTTACAATAGCTGTTTTTCCCTGCTGTTCGCCGCCTGCCTGGTTCTTTAAAGGAGTCTGAACAATACGGTTTACGGTTGACATGATTTTTTTAAGATCCTGCACTCTGCCGTTATTGATATTCTTTAACGCATTAAGGTGTTTCTGCACCGCTTTTTCATTATTTTTAAAGTGCTGCCATATGACCAGATAGGAGTGAGCATCGAGATCATTAGGGGCGACAGTTAATACCTTCTCAAACAGCTCAATCGCTTTATCGATATTACTGTTATAAACCTGCGCATTAGCAGCTGAAATAAGAAGGTCTGTTCTATAAGGTTCTAGTTGATAGGCCTGCAGAAGACGCTCTGTTATCAGTTCCATATTGCTCGGCATTTTAGCTGTGAAACCGGCATGGGAGATGCGTGCAGGAGACTTGAATGTCTGATAGGCATCATTTAATAACTGCTCAACAACCTGACGCTTGGATGTAAACTGACTGAGTTCAATATCTGGCTGAATACTTTCAGGGGCGGCCGTGGCCGTATTAACAAAAACAGCACTGGACAGGGCCAGGGTGAATGGCAGAAGTAATTTTGTACGTTTCATTATAAACCTTGTTTAATTATTGATTTTACTAGTTAAAGCTGCTGAATTGTACTTTATTAAATGCAGTGGTACAGTTAATTTACATAGCGAATTTATGGTTTGGTTAACGGCTGTTAATTGTCTTAAAATCTGCACAAAAGAGATACAGGACGGGAATTAGCTATAGCAGCACAGAAACAAATGCTTGATTGTGTCGCTACTATAAACAATCATTTTCTTTTTGTCGTATATATCACCAATAAAGCTTTATGTATTATTACTTCAAGCAGCGGGGAGTCACAAAACAGCGTAACTATCCGTTTGTATTATTTAAATTAGTAAAACTAAAATATTCAATTGAGGGTTAAAATGAAGAAGTTAATTGTAATTACCGGAGCAAGTTCAGGTATTGGTGCGGCTATCGCAAAACGTTTCAGCAAAGAAGGGCATCCGCTTCTGCTGCTGGCGCGCCGTATTGACAAATTAGAAGCACTGCAGCTGCCGGATATGTTGTGTGAAAAAGTAGATGTCACCGATAAAAAGAGTTTCGAAGCTGCGATTAAAAAAGCTGAAGCAGTTTACGGCCCAGCTGACTGCCTGGTTAATAACGCAGGTAAAATGTTATTAGGTCAAATTGATACGCAGGACTCGTCTGAGTGGAAAAGTATGTTTGATGTTAATGTAATCGGACTTTTGAATGGTCTGCAGGCTGTGCTGGCTCCCATGAAAGAGCGTAACTGCGGTACTGTTATTAATATCAGCTCTATTGCCGGTCGTAAAACATTTGCAAATCATGCAGCATATTGCGGCACAAAGTTTGCCGTACATGCTATTTCTGAAAATGTAAGGGAAGAAGTTGCAGATTCAAATGTGCGGGTAACTACCATTGCTCCTGGAGCAGTGGAAACTGAACTGCTTTCACATACCACTTCGACAGAAATTAAAGAGGGTTATGATTCATGGAAAGACTCCATGGGCGGAGTACTGAAAGCGGATGATATTGCCCGTTCAGTGCTATTTGCTTATCAGCAGCCGCAGGGGGTTTGTATTCGTGAAATCGTTGTTGGTCCGACACGTCAGCAGCCGTAATCAATGACTTGTTTGTTTTAACAGGTTAAAAAAAATCAGCCCTGAATAGTAATTTCAGGGCTGATTTAGCGCACACTTTTGCTTTTTTGGTTTATTCACTTTGACCCTCCCTGGCCAACTGTAAACTAAATGTTGTTAAGTTTACTGCGCTGTTTGAGCCTGCTGCTGTGCTTTAACACTTTTAGCAACTAAAGGATATGCAGCTATTACAATTACTGCCTGAAGAAGCATCACTGTTGTCATTGCTACTAAACCGTAACCACTGATAAATGCCGATACCAGGCCGCTTGCAATAACACAAAGCATCATCTGTAAAAAGTTCATTAACCCCGAAGCAGACGCGCTGTTTTCTTTAAAGTCAGATAAAGCACTGTTAGCAACAATCGGATAAATTGCACCATTTGCCGCCGCCATAAAGCACATTAGAACCAGAAAGGGGATGATCGAGGTGCTGGTAAAATTTATTGCCACAATAAACATAAGCAGAACACTGACAGTAAACAGCTTTAATAACCACGGAAGTATTACTGCTGATTCATGTTTATTTAATAAAACGCGGCAGGTATAACCACCAACAATAAATGCAATGGTTTGCGGTACGTAACTAAGACCAATATCTGCGCCTGAGTAACCCATGCTGGTCATTACAAAAGGTGAACCGGTCAGCCAGGCAAAAAAAGCGGCTGAGCAGGCTGCATAAATCAGCATATTGCCGGTGAATTTTTTTGAATGCAGAATAGTTTTGTACGACTGAAAAACATTTAATGGTTTTGCTGGTGCTGACAACTGCTCTTTTTGAACTGGTGCTGCAGGCTTAGGCATTTTAAAGTCAATAAAGCTGCTGCGCAGGATCAGCACTGCACCAATTGCAACTAATGAATAGAAAATAGACTGCCACCCGAACTGTGCTTCTAATACAGCTCCGAGTAATGGAGCTAAAGCAGGCGATAATGCTACCAGCGGCATTACGGTTGCAAATACACGCTGTGATGTTTTTGAATCATATTTTTCGATGACAAATGATTGCCAAATTATTGTGGACCCGCAGGCGCCGACTGCCTGAATAAAACGGCCGAATAACAGCACTTCGATACTGCTGGAAAAAGCACAAATAATGGTGCCGATACTGAAAACTATCAAGCTTGCGCATAATACTAGTTTTTTACCGAAACGATTTGCTAATGGCCCGTAAACCAGCTGTCCGCCTGCCATTCCGAACAGAAATATAGTTAATGACCAGCCTATTAAGCGCTCACTGGTTTGTAAATCCTGACGAATAATATCAAAAGCAGGCAGATACATATCTGTTGCTAAAAAACCCAGCATACTAAGTCCAGCCAGCCAGATATACGGAATTGCAATTTTTTCTTTTGTCATTGTTACCTCTGAAATAATGAATTTTCATCAGTTTATTCTTGCTATTTAGTATTGTGAAACGGTATATTTTCACTATTCCTTTCAAAATAATTGATGCGTATGTTTTCCAATCAAGATCTTGTTGTTATTGATACAGTCGCCCGCCGAGGCAGCTTTTCAGCGGCCGCTGACGAGCTGCATAAAGTGCCCAGCGCCATAAGTTACACGGTTAAATCCATCGAAAATAAATTAAATGTGGTTCTTTTTAAACGCCTGCACCGTAAAGTAAAACTTACCCCTGCAGGTGATTATTTTGTAGAGCAGGCGCGGCTGCTGTTAAAGCAGATGGATGATATAAAATTTCAAACCCAGCGGGTTGCTAACGGATGGCAGAGCAGCGTATCAATTGCGCTGGATAATGTGGTACGTGAAGCCAGCGTGAATCAGCTGGTAAGGGATTTTTATGATGAATTTCCCGATGTTGAGCTGCTGCTTACCATGGAGGTATTTAACGGAGTATGGGATGCACTGGCTGACGGCCGAGCGGATATTGCTATTGGTGCAACAGCTTCAGTACCGATTGCCGGAAATATATCTTATCGCGCCATGGGCTCTCTTTCATGGGATTTTGTGGTAAGCGCAGATCATGAATTAGCCGGGCACAGTGGTCCGCTTAAGGAAAGTGAGCTTATCCATTACCCGTGTATCTGTTTAGATGATAGTTCACGCAAACTGCCGAAACGAACTACCTGGCTTCTGGATAATCAGAGACGTCTGGTTGTACCTAACTGGCACAGTGCTGAACAGTGTTTTATAGCCGGTCTAGGGATCGGTATTATGCCGTCGCACCGCTCAAGACCTCTGGTGGAAAAAGGAGTGCTGATTCAGCGCACACTGCAGAAACCGCATCCCAACAGTCCCTGCTGTCTAGCCTGGAATAATGACAGCTTAAATCCCGCAGTTATCTGGTTATTAAATTACCTGGGTGACAGTGAAAAACTGCATGCTGAATGGCTTTGTTAGTGTTTTATTGTTGATATCTTTGTGGGTATTCTAAGCTCCTGCGCTGACTAATTTCAGCTGCCCAGTGATAAAATTCTTTCACGCAGTCTTAATGCGCAGTCGGCAGCGTTAGCCTGACAGACAAATAAGCCTATCTGCTCATAACCGCCCATCTTCTGGGTTTGAGCAAGAAACTCAAAATATAAGCCGCAGCCGGGTCCGTTATTGACTATCATATTGTAGGCAGGCTGGATGTCCATATCCTGCATAAGCCCGATAATTGTCTGTATGGACTCCTGAATGGCAAGGGTAACCTGCTGTTTTTCTACCACAGTTAACTGATGCAGGTAACGTTTTCTGCTGTCTTTTACCATCAGCATCATATCCAGAGGACGCTTCATAAAGTAGGGCACAATTAATATTACCTCTCCATAATCCTTGACAATTAAGTTAGCTGGATTTTCATCCTGCATAAACTGGCTGAAGCTTTTGTCGTGGCGTTTACGAAAGCGTAAATTATTAAAAAAGCGCTGCGGTAAAATATTACTGTAGGCGATCTGCTGGTGGCCGTGGGTTAATGATGCGCCGGCCGCCGCCCCGTAGTTTTTTATAATAGAAACATAGCCGCTGACCAGCTGCTGTTCCATTTTTGTGATTGAGCGGGACATAAAACTGGTTGTCTGGCAGAGTAAAATTTTTTCTAGTGTTGCCAGCTGTTCAAAGCTTATTAATGCATCTGCAAAGGGCAGATTATGCCAGTCCTTATCATGAATCGATGAGGTCCATTGTAAAAGATGAAATCCGTAAGAGGCACGGCCTTTATGCTCTAAATCCTGATGCAGAAAATAATCAGCTTCCTCCTGAGGAAGTTCTTTAATGGGGTGAAAAATGGGATAAATGTTTTTATTAATAAAGGTAAACCCCTCACTCTGTTCAGCAATATCGAGGATCTCGGAGCTGCTGCCGCTGCAGATGGGGCAGTTGTCGGACTCTTTAGTCCGGGGCGGTTTGTCAACTGTAGTATGAATCCGTTTAGCGCGGGAAGAGTTATAAACCACTAGATTACCATTGCGCGGATCAATCTGGCAGATACCGTCGGGTGAATATTTATTAAGCAGTTCATCATTATTAATATTGTTTAATATTTCGGCAAAGTCTAACTTGCCTATATCACAGCTGAGCATCAGTTTTTTTGCATCTTCCAGTTTCAGCTGCTGTTTCATATAAACCATCCCTGACTTGTTCCTATTTATTTTCAGTATAGGTAACAAAATATTATTTCAATGCTTGTGGATTTTTTAGCCGCTGCAGCGTTATAAATAATATATCTACTGTGATGCTTTGCAGTAGATAATGCTGAGATTACCTGCACTTAGATGGGTGGTCATTGTAATATTATATATACATCAATTTTTTAATTATATTGAAGTCGGCTTAGCAAAAGTTTCAATTAGTTATAAGCTGTTAAAGGGGCTGTTGGAAAATCAGTCTCCCTGCTACTAATACATACAGAGGATGTAACTATGAAAGTATCCATCAAAGTTGTTTTAATATCTTCCTTGGTGCTGGTTTTAGCGATTAGTTCACTGTCGTTTTTCCAGTATAGGGAAATAAAAAGCACCTTGCAGAATCAGTCCAGCGGTGCAATAGAGGAGTCTAGTGATGCGTTGGCACAGCAGATAACCTACTGGCTGAATGGTAAATTAGAAATCATAGATCTGATGGCGCAGGTGATTGACTCCGATTTTAGCGGGGCTAATATACAGAAAACTTTCGACAGCCCGCTGCTTAAGCAGAACTTCTTACTTATATTCGGCGGACTGCACACTGACGGTATACGAATTACTAATGATCCCAGCTGGCAGCCGGAAGGCTGGGACGCAAGAAAACGTCCCTGGTACGATGTTGCTAAAAATGCAAACCAGGCGATGATCACTGAACCCTATGCCGATGCGGTAACTAAAGATATTTTAATTTCTGTTGTAGCTAATTTATCCGATAAGGGCCGCTTTAAAGGTGCTTTCGGCGGTGATCTTAGTCTAAAAACAGTATCCGATGCTTTGAATACTCTTACTTTTAATGACGCTGGTTATGCTTTTTTGTTAACTAAGAACGGCAATATTATCAGCCATCCCGATAGTGAAAATAACGGTAAAAACTATTCACAGCTGTTTGACGGTCAGTCGGTGGCAATGGATAAAAAGGTCAGGGAAATTGAAGTTGACGGTCAGTCTATGTGGGTTAGTTTTACACCGCTTAAAGGACTGCGCGGCATGGACTGGTATATCGGTGTTGTAGTTGATGCTGATATTGTGATGGCCGAGGCTGATGCAATGGGCTGGCGCTCATTTATTGGTGTAGTGATCAGTGTCGCTATCGGCTTTTTTGTTCTTGGTACCCTGATGCAGACAATTTTAAAACCGATTACTTTGTTGAGTGAGTCATTAGTTGAGATTAACAGCGGTAATGGCGATTTAACCAAACGCCTGCCGATTATATCCAAGGATGAATTCGGAGATGTAGCGATTCAGTTTAATATCTTTGTGGAAAATCTTCAGGGCATTGTTTCTAAAGTCAAAAATCTTGCTTCACAGATAGGAGGCAGCACAGTTCAGGTTAGTGATGAATCGGAAAAAGCTTCCCATGAGCTGCAGCAGCAGTTAACTGAGCTGGATCAGCTGGCCACTGCTATGAATGAGATGGCGTCAAGTGCAGTTGAGGTAGCAAAAAATGCCCAGGTAGCGGCTGAGGCCGCCGGTACCGCCGATGTAGAAACAGGTAACGGCGTAATGGTTGTTTCCGGTGCAACGGACTCGATGAACCAGCTGGCGGCTCAGATGGAAGGTGCGGTTGACTCGGTGGTTGAGCTTGCCAATTTCAGCAATAACATTGAATCTATATTATCTGTTATTACAGGTATTGCCGATCAGACTAATCTGCTGGCGTTAAATGCAGCCATTGAAGCAGCCAGGGCGGGTGAATCTGGCCGAGGTTTTGCGGTTGTTGCAGACGAAGTTCGCTCATTAGCTTCGCGTACACAGGAATCAACCAGTGAAATAAGATCCATGATTGAGCAGCTGCAGACCGGGGTACGGCAGTCGGAGGAAATTATTAAACAGAGCCGCGAAGCAGCTATAAGTACGGCGGAAGAGGCCGGCAAAGCAAATGAAATGCTGGCAACAATTCAGTCCGCTATTGTGCAGATTAATGATATGAATCTGCAGATAGCAGCCGCTGCCGAGGAGCAGTCAGCAACTTCAGAAGAGATTAATCGTAATACTACGAATATCAGAGATATCACTCAAGATGTTAGCAATGGAGCACACGAGCAGGTGAAACATGCTGAGCTGATGCGTGATCAGGTTGGTGAACAGGATGACCAGTTAAATAACTTTAAGGTTTAAACTGTTTATTACAAAGTAAAATAAAAAGCCCGCGGGATACTGTTCCGCGGGCTTTATTTTTACAGTTTACTGTCGAGGGGGTTAAGCTTCTGAGCTGCCGGCGGCTTTTTATCCGTAAGTTTAATCTGCGCCAGCATTACCCCGGAAATAACCATAATGCCGCCGAGAAGATGGTACGACTGCAGTTTTTCACCAAGAAACAGTGCCGCTAATGAGGCCGCTACCACAGGCAGCAGATTCATAAACATGGCACTAGACTCTGCACCGATTAAATCAATGGCTTTAACCCACATCCAGGGAGCAATAATTGAAGCGCCGACAGCTGCATAAGCGATTAACGGCAGTGATTCAGCTGTTGGTAAAAGTGACTGACTGGTTAACCATAACGGACAGAGCATAACCACTGAAAACAGTCCCTGCATATAGATAAGCTGCCAGCTGCTCAGCGGCATTTTCCAGCGTTTTAGCAGTACACAGTATGTAGCATAAACAGTCGCAGCTATGACCATCAGAGCGTCACCCTGGGTAATAGACTGGTCGAACATAAACAGAAGATCACCGCTGCCGAGCATATAAGCCAAGCCGATAATAGAAATAACTGCGCCGATAATGCTCAGTGTGGAAAGACGCTTTCCAAGCAGCGGTACGGCAATAAAAATACTCAGCAGCGGCACCAGTGCTGTAATCAGTGACATATTAGTTGCAGTGGTAGTCAAACCCGCGTAATAACCTAGTGACTGGTTTAATACCATGCCCAGCAAACCTAAGAAAGCCAGCTTGGCAAGGTAAGGGCGGATAGTTTTACGTGCTTTAATAACCGCAGGTAAACAAAACGGAGTTAAAATCAGCATGGCAAAAAACCATCTGAAAAAGCTCATGGCGCTGGGCTCTATAAGCGAAACTGAGGTGACATTGACGATTGAGTTGCCACCCCAGATAATAACGGTGAACAGCGGAAGTAGATAATTCATGGGCTTAGTGTCTGTTAAGAATAATGATGCAAATAGTGTGGCAGGTCTGTATGGTTATATATATCTCTATTCAGACATAAAATCTCATTAGGAAGACAATATGTTAAGCATGCGTAATATTCAGCCGGCTCTGCAGTTAAAAGACCTTCCGGCTGCACAATTTCTTCTTTTTGATGCTTTCCGTTCAAATACAGAAACACGCCCGCATTCGCATCCCTGGGGACAGTTACAGATCGTCAGCGGCGGTTTACTGGAACTGCAGGCGCAGGGCAAACGTTTTTTATCACCGCCCAATCTGGCCATCTGGGTACCACCCGGCATTATGCACCAGAGTTATAACCGTAAACCTATTGATTACTGTTCGGTAAATATAGTTCCTGAGCTTGCAGAGCATTTACCTGATCACGTGTGTTTATTAGCGGTAACTGCCATTATTGAAGCGCTGATTTCTGACTTGCGGGCCAGAGATATTCGTACTGCGCATAGTCTGGCTGACAAACGTCTGTTTAAGGTGCTGCTGGATCAGCTGGCTATAACGGAGCAGATTGAACATTTTTTACCGGTTAGTAATCATAAATTACTCGCACCTGTGTTAAAGGCGCTAGAGCTTAACCCTGCCGATGAAACGCCTCTGCATGTCTGGGCGAAACGCGTACACAGTACAGAAAGAACGCTGGCGCGGCACTGTCAGAATGAGCTGGGCATGAACTTTACCGAGTGGCGTTTAAGAATGCGTTATATTTATTCTCTAGAGCTGCTGAGAAGCGGCAGGTCGGTAAAAGATACTGCTTTTACACTCGGTTATAATCAGGCCAGCCCGTTTATTACCATGTTTAAAAGATATGCTGAGTGCACACCGGAGCAGTATAAACTCAAGCATGCCATATAATTATTTAATAAGGGAATAAGTGAGATCAATACCGCGGCTGCTGATCCGGCTAGACGAAAAATAGAAACAGTTTTTTGTAAAAAAAACAAATGTTTCTTCAGCCCTGCTCTAGTTGATATTTGTTTTCAATAACACTTTGCCATGTCAGCGGCTGAGTAAAATAGAAACCTTGTACTATATCGCAGCCGAGGTTTCTGACATGTTTAAACTCATCCTGAGTTTCAATGCCCTCAACAATAACCTCTAACTGATAAACTTTGGCAAGCTCAAAGATAATATCCAGGGTAGGTTTTTTACCTGCAGGAGTTTTATTAAGGTTTTTAATAAAAGAACGGTCAATCTTAAGTGTATCGAGCGGATAGTTATTTAACTGACTAAATGACGTATAGCCTGTGCCGAAATCATCAAGCGTAACTTTTACACCCAGTGATTTCAGCTGCGTCAGACTTGCCACCGCCTTTTTGTCGTCGGGCATCAGGCATGTTTCAGTTATTTCAAGCTCCAGCTGTTTCGGATTGATCTTGTGTTTATTTATCAGCATCTGTAAGTGTTTGTACAGCCGATTATTTTTTAAGGAGCGCGAAGATATATTGACGGAGATAAAACCGCAAAAATCATTCGTTAAAACCATCTCGGCCAGTCTGGCTAGTGCATTTTCTGCAACCCACATATCAATTTTTATTATCAGATCGGTTTTTTCAGCGATAGGTATAAAGATATCCGGGCCAATATTTTCTTTACTTAGAGCCGGGCACCTTAATAATAACTCGTAACCCTGCAGTTTTAGGTTGGCAGCTGAGTAGGCGGGCATAAAGACAAAAAACAATTCATTTTTTGCCAGTGCATTTGTTATCTCTTTTTCAATTTTTTTCTCATGATCTATTTCAGCTTCAATTTCCGGCGAAAAAACTTTATAGGTATTTTTGCCGTCTCTTTTAGCCATATACATTGCCGAGTCGGCTTGATTGAGCAGCGTCTCACCCGAGTCGCTGTTATCATTTGAATAAGCGATGCCGATACTGGCATGGACGTCATATACATTGTTATCAATAACAAAACCATTGTTGAATAAAGCACAAATTCTTTTGGCAATATTCTCAATTACCTCCAGTGTCGGCAGACCATCGATAAGAATAACAAACTCGTCCCCGCCGAGTCTGGCTATGCTGTTAATCGTGTCGGCAGTGATAAATTTATCCTGACTTCTTAAGGTCTTTTTTAATCTCTGACTAAATGCGATCAGCAGCTGATCGCCGGTTTCATGGCCGAAGGTATCATTAACATGTTTAAAATTATCTAAATCAATAAAAAATAGAGCGAGATAGTGTTTTTGAGCAGTAGTGCGGTTATCTATTAGTAATAATTTTTTATTAAAACTGCCTCGGTTAGACAGTCCGGTCAACGCATCATTGCTGGCAAGATTATTAATTTTATTAATAAATGAAATATAACTTTCATTAAGATCGGCAACCTCGTCCTTTGTAGATAAAGGTTTAAGCTTTATATCATCAGATAATTCAACCTGCTTAATACTTTTAGCAAGATTAGTGATTGGTAATATTATCTGTTTGTCAATCATCATCAGTAGAATAAAAGAGCAGGTTACAATAAGCATTATATTAAGAACAGAGAGCTTTAAAATAATACTCCATAAAATATCGTCAAAGTAGCGCTCATCGAGAATAAATTTCACCTCAAAAAGTTCAGTTTCGAAGGTACTTTCATAAAGACCGTTGTTATTGTTTATTAACGGGGTGCCGGAAACAGAAATATTATTGGTCACGCTGTTTTTGTCGGTAAACGTAAAGCTCATATAGTCTTTATGTTCACTGATAATGCGCTGTATCTCTTCTTTTACAAAATCCACATTAATTTCACTCTGTATAAGATAGAGCTCGTCATTTTTGTTATAAGTAGGTTTTGAAGTGAGATAAAAGGGTGAGAATATTTCAATAATATTCATGGATGAAAACTTCTGTTCACTGTCTGTTTCAATAAAATAATAATACTGAAACAATTTGTCACTATCTGGCTCTGTAACTGCCGCTTTATCGATTATTTTCTCTGTTTGTTTTTTTAATTCTGCTTGTGCAAAGGGATCCCTAGTATTAACGTAAAATAAAACCTCTTTATCAAATCCGAAAATAGTAAAATCATTAACTATATTGGTGGTGTTATTTGAGTCATTCTGTTTATCAACAAAGCGTTTAAGAAGCTGGGTGATGTAGGGAGCCGCCATCTCTTTTCCCTGCTTAATTACATCAAAGATAAGAAATGCCTCTTTGCTGTCTATCTTTTGTCTTATAAAACTTTTCGTGTAGGCCAGGTGGTATTGGCTCATTAACTTTAGATTCTGCAGGCGGTCATCAAGTGATAACAATTTGTTGGCGATTATCTGATCTTTATAGACATTATAATAAACGGCAGTACTCATAGTAAAAACCAAGGCGATAACCGGTATTAGAATGTAACGTATTTTTTTTCTAAGCTGCATAAGCCCTTCATTCCCTGGTGCTGAGCATAGATACAATTCTATTACGAAGCACAACTTGTTCCCTGCTCAGTAAACGATAGTGATAACTGCGCAGCAGCACACTTTTATCCGGGGATATTTCTGTGTCGTTTTTATATTCTGCACTGGCTTTTTCCAGTGCGCTTTGGCTGGTGGTGGAAAACCACATATCCTGTGCATTCATGTAAGCAATTTCCGGCTCATTAATAAACTCAAGAAATGCTTTAGTCCCCTGCAGAACCGGTTTACCGGCAGGTGCTACAAAACAGTCTACAAAAAACAGGGTACCTTCCTTCGGCACTATATACTGCCAGTCCTGTTGTCCGGTAAAGTCTTTGAGGTTCTGTAAATCACCGGCATAGAGAGCCGCCATAGTAAGTTTGGAGCGGCTGCCGTGCTCTGTGACATAAGCAACCGGGTGTCCGTATGCAAGCAGATATTGTGACTGGCTGCTTAATAGAGAATAAGCAGACTTTAATTCCTGTTTATCACTGGTGAAAGGATTTAGACCTCTGGCAAGCAGGGCAATTGCAACGGTATCTATATCGTTTTTGAGCATCATTGTACTGCCTCTGTGCTCCTGCGGCGGCTGCAGGAGATCATTCCATGAATCGATTTTTTTGGGGGATATGGAGGTGCGGTAGGCTATGCCCATTGTACCTTTGGCAAAGGGCACGCCGCTGCCGCCGCAGGAAGCCCGCGATTTTTTGGAGTTATGATCCATGTTTTTTAAAGATAAAGCAGATAAGGGGGCGAACAAGCCTAATTTTGTATAACTGACGGTATTGGCATTATCGACAAGAATCAGATCATATTTTCCGGCTTGTTCATTAACCAGAATAGCATCTCGAGCAACCTCGTCATCATATAGATACTGTTTGACCGTATGCCCGGTTCGTTCGTTGAAAATACGCACTACCTGATCGGAAATATAATGATCCCATATATAAATTTTGACTTCCTGGGCATATAAAGGCGCAACTAAAATAGCGGAGAATAATGCTAACAGCATATATTTCATAAAAGCTCCCTGCTTAAATTTCGGCTGGTAATCTTCTCTTGACCTGTTTACTGACTAAAGGAAGTTACACGGTTAATAATTAATTCTGATATATCTGTTAATAATAGTGCTGATTTCATTTATTTGGATAATAAATTTCACCTGACTGGCGCTTAATAAGCTAACAGATAATTAAATTTTTCAATATGTTATCTCTGTCCGTATTTTTTGTGCCGCGGCTTATAGGCAGGAATCATAAAGATGACCGATTTTATGGTTTGTTGTTAAAGCTTCAAGCTAAAGGCGCAGCATAGGCGCCTTTAGCTTGTCTGCTTTATCAGCCGATAACTATCTGGCCGAGAACGTAACCAAGACAACAGGCGCTGCTTACGCCGATTATACCAACTGACATAAATGAGTGGTTGAAATACCATTTACCTATTTTAGTGGTACCGGAAGAATCAAAGTTCACCGTTGCAATATCTGACGGATAATTCGGAATGAAGAAATATCCGTAGACCGCCGGCATTAATCCGATAAGTAAAGCAGGATCTAAACCTAATCCTAATCCGACAGGAAGCATCATACGGGCTGTGGCCGCCTGTGAATTAACCACCACGGAAACAATAAACAGCGCTAGAGCAAAAGTCCACGGGTGATCTGTCACCATGCCGATGATCCCGGATTGAAACTGCGGCATTGCATACTGGAAATAAGTATCGGACATCCAGGCTATACCGAAAATAGCAATAGCCGCTACCATGCCGGATTTAAAAACAACACCGTTGGGTACGTCTCTAGGGTGGGTATCGGTTGCTAATAAAATTACCCCGCCAAATGCCAGCATCATCATCTGGATAATGACAGACATACTGATCGGCTTGCCGCCTTCAGTTATGGTCCTGATTTCCGGTACCATGGCAATAAATACAATCATCGCAATTGCGCTTAAAAATATCAGTACGGAGTTTCGCGCAGAAGTAGGCAGCTTTTCATCTAAAGAGGTGGAGGTGGTATTTAATATTTTTTCACGCCACACAGGATCTTCTAAGCGGGCCTGATAATCCGGATCATCATCTAATTCCTTACCGCGTTTTAAGCTGTATAGCGACATTAACAGGGTGCCGAACAGAGTTGCAGGTACGGTCACCATTAGTATTGAAAGTAGTGTAATATCAGCCTGAATATCAACCAGTTGTGCTAAGTAATAGACTACAGCCGCTGAAATAGGAGAAGCGGTAATAGCTATTTGTGATGCGACCGAGGAAGCCGCCATAGGCCTTTCCGGGCGTATACCGTTTTTTAATGCGACATCACCGATGATCGGCATAATGGAGTAAACCGCATGGCCGGTTCCGAGCATAAAGGTCATAGTATAGGTTACAAAAGGTGCAATCAGGGTGACACGTTTAGGATTTTTACGCAGGATCCGCTCGGCAACCTGAAGCATATACTTTAGACCTCCGGCGGCTTCCAGAATCGAAGCACAGGTAACTACGGCTAAAATAATCAGCATAACGGTTACAGGAGGGGAGGTCGGCGGCATCTTGAAGATAAAGACTTCAATAACCAGACCTATGCCGGAGATAACCCCTAAACCGATTCCGCCATAGCGGGAACCGATATAGAGCATTACTAACAGAAATAAAAACTCAAGATACAGCATAATAATCCTTATAAATAGTGATGGTTAAGCTATTGTCCATCTGTTTGTAAAACAATGATTAAAGGTAATTCACATAATTTGCACAGAATAAAAACAATCTCTATTTATTAGAACAGGACCACATTTTTAGGCTGTAAAGTTCATGTAAGGTTATGATTTTGTTAAATAATTGTGTGGTGTACGGGGGCGGGGGATAATAGTCTTTGTCCAGTAGAGATGGATTGCTACTTGTAATAGTAGCTGTAAATCGGCATTTTAATTTACAGATGCATAACTATTTGCCGAACCATTTGATTCTTATCTGCTCAAGTCTTCCATTTTTACGCAGACGTTTTTTGCCCTGATCAAAAGCGCTTAAAAATTCCTTACCTTTGGGGTTGCTTTTAAGTGCTGCCAGATACTCAGAAGTGGAGCCGAAAGCATCGAGCTTTCTGTATTTATCATGCCAGTTCTGCCGCTGCAGAATATAATCCCAGTTAAATTCATAACCGGCAAATCCGTCAATACGCCCGGCATTTAACATTTTAAATCCCTGTAGAATTGTCAAAACATCATATTTATTGACAGCAGATGCCTGCCGCCATGCATTACCATAGCTAAAACCTTTTTTGACTCCGATAGTCAGTCCGTTTAATGACTGTAAACCCCGCCACTGTATGGGGTCATCTGCTCTGACATAAACAATGTAGTCGGCATGATTAACCGATTCCAGGGAATAAGTAAATATCTTGAGGCGTTTGCTGTTTTTACCCGTCGGAAAAACGATATCAGCTTTGTTATTTTTAACATTAGCAACAGCTCTTGCCCATGGTCTGATTGACAAGTGGACTACATATCCCATTTCATGAAAGCTTTCCCTTAATATATCCCAGCTGTAACCGCTGAACCCGAGTGCATCCTGACCGGGAACTATGACCTGATTGATTTCATAGTCCCCGCTGGTCATACAAAAAGGCGCGTAATCATGTAAAGTTACAATTTTAACTATTTTCGGGGCCGCATAAGTAAGCGGTATGCCCGCTGATAAAATGATCGCTATACACAAAGCTCTGCAGTACATAGCATCTCCTGATTATTCTTGTTGAAAACTGAGTACGCCGTCTTTGAGAAAATAATAATCTGTATAATGATATTTCTTTAAATAGTATTGCAGCCAGCGTACCTGGCGTCCGGTTGCATCCATAATATATAGTGTTTTATCTTTTAGTCGGCCTTGTTTTATCTGCTTATACATTTTTGCAATCGTAATTGAGCGCTGGTGTCTAACGGCTGTAACTGTAATATTTGTACGTTGAACAATGTCTCGAATATCAATTAAATAATTGCTTTGACTAGATTTAATAAAACTTTCTGAGCTAAGCAGATGAGCCTGGAATTCAGCTTCTGAGATAATGTCCTGCGGTGCTGCCGGGTTTTTCCCCAGTAGTACAGTAAACTGCGGATAAGCCTTCAGCCAGTCGATAATACCGGTATCAAAAACCCGGCTGCTGATTTTGTAATCAAGTAATAACCTGCCCGCCTGATAACTTTTCTGACATTGATGGCCGTTACAGTAGACAACCAGCTGTTTATCTGGAAATTGTGCAGTTAATTTTTTTATTCTGTTTAGAAATCCTCGGTTGGATAAGGGGATATTGATTGCCCCCTGGATGTGCACGGTATCAAATTCTAAAGGTGTTCGGACATCAATTAGTATACTGCGGCTAAGCTCTTCTCTAAGGTCTGCAATGCTGATATAAGAGAGTTCTGGGAATGTATTTCGATCCGGAAAATGAATATTAGTTTCTGCGCTGCAAAAAACTGCCAATAAGGCGCTGCAGAGTAAGAACACTGCCGATAATTTTTTACTCATAGTGCCTCCTTTTTATTAATGTAGACGATATCCGTTAGTGAAGCTAAATAATTATCACTATTACAGGGCTTAATATATCTAAATTGCTGTTGATTTGTTAAAAAACATGTATTTGCTGTATTAAAGTGCACCGCTTAGTCTCAAACCCACTGTTTCCGGTATTTATCGGCCAGTCTACGCGGCTGATTACTATATTTTTTCTCCTGTTTATTATTAAAATTGTTGATTTTTTACAGTAATTACAGGGGGCGGGGTTAGCAGTTAATGATTATTTATGCGATGTTATTTATCTGAGCCGATGAGGAGTATAAAAGATGGATCTTGAACAGCAGCGCCAGCAGCAGCAGAAGTTATTTGCAGAAAGCGGGCGAAATATTGAAATAGGGGATCTGAAAGGGTTTCCGCTGACACTAGCGCAGTTAAAAGCAACCAGCAGTGTTTCTGATTATGTTGTTGAATCGTTTAATTCCGGCCTGACCGCGGTAGTACATCATCTGCAGTTCGCCGATCAGCACTGGACGCTAAAGTTAAAAAGACCGGTTAGTCTGGTGAATAATATCGACGGGCAGACCTCTTTTCTTAACGAAGTACAGCGCCGCCGGGATTTGACTCTTCTGAAGCAAAGCGAACCGTCGGCATTTAAACATATAATCGATACGCAGTTTGCATCATTTACAGAGGGTATTATTCTCTCCCCGTGGATAAACGGGGAGCCGCCGCTGATTTTCAGTCAAAGGTTATTTGAACAGATTTTCTCCTGCATCGTAAATCTGGAATTAAATGGTTTATTTGAATGGGATTTTTGTCCGGGTAATATTTTAGTAGATACTGATAATGAAATTAAACTGTTTGATTTTGGTTATATGTATCAGTTTGATCCGCAGAAACACTTTAACAGTAACGGCCGGGCAACGCCTTTATTTCACGGCATTGAACGTTTTGAAACGCGTTTCTTTTTTGATTATTTAATGAAGAATCCGCTTAATCTTAGCGAATCGGATTTGTTTGAATTATACCGGTTGGAAAAGCAGTGTGCGCTGCCGGCTTATCAGCTTAAACTACAGAGACTGCGTGATGCGGGGGCGGAGGCAAGTGTTATCTCACGTCAGTATGTTATTAATCAAAGCTGGGAAAAAGCGCTGGCCAGCGAAAGTGCTTTAACAGAGCTGTATTTAGTGGAAAGTTACCGCTCTAATGTGCTGGATCTGCTTGATGATCTGCATGGTCAGTCATGCAGTCCTTACACAATTAAAAAAGCGGATCTTATTTTAGGCTTTATCAGTAGTAATTTTGCCCGGCTTCAGAAGGGCGATGCATTTTTCTTTGGTGACGAGAAATTAACCCGGGATGAACTGATCATTAAATATACGCTGCTGCGTAAAGATGCTCAGCGCTTTCAACTGAATATTTGCTAAGAGAAATACTCGGTGTCTTTTATCGCCTGCACAAAAAGTAAAACTTGCAGGCAATATCATTTATTAATTCTTATTTTAATGACAATTTTGTGTGAATTTGTTCGCTTATTGTGCTTAAAATCAATCTAAAGCGCCGTTGTGTTTGTCGTTGCTCCTTTACTCGTATACCATACGCGTTTTTTATCCTATTCGTTTTATTTTTCTGAGGTTATATGTCGTTGAGTTCAAAACATTGTGTCGTTATCGCTATTGCTGGGGCTTCAGCATCGGGTAAAAGTCTTATCGCAAATACGATATTTGAGGAGTTATGTCATGAACTTGGCACGGACCAGATCGGCATTGTTTCTGAAGATGCATATTATCGCGACCAGAGCCACTTAACTTTAGATGTACGTATGCAGACCAATTATGATCACCCTAAAGCATTTGACCATGGGCTTTTATGTGATCATTTGAAAGCGTTGAAAAACAACGAGTCAGTAGATATTCCTGTTTATAGTTATACAGAGCATACCCGTATGCAGGAAAGCAATGTATTAACGCCTAAAAAGGTTATTATACTTGAAGGTATATTACTGCTGACTGATCCTGCTGTTAGAGAGCAGATTGATGCCAGTATCTTTATTGATACGCCGCTGGATATTTGTTTAATGCGCCGTTTAGCGCGAGATATTGCCGAACGCGGTAGAACCATGGAAAATGTAATAGCACAGTATACAGCAACGGTTCGTCCGATGTTCCTGCAGTTTATTGAACCTTCTAAGCAATATGCCGATATCATTATTCCCCGCGGCGGAAAAAACCGTATTGCAACGGATATTTTAAAGACTCGTATTAAATACCTTTTAAACGATTAACACTACAGTAGCCTCAGGATTCGAGTTTTGTTTTAAAACACTAAACCTAACTTGTGCTGCTCAGAACACTATTTCCGGCCACCGCGCTCTCAGCATTGCAGTGCCGGAATACTCTTCATCATATTTCACCGCAGTTACTCTTACTATTCGCGAATGTATTCATAAGAACTTAAACTGGCCGATTTTGATTATTTGTCAAAGTTCTTATCCGGCGAGACTGCATTGTTTGAGTGATTTCTGTATAATATCGCGCTTTTTGCAGCAGACTTAAGACGTTAAACGAATTACCCTGGATTAACTAAGGATCCTGAATGACCATACAGCTTGAAAATAATACTTTGGCCGCCTTAACTGAGCGCTCGACTTCTCTTTATGAAGACAGACTTTTAGTCTCAAATATTGGAGAAATTGAAATAACATATGCTCAGGCCAGAGCAAAGATTGCTCAGATTCACAGCATTTTCGAGGAGTTAGGAATAAAACAGGGTGATAAAGTTGCTATCTGCAGTGAGAATATGCCGCACTGGGGAATTGTCTACCTTGCTGTTACTTCCATTGGAGCGATAACTGTACCTATTCTGCCTGATTTTCACAGCAATGAAGTGCATCATATTATTAAGCACTCGGAAGCAGTCGCTATCTTCGTTTCCAAAAAAATCAGTGCGAAACTCAATGAGGATGATTTCAGTTCATCCCTGCAGTATGTCTTTTCACTGGAATCGCTGCAGATATTAGAAGATAAAACACCCAGACAGTCGGAACTGGTAATTAAAGGTGCCGAAAAAATTGCCCAGATTAAGGCAAAAGCGATGCAGCTGGCGCATCGCCAGACGGAGAGTCAAACATTAACAATTAATGAAGATGATCTTGCTTCGATTATCTATACATCGGGTACAACCGGGCAGTCAAAAGGGGTTATGCTGTCGCATAAAAACCTGATTGCACAGGTTATGCAGGCACAAAGTCTGACCAAGATTCATAGCGATGATAAGTTTCTGTCGATATTACCTTTAGCACATACTTTTGAATGTTCTGTTGGGTTCTTAGTGCCTTTTGCAAACGGTGCTTCCATTTATTACATCAGTAAAGTGCCGTCACCAAAAATAATTTTAGCCGCTATGCAGAAAGTCAAACCGACATGCATGTTAAGCGTGCCGCTGGTGATTGAAAAGATTTACAAATCAAAAGTACAGGCCGGTTTTAATAAAAACAGGGCGGTTAAATTTCTTTATGAAAACCTGACTTGCGTGCGTAAAAAATTAAATAAAATTGCAGGTAAAAAACTGCAGCAAAGTTTCGGTGGTGAGATGCGTCTGTTTGGTATCGGCGGTGCGAAATTATCTCCCTTTGTAGAAGCATTTTTAAAGGAAGCTGATTTCCCTTACGCGATTGGTTACGGTCTGACCGAAACAGCTCCGATTATTGCCGGTGCAGTTCCAGGAGCTACTAAAGTCGGCACCACGGGAATTATTGCTCCGGGTATTGAATGCCGCTTTGAAAAACAGTCTGAAGACAGCCGTGACGGCGAGCTGCACGTACGCGGTCCTAATATTATGATGGGTTATTATAAAGATCCTGAACGTACGGCTGAGGTCTTAAATGAAGACGGCTGGTTAAATACAGGTGACCTGGGTTATATCGATGACAACGGCGTGCTGACCATTAACGGGCGCAGTAAAAATGTGATTATCGGTGCAAGCGGAGAGAATATTTATCCGGAAGCTGTGGAGTCGGTTATCAATCAGAACCCGCTGGTTTTAGATTCTCTGGTTTATGAACTCGACCATAAAGTGGTTGCTAAAATACATATTGATTATGATCAGTTTGACGAATCTCATAATATCAGCCAGACCAGTGATTCCGCTCTGCACGATGATATTTTACTGCTGTTAGAAGAGATTCGAACTGAAGTCAACACGCAGTTGTCCAGCTATTCAAAGATTACAAAAGTTGTAGAGCAGCGCGAGCCGTTTATTAAAACGCCGACCAAAAAGATTAAACGTTATTTACACACTTAAGACAATACTGGAAGAGGGAGCCGCGGCTCCCTTTTTCTATTGTTAGGAAAAGGAAGCCGCATTTTGAAGGGGATACTCGAGTGAGTATTCAGCTGTTCTCGGGCAGCTGATACTGAGAAAGTATTCCTTCCAGCTGCACAGATGATTTACTCAGATCCGATGCTAAAGTCACCGACCGCTGTGCTGTCTGTCTAATGGTTTCTGACTGCTCTCTAATATCATTAAGCTGCGAGCTGATTTCTCGGGCGGATACACTCTGCTCTTCTGCTGATGCTGCAATTTGTGAGCTCATATCGAACACATCACTGGTTGAAGCCGCCATTGACTCAACATCGTCGCCAACGGAAACAATCGAGTCGCGTCCTTTATCTGCCTGTTCAACAATTTCATCGGTTACTTTTGAAAGCGTTGCCGAGCCGGACTGCAGACCTTCAATCATAGACTGGATTTCAACCGTTGCCTGCTGGGTACGGCCTGCTAAGGTTCTAACTTCATCGGCCACAACAGCAAAACCGCGGCCCTGCTCACCTGCACGCGCCGCTTCAATGGCTGCATTTAATGCCAGTAAGTTAGTCTGTTCAGAAATGGCGTTAATAGTGGTGACTACCACCCCGATTTCCGAAGCATTATTTGACAACTGTGAAACTGATTCGGAGGCTGAGTCAATTTTATTGACCAGGGTTGAAATTCTGATCACAGCCTGAGAGATCTGCTCTTTACTGGAAGCCGCCTGACCGGAATTGTCTTTGGTCTGCAGAGAAGTATTAGCCGCGTTGCGGGAAACATCCTCTATGGCCGCTGTCATCTGCTCCATAGCAACTGATACTGTATCTAAGAACTGATGCTGCAGACTGATCAGCTCTTCACTCTGCTGTGCCTGCTGATTAAATTCATCAGCAGCTTCCGCAAGGCTGGCTGCATTATTTCCAATTGCCGTGACCATCTCGCTCATATTATCGGCACTGCGGTCAATTTCAGTGGCGATCATACTGAAATCATCAACACCAAAGAAATTAAGGCGCTGTGATAAGTCACCGTCGGCTAAACGTTTGATGGCGATATACATATCCCATAAACCGCCTCCCAGCGATGTTGATGTCCAGTAGCTTAATTGAAACAACGGCAGTAATCCCAGAAGGGCAACCCATAACATCAAACCTGCATCATCTAACGCCTGCTGCTCCCAGCCGCTGACATTAGTGCTCAGTTGAAGATAACGGCGGCCTACGGGGGCGCTTACGGTTACTGAATCTCCCTGACGGGAACTGTTCAGCTGCGAGGTCAGCTGCAGATTATGTTGTCTGGCAAATTCGCTCAGTGCATCAGTCTCCAGGCTCTGTTTAGATGCGACCTGCGCGAAGCTGTCTACCATTGCCTGAGCTCTGGCCTGTGAGCTTACGGCGGTTTGTTGTTTCACCTGATTTAAGTTGAACAGTGCAATAGTGGTGGTGATCACAGCCACAAGAGAGCAAAGTAGAAAAAACTTTCCATTTAGACTCAGCTTTATCATCAGCGCGTCAATTTTTCTAAATTCAATCTGTTTCATATTGGTTACCAACGTAATTCTATTAAGAAAAAATATAAGTATAACGTGTTACAGAAACTCTGTTTGCCTGCAGTTCCTATATTGGAGCTGCAGCGCAAAATTAGTCAAACTACTCTGTCCTTGCCTTTGTAGTTATTTTGCTCATTTCAGTCATTTTCTGCCATTTGCGGGTAATGCTGATCAGCTGACCGGTAAATAATGTCATCGAATAACCCAGCAGGGCGCCGATTATTAATGCCGGTATAATAATTACAACATCTCCGCCTACTGCAAATGTTATGCAGCAGCCGATAAATGCGCCAGGAATAAAAGAGAATTTTTGATGACTGGCCTGTAAACACATGGCTGAAGTTGCTATTCCTGTGAAAATATAACCCATAAACGGCGTGTCGAAATAGCTGCTTCCGTTGATAATTAACCATGCCCATAAAACACCGGACAGTGTTGTACACCAGGTAACAACAACTCCTTTAAAATTGGAGTTCGGCTGCGCAAAATAGGTACTGCAGCCTAAAAAACCTATCCAGGTGACAAGATGAAACAGATCTGCGATGCCGCACCATACTGCTGCTAGAATTCCTGCTGATAACGCGATTTGCCAACGATTTTCCATGATTACCCTTATTGCCATTAACTAATTATTTATTAAACAATACCGCATGCGGTGATGTTTTTATCTGCATTGATCTGCCGTGATCAGTGCTTATTCGCAGGCAGTCTATTTACTCAACAGCGTAGAAAATGCGATCTGGCTCTATAGAATGATCAATACTCGGGTTTCTCCTGTAATCGTTTACAAAATATGTTGTTAATAGTAAAAGGGCAGTGAGTTCTGAACTCTGAAGGGTAGCGCTGTATCGGGACTTAAATGCAGTCTTAAGCTGGTAGCATTATCAAGTGAAATAACTAAGGTAGAATCCTGCAGGGCAAAGTGTCTTTTGTATTGCCCTGACGACTGCATTTATTAAGCTAAGGGTATATATAAAATTATTATTTACGGTCACGTCCGCTTAACTTACGTAGACACGCAAATTTTTCAGCACCAACTTTTACTACACATTCAGAATAAACGATATCGTTATTAATCTGCTGTGTGTTTGATAAAGCTGAAGCGGGTGCAGTAAATAGTGATGCGCCTAAAACCGCGGCCGCAAATAAACTAATTAACCTGATCATAATCACCTCTCCTTTTCAAGCTGAAGAAATACGTAAGAAATGTATTTCTTATACAATAAAAGAACGGGGCAGATCACAATAAATTTCATATTTATTTAAAATAATATGTTGTTATTTTTTAACAAACATATGGTTTGCAGGTGTAACACCGCGATGATAGGTACAAAATGTATCCGTTGCTTCGGGTGTTCGGCTGTGAATTTTGATATTTGTAATAACTTCTAAAGCACCGGCGTCGTAACAGGCTTGCTGGGCATTTTTAACAATATCAAGCAGCTGGTTTAATTCCCCTGTCATTGTTGTTTCCATCGCGCCTACCTGATAGGGCACGTCAGCTTGCCTTACAACTTCAATGGCTTTATCGACTACTTCAAAATTATTACCCTCTTTGAGTCTTGGGATAACTTGAAACGCTAAGAAAACTTCATTTTCGGCTGGTGATAATGTGGTCAATTTATTCATCCTAAGGTTATTTTTAATTAGAAATATTAATTTTAGTCAATGCTGCAAAGCAGCCCGGCAATTATAACGGGTATATATTAATGTACTAAGCTCAGTTTTTCAGACGAAAAGCTGGTGCAGAAATTATGCTCTAAGCTTGAATATGCTGCGCAGGTAAATTTAAGATACCGGTTTTTTACAGTAAAACCGGTATTAAATTGAGGAATTACTGCTGAGTACTTACCACGCTGCCCTGTGCATTGTCACCAATGCCTAGTGTGAAGGTTAATGTTACATAATGATAGCGGGTTGTTGCCTGACCGTCATGAATTGCAATATTGAAATCATAGGTACCGCCTATTTTTATTCTCTTATCGTCTTCAGGAAAACCAGTATCGAGTTTGCGTTTAAAGATGACGGTATATTTACCATCTTTCCATAAGGATGCAGCTTCCTGATTAGTACCTGCAGAGCCTTCTCCTTTACGGTTTAAACGTCCCAGCAGATACTGACCTTCTTTAACCCCTGTTTACTGCTTGAATACGGCGTTCTGCGGCACTCTGATTATATTAACGTAAAGCTTAAAAAGTTTATGTTTTAGAAGGTTTTTTATTCGTTATAAATTCACTAGCCTGAGTTATAGATGCATATCTGTGATGCAGTTTAAAAACTGTTGTGTAAATGATTAACACCAAGTGCTTTTTTTTGTTATAAAGGCGTTATTAAACTCTGCCGCCGTTAAATATTCCGGCGAGCGGGACTTATTCTTTTATTCTAATTCTTTTAATGCGTGGTATGTGATGTCTAATAAATTTTATGAGCAAATTAATCAGCAGCTTGAACAGGTAAAAAATGAAGGCCTGTATAAATCAGAGCGTATTATTACTTCAGCACAAAAGGCAAGTGTTTCTATTACCGGCGGTGAAGAGGTTTTAAATTTCTGTGCGAATAACTATTTAGGTTTAGCTAATAATGCTTCGCTGATTAATGCGGCAAAAAAAGGATTAGACGAGCAGGGATTCGGTATGGCTTCTGTGCGTTTTATATGCGGAACACAGGATAAACATAAAGAGTTAGAAGCAAAGCTTTCAACATTTTTGGGCATGGAAGATACTATTCTTTATACCTCTTGTTTTGATGCAAATACCGGTCTGTTTGAAACTATTCTCGATGCACAGGATGCCATTATTTCTGATGCGCTTAACCATGCATCAATTATTGACGGTGTGCGTTTATGTAAAGCGAAACGTTACCGTTACGCTAATAACGATATGACTGAATTAGAGCAGAAGCTGATTGATGCCGATCAGGCCGGCGTTCGTCATAAACTGATTGTGACCGACGGTGTTTTCTCTATGGACGGCGTGGTGGCAAATCTGCCTGCAATTTGTGATCTGGCTGATAAGTACAATGCATTAGTGATGGTTGATGACTCTCATGCGGTTGGGTTTATGGGCGATAACGGCCGCGGCACTCATGAGTACCATGATGTGATTGACCGTATTGATATTATTACCGGTACTCTTGGCAAAGCCATGGGCGGCGCATCCGGCGGCTACACGGCGGGCAAAAAAGAGGTGATTGACTGGTTACGCCAGCGTTCTCGTCCTTACCTTTTTTCTAACTCGTTAGCACCAGCCATTGTAGCCGCATCAATTGAAGTGATTGATCTGCTGGCTGACAGCGCTAATCTGCGTGATAAGCTATGGGAAAATGCCGCGCATTTCCGCACCAGCATGACTGAAGCCGGTTTTACCATGGCAGGATGTGACCATGCGATTATTCCTATTATGCTCGGTGATGCTAAAGTTGCCGCTGAATTCGCAGAAAGAGCACTGCACAAGGGTATTTACGTAATTGCTTTCTCCTTCCCTGTTGTACCAAAGGGACAGGCGCGTATCCGCACACAGATGTCAGCAGCCCACTCTCGAGAGCAGCTGGATCGTGCTATTGCTGTGTTTATTGAAGTAGGTAAAGAGATGGGATTAATTTAAGGGCCATAACCATGAAAATAAAAGCACTTGCAAAATTACAGCCGCAAGTCGGCATCTGGATGACCGAAGTTGATAAACCTGAGCCCGGTCATAATGATCTGCTTATTAAGATCCATAAAACAGCTATCTGCGGCACCGATGTACATATCTATAACTGGGATGACTGGTCACAGAAAACCATTCCAGTGCCTATGGTGGTCGGCCATGAATATGTTGGTGAAGTGGTCGGCATGGGCCAGGAAGTCAGAGGTTTCAGCGTTGGTGACCGGGTTTCCGGAGAAGGGCATATAACCTGCGGTCACTGTCGAAACTGCCGCGGCGGGCGAACGCACCTGTGCCGTAATACAATTGGTGTCGGTGTTAACCGCACCGGTGCTTTTGCGGAGTATTTAGTCATTCCGGCTTTTAATGCTTTTAAGATCCCCGATGGTATTTCTGATGATTTAGCCGCTATTTTTGATCCGCTGGGTAATGCGGTTCACTCTGCACTGTCATTTGATATTGTCGGTGAAGATGTATTAATTACTGGAGCCGGCCCCATTGGCATTATGGCGGCAGCTGTTGCTAAACACGTTGGTGCGCGGCATGTGGTGATCACGGATGTTAATGAATACCGCTTGTCTTTAGCTCGAAAAATGGGCGTAACGCGTGCAGTGAATGTCGCGGAGCAGAAACTCGAAGATGTTATGGCAGAATTAGGTATGACGGAAGGTTTTGATGTCGGGCTGGAGATGTCTGGAGCGCCGGTTGCTTTTAACAGCATGCTGGCTAATATGACCCATGGCGGTAAGATTTCACTGCTGGGCATTCCTCCTGCAGATATGACCGTTGACTGGAATATGGTTATCTTTAAAGGTTTGATTATTAAAGGCATATACGGCCGAGAAATGTTTGAAACCTGGTATAAAATGGCCAGTCTGATTCAGTCTGGTTTAGATTTAAGCGAGATGATAACCCATACTTACCCTGTTGAGCAGTTCCAGGAAGGTTTCGATATGATGCGTTCCGGACAGTCCGGTAAAGTCATTTTAGACTGGACAGTCTAACGGACGAGACAGTTAACTCCCTGATTAATTATTAACAAACAGCAGTAAGTTTAAAATGTTTACTGCTGTTTTTATTCCTGTTCAGCCTTAAGCACTGCTTTTAACCTTTACTTATCTAAACCTCCCGCTTTTGATTGTTTTTTCTACAATTTTTGATCTTTATCATAATTCCCTTATTTATCCGATGGTTAATGTTTAGTCGTACTATAGTTAAAAAGATCCATGGCGCTTCTGTCAGCTATGGCCACTTCAGCGGTGTGACTGACTGGTAATATTTAAATTTCTCTCCCACTGCATCCGGTTTTTAAACAAGGTGAATTGGAGATAAGTTTATGGACACAAAGGACGGTTGGAAACTATCGAGGCGTCAGCTGCTGCTGGGTACAGGCAGTTTAGCGCTGGCTTCACTGTTTGCCCCTAAGCTGATTATGGCTGCGATGGCTAAGGCAGGTGTGGTGTATGCACCAGGCAGCGGCAAATGGGTGGGAACTACTTGTAACGGCTGTACCTCTTTCTGCGCTAAGCAGGTATATATTCAGGACGGCCGTGCGCTGCATATTCGCGGTAACGAATATTCTAAAGTGCATGGTACGGCAAGCTGTCCGCGTCAGTATCTGGCACTGCAGGAGCTTTATGATCCGGATCGCGTACGCACACCTATGCTGCGCGGCAATCCGGAAAAAGGCCGCGGGATTGATCCGCAGTTTAAATCGATCAGCTGGGAAGAAGCGATCAAACTGATGGCAGACCAGTTTATGGCCCTGCGTGAACAAAATGAAACCCATCGTTATGTAGCACTTCGCGGCCGTTACTCCTATCTTAGTGATCTGCTCATTAAAAACTTTACTCAGGTGATGGGCTCGCCTAATGCCATTACCCACAGTGCCCTGTGTGCAGAAGCTGACAAATTAGGCAGTTTCTTTACCGAGGGTAACTGGGGATACCGTCAGTACGATATTAAGGATACCCGTTATATCCTCTCCTTTGGTGTAGACCCTCTCAGTTCCAACCGTCAGGTTTCCTACTATTGTAAGGAGTGGGGTAATACCCTGGATCGTGCTCAGGTTGCGATTGTTGATCCGCGCTTCTCAGCGTCTGCCGCTAAGGCCGATGAGTGGCTGCCTGTCGTTCCGGGGCAGGATGCTGCGCTGGGTCTGGCACTGGCGCATCAGGTTATGGTAAACGGCGGCTGGCACCGCCCCTTTGTCGGTGACTTTGTTGACGGAAAAAATCGTTTTATTGCCGGTAGTGAGGTCGAGCCTGATAGTTTCAAAGAACAGCATACCCTGGGACTGGTTGAATGGTGGAATTTAGAGCTTAAGGATCGTACTCCGGAATGGGCTGCCGAATTATGCGGTATTAAAGCAGAGCAGATACGGCGTATTGCAGTCAAACTAGCCGATGCTGCTCCAAAAGTACAGATCTGGCGTTCCCGTGGTGCTCAGATGCAGCATAGAGGCGGCTATACCGCGATCGCCCTGCATGCACTTAATGGTTTACTGGGCAGTATTGATCAGGAAGGCGGGGTGCTTAAGTGGGCTTCGGTTCCTCTAGGAAAGATGCCGTCTTCTAAGAAATATGTTGATGAGGTCGGTTCGCACGGCCTGAAAATGGAGAAAATAGACCGCCGCGGACGTCTGGAATATCCTGCTCTTAAAAAAGGTAAAAGCGGGGGAGGTGTGGTTACAGCCGCGGTTGCTGAGAGTATTCTTAGTGAAGACCCTTATCTGCCGGAGTTTGTACTTGGCTATTTTAATAACTTTACTTTTTCGGCACCAGGCGGGCAGCAGTGGGAAAAAGCCCTTAAGAAAGTCTCATTTGTCACCCATCTCACCACTAATATCAGTGAATTCAGTTATTACGCGGATCTGATTCTTCCGGCGCCGCATTTTATGTTTGAACGCTGGGGAATTCAGAAAACCGCAGGTAACCGCTACACCCAGGTGTCCATTAGTCAGCCTGCGGTAAAACGCCTGGGTATGTCAGTTGAAGATGAGTGCGGCCTGCCGTGGTTATTAGCTGAGGAATTAGCGAAGCGGGGTTTTGAAAATCCGCTTAACTACCTTAAAACTGAATTTAAGGATCCGGAAACGGGCAGAGAGCCGACCAGTGCAGATGAAGTCGCCCTGTATGCAACTAAAATACTCACGCAGACGTTCTGGGATCCGGCTAAATATAAGGAAGGGGATCACCTCAGCGGCTGGCAGGAGTTTATGGAGAAAGGCATCTGGAATTCCAAACCGTATGCATTCCGTAAACGCTGGAGCCATATGAAAACGAAGAGCAAAAAGTTTGAGTTTTACAGTGAAACGCTCAAATACGCGCTGCAGAAGCACGCTAAAAAACACCATACTGATGTCGATGGAGTAATGCAGGCTACCGGTTATTTAGCACGCGGCGAGCTGGCTTTTATCCCCCATTACGAGACTCCGTACCGCTTTGGTGATGAAAGTAAATTCCCGATGTTATTTGTTGATTATAAGTCACGCTTAAACCGCGAGGGCCGTTCGGCAAACACTGCCTGGTACCAGTACAATCTGGATATTGATCCCGGATCACACAAACTTGCTGATGCGGCTAAACTCAATCCCTTAGATGCGCAGAAGCTGGGAATTAGTGACGGAGATACCATCCGTATCACCTCGCTGCAGGGAAGTATCACTTGTCAGGCGGCTCTGTTCGAAGGCGTTCGGCCCGGTACCGTTGCTAAAGCTTTTGGTCAGGGGCATTGGGCCTATGGCAGGACAGCATCGCAGCAGTTTGGTAAAACCCCCTTCGGCGGCAATAATAACGAATTACTACCACCGGTATATGAGCAATTGTCTGGATCCTCTGCCTTTTACGGTCAGATTGGTGTCCGGGTAGAGAAAGTCTAGGAGGCTGACAATGCGTTATGGAATGGTAATCGATCAACAAAAATGTGTGGGTTGTGCCGGTTGTGTTTTCGCCTGTAAAGCTGAAAATCATACGCCGCCCGAGATTAACTGGTGTGACAAGATAATTACAAGCAGCGGTCAATTTCCAGATGTTCGTTTTGAATATCTGTCAACTATGTGTAATCACTGCGACGATGCTCCTTGTGTTAAAGGCTGCCCGACACAGGCGATGCATAAAGGAGAGGGAGGATTGACTCTTCACGAACAGGAAAAGTGTATCGGCTGTAAAGCCTGTATGGAGAATTGTCCCTACGGAGTGATAAGCTTTAACTGGCAGCGCCCGCATCAGGAATGGCAGGAAAATAAAGGGCTGGCCGCTGGTACTTTTACGCCGTCGGTTATGCTTGCAGAGGCAGGCGGAGAAGGCAGTCCGCTTAGTAATCCCGAACGCGGCGGCAGCTACCCGTTAATGCGGTCGCGCGGCACGGTTGAAAAATGTAACTTCTGCGACCATCGACTTAAAGTCGGGCTGAATCCAGTTTGCGTGGACGCCTGTCCTTCGAACGCCCGGGTAGTAGGTGATCTTGATGATCCCAATAGTGAAGTTTCGATGCTGATCCGCAAGTATGACGGCAAGCCGCTTAAACCAGAGCTGGGTACCGGAAGCAAGGTGTTTTATATCCGCCGTTATACTCCGGAAAACCGCTGATAGGAGAGAAACATGAAAACTGCAAACTTCAATAAAATGTTGTTGGCGCTGTCTGCTGCCGGATTATTGTTCGGGGGGTATTTTGCTTTAATGGAATGGTTTGTCGGTCCAATGTTTGTGACCAATGACGCTCTGTTCTGGACATTACCCCTGGTAGCCTACATATTCCTGGCCTTGACCAGCACAGGTATATCTATCCTAATGACAGCAGGTGAGCTGTTGAACAACAAGGCTGTTATAGCACACAAGCCGGTCTTATTGACTGCAGCCCTGTCTCTGCTGATAGGTGCTTTTGCCGCCTTGACTGCTGAAATGGGTTCTCCGCTGCATGTTGTCTGGCTGCTGTTCAGCCCTAACCTGAGTTCACCTATCTGGTGGATGGGAACACTGTATGCCGTGGAACTGCTGCTGCTTGGTATTAAATATTACGCCTTGCTGCGCGGCCGGCCGCTGGGTTCTGAGTTGTGGTTAACCTCAGCTGCATTGTGCGTGGCCGTGGCCGCCGCTTTAGTATTAGGCAGTGTATTCGGAACGGCAGTCGGCCGTACTGGTTATCAAGGTGCGGATGCGTCGGTGCTTACCCTGCTTTGTGCTCTGGCAAGCGGTATGAGCTTAGCGCCGCTGCTGTTTAAAGAACAGGCGCGGGAAGTGCTGCAGCTGCCCGGCAGAAGCATGCTTGCCGGCCTGGCGTTGTTTTTGTTTACCCTGTATTTGTATTCTTCCCGCAGTACGGTTGTGGCGGAAATAGTCTGGGTGCAGTTGTGGATGCCGCTGCTGCTGCTGGGCGCATTACTTGCTTATAAAGTAAAACCGGCACTGAGTGCGCTGATCGCTTTGCCGACTGTGCTGCTGGTGGAGTTGTTCTTTGTTATTCAGGGACAGATGCAGGTATTAGGTCCGAAACAAACCTGGTTAGGTGCGGTGCAGAGCTATATGCCCAATACAGCTGAAATAGCGATTCTTATATTCGGCTGCTCCGTTGCTTATCTTTGCTTCTTCTTATTTAACCGGCTGGCACTACGTCCGGGCGGCTCTGCAGACTAAATGCCGTGAACAGCAGTGAGTAAAACCGGTGCGGCCTGGCTGCGCCGGTTTTTGTTTATGCGTCAATTGAAATTTTCTACACTTGCTTATAATGATATTGGTTATCATGCTGTTAATCAGTACAATGCAGGCTCATTAAAAAAGAGAATCATTATGCTTATAAGTAAAAATTCAGTTGTACAGTTTCATTATGTTTTAAGTGAAGCAGATCAGGAGCTTGAAAACAGTTTCCAGAGTGAGCCGTTAGTTTATCTGCATGGTCATGACGGTCTGTTTGAAACCTTAGAAAAACAACTCGAAGGTAAAACCAGCGGTGACAAACTGCAGGTGACACTTAAACCTGAGCAGGCTTACGGTCAGCGTAGAGAAGGTGGTCTGCAGCGTATTCCAATTAAACATCTGCAGGGGGCTAAGGTCTGGAAGCCGGGTATGACAGCTGTTGTTGAATCAAATCAAGGCCGTCAGCAGGTAACAATCGTAAAAGTTGGGCGTTTTAATGCCGACTGCGATTTAAACCATCCCTTTGCCGGTAAAACATTAACCTTTGTCATTGAGATTGTATCGGTACGTGCTGCAACAGATGAAGAGATCAGCCATGGTCATGTGCATGGCGCCGGCGGCTGCGGGCATTAGATTTATTGATTAAAAAAGGTCATTAATAGTTAATGACCTTCTTGTCTGCGCTTTGTTCTCCGCTTGTTTTTAGACTTTCCTATTGTACTTTTTCTGGCTATTTAGTGGTCAACGTAAAGGTTGTAGAAATAGTATTATTGACTGCTTGGCCGTCTAGTGACGGCTGTAAAGCAAATACCTGCCCATTGGCTACTTTGTCGTGTTTAATCAGCTGCGCTTTGATAATACTGATCCGCTGCTGAGCCAGAGTGCTTAACTCCAGACTGGACAGAGGCTGCCTGGTTAACAGAGCCTGATAAAGTGACTGCTCATATTTATCGGCTGCAGCCTGCAGCTGCTTAGTTTTGTTTTCTGAGTTCTCTTTTACTGCTGCCGTTTCTGTGTGCATATCACTTTGTAGTCCGGCAAGCTCTTTTTCTCCATTATGCTTGGTTAACTGCTGTTCCAGCACCGAGATACGTTTATGCTGTTCTTCATTGTCGGCACCGGATTCTTTTAACAGCTTATCCATTTTTATCTGTTTTAATACCTCGCCGTCTTGCTTTTCATCAACTATAGCGCGGATTTCCAGGATCAATTGTGGACGTTTGTTTAATACCTCCGCAAGTGTATCCAGCTGAGCTGTCTGATCTGCAGTTAAGGCCGCACTGCCGGGAGCAAATGCCACAGAGTTCAGTTTATCAGGATCACCTCCAACCAGATCAGCTATCATAGAAAAGGGTGAAGTGACTGCTTTACTGAGCACATTCATAAATGCTTTCATCACTAAACCGCCGACCGCAAAATCCGGATCATTCATATCACCTTTGGTTGGAAGGCTGATATCAATGATTCCGTCACTGTCTTTAAACAGTGCCAGTGCTAGTTTAAGCGGCAGATCCAGTGATTCGTCGCTGTCTACCGTAGAGCCTAACTCAAACTGATCTAGAATCAGACGATTATGGCCATCGAGTAAACTGTCGGCTATTTTGTAATTTAGATTAAGGCTGAGTTTACCTTTATCAATAACATAACCGGCATAACGGCCTGAATAGGGAGTAAGCGTGGTGAGTTCTATCTTGTCAAAGTCAGCATTGATATCTGTATATAGATCGCCGCTGAGCGGGTTTATTTTCCCTTTTACCAGCATCTTTCCATATTCTTCAATGGTGCCGCTGATATTCACATCAGCACGAGCCAGGTTATCAGAAGAGAGGCCGTCCACTGACCCGTTCATATTTTGAATACTGGTGCCGAACTGCGGGCGCAGCGACAGGTCCGCAAAATAGGCGCTGCCGTCCTTAAGTTCAATTTTATCTATTTTAACCGGCAGCGGCTGCTTTTTATCTGCTTTACTGCTGCTTTTGCTTTTGCCTTTGTCCGCCTGTTTACTGTCAACTGCTAACTGTGCAAAATTAATACTGCGCTGTTCAGTGACGATTAAACGCAGATAAGGTTTTATTAATGTCACCTTGTTCACAGCAATGCTTAACGGGTTTAAATCAACTTTTACCGGAGCAATGTCAAGAGTCTGCCAACCGACTAAACGCTGCTTAAGCAGCTGGTCTTTACTATTAAACTCTCTTATATCAAAGCCTCCTTGAAAGTCGCCTTGAATCTCTCCCTGCTGATCTTTGTGTAAGTTAAGATCGCCGTTCATTGACAGTTTTCCCTGCTCTAAAGTGATTCTGGCTAGATCATTTATATAAGGCTGCAGCATGGGTAAAGCAAAATCATTGATCTTTAAGTGTGCCTGCAGCTTGAGCGGCTGCGGTTTTACCTGACCATTAACAGTGTTTTTGCCGGAATTGTTTACATAGTAGGATAGATTAAAAGGCAGATCAGCACCTAAGTCTTGGTTGAGCCCTTCAAGGTTAAAATTAATCCTGTTGACCTCTATTTGTGCTTTTGTACTAGGATATTTATCAACAAAGTTAACCTGGCTGTTAGTTAAAATAACATCTGCAATCGACCACTGAAAAGGTGATTGAGAAGGGGCCTCTTCTGCTGCTGTTTCAGTTGTGTTTTCTGAATCATAGCTGCCGGAGAAGGGCGCCAGTATATTAAGCATCCCTTGTTTGTCACGCTCAATCAGCAAACTTGCTGTATCAATTTTAACTGACTCTGCCTGTAGTCTTTTTTCTGCCAGATTAAAGTCTAATGGACCAATTTTAACTGCTTTTATATCTGCAAAACTCTGTGCTTGTTGTTTATCAGCCAGCTTAATATCGTTAATTTGTATCGTGCTTTGTTGAATCTTCAGCTCAGCGGACTCGCCTGCCATGCTTATCTCATACTGACCGTTAAAGCCGGCAAGGGCATGCTCTAGAGTATAGGGAGCTTGTTCGGAGAGATAATCCCGGAAGTTATGTACTCTAATACCATTTATATTCAGTGAGCCGCTGGAATGCAAGGGCGCAAGGCCGATAGTACCGCTCCAGTTTAATGTTTGTCCGCCGCCCAGGGCGATATTGAGCTGATAGCTGCCGTCTTCTTTAATGTAGGTGGATAAGTTTTTTAAATTAAATGCAATAGGGTTAAGTTGATGTTTAACCGTTTTAGCAGGAGTATGGTCAACAATACTAATCTCGCCGCCGCTAACATTAATATTATCAAATAACAGTTTGGGTAAAGCGCTGTCTGTTTTGTCTTGTGTTTCAGCTTCTACTGTTGGTGCGCTGTTGGCTTTCTGTTCCAGCAGTGCCTGCTGGAAATTAGTCAGTCCGTTTTTATCAATTTCTACTTTGATGCTCGGAGCGGTCAGTTCAATGTCGGCAAAGGTAAAAGCACCCTCTATAAGTGAGCGCAGTTCGAAATTCATATGATAGCGGGCAAAAGACAGCTGCTCCTGTGCCTGCTTATTCAGTATTTTTAAATTATGGATTGTCAGCGTTAATGCATAGGGATTGAACTCAATTTTTTCAATTTCAGCCCGCCAGCCGAGGTGCTGATCAACCTGTTCAACTAGTGTTTTGTGAATAATATTGGGTAAAAGTAAAAAGCCGGCAAGGCTGTATGCTGCTGTCAGTGATAAAAGCCAGAAAAGGCTGGAACGGTAGAATTGTCGGCTGCATAATTTTTGTAAATATTTCACGTTATATCCTTGTTCTTTAAGAAAAGAACTATTTTCGAATGGTGCTGTTTCAAAGAAAAATTATAGCCTAGCCATACTGTTATTTACAATCGCAGCAGGGAAGAGTATGGATTTAAAGCATAATAGCCCGGTGTATGTTGACGGCGAACAATTCACCGGTTTAAACAAGGGCGCTGAACGTTATCAGGGCAGGGGGCAGTTTTCACTGGATATTTCCGACGCACAGCCCGGAAAAACCTACAGCGATACTATTCACCTGCTTTTTGAGGCTGATTTTTAATTTTAGGCTTTCTTAAGTTGTGCAGTGATTCACTGCCGCGGCAGTTTCTGCATACAGCTTAAAAATAACCACCAGTAACAGTGCTGGTGGTTATAAACTGCAGTCTTAGTATTATATTAACTCAGGCGCAGGCTCTTTCGGCTGATAATCCTCAGCGCTTAAACCGAGCTTTTCAGGCAGTGTCGGTGCGACACAAATAGAAGAGATAGTACCGACTACGATGCCGAAAAACAGGGCAATGGAAAAGCCTTCAAGCGGCCTTCCCGCTAACAGCCATATTGCCCCTACAGTGGTTAAGGTTGTTCCCGAGGTAATCAAGGTTCGGCTCATGGTTGACTGAATCGCCTGATTAATGCTTTGCGATACAGCTTGTTTAGGCTTACTGCGCAGTATTTCGCGGATTCGATCAGCCACGACAATGGAGTCATTGAGTGAATAACCAATAACCGCCAGAACTGCCGCTAATACGGTAAGATTAAACTCCAGACCGCTCCAGGCAAAGATACCTAGTATGATGACCACATCATGAAATAATGCCAGCACTGCGCCAAAAGCAAAACGCCATTCAAATCTAAATGCTAGATAGATAAAAATAGCTATAACCGCAGCCAGCATAGCCAGGCCGCCTTGTTCAAGCAGTTCATCACCAACCTGCGGCCCTATTATACTGGAGTTCAGCAGTGTAGTTTCCGTAGCGGTATTAGCTCCAAGCTGAGCTATCCAGGATAGATCCTGATTTTTTAATAGAGACTGGCGTATATTCCAGGTATGTCCCTCGTCAATCAGGTTAACAGCGGCTTCCGGGCCGAGAAGCAGACTGACCTGATTATTCATCTCCTGTAGATTAACTACTTCTGTTGTACTGATCTCGGTGACAATACCGCCGGTAAATTCGAGTCCCTGATTTAGTCCAAAAGTAAATAAACCGGAAAGAGATAAAAGCACACCGGCTAAACCTAATACACAGCCGTAAAAACGTAATCTGGTTAATTTAGTATTCATTATTTTGCCCCCTGTAAAGCACGATTGTGTGACGTTTTTTTCTTTCTTAATAAGGTTAAATTAACTAATGCTCTGGAAGTAAATACACCGGTGAAGATACTGGTCAAAATACCTAGACCAAGGGTAATAGCAAAACCTTTTACCGGTCCGTAACCGATGGAAAATAAAACTACTGCACAGATCATCGTGGTGATATTGGCATCCATAATGGTGGTTAGTGCCCCGCGATATCCAGCCTCAACCGCCATGGCTAAACTGCGTCCCCGTTTAGACTCCTCTTTAATACGTTCAAAAATAAGTACATTAGTATCTACCGCCATACCAATAGTTAATACCAGTCCGGCAATGCCGGGAAGAGTCAGTACAGCTCCCGGCAGTAAAGACATCAGGCCGATCAGCATTACCAGGTTAGTGAGCAGAGAAAGGTTGGCAATCCATCCTAAGCGCCGATACCACAGGGCCATAAAGGTAACGATAACACCAAGTCCAAGAAGCAGGGCTGCAAAGCCGTTTTCAATATTATCCTGTCCTAATGAAGGGCCTATGGTGCGCTCTTCAATAATGGAAACCGGTGCAGACAAGGAACCGGCGCGAAGCAGCAGTGCTAATTCCTGAGCCGCTTTGGAGTTCTCCATACCGCTGATCTGAAAGCGGCTGCCCAGGTGAGCGCGAATGGTGGCGACATTAATCACTTTACTCTCTTTGATTAAGCTGCCGTCTTCATCTTGTCGATATTCGGTATACAGAGTTGCCATCGGTTTACCGATATTGTCACGGGTAAAGCTGGACATTAACTTGCCGCCGCTGGCATCCAGGGTCAGACTGACCTGTGCGCCGCCGAACTCATCGCGGCCGCTGCGTGCGTCGCTGATATGCTGACCGGTTAATATCGGCTGACGTGCTATGGATATGGTCTCTCCCCGCTGAGTTTTTATGAGTCGCCCGCCTCCTGCCAGCACAGGGTAAAACTCAAGTGAAGCAGTAGCACCGATTACGCGTTTTGCCTCGGCAGGATCCTGCACGCCGGGCAGTTCAATACGAATTCGATCATGGCCCTGACGCTGTGTTACCGCTTCGGTAATACCTAAAGCTTCAATTCTGCCTCTAAGGGTGTGCAGGTTTTCCTGCAGGGTAAGCTGACGAATTAAATGCTGCTCTGCCTCTGGAATGGTGACTGAGATGCGTCCGCCGCCATGAACAGTAGTTTTTAAATTAGGATAAAGCTCCTGCAGTTCTGCTTTTAAGCGGCTTTTGAGCCGGCTGCTGATACCAGGGGAGTTGATTTCGATTGACTCGAGTCCGCTGATCACCACAGTGCTGTTTCTGATTTTTAATTCGCGTAATGAAATTCGGATCTCCTCCTGCATCTGCGTGAGTTTGTCACGTAGTGCCTGATCTGTATCAACATTAAGCAGAAACTGTACGCCGCCGCGCAGATCTAAGCCGAGTTTTATCGGCTCCAAACCCAGGCTTTTAAGCCAGGCTGGTGATGCAGAGTGCATCGACATAGCCACTGTTGTTTTATGTCCGAGTGCCCGCTGCAGTACCTTCTGTGCTTTAGCCTGCTGGTTATTGTCTTTTAATAAGACGGTTAACTCGTTGTTGTTAACATCAATTTTTGTTAGCGGAATATCCTGCTCCTGCAGGATTCGGTAAACCTGGGTCGCCGGAAGCATTGAATCAGATCTGCTGCGGATATTGAGCGCGGCATTCTGACCGAAAATATTCGGCAATGCGCTGATAAACAGCATGGCGATGGTAAATATAAGGATCAGGTACTGCCATTTAGAATAGCGGTTAATAACTTTTGGTTTTACTTTCATAAGAGATCTATCCAGCATAGTCGACAGAAAAAGCCGACAAAAAATGTCTCCAGCGTTAGTTAACGCCGGCGGTAATTTTTATTACTTTGGTGAGGATGCAGTAATTAGCTGTGGTAGGTAATGGAGCCGCTGTAAAGGCTGTTACTCTCTTTCCAGCCGGCAATACGTGCAGGGCAGCTGCTGGAAGTTGATAAAAACCAGGGACGAAAATCATTGGCCGCAAATGAAGGAGTAGATTTTTGTGTAGGGGGAAGCGGGGGATTAAACTCAATTTCAAGCTGGTAAAGCGGCTGGCGTTGATAATCACTGAGCAGGTAAGCATCTCTGTTCAGTCCTGGATCAACATGCACCCCGCCTTTTAATTTCTGCTGTTGTTTTGGCGCTGGAAATTTTTGACTTAACAGTTTTATCTGTGTATTCGCAGCCTGTTTGCCTGTAGTTATATTTTGTTTAACCGGACTGTGTTTGAGTTGAGAGTTATCCTGAGAAATTACATTTTTCGGGATTGAACCTTGCTGCTCAGCGTCTGATTTTACTACTGAGAAGTCAGCTGCTAACTGTGCCGGGTTTGATTGGAGTGCTTCTTCAAACGGAGTGCATGAGCCGGCATAAGCACAAAAGCTCATTAAAAACAGCAAAGAAATTAAAAGACTTCTTACACTCCGCACTAAAATTGTCCACTTGAATTGATTTGAAAAGAGAATATGGTGATCATTATCACATTTGTCAATGCCTGAACGGAAATAGTGATAAATAAATTTATCTGCAGCGGACGCAAGTTGGTTGATTTAACTGCTTATCCGCTGGTTTTTTGTTGTTAATGGAACTTAATAGTCATTTTCAGCTCTAAGTTTAACCTTAACTTATTCGTAAAGTCCTGCAAAAAGGTTCTTCTGTGCAGTTAAAGCGCATAAGTCATTAATATAAATAAAAGAGTTAGCAATGATTGCAAAGATTAAAGATTTTTTAAATTCAATTATAGAAACAGATGTATCAGCTTCAGAAGAGGATCACAGAATCGCGATTGTTTCTTTACTGTGTGAGGTTTGTAATGCCAATCATTCGATTGCACATAAAGAGGAAGCTGCTGTGATCAGAACCTTGAGCAAACTCCTGCATATTGAAACGGTTAAGGCACAGGAGCTCCTGGAAATCGGTAAAGAAGAGATTAAATCATCAAATTCATTATTTGACTTTACCTCGCAGTTAAGTGATTTAGATAATGAAACCCGTATCAGATTAATAAGTTCAATGTGGGAAGTTGCGTATGCAGACAATCATTTAGATCCGATTGAAGAATCGATTATTCGTAAGGTCGCCGCTTTAATTTATGTAGGACATAATGAGTTTATCCGCACTAAACTGGCGGTTATGCCTTCATAAAAGAAATACAGGTAAATATAAAAAAAGGTGTCCCTCTTAATAATGGACACCTTTTTTACGGCTGCTGTGAAAGTAACGGGGGGGTTATTTCATCTCTTGTTCAAGCAGCCAGATTCTAAAGGCTTTACGCTCTTCTTTGCTTGCCGAGTTATACAGCTGCATCAACTGTTCGGATTTTGCCAGGTTTAAATTGTTATTCGGCTTGTCCGCAGCTGCAGTCGCTGCTGTTGTCACCGCTACCGGAGCATTCGCTAGCGTAATACCCTGTTCTTTATTATAAGCAGTGATCAGTTTTTCGATATCACTATAAGGCAGGTATCCTTGTCCTGTCAGTATATCACTGCCGACTATTTTTGTAGTTTCTTGTTCATTGCTGACAATCCAGGTAAGACCTTTACGCATTTCACTTTCAGCTTGGCTCTGAGTATTGAAATTTTTGACTGCGATTTCAGTCTCTCCGATAACATCAATATCAAAAATATACGGCTTACTGTGGATCAGCTCTTTATTTCTAAAACTGTTTACATATTTGACCACCACCTGATGGCTGCCTTCAGTTAACTGCGCATCTGCGCTGGAGAAAAATCCACCTTTTATCTTCTGACCGTCAACGGCTAATATTTCTACCGCTTTTCCTGCGATCAGATTGTTAGCCTGAGTAAACGGAGCAATGATTAATGTTAATATTAAAACTAAACCTTTCATTTAAACTTTTCCTTTTAAGTATCACGTATTGTTTTGTTCGACACGTTACTATGTTGTTGATTAAAAATATAGGAGCTTCTGGTCTTTTTTAATTTGTCTGGTAATTAATGTGTTGACTTCAAAATCAGCAGGCCTAAATAATGTCTACTGCTTAATTAATCTGGAGCACTGCATCCCTGCAGGAAAAACTTCACCGCCTGTTGGGCCGATTTATGAATTTCCTGTTCGCTCGGGCAGGGCAGTCCGACCAGTGCTTCCTGAAAAAAATCACCTTTTAATAACCCTAATAAGCGGGTGGCTGCTAATGGAGCCTTGTTTATGTTCAGTTTTCCCTGCTCAGCCTGCTGCAGTAGAAACTCAGTTAAAATACGATGAAAATGCTGCGGACCCCGTGACAAGAAAAATTCTGCAAGTTCCGGATCACGGCGTGATTCTGTAATGACTATGCGGTGCATGTTCAGCAGCTGCGGAGAACACAGGGTTTTAATATATAAATAACCAAATTCATTGAGCTGTTTGATCAGGGCAGTATCTGAATCATTTTCAAACTGAAAAACACTTTTCATCTCCTCGGTACCCTGAGTAATGACCTCATTGAGAATACCTTTTTTATCACCAAAATAACGGTAAAGGGTTTGTTTTGAGCCGCCGCACTGTTCGATGATCTGATCCAGAGTGGTTTCCGGGTATCCCTGCTTGAAAAACAGCTGTGTTGCCGCCGAAATGATTTTTTGACGCTTTATAAGGGTGGATGGACGCATAACTACCTCTTTTTTATCCATATTAAATCAGTTAGTTTGATTACATGCAATTCTCAGCCGCGGGGCCGCTGCTTATATCGCTTTTTTATTCCGCCGTCTGCCTGTAAATATAACTTGATCAATTCTGTATAATAACTTATTGTACTGTTCGGTACAGTACATAATCAACAGAAAAGAGTATAGGATATGAACAACAAAATCAAAGTGCTGCTGACAGCTTTAGTCTTAAGTGTTTCTGCTACCGGCATTTATTACACATTTGCTCTGAAAGCAGGTCAGGTGAAAACTGATAATGCCTATGTTCATGGTGAAATCACCCAGATAAGTGCAGAAGCCTCTGGTCGAATTACGAAAATATTTATCAGTGATAATCAGCTGGTAAAGGCCGGTGAACTGCTGGCAGTTATTGATGAGCGTGACTATATAGCGCGACGGGATCAGGCTCAGGCCGCCTTGGCAGCAGCGCAGGCGGCGTTAGATAACAACCTGACGCGAATTGAGCTGCAGCAGCTGAAAATAAAACAAGCAAGTGCTCAGCTTAATACGCTGCAGGCTGAAGATAAACTGCAGAAAAGTGAATTGATACGCTATTCCCGACTGGTAACAAGTGGTGCGGTAAGTAAAACCAAGTACGATCTGCAGCAGACCACCACAACAAAAGCCGCCTCGAATCTGCAGGCCGGTAAGTTTACCCTGGCTGCGTCAAAGCAGACTGTGCAGACTTTATACAGCGAACGGGCACAGATTATAGCGCAGCTTCAGCAGGCTGAAGCTGCGCTGGCCCTGAGTGAACTGGCACTTCAGGACACTAAAATCCGCGCGCCGATTACTGGAGTTGTTGGTAACCGTTCCCTGCAGGTCGGCAAGTTTATTAAAGCTGGAACGGGAATTCTGGCGATAGTGCCGGTTAATGATCTGTGGCTAAACGCAAACTATAAAGAAACACAGCTGACTAATGTCCAGCCGGGGCAGGTGGTTGATGTGCAGCTGGATATGTTTCCGGGTAAACATATTAAGGGGTTAGTCAGCAGTATTTCACCGTCTACGGGGGCACAGTTCAGTCTGCTGCCGCCGGACAACTCTACGGGCAACTTTGTAAAAGTGGTACAGCGGGTCACAGTTAAAATTGAACTGGATATTCCCGAGCAGCTGCAGGGGCGTATTGTGCCGGGACTTTCTGCACAGGTTGTGATTCACGCAGAAAATACGGGAGTTTAATGATGAAAGCGCCTATTGAACTTATTGTGCTGGTATCCGTACTGATGATTCCCTTCGGCATCACTTCAGCTGTTTATAATTCCAGCTCGGCTGAGATAGCCGCCGCGCTGCGTTTATCAGCAGACGATACTGCCTGGTTCAATATACTTTATATTGGCGCACAGTTAATAATGCTGCCCTTTGCCTCCTGGCTGACTTACCGCTTTGGTGCGGTGCGTTTACTTATCGGCGGTGCTGTTATTGGTTTAGTCAGTGCAGTAATAAGTGCTTTTTGTAATATACCCGAGGCACATTACTTTACCTGGACTGGGCACGGCATCGCCGCCAGTGCAATGATAGTGGCCGGCCAGGTACTGGTGCTGCGAAATTTGTCTATTCGTAATATTGCTTATGCTGAAAGCATTATGCTGCTGATGACCACTTTGTTACCTTTTGGTATTTATCCGTGGATTTTAGCTGAATTAGCTGAAAATCAGCTTTGGCAGCTCTCTTTTGCTGTACAGATACTTGTTTATATCATCTTTTTTGCCTGGATCTGGTTACGTCCTTTTCCCTATAAAGATGAAAAGCGGGCTGTCACATTTAACCTTCTTCAGGCTGTGTTGATGACGGCCGCCATTGCCGGCGTTGTTTTTATACTGATGCGCGGTCAGTTTTATAACTGGTTTGACAGCCCGCTAATAAGTAATGCCGCTGTGATAACAGCCGCGCTGATCCTGCTTTGCGTCTTTGCGCTTAAAAAACGCTGGGGCAGGGGGGAATATATTCGCTCCGATGTACTGGCTTCTGCTAAGAATATCGTCTCTATGTATAACGGCGCGTTAGCTGGATTTGCAGTGTTAGGTACTTCTATGCTGATTTCAAGTTACCTTGCCGGCGTTCTGCAGTACAGTCATAGTCAACTGGGCTGGATTCAAGTTCCTGCATTAAGCAGTATGCTGCTGGGCCTGCTGGTGAGTATATGGATTTGTAACCATCCGACCTTAAAACCTGATGTAGTGATTCCTGTCGGAGTACTGATGATCCTGCTCTCCAGTGCTTTTCTTGCCGGCAGTAATGCCTACAGCGGCGTTAGCGACATGTGGTTAGCGCTGCTGCTGCGCGGTTTTGGTGTCGGCGTGCTTAATGTAACAGTAACAATTTATATTCTTGGCGGATTTGAAAAAAAATATATAGCGCAAGGTGTAAGTTATTTCTACTTGTTTCGTACATTTGGCGGTCTGGCAGGGGGCGCTTTGTTTTCCCGTTTAATGAGTCAGGAAGCTTCCACTGCCGTTAATGTTCTGGGTGAGAATTTTAATGAAATGAATCAGGCTTTTATTCTTTATCAAGGGGCCATGGTGCGCACTCTGGAAAATGCGATGCTGGAAGCAACACCTGCCCGCGTTGCTCTGCTGCTGAGCGGGCAGCTGAAAACTCAGACAGCGGCAGTAGCGGGGGTTAATAATTTCCAGTGGTTTGTTATTTGTATTTTTATACTTGCTCCGATACTGCTTATTGGTAAGAAACTGGCGGCAAAGTAAAACAATTCAGCATAAAAAATATACTTTAGTGCACAGTAGACAACTCCTTATTGAGTGTGTGGAGATGTGAGAGCCGGCACAATCTGACGTTAATATATTGCTCAGTGAATAAGGGATAGGTAAACTGCATCCGCAGACGCTTAGTCTCAACACATATAAACAATAATTAAGGATGAAAAAGTGCTAACGAAACATAAAGGAATCTTGTCCAATATTGGGACACAGGTAGTTATTGCCATGATTATAGGCTCCCTTGTCGGGGTTTATATGGGTGATGCTGCATCTATGTTTGCGCCGCTGGGTGCAATATTTATTCATTTAATCAAAATGCTGGTAATCCCTCTAGTAGCCGTGGCTATTATTACGGGGGCGGCAAATCTTGGTGACAGTCCGGCTGCTGGTAAAATTGGTCTTACCACTTTCGGCTTCTTCATGCTGACTTCTGCAATTGCTGTTGCATTAGCAATCTTTATGGGTGAGATGTTTACTCCTGGTGTTGGAGTTGATTTATCAAGCATGCAGGGAATATTCTCTAATGAGTATGCAGATAAAGGTAACGTACCAGGCTTTTTCGAAACAGTATTAGGCATGATCCCGACGAATGTCTTCCAGTCGTTAAATAATGCCAACATTCTGCAGATTCTAGTTTTCTGTCTGTTCCTGGGTATCGCACTGTCTAAAGTTGAGAAGAAACGCAGCGAACCGTTAATGAATATTCTTAACGGCCTTGTTGATGCGTTTGTATGGATGATTAATGTTGTTATGCGTATAGCACCGATTGGTGTATTCGGTCTTATGGCTGAAGCAGTAGGTACGTTTGGTTTTGATGTACTAACAACAGTAATGCAGCTGTTTATTGTCTATGTAGCGGCAATCCTGATCTTTGGTTTTGTTGTTTACCCGTTATTTATCAAACTGTTTTCAGATGTACCGGTGGGACGCTTTCTCTCGGCAATGAAACGTCCGCAGGCTGTTGCACTTTCAACTGCTTCTTCTATGGCAACACTGCCGGTTACTTTAGATACAGTAGAAAAAGAGCTGGATGTTTCTAACTCTACCGCTTCTTTTGTACTGCCGCTGGGCGCTACTATTAATATGAGTGGTAATGCTATCTACTACGGTCTAGTTGCGGTATTTTTTGCACAGGTATTTAATGTAGATCTTGGTTTTGCAGCTTATGCGGCTATTATTTTCACCGCAACTATCGGTGCAATCGGTCAGGCAGGTGTACCTGGTCCGTCTTTCCTTGTTGTTGCAGTACTGCTGGCTGCCGGTATTCCTATTGAAGGTTTACCGCTGCTGTTTGCACTGGACCGTATCTTCGATATGATCCGTACTGCGTTGAATATTACCGGTGACGCCGCTTGTGCGGTAATCGTAGATAAATTCAACCCGGAAAATCAGGTTGATGCTGAAGTCACGCCGATTAACGGGCAGGAAGAGAAGAAGGTCGCTTAATTTTTTTATTAAGTGAATATCTTGTTAAGGGAGCTTATTTAAGCTCCCTTTTTTATTGCTGATCTTGTCTCATCAGCGTTTCATTGCTTTTCTAACATATCTGCCTAGCCTGCATTCAGGCAAATTTTCAAAAAATGTTTAGTCACATTAACTGCATAAACAAATCAATATTTTGCTTCTCTGAACATGGTGATAAAAACATCAATTACAGTTATTCGGTTTATTATTAGATACTTGTACTAAATTTTTTGTTCCTGCTATACACAGCTTGAAAATAAATATATATTCACTATTTATGTGTATACATTCACTTTGTGTGTTTGTTTTTAAATAATACAGCTGCTCACAGCTTTACTTGGGAATAAGAATAAGATGCAGGAAATAGATGTAACCTCACTGCTGCCGATTGTTGTAACTCTGGTGCTTTCATTAACCACACGAAACGTAGTGATCGGCCTGTTTAGCGGTGTATTAACGGGGATTGTTATGTTAAACGGCTTCAGCCCGCTGCATAATGTCGAGTTAATGGTTAAAGATTATATTGCACCGCAGCTGACTGACAGTTATAACGCCGGTGTATTAGTTCTGCTGGTATTTATCGGCGGTTTTGTAGCATTGATGGAACAGTCCGGTGGCGGTTTTGCTTTTGCCTCTAAAGTAACCGACTGGGTCAGTACAAAATTTAAAGCTCAGACTGCTTCATGGTTTGGCGGTATTATTATCTTCTTCTCTGATTTAGGAACTCCGCTGATTGTCGGGCCGGTATTTCGTCCTATTTTTGACAAGTTAAAAATTTCCCGTCAGAAACTCGCATTTATTCTTGATTCAACTTCTTCGCCTGTGGCTATTCTTATTCCTTTTATCGGCTGGGGAGTTTACATAATGGGGCTGCTGCATAAGGAGTTCAGTGTTTTAAATGTGGATATTAGTGACTGGCAGGCGTTTATCTCAGCTGTGCCTTATCAGTTTTATGCTTTTCTGGCTATTTTTATAGTGCCTCTAGTGGCATTTAATAAACTAGATTTCGGCCCTATGGCCGCCGCAGAAGAAAACACTCAGAAGGGCATTAGTATTGGTAACAGTAAAGAATCGCTGCAGCCCTTTACCCATGACAAAGCTAATGCCTCATTTGTCTGGGCACCGCTTGTGGTGATGGCAGTTGTGCTGTTTACTATGCTGCTGCCGTTAGGTTTCCCTTTTGAGAAAATATCCGGTTCAGATTTTAGAGCTGCATTGTCCAGTGCTTACTTTTTTGCCGCTGTTACCTTGATCTGTCTGATGGCCCTGTACAAGGTAAGAAATCTGTCTAACGGCATTTCTGTTTATCTAAAAGGTATGGGTAATATGATGCAGGTGGCGATCATCCTGATCCTTGCCTGGACATTAAGCACTATAGGTAAAGAGTTAGGTACTGCCGCATATATCGCTCAGCAGGCGCAAAGTGGTTTTCCTTACTGGTTAGTCCCGGCGGTCTCTTTTCTGCTGGCGGGTATTATATCTTTTGCTACAGGCTCGTCATGGGGAACATTTGCCATTATGATACCGCTGGTGGTACCGACTGCGTTTGCTGTCGATGCGCCACTTTATGTTTGCATCGGCGCTGTTTTATCCGGCGGCCTGTTCGGCGATCACTGCTCCCCGATTTCTGAAACAACTATATTGTCTTCCACTGGATCCGGCTGTGACCAGTTTGAGCATTTCCGTACACAGCTGCCTTATGCCTTATTAAACGGCGCTATCGCGCTGATCAGCTTTATTGCCGCCGGTGTATCTGCAAGCCCGCTGGTATTAGCAGCGGCACTGGTCGCACAGATATGTCTGGTTTATATTTTGTCAAAGCTCCATCGTAAACGCCAAACCCATAAGCCGCTGACTAACACTGCTGCGGTATAACCTTTACTGCTCCGTTAACATAACGAAAAAGTGTCTGTTAAGACATTTTTTCGTTTTTATTTTTCTGCGCTCATAAATATATGTAAATTTTGCAGAATATCATTTCATGTGATCTGGATCGTGTTACCCTAAGCACTCCCGTCTACTGTCAAATTTATCTATGCAGGAAATTCTATGAGTTCAAACTCGTCATCAAAGCTGAGTTTATTACTGGTTATTATATTAGGTGCAATATCAGCTCTTACACCCTTAGCCATCGATATGTACCTACCGGCTATGCCGAGCATTGCCCGGGAACTAGGAGTGAGTTCCGGATCGATTCAAATCACTTTAACCGCCTATGTAAGCGGATTTGCAGTGGGGCAGCTGCTGCACGGTCCTCTGGCTGACAGTTATGGACGTAAACCGGTACTATTGACTGGTACTGCATTATTTGCGGCAGCATCGGTGATCAGTGCAACAACCGAGGGTATCAATGCATTAATGTGGGTGCGTGCAGCGCAGGGTTTTGCCGGTGCCGCCTCTGCTGTGGTTATTCAGGCGATAGTCAGGGATATGTTTGAAAAAGAAGATTATGCCCGCACCATGTCGATGATAACCCTAGTGATGACTATTGCTCCTTTAGTGGCACCTATGATTGGCGGGCATATGGCTGTGTGGTTCGGCTGGCGTTCAATCTTCTGGCTGCTGGCATTAATTGCTGTGGTGGTGATTATTGCTTCAAGCTGGGTTATCCCGGAAACACTTGCAGTAGAAAAAAGACCGTCATTTAGTCTGCATACAACTCTGCGTAATTATTTTCAGCTGTCTACCCGGCCTGAAGCGATAGGCCTGATTTTTACCGGTGCATTTTCATTTTCAGGCATGTTCGCATTTTTAACTGCCGGCTCTTTTGTGTACATCGAACTTTATGGTGTTGATATCGAACATGTGGGTTATCTGTTTGGTTTGAATGTCCTGTTGATGATGGTTATGACCAGTCTTAACGGCCGTCTGGTCAAAAAAATGGGCTCTCACTGGATGCTGCGTTTCGGCTTAAATATCCAGCTGCTGGCTGGTTTTATGCTAGTTGCAGCGCAGATCTTGAATCTTGGTTTATGGGGCGTAGTGATTCCGGTGATGATGTTTGTCAGCACTATTTCAATTATCGGCAGTAACAGCATGGCGCTGCTGCTGAGCGAATATCCCCATATTGCCGGGACCGCATCATCGCTGGCCGGTACTTTACGTTTTGGAACCGGCGCACTGATGGCCGCCTGTATATCTTTGCTGCCCGGTTCGTCAGCCTGGCCTATGGTTGCATTGATGGCATTAAGCGCAGTACTGTCTATGGTCATTTATCTGCGATTTGCCAGAAATGTTTGATTAGTACCGCTGTTGAAGCTGGTTGTGTGTAGGCTGCTTAACTTCTATACTTTAAATTAGCCGCTTGTAGATTGTTTATGCGGGTGTTTTAAGTGAAATAAGAGGTGATTATGGATATGAGCGTTGTCGGCGGGGTAATGACCCAGCAGGCCAAAATTAGTACCCTTGAAAAGGTTAATGTCAGTTTACTTAAAACAGCTAATAAGCAGGCAGAAGAGCAGACCGTGAAGTTATTAGAATCTGTTAAGCCGGCTCCCGTTGGTAATCTTGGTAAACATATAGACATTGAAGTTTAATCTGAAGCTTGGTCTTCGGCAGTGCTGTAAGAGTCTTTACAGCGCTGCCGTTTTAGTTTCAGCTATATCATTTTCACCCGCAAACAGACCCAACCTCCAGCTATAACAAGTTTTTCCCTCAATACCGCTGTAAATTATTGAGCAAAGTATTACTCAAGATATTTAAAGTTATGCCGATACAGTAAGCACGTTCGATAATAGTGTTTACAGGGGTATTTAACCTGCAGTATGTGTGATTATCAGCGTTGTTAAAATAAAATTCATGAGGTCAAATTATGAGTCTAAGCAGTGTCGGCGGTGCAATGGGAGTTCAAGCTCAGGTAAATACCTTAGAGCAGGTAAATATGAGTCTGATTAAAACAGCAAATAACCAGGCGGAACAGCAGGTCTCACAGTTATTACAGTCAGTTAGTCCGACTACGTCTACTTCTGACGACAGCCGCGGACAGCACGTAGATATTTACGTGTAATTCTTTTTGTATATAAAGTTAATCTGATAGTTGTATTTTACCGGCTGTCGGATTAGTCCTGCTGCATAATCCTGTAATCTGCCCGCTTTTAAACAGCCCCAACCTCCAAGAATAAAAATACACAAATATACTCATCAAGTTTAATTTAAATATACCGGATGAAGTAATAAGCTACATATAGTGAAATTATTAAACCGCTAAGACTGGTCCGTAAAAATATTGCTAATAGTAGGGGGAGAGCCATGGTGCATTATTGTTTTGCGGTTAATAACTCATTGGCAAAGGTTTAAAGTTCTACGCCGGGTAGTAATGAAACCTTGTTAATACTACCCGGCGCACTTTTTAATATTGTTTAACAGTGTACCTGCTGAGCCGTTTCACGTGTTAAGCGCCCGATTTCCTGCCAGTCTGCTTCATTAATCATTTTCTTATCTACCATCCAGGTGCCGCCGCAGGCCACAACGCGGTCTAGTGCCAGATAGTCTTTTACATTGCTGGGGTTAATACCGCCGGTGGGCATAAATTCAACCTGTGTATAGGGGGCAAGTAATGACTTAAGCATATTAATGCCGCCGGATGCTTCTGCCGGGAAGAACTTTAAAGTGGTCAGCCCCATTTCCAGAGCTGCTTCAACAGCAGAAGGGTTATTAACACCAGGTATAATATCAATGCCGATCTCCCGGCAGGCACGCACCGTGTTCGGGTTGAAACCAGGTGAAACAACAAATGTCGCACCGGCATCTTTAGCCGCCTGTGCCTGCTCTCGATTCAGTACTGTCCCTGCGCCGATCAGCATATCCGGCTGTGCTTGACGTAACAATCGAATCGCTTCCGCAGCCGCATCTGAACGGAAAGTGATTTCAGCAGCTGCCAGACCGTTTTCTACCAGAGCTTTTCCTAATGGGATAATATCTTCAGCGTTATCAATTGCGATCACCGGAATAATTTTAATCTGTTTAAGTTGTTGTGAAATAGAGTTCATTGTCTGTTTTTCCTGCTGATATTTTAATTGTAATTAATGTGGCTTGTGGCTGATCTCGGGATAACTGCCCCTTTATGCTGAATAACTACGGAGGCCAGCTGATGGCCCTGTAGTGCACAATCACGCGGCGTTTTGCCGGTCAGGTAACCTGCTAAGAAACCGGCATTAAAGGAATCTCCCGCAGAGGTGGTGTCAATAACATTAGTCACTGCGGCCGCTGCAGTATGCTCAGTTTCACCGTCGAGCAGATTATGATAAATACAGCCTTCTGCCCCCAGCTTGAGCACCATCTCCTTAACACCGGCACTGCGCAGCCGGCAGCTGGTGTGCTCTGTTGAACTGTCACCCCAAAGGGCCTGTTCATCATCATCCGTCACTAACGCAAGATCTGTGACTGCGAGAATCTCCTGGTAACATAAGCGTGCCTGCTCAGCATCTTTCCACAGAGCAGGGCGGTAGTTAGAATCAAAGGCTATTTTAACTCCCCGGGCAGCCAGTTTCTGCAGCAGTGCAGTCAGCTGCTGACGATCTTGATCGGGTAATATCGCTAAACTGATGCCGCTAAGATAGATCATGTCTGCGCCCTGCAGCTGTTCTGTTACAGTTGGAAAATCATCATGCCGCAGCAGGTAACGTGCTGCAGACTGATCCCGCCAGTACATAAAGGTACGTTCACCCTGGTCGTCCAGCTGAATCAAATATAAACCCGGCCGGCGTGCAGGATCGCGCAGTACACAGTGAGTGTTTATACCTTCCTGCTGCCAGCGCCTGAGCATGCCGTCGCTTACAGCATCACTGCCCAGCGCGCTGACATAATCCACTGCAATTGAACGATCTGCAGTACGCGCCATATAAACGGCGGTGTTTAAGCTGTCACCGCCGTAGGACTGATGCATCTGTGCAAATGGTTTACCGTTGAGTTCAATCATACATTCGCCGATAACTGCTATGCGTTTCATTTCTGCTCCTCAGGCTGGCGAAAGTATGCCTTGGCATTATTGAAACAGATATCTTTAACCATTTGTCCAAGCAGTTTAATATCATTCGGCGCTTCGCCGTTTTCAACCCACAAACCTATGATATTGCAGAGAATACGTCGGAAATACTCATGGCGCGTATATGACAGAAAGCTGCGTGAATCAGTAAGCATACCGACAAACTGACTCAGCAGACCCAGCTGTGCTAACTGCTGCATCTGCCGTTCCATACCGTCTTTCTGATCGTTAAACCACCACCCGGAGCCGAACTGTACTTTTCCGGCAATGCCGCCGCCTTGATAATTTCCAATCATAGTCGCCATCATTTCGTTATCACGAGGATTGAGGCAGTACAGTATGGTTTTAGGTAGTTGATCACTGCTGTCAAGGGCATCAAGCAGTGATGCTAACTGAAATGAAAAACTGCTGTCGCTGATTGAATCGAAACCCGCGTCAGCGCCAAGCAGTTTAAACATCCGGCTGCTGTTATTGCGCTGTGCTCCGATATGCAGCTGCATAACCCAGCCGCGCTGCGCATACTGTCTGCCCAGCCACACCTGTACAGCGGTGGAAAACTGATCTATTTCAAGAGAGCTTAACTGCTCCCCCTTTAAGCGCCGTGATAATAAACTGTCCAGTACTTTTTCCGTCGGCACAGATGCATAACGTACAACTTCAATTCCGTGATCCGCGGCGCGGCAGCCGTGCGCGCTGAAGTGATCCAGACGGCGCTGCAGTGCGCTCAGCAGATCATTAAAAGAGCCGATTTCTATATCAGCAGCCTTGCCCAGCTGATGCATATAATCACAAAAACCGTCTAATTCGATTTTAAATGCACGGTCAGGACGCCAGCTTGGCGCAACTTCGACGCTGCAGGTCGGATCCTGTCTGATGCTTTTATGGTACTGCAGCGAGTGTACCGGATCATCCGTGGTGCCGGCCATCACCACATTCATCTGCTTCATAATGCCCCGGGCTGAAAACTCCGGTGTTGCTAACAGATCATTACATTCGTGCCAGATACTGTCGGCAGTATCTGGATTCAACTGCTTATTTACAATAGCAAAGGGACGGCGCAGTTCCAGGTGAGTCCAGTGGTAGAGCGGATTACCTATAGTCTGCGGTACGGTTTTTGCCCATGCCTGAAATTTTTCATAATCTGAACTTTGTTTACCGGTAATAAGCTCTTCCGCAATACCTGCTGAGCGCATTGCCCGCCATTTATAGTGGTCACCTTCAAGCCAGATTTTACCCAGGTTTTCAAACTGGCGGTTTTCAGCAATCTCCTGCGGATTGAGGTGGCAGTGGTAATCGTAAATCGGCATATCTTTCGCAAAATCATGGTAAAGACGCTGCGCCGTGGTGGTTGCGAGCAGGAAGTCCTCGCATAGAAACTCTTTCATAATAGACTCCGAAAAATGCACTGCTTTACCTTCATTGTGTAAAGCAGTGTGAAAAGTTAAAGAGAAGCAACTGCGCTGCGTGCGCCTTCGCTGATCAGCTTCTGATAAGCGCTACTTACCTGATTAACAAAACTTTCATTTTTAATAAGATCGTCAGCAAAAACGGCTTCCAGACCAAGCAGTGTTTTTACCGCGGAAACATTGATGCCGTGCTCGTCATAAATTGCTTTAAACTGCGCAAGCATAGGGTCGCGGACATCGATTTCCTGATTCTGCTCATCACTGCCGCTGACATAACGCATCCAGGCGGCAATGCCCAGTGCCAGCCATTTATAGTCGCTGCCGTTGCTCAGGTGAAAACGCAGTGAGCCGCCCATCCGCTGCGGCAGTTTCTGGCTGCCGTCCATGGCAATCTGCCAGGTCTGGTGTTTTAGGCTTGGGTTCGTGAAGCGTTCAATCAGCAGCTGTGCATAACCTTCAAGGTCGGTTCCCTGAGGCATATTCAGCGTTGGGGCTTGTGCTTTGATCATCATATCCAGTGCCGCCTGACGGTAATGCTGGTTCGTCATAGTGTCAGAGATATGCTCATAGCCGCCTAAATAACCCAGGTAGGCGAGAAATGAATGACTGCCGTTGAGCATGCGCAGCTTCATCTCTTCAAAGGGCACAACATCTGACACAAATTCTGCACCTGCAGTGTCCCACTGTGGTCGACCATTTACAAAGTTATCTTCAATAACCCACTGCAGAAAAGGTTCACAGGCAATGCCGCAGGGATCTTCTACACCAACCAGCCGGGTAATTTCATCCAGTGTTTCAGTTGTGGCCGCCGGTACAATACGGTCAACCATGGTGCAGGGAAAAGTAACATTCTGCTCAATCCAGACAGCCAGTTCTGAATCAATTAACTGCGCAAAATCGATTACGGCCGCACGGGCTACATGGCCGTTTTCCTGAACATTATCACAGGACATAACGGTAAAAGGTGTCAGTCCGCGGTCACGACGAAGGCGCAGTGCCTCAACAATATAACCAATGGCAGAGTTTGGTGATCTCGGATCGACTATATCCTGTTTAATTAGAGCATTAGTTTTATCCAGACGGCCGCTGCTTGGATCTGTACAGTAGCCTTTTTCGGTAATGGTCATAGAAACAATGGCTACCTGAGGCTCTGCCATTTTTTCTAATACTGCCTGCCGGCCGTCAAATGTCGGATGAAGTGATTCAACCACGGAAGCAATCATTTTAACTGTGCTCTGTTGTGCGCCTTTCTCACAAACGGTATATAAATGATCCTGTTCACGCAGCTGCTTGATAAGCTGTTCGCCGCCGAACAGGTTTATTTCACAAATACCCCAGTCACTATTGGTTTTATTAAGCATTTCATTAGTTATTAATGCCTGGTGAGCGCGGTGGAATGCGCCGAAACCCAAATGCACGATGCGGCTTTTTAATAATGAACGGTCAAAATGAGGGCGGATAACCTTGGTGCTTATTCTTGTATTGGTAATATTATTAGACATTTTTGCTCCGTAAATTTCAGCTGTTATAGCTGACGAAATAAAGATACTGGTTTAGTTACTTAATAGAATGCTTATTAACTGTATTTAATAAGCATTATTTATATTTCCTGCTGCGCGGTTAATAACCTAAGAACAAGCGAGGCAGGAATAAACTTAATTCAGGAATAAAGGTGACCGCCGCCAGTGCTGCAATCAGGGCTGCATAGAAAGGCAGCAGCGGTTTAATTACCTTATCAATCGAGACCTTAGCAACAGAGCAGCCGATAAATAACGCACTGCCCACTGGCGGCGTACAGATACCGATAGCCAGATTAAAGGTCATCATGATGCCGAAATGAACGGGATCAATACCTAAATCTAACGCGATAGGCAGGAAGATTGGTGTGAAAATCAGAATGGCCGGGGTCATATCCATAAAGATACCGACAATCAGCAGGATCACATTAATGATAAGCAGAATGATTAACGGATTTTCGGAAATCGCCAGCAGGGCATCGGCAATCATATAAGGAATATCACCATTAGCCATAGCCCATGACATGCCCATTGAAGCGCCGACCAGCAGCAGTACAATAGAGGTGGTTACCGCAGATTCCAGGATGATTTTAGGAAGATCTGTGATTTTTACTTCGCGGTAAAATACTACTGCCAGTAAAAAGGTATAGACAACTGCGATTGCTGACGCTTCCGTCGCCGTGAAGATGCCGCCGATAATACCGCCCATAATAATAATAATAAGGGTCAAAGAGGGCAGTGCTTTTAGTGTTGTGTCCCATACAACAGCCAGACTTGGTTTCTCATCAAGCGGGTATCCGCGTCGTTTTGCAATAAAAGCCGCTACACACATCAGGCTGAGCCCCATAATAATACCGGGAATATAACCTGCCAGAAAAAGCGCCGCGATAGATGTACCGCCGGAAACTAAGGAAAAAACGATCAGAGTATTACTTGGCGGGATTAATAAACCTGTCGGACATGAGGTAATATTAACTGCTGCTGAAAAGTTTTCGTCGTAGCCGTCTTTTTTCTGCAGAGGCGCCATGGTGCCGCCGACAGCAGCTGCCGAGGCTACTGCTGATCCGGAAATAGAGCCGAACATCATATTAGCCATTACGTTTACATGAGCAAGCGAGCCTGGTAAACGTCCGCCTAATACTTTGGCAAAATTAATTAAGCGGATTGCTATGCCGCCCTGATTCATAATATTGCCCGCCAGAATAAAGAACGGGATAGCTAACAACGCAAAATTGTCTAATCCGGCAGCCATACGCTGCGCGACAACAGCTATTGCAGGATCTAACGGCAGACTTAATAAAATAGTTGCCAGTGATGATAAACCGATAGCAAACGATACGGGGATCCCTAAACAGAGAAGGACCGCAAAGCTGCCGAAAAGTGTGAGAATGATCTGCCATTCCATAATTGAATTCCTATATAGAGTAATTATTGTTGTTCTGCAGCAAGGCTTTTGGACTGAAAAAGCTGCTTAACTTTCTCTTGTGCAAAAACGAAAGAGTAAAAAGTTATCAAAATACCGCTGATCGGCAGACAGAAATAGATGTAACCCATCTGTAAACCTAAGGCAGGTGTAACCTGACCTGTTGACAGAGTTTTGAGAGCCAGATTCGTACCGCCGTAAACTAAAACAATTAAAGCAAAAGCGGCAATCGCAGTCTGGATAACGATTTCATTGACAATTTTTCTTTTTCCTTTGAGCTTCATGGTCATTAAATCGATGGCTAAATGCCGTCTAACACCCGTTGTATAAGCTGCGCCGATCAGTGCCACCCACATAAACAGATAGCGGGCTAGTTCATCGGTCACCGTGCTTGGTTTACCAACTACATAGCGTGAGATTACCTGCCAGATAACACAGAAGACTAAGAAGGCAGAGAGCGAGATGGTAAAACCTGCTAACCCCCGGTTAATATATGCAACCATTTTATTCATGTTGTTTCCTTTAAGTAAAAGAACTACTGACGCTGCTGTATTAATTGAGCTGCAGTACCTCCAAATTGGTGTGACGAGTATAAATAAACTTCGTCTGCTGTCATGTGAGATAAGTCACACAAATATTGGTTGGCCAAAAGTACCGGCAAAACTGTGATAAAGGTCGACCAATTGTGTTTTTTGCTTTGACCAAAACCATCTGCAGCAGTAATAATGCATCCACTTACAAAAACACTGACAATTGGACAACCAATAAAACTGGAGAATAAAAATATGAATATGCGTAAAAACGTTTTATCAGCAGTTATCGGCACGGCACTGACAGTCGGCTTTTCAGCATCAGCTTTTGCCGCAACTACTTTTAAATTAAGTCATAACCACAACCGTGACCATGCTGTGCATAAAGCTATGACAGAAATGGCGAAAGAAGTACGTGAACTGACTGACGGCGAAGTAAGAATACGCATATATCCCGATGCCCAGTTAGGTACGCAGCGTGAATCAATGGAATTGATGCAGAACGGTGCGCTGGATATGGTAAAAACTAATGCGGCCGAGCTGGAAGCTTTCTCTTCTGATTACTCTGCTTTTAATCTTCCATATCTATTTCGAGATCAGCAGCATTACTTTAATGTGAAAGAAGGTCCGGTCGGGGAGCAGATTCTTGCATCTTCACGTGACAGCGGTTTTATCGGCCTGACTTATTATGAAGCAGGCGCGCGCAGTTTTTATACTTCTAAGCCTATTATCAACCCGGAAGATCTTGACGGTATGAAAATACGTGTTCAGCCGAGCCCGACAGCTATCAATATGGTTAAATCTTTAGGCGGAAGCCCGACACCTCTTGCCTATGGAGAGTTATATACTGCGCTGCAGCAGGGAGTGGTAGATGCTGCTGAAAATAATATTCCTTCATTCAGCCTCAGCCGCCATAGTGAAGTATCAAAATACTTCAGCTTAGATGAGCACACTATGGTGCCCGATGTTCTGGTTATTTCAACTAAATCATTCGATGCTTTGTCCAAAGAAAATCAGGCCGCGCTTAAAACTGCTGCAATGAATTCGATGCAGCTGATGAAACAGCTTTGGGCAGATTCGGAGCAGCAGGAACGTGCTAAAGCTGAGAAGATGGGCGTTAAGTTTGTTACACCGAATAAACCCGCCTTTGTGGAAGCTGTGCAGCCTATGTACGCAGATCTGGCTAAATCAAATCCGGAGCTGAGTGCATTAGTTGAAGAAATTAAAGCAGTGCAGTAATTACGCCGGTCTGTTAAGGCTGAAAAAGTAGTGCATATATTAACTGCCGGGCATTTTTATATTTTCAGCTTGAAGGTGCAGATGCCCGGGAAATCGTACGCAGGCACAGCTGTATTTGCAGATAACAGCTGCCGCCGAATTTGACTTAATATAATGAAACAGAGCCGCATTATGATGCCATTTGAGCCGAAACGTCCCTATCAGGAATTGGGCATGATTTTACGTCGAAAGTTGACCAACGGGGAATATAAGATCGGCGAACGCCTGCCTCCGGAGCGCAATATTGCTGAAGATCTTGATGTCGGACGCACCGTTGTGCGCGAAGCAATAATTATGCTGGAACTAGAAAATCTGGTTGAAGTCCGCAAGGGGTCGGGGGTTTACATTATTAATATCCCGGATAAATCTCAAAGCCGGGAAATAATCAGCAATGATGAAGCCGGCCCCTTTGAAATGCTGCAGGCCAGGCAGCTGCTTGAAAGCAATATTGCGGAATTTGCGGCTATCCAGGTGATACCGGGGGATATAAGTAAATTACGCGCCGCACTTGAGGTAGAGCGTCAGGAGCTGGCCAGCGGCAGCTGTGAATGTACGGGGGACAAACAGTTTCATCTGTGTATTGCTGAGGCCACACAAAATTCTGTACTGGTCGATATGCTCAAGCATTCCTGGGATGCCCGTGAGAACAGCCCTATGTGGCAGAAGCTGCATACACGCATTATAGATCAGGCATATAGAGACGAGTGGTTTGATGATCATGTGCAGATTCTTGCCGCCATGCAGCGTAAAGATCCGATTGGAGCAAAACATGCCATGTGGCAGCACCTGGAAAATGTTAAGCAGCGGCTGCTGGAATTGTCTGATATTGATGATCCGAATTTTGACGGATACCTGTTCAGTTCGAATCCCGTTGTCCACCTTCAAGCCGTCAGATAAAAGTAAGTAGTGTCAGGCACTGCCGGCGCTTTCTAGCTGCACTTTAAAAACAAACAAAATGAACTGTCTATTCGATAAATTTATTATTGAAGGGCGCTGTTTTAACTAAATAATCATAAAAACGATAAGAGAGGAAATTGTTATGGAACAAACTTGGCGTTGGTACGGACCTAATGACCCTGTGTCTTTAAACGATATTCGTCAGGCTGGAGCAACCGGAATTGTCAATGCGCTGCATGAGATTCCTAACGGCCAGGTGTGGAGCAAAGAGGTCATACTGGCGCGTAAAGAATTGATTGAAAGTAAAGGCTTAACCTGGTCTGTTGTGGAAAGCGTTCCGGTACATGAAGAAATTAAAACCCGTACCGGTAACTTTGAGCAGTGGATAGAAAATTATCAGCAGACACTGCGTAACCTAGCCACATGCGGTATTGATACTGTCTGTTATAACTTTATGCCGGTTTTGGACTGGACACGAACTGATCTTGAATTTGAAATGCCGGACGGCTCACGGGCATTACGTTTTGATCATACCGCATTCAGTGCATTTGAGCTGCATATTCTTAAACGCCCCGGGGCTGAAAATGAATACTCTGCGGCAGAGCAGGAGCAGGCAAAAATCTATTTTGATAATATGTCCGACAGTGATATTAAGAAATTAACCGCGAATATTATTGCCGGTTTGCCCGGAGCAGAAGAAGGTTACACGCTGGAAGAATTTCAAAGCCAGCTGGACCGTTATACTGGTATCTGCAAAAATACCTTACGGGAGCATCTCGCTTTATTTCTGCAGTCTTTAATGCCGGTTTGTGACAGTACTGGTTTGAAGCTTGCAGTTCACCCGGATGATCCGCCTCGTCCTATTCTCGGTTTACCGCGTGTTGTTTCTACGATTGAAGATATTAACTGGTTAACCAAAGCTGTACCCAGTATAAAAAATGGTCTTACTATGTGTACCGGTTCATACGGGGTACGCGGTGATAATGATTTAGTCGAGATGATCAGACAGCATGGAGATCGTATCTATTTTACGCATCTTCGTTCAACACAGCGTGAAGAAAATCCGAAGAATTTTCATGAAGCCGCCCACCTTCACGGCGACGTGGATATGTACAGTGTGGTAATGGAAATATTAAAAGAGGAGCAGCGCCGCGCTGATGCTGGAGATAAACGTTTAATTCCGATGCGCCCGGATCACGGCCACCAGATGCTTGATGATCTCAACAAGAAAACTAATCCGGGTTATTCGGCAATCGGCCGTTTGAAAGGCTTAGCGGAAGTGCGCGGCTTAGAAACTGCACTGCAGCGTGCTTTCTTCAGCCGTTGATCAGGCTAGGCAAATAAACCGAAGCTTAAGAGCTTCGGTTTTATATGTTTTTTAACAGCCGCTGATTTTAAGTGATAACTGGTACTGTCCCCCGGCGGCTGTCGCCTGTGCATAACGTACCCAGCAGTTCTGCGCCGTTTGCGAATAGCCTCTGGGCATAAAATACAGGCCGTCATTACTAACGTTACGCCACATCCACTCATGTGCATCACGATCATCATAACCGGATTCACCAAATTCAGCATCCAGCAGTTTAGACCAGGTTGTACTGAATTCTGCTTTCGGGTAGCCGTAAACACTTCTTATGGTATCGGCGCCTATCTGAACATCCGTTTCACTACTTTTTTCTAAACCAAGCAGGATTGTTTTTGAATAGGAGAGCAGGGCTGCAGTGGAGACGGCGCCTTTCATTCCTTTTAGTGTAGAGATACGCGCATCACTGCTTAGATTAATAAATTTGGGGGCGGCTGCCGCGCTAAGTATGCCTAGGACGATAATAACGACTACCAGTTCAATAAGGGTAAAACCCGATTGTTTACTCATGCCAGTTTCTATTTCCCTATAGACAGCAAGTGACAATCTGCATTTTAGCAAAAGTGAAACCTAGGCTAAACAGATAAATATCGTTAAATCACTTATCTGCGCTATTAATAAACGGTTTAACTTGTACCAGGGTCATATGACCGCTCAAATGCTTAATATCTTCTGCTGTGCTTAACTGATTCTTAAAACCGTAGCAGCGTCGTCCTGGTTTTATACCGAATGTGACATTAAAGCCCTGGTTGACCGTAATGCCAATGAGATCACCCGTTTCAAGGTCAAATAACGGACCGCCTGAATTGCCCTTTAATGTTCCAATATTGGTGGTCATATAATAGGGGTTGCCCATTTTTTTTAAAAAACCATTGTGATTAAATTTTAATGAAAGCCCTAAAGGATGACCGACTGACACTGCTGTTCGTCCTTTGAGAAAAGGATCATAATTAATATTTAAGGGCATGTAACCGTCAACAGGTTTATTTAGTTTTAACAATGCCAGATCCCTATATTCTGAATAATCATATATATCAGCTGGTAAAGGCGGCATACCGATTTTTTCACGCTGCTTGTTTATAGTGCTGCGTTTAAAAGAGTAATTACTTTTAATCATATTAAAGTTATGAAAAATTACACTTTTTACTTTGTAGCCTGTTTTTAACGCGAGATCTTCATCCTGCTGATAATTAAAAAACCAGGTTTGTTCAGTGATTGCTGCATCGACACAGTGCCCTGCGGTAACAACAACGTCGGGTTTAATTAAAACACCGCTGCATCGTCCAAGTGCAATGTCCTTAATAAAAGGAAGATCCTCGCAAATCTGCCTGTCTGCACTGTTTTTGTAAAAAATAGAGAGGATTTTTTCTTCTAAAATGGTTTTCATTGTTATGTTGTTATCATCAACTAAAATACCGGTATTGGTGAGCATATGCTTAAATTTTGTGGTTTGTTCGCTGCTGTTATAGAAGTGAAAATCCGCACTTTCCTGCTCCTCGGCCGCTAGACAGGGGAACGAAAGAATACAGATAAGCGTCATCTTCAAATAAAGTTTCATTTGAAAAGCATATAAGCGATCGGGATAAAATGCGAGTAGCACCTTTATTGTGCCGGGTAAATAGTTGGTGCTGATAAATGAGATGCAGGTCTGATTGTTTTGCTGGTAAACAGTCGAAATTTTAGTTGACTATAAAAAAAACACCCATGCTCAATCTGCATGGATGCTTTTCTGGATATGTGAGCTTATCTAGTTGTTGAAAATGATAAATATCCTGGAATTTTACTAGCCTGAATATTTAGCCATAAAATCATCCGTATCGTTAACCATATTCTTACTGCCGCAGAAGAAAGGTATGCGCTGATGCAGTTCCGTCGGTTCGATTTCCATAATTCGATTATAACCGTCAGTGGCTCGGCCGCCGGCCTGTTCAATTAAAAAGGCCATTGGATTACATTCGTATAATAAGCGTAGTTTACCCTTAGGTGCAGAGGCGGTTGAAGGGTAGATGTAAATACCGCCGGTTAATAAATTGCGGTGAAAATCTGAAACCAGTGAACCGATATAACGTGATGTATATGGACGGTTACTTGGTGTATCTATCTCCTGACAGAATTTAAGGTATTTTTTTACCCCGTTTGGAAATTTGAGGTAGTTACCTTCATTGATAGAGTAGGTTCGGCCGTCTTCTGGAATGCGCATATTTTCGTGAGAAAGGTAGAATACGCCTAATGAAGGATCACAGGTAAAGCCGTGTACACCGTTACCTGTGGTGTATACCAGCATGGTCGATGAGCCGTAGATAACATAACCGGCGGCAACCTGTTTAATGCCCGGCTGCAGGAAGTCTTCTAATGTAGCCGGCTGGCCGATAGGACTGACACGTTTAAAAATTGAAAAAATGGTACCAACGGAAACGTTTACATCAATATTCGAAGAACCGTCCAGTGGATCCATTAATACCACATATTTACTGTTGACGCCCCGTGTGCTGTCAAAAGAAACAAATTCGTCTTCCTCCTCCGATGCGATTCCGCAAACTTCACCGCGTGCTTCTAGTGCCGCCTTGAACTTATCGTTAGCATACAGATCCATTTTCTGCTGTACTTCGCCTTGTACGTTCTCAATGCCGGTAGCTCCGATAATATCAACTAAACCGGCTTTATTGATTTCTCTATTTACCACTTTTGCAGCTAACCGTATTGCGCCGAGTAACAGTGTTAACTCCCCCGTTGCTTCTGGAAAGTCGTGCTGCTTTTCGATGATGTATTCACCAAGTGTGATCATGTCTGTGCCCTTTATGATAATGAAGTGGTACGTTGAATGAAATTGTTCAATTTACTATCTGCTGCCGGAATTATGGGCAGCCTTTATAGTCAAGCAAATATAACAGGGTTGTCACTACAAAAATGCGAGCTCGCTAGCAGCTACGCGCACTATTTATAAAATAATATCTTCAATTTTAAATGTTTGATGATGAAGGGGCAGGGAGCTGCTGTTTCTACAACAAATATGTATGCAGCGCCTATACTTAATGGAAATTATATAAGTTCAGTTATGCTTATTAACGGAAAAATTATTTTATGGGGTGGTTATTGGAGCCTGTTGAATACGGAAAAAGATCTACGCTTTATACTGATGATTTTGTATTTTAATCACCTAATAGTAATGGCAATATCATTTAATAGTTGTTTATAAAAAGTTTGTTCAGCTGTAGAACTCGATTAGTATTCTATACTTTAGCAATAATTATTAATGGAAGGGCGCGCTATGCGTTTAATCAGTTTTGTGTTTGTCCTGCTTATTTCCGTTTATGCGAGCAGTATATATAACGATATACATAAAGCTTCAGGGAGGAATAAAGCAACGGTCACTATTGCTGTTTCCAAAACACCATTATCAGCGCCGTTTTATATTGCCGAGTCGCAGGGTTATTTCACAGACAGTTGTGTCAATGTGGTAATTAATGATGTGATCGGCGGCAAAAAAAGTTTTGAGCAAGTTGTAACAGGTGATGCTGATTTCGGCACTAGTTCCGATTCTGTGATTGTTTTTCAAGCTCTGCAGCGCGATGATTTTGTGACCCTGGCAAGTTTTGCGCAGTCCGATAATGATGTCAAGATGATCAGCAGGCTGAAAAATAATATTTCCGAAAGCGCGGATCTCGCTGGTAAGCGTGTCGGGCTGACCAGAGGAACTGCCTCTGAATACCTGTTAACCACCTACCTGGCGCTTGCCGGGTTAACCATAAGCGATATTAGCCTGCACCCGCTTTCTCCCGATGAACTGCCGCAGGCGCTTGTACAGAATAAGGTTGATGTGATTGTTCCCTGGGAGCCCTATGCATTTATGACTGTAGAGTTGCTTAACTCGGATGCGCGGACACTGAACACCAAAAATTTACATACATTAATGTTCAATCTTATCTCACGGCGCTTAACTGACACAGAGAAAGTTGAACAGGCAGTTTGTGTTATGCAGGCTTTAAATGATGCGATCAATTATATCGCAGCTGAACCCGATAAATCTCGAAAAATAATAGTTAAACGTATTGGAACATACCAGAAGTTTATTGACTGGGTTTGGCCGGATTACATTTTTAAATTGAGTTTAAACCACTCTCTGTTGATGAATTTTCAATCACAGTCCCTGTGGATCCATGATTCTGGTATCTCAAAATCTGTCGAACTGCCTGATTACAGAATGTTTCTTGATACTCGTGTACTGCGGCAAGTGAATCCAATGGCGGTAAAATTATAATCTTGAACAGCGTCTTATCCGACTGCTGAAGGGGGAATATATGGGACTAACACAGCGTTTATATCTATTCAGCCTTGCCTGTTTCGGTTTAATGATAACTGTCTTTTATATTATATTCTGGTCATGGATTACACTGAGCACGGCTATGTCACAGGTTGATTATACACAGCGTGTTGGTGAAGCTGTTGACCAGCTGCAGCTGAATATATTTAAAGAGCATGTTTCATCTTTAAAAGACTGGCCTGATACCTGGATGGCTGATCAGCAGAACTTTACCCGAATTATCTCTTCTGCACCGGCTCTGACCCCGCAGCAGCAGACACTGCATAATAGTATTGTCAGTCAGAACGGCAGTTTAATCATTCTTTTTAAACAGATAAAAAAAATAGCGCCAGAGGATAAGAGCGGCAAAATCGCAGCTCATCTTAATGCACGTCTGCTTACGCAGATAGAATTGATCCGTGAAGACTGTCTGCAGCTGGCTTCCAGTACAGAATTAACCCTGCGTAATACGATTAGGGAGCTGTTTTATCTACTGGTTGCGGTATTCAGCATTACCGTCTGCGGTCTGACCTGGGGGATCATCAATGTCAGTAAAGTATTTAACTCGTCAATTAAAGATCTTGAATATGGTATTGCTAATATTTCGCAGGGTAATTATAAGCAGATTACACTTTCTCAACAAAGTACTGAGTTTAATAAATTTGCGGCAGAGTTTAATGCGATGAGTAAAAAACTGGCCGAAACAACGGTTTCCCGAGATTCCTTACAGAAACTGGTGCAGGACAGAACAGAAGCTCTGGTTACTATATCTAATACCGATCAGCTGACCAATGTTGCCAACCGCCGCGCGTTATATGAAAGAGGGCAGGAAGAGTTCCTGCGTGCTCAGCGTCATCAGTTTCAGCTTACTTTGTTAATGATAGACTGCGATTATTTTAAGAATATTAATGATACCTACGGGCATCTGGCCGGAGATCAGGCTCTGCAGCATTTATGCCGGGTTTTTGAAAAGGTAATTCGCGATGTTGATTTTTTAGCTCGATATGGTGGTGAGGAATTTGTCATTATCTTACCGCACTGTGATGAGGCGGGGGGAGTAGAGAGCGCTAAACGCCTGCAGGCGGCATTAAGCCGTCATCCTTTTGTGATGAACACCTTAACTGTAGATATTACTGTGAGCATTGGAATTGTCGTAAATTCGCCGACATATGAGAGTTTTGATGTCTTACTTAATGATGCTGACGAAGCCTTGTTTGCAGCAAAAAATAATGGGCGCAACCGCTTTGAGATAGCAAGGAAACCGTTAGTTCAAGGGGAAAACGTGGTAAATTTTAATAAAAAACCACGTTAAAACGTGGTTTTTTATTAACAACTATACAGGAGCTGCTTATTCAGGCAGTACTGCGTTGTGATAAACATTCTGCACATCATCACAGTCTTCTAACATGTCCATGAATTTTTCAAATTTCTCTACATGTTCAGGAGTGATATCAGTATCAGTCTGCGGCACAAAGGTGACTTCTTCAACATCTAGTTCAAGATCCGGGTAGGTATCATGAAGTGCTGTTTTTGCTTTGTAGAATTCCGTATGCGGGCAAAAAACCGAGATTTTACCGTTTTCACTTTCAACGTCAGTAACATCAACGTCAGCCATCATTAACTCTTCTAATACAGCTTCATCATCTTCGCCGTCAAAAACAAATACAGCCTGATGCTCAAACATATGCGCCACTGTGCCCGTTGAGCCGATTTTTGCGCCTGTTTTCATAAAGCAGTTACGCACATCGGTCCAGGTACGTTTGTTATTATCCGTTAAACAGTCAACGATAACTGAGCAGCCGCCGGGGCCAAAACCTTCATAAGTTGCACGTTCGTAATCTTCACCGCCGCCGCCTTTGGCTTTTTCAATAGCACGTTCAATAACATGTGTCGGTACCTGGTCTTTTTTCGCGCTTTCAATTAAACGGCGTAATGAAAGGTTGCCCTCGGGATCGAATCCGCCGTTTTTCGCAGATACGTAAATTTCTTTACCATATTTTGAATAAACTTTAGTTTTTGCGCCCGCAGTTTTAGCCATAGACTCTTTACGGTTTTGATATGCTCTTCCCATCTGATCAGACTCTTTTTGTTAGTTGGTTAAAAATATTGGTAGCAATTTTACCTTGTTAGGGCGCTGTTAGGCTAGTCTGACATCAATAAAAATTGAGCCAGGTAAATTTTTGCTATGCTTATCTGAGTTAATCGATTGAAAATCAGTCAAAGGGAAGTTCATGCACAATAAGATTGCTGAAATATTTAAACAGCTTAACCAGGTATTATTAGGAAAAGAGCCGCAGACTAAATTAGCGTTAGTGTGTTTATTAGCCGACGGGCATCTGTTAATTGAAGATTTACCGGGCATGGGTAAAACCACCCTGGCTTCTGCATTAGCACAGACACTCGGACTTGATTACCGGCGAGTACAGTTTACCAGCGATATGCTGCCTGCTGATATTCTCGGCGTATCCATATTTGATGCAGCTAAACAACTGTTTAATTTTCATCAGGGCCCGGTTTTCTGCCAGGTATTACTTGCCGATGAGATAAACCGTGCTAGTCCGAAAACACAAAGCGCATTATTAGAAGCAATGGAAGAGCGCCAGATTTCTATTGACAGTGACAGTTATCCGTTACCGCGGCCGTTTTTTGTTATTGCAACACAAAACCCCTTAGATCAGGCCGGTACTTTTCCATTACCTGAGTCGCAGTTAGACCGGTTTATGATGCGTATTGCCTTAGGTTACCCGGATCAGAGTTCGGAGTTAGCTATGCTTAAAGGAGAGGTTTTTTCTGATAAAAAACTGAGCTTAGATGCGCTTATTGATCTGGACACTTTGTTTGCTATGCAGAAGGCCGTAAGAGCAGTACAGGCAGGTGATAATGTATTACATTATCTGCTGCGTTTAATTAATGAGAGCCGTTACAGCGGTACCTATGCTAATCCGTTATCTCCCCGGTGCAGCAAGATATTACTGCAGGCTGCAAAAGCAATGGCTTTTATAAATCAGCGCGATTATGTTATTCCGGAGGATATTCAAGCGGTATTCATTGCGGTGACCGATCATCGTTTAGCAGGTATTTCGGCCGGACATGGTGATAATGTACTTAGCCGTACCCTGCTTGACAGCGTGGATCCGTTAGACTGATGATCAATAAAAACTATTTTAAAAGTTTAATGCAGACTCGTTTTGAGAGCTGGTTAAAAAGACGTATACCGGCGGTTAAAACAATTACTTTAAATCGCGGTAATACATTTATTTTCCCTTCCAGAGCGGGTTTTTTATATATATTAACCGTTTTAATGCTGTTCCTATTAGGTACCAATTATCAGAATAATCTGATCCTGTTTGTGGTATTTTTCCTCTGCAGTTTTATGCTCACCTGTCTACTGTTAAGTTATCAGAACCTTGCGAATCTCACACTGACAGCAAATCCGGTAAAAGCACAGTTTGCCGGCCAGGACTGCTGCTGTTCATTACGAATCAGCAGACAAAGGGGCAGGGCGCAGCAGGTACATTATGAATTTAAAAAATCCAGCTCACCCCTGCAGTCAATTCTGACTGAAGAAAGTGCTGTACTTTACGCATTGTCAAAAAAACGCGGCTGGTTTGAGCCGGGCAGGGTGACGGTCAGTTCACGCTTTCCCTTCGGATTATTCTCTGTCTGGACACATATCGATTTCGGGTTTAAATGCCTGATATATCCGCAGCCGCTAGAACAATATTGTGTTGTGCAGACTCTGCCCGGTAAACAAACAAACAATGGACTGCGCAGTTTTGATAGTGGTTTTGAGCAGTTTGCCATGCTTAAGTCTTATCAGCCTGGAGAGTCTTTAAAATCAGTGGCCTGGAAACAAGTCGCACAGGGTCGCGGTATGCTTAGTAAACAGTTTGAACAGTCACAGGGCGGAGATGTTATTTTAGACATTGACGATTATGCTTTTCTGGATTTAGAAGCAAAACTCAGCGCACTTTGTTATCAAGTGATTGAGTTATATAAAAATAATGTTAGTTTTGTTTTAAAACTGAAGGATCAAGTGATAACTGCTGAGCATGGCTCGGACGGAAAAGCCACATGCTTACGGCAGCTGGCTCTTTACGGAGCCGGGCAATGAAGGAATTTCTTACCCGGCAGAGTTTAGTGCTTATTAATCTCTCTTATATCGCGATTGCCGCTTCTTTATTTAATAATATAAACCCGCTTCTGCTTATCTTCGGCCTGTTATGTGCAGCCTGGCGTATTGTTTTATTTTACGGGCGGGTTTCTATATTACCTAAACTGCTGTTAAACAGTGCTGCATTACTGAGCACTTTTTTAATCATAGTGCTGGTTTATAAGCAGGGTTTATTTAGTGTTATGCTGCATCTTATATTGTTAGGTTTCAGCCTTAAATTTTTAGAGTTGAAGTCCGAACGTGATGTGCATTATTTTGTGAATACCGGTTTTATATTAGTTGCCCTGTTTTTTATTTTTAACAGCAGTATTGTTACCTCGCTGCTTGGCGGGGGACTGATTCTGTTACTATTAGCGGTTTTACTTAGTATTCATGCTCCGCACTGTCTTTTTGCCGAACAAAGTAAACTGCTGTTTAAAAGTGCTGCGGTCAGCCTTCCCTTAGCAGTAGTGCTGTTTATTGTCATTCCCCGTTTACCTTCGTTATGGAAAGTACCTTTACAAAAACAAGCAGCAACGGGCTTAAGTGACAGTGTAAGTCCGGGAGAAATTGCGCAGTTAAGCCGTTCCAGTGAGCTGGCCTTTCGTGCTTCGTTTACTGGTGCTCCTGTAGAAGAAAGTGAGCGTTACTGGCGAGTTATGATATTAGATGCCTTTGACGGTAGAACATGGTCGCAGTCAGCGGTCAAAAAAGAGGAAGAAAAAACCGTATTAAATGGGGAGAGCAGTCTTTACGGTTTGAGCGGCAAACTCAATAGTTATGACTTAATTCTTGAGCCGCATTATAAAACCTGGATTCCGGCTCTTGATTTTTCTCAGGTTTCTTTTAGTGCCGTCAACCTGTCGGATTATTCACTGCGCAGCAGGCAGCCGGTTTTTAAAAGAAAAGATTTTACTGCTGATTTATACCAGTCAGTAAATTCAATATCACTAAGTGCAGAGCGCCGCTTTCAGCTGACAAAGCTGCCTGAGCAGGGAAATGAGAAAACTCGCTTGTGGCTTGCCGCTCAATTAAAGCGGGGACTGTCAAAGGATAAAGTACTTAAACTGCTGCTTGACGGTTTTTCTGCACAGGCTTTTCGTTATACGCTTCAGCCGCCTGTACTTGGTGCAGAGCAGATCGATGACTTCCTGTTTTCAACCCAGGCTGGGTTCTGTGTTCATTATGCAGGTGCTTATGTTTATGCAGCACGAAGCTTAGGCATTCCAGCCCGCATGGTAACCGGTTATCTTGGCGGGGAGTGGCAGGCAGATCTGAATTTTTTGACTGTGCGTCAATATGATGCCCATGCGTGGGCAGAAATATGGCAGGATGGCCAGTGGCAAAGAGTAGATCCTACCGCTTATGTTGCCCCTGAACGTGTAGAGCTGGGATTAGAAGGTGCGTTATCGGACAGCAGTGAATTTTTAGCCGGCCAGTATCTGTCATTACAAAAATGGCGCCATATTAGCTTTTTAAATGATTTACGCTTGAATTTAGCCCGGCTGGATTATTTATGGGCTGTCTGGGTTATTAATTATGATAATAAAAAACAGCTTGAGCTGTTAACATCCTGGTTTGCACAATATGCCTGGCTGAATATGCTCTACGGCATATTGGTTATGATGTTGTGCGCATTTTTGTTTGTGGTGCTGATCACTTTTAAACCCTGGCAGAAGAAAAAAAGAGAAGTTGAAGACCGCCTTTATCTGCAGCTGCAGGCTTATTACGCAAAGCTTGGAGTAATACGCGGCAAAGGTCAGACTGTTAGTGATTATGCTGAAAATATCAGGCTGTCAATTAATCGTCCTACACCATTATTTGAGAAGTTTGCAGTCAATTATAACCGTCTTAAATATCAGGCAGGTTTATCAGCCGGACAGCGTACCAAGCTTATCAAAGAGCTGCAGGCTCTCAGTAGACAGATACGTGCTGGTAAGAATTAATCTGCGGGGCAGACAGTTTTAAGGTAAAAAAGGTTCGGCGGACAATTTATACTCTTGAACCTGAATTTTGGTTGGACCATAGCTGCGGGCGGAGCGGAACACGTCGCGTCCTATCAGCACTGAAACATCATTATGCAGCTCTTTTGCGGCGATAACTTTAGCCTGGTCAAAATATGCCTGTAAGGCAGTTAAATAATCTTCCAATTGCGCATTGAGCTCAAGAATTCGCTTTTCAGCGTGATCTTTGGTGAGCAGTAAGTTGTCGCTGATCTCCTGTTTCTTTTGACTGTCCGGGAAAATAGCTATTTTACGCTGTGTATCTGCGACGCTTTGTAATTTTTCTTCGGCGGCTGCTATTGCTGCTTTGATCTGTTTTTTATTTTCCATTAATTTTGGATACTCACCGATAAGATCAATCGTTGTTCTGGTGCCGGCACTTGCGCCGAGTGTAACTGTATTTACACCTTTGCTTGTACATAATAAGCCGCCTAAAATGGTTCCTTTCATACCGCTGTCATCTTTAACGTTAATTTCTCCTGCGCAGATAACATGGCAGTGCAGCAGCTGGTTTTTTATATTGAGCTCCTGACCTGCGTGGATTTTTGAATACTGGCTGAGATTGGCCGCAACCGTTCCCTTACAGTTTATATTACAGGAGAATTTATCACTTCCCGGTTCAATCTGATGCCCCAAAATACCTTTACTTACAATCAGATCACCGCCGCATGTGATATCTGCAGATTCAATAAAACCGGCAACCGTAATATCTCCCGATGCATTGACTTTCATGCCGTCACAAATATCACCAGTGACTATAACGCTGCCTTCGTAGTCCACATGACCGTTACCAACATCAACATTGTCTATGGTTAATACATCGTCGACCATCATGCCGTTGCTCAGTACTTTTGGGATACCGGCAATGGAAGCAGTAAGCAGGTTAGGATCCGTTGATGAAATTTCAGTGTTTTCGCCGACTTCTAAAGAAAAGTCTTTACCAGGCGTGTGTTTCACTATTTCGCCGGTAACCGTTATGCCCGAGCAGCCTTCTGTATGAGGATGTTTACGCATTAATTCACTGCCGGGTTTGACTGTAATTAATTCACCTAAATTGCGCATATCCACACGATCCTCGGAGATTTTTTTTGGTCTTAACAGCCGTTCCCTTGGTGTTTCTACTAAACGCTCAAATGTTGCATCAGTACCATTAACCGGCTGCTTACCTTTGGCTATTGTCGCCTGGTAAACCGTTCCGGGTTTTGCCTGTGCAGATTTATTGACCAGTAAATGTAATGTTTTTTCACTAATACCTGTATTAATCTCTAATTCATCCATCTCCTGTTTTAACTGCTCCAGTGTGACTGCAGAACCTGCATAGGCGCACACAATACGTGCTTTAGCCTGCATTTTTAAGGGATCAAAAGTGATGCTTAACTGTGCATCCAGGCGGTCAGCAATGGCAATAGACTCAAGTTCTGCACTGCGTTCCTTTTCACTTTCAAGACGCTGAAAGCTTTGTACCGCTTGTTTAATGCCGTCAGTATTTAATTTAAGACTGGTATAATCAGACTGGTGGAAAATTTCAGTCAAACTGGCTTCATTAATCTCCTCTTGAACAGCGGTGATCAAGAGTAATAATTGCGATTTATCAGTAGATAAACGAAGCAGGTTGGTCGAAAGGGACTGTTTATTTTCCATGAAAAAATTCTTCTAATTACTGATCCGAAGGAGTTCAAAGCACTAAAACCTTACAGTGCACATATTGTTAATATATCCCCATATGTTAATAAAACTAATATCGATATTAAAAAAATAGAGCCGCAGTAACAATAATTGCAGGGCGTCTGCGTGAAACAACGGCCGCATCACAAAACAATTGAGTATCTTTAAATTGTAGTCAAGATATAAAAGCAGTGCTGATTGTCGGTATCTGCTTAATCTCGGCACTGGAAGTACTCTGCTTTATGAACTGCAGGATAACATTGAACAGCCGACTTTATCTCGCGCCCAGTCGGGACGTTTTTTTGCGTAGTCCTGAAATTCGGCTTGTTCTTTATAGGGTGACTGCAGTATCAGCTGAAGCTTGTGAATTTCGCTAAAATCTCCCTGTTCAGCAAGTTCTATCGCCTGCTGGGCAAGATAGTTGCGTAATACGTATTTAGGATTAACCTGGTTCATTGCCTCGGCACGCTGCACCTGTGTTAAACCATCATAATTAAGACGGACAAGGTAACGTTTCAGCCACGAAGTAAAATCTTGTAAATAACCTGCTTCAAGTTCATGCAGTTTATAAAAACAGGGGCCCAACAGTGCCAGCCACTGTTCATGCGCATCTGTATTTAAGTCATTTGGCAGTGTCGCCAGCAGGCGGTAAAAGATGGTCATATCTGTTTCGACTGTAGTTAATAGTTTTTCTAAAGATTGAAACAAGTACAGGTCACTTTGCCCCTGGTAGTCCTTAAAGCCGAGTTTTGAGGCCATCATAGTGCGCCAGCTGTTTTGATAATTAAGTGCAAAGTCACTCATAATCGCCTGCAGCGGCTCTGCTTCGCCGATTAATGGAAATATGGCATTAGCCAGTTGAAATAGATTCCATTGACCTATTTCTGCCTGTCCGCCAAAACGATAGCGCTTTTCATATGCATCTGTAGTATTCGGCGTCCAGTTGAGATCAAAATCATCAATCCAGCCGTAGGGACCGTAATCAATGGTCTCACCAAGTATGGACATATTATCGGTGTTCATTACACCATGAACAAAACCGACACGCATCCAGTGCACTATCATTGCGCTGGTTCGCTGAGAAATTTCACTAAACCAGGCGAGATAGATTTCCCTAGTAAAATCAACGCCGTCGATTAATAAATGGGGGAAATCTGTTTTGATACTGTGCTGCACCAGTTTAGTTAAAAGCTTTTCTTCACCGCGGGATGCCGGAAGTTGAAAACTGCCGAAACGCAGAAAAGAAGCGGAAACGCGGCAGACGATCGCACAGGGCTCAAGGGATGCGTTGCCGTCATACATTTTATCACGTACAACTTGTTCACCGCTTAAACACAAACTTAATGCCCGTGTTGTTGGAATACCTAAATGAAACATCGCTTCTGAGCATAAAAACTCGCGAATTGATGAGCGTAATACTGCCATGCCGTCCGCCTGACGGGAATAGGGCGTTTTGCCGGCCCCTTTAAGCTGCAGCGTCTGATGACCTAAAGATGTAGTTGTCAGTTCGCCAAGGTTAACTGCCCGTCCGTCACCTAACTGCCCGGCCCACTGACCGAACTGATGTCCGCCGTAACAAAGTGCATAGCTCTGCATACCGGGTAATAATTTGTTACCTGTCATCACCTGCGGGAATTCACTGCCTTTTATATCCTGCTCAGAAAAGCCTAACTGCTTAGCGAATAACGGCGTTACCGCGATTAATTTTGGTGCTGATGTTTTTGCTGCCGAAACAAAGGAAAATGCGGCATTTTCAACACTTCTGCAGTAATTATCAGTTTCTGAATCTGCGGGTAGATTATTAATAAAACGGTTGTCAAAAGAGAGGGCATTCATTGCGGTTGTTACTTTTTATAAGGTTAGATATAAATAGTATACTATTTTGCTGGGGTATGTGCAGGAAAATAAACGGGACTATCTGCTCTAAAATAATAATCCCGGTGCTGAATATCTTGCTGTAAGAGGATTATTTTTCTGCAGCGACTACAGATATTTCGACTAATAAAACATCGCGCGCCATAGATGCTTCAACACATGCACGGGCTGGAGCGAATCCTTCCGGCACCCAGGCATCCCAGACTGCGTTCATCGGCGCAAAATGCTCGGCCATATCTTTAACGTAGATGGTTGCAGAGAGTATGTGCTGACGGTCACTTCCTGCTTCAATCAGCAGCTGATCTACTTTATCCAGCATAGTCTGCGTTTGTTCAGTAATATCTTTAGATGCATCTGCACATACCTGTCCGCACAGGTAAATCGTACCGTTATGTTTAACAATACGGCTCATGCGCTGTTTAGTTTGTATTCTTTCAATCATTATCTTTCCAAAGGGTTATAAGTGATTGATCTAGTTTAAACATTACAGATAATAAAAACGAGTGATATAATCACCATTAATATAAATAATTTAAGTCTATCTCCATGAAAGTGCTCAAGTATGTAAACCATTATCCCGCTCATATTGTTGATCAGGTTGAATCATTAGTTAAACAAAAGCAGCTGGCTGCTTACCTGATCAAAAAATATCCCTGTAAACATACAGTTAATAGTGAAAAAGCACTTTATGATTACGTTCAGAATTATAAAAAAAGGTATATAAAACAATCCGCACCAGTCAGCAGAGTGAGTTACGATGCTAAACTGCAGCTGGTCAAACATGCACTAGGCACACATACCTATGTATCCCGCGTGCAGGGCGGAAAATTAAAGGCTAAACAGGAGATTCGTATCGCTTCCTTATTTAAAGAAGCACCGCAGGTCATGCTGGATATGATAGTGGTGCATGAATTAGCCCACCTCAAAGAGAAACAGCATAACAAAGCATTTTATAAATTGTGTCTGCATATGCTGCCCGAATACCATCAGTTAGAGCTGGACACACGCCTGTTTCTTATTGAAACAGAGCTTAACGGTCCGCTTTATAAATAGTTAAAGAGAAGCTTTAAGTTTTTCCATACCCTGCTCAATCGAAACCAGAGGCTGGTAATCAAGATCATGTTTAGCCGCGCTGATATCAAAATAGTGGCTGGTTGACAGCTGACGAGCGACAAAACGGGTCATTATCGGCTCTTCCTTTTTGCGCAGTCCTAAATACAGCCATTCTAATACTGTACCGACAGCATAAGCGAGAGCCGCCGGTATTCGTTTAGTGATCGCTGGCAAATCCTTACAAGCCAGGATTTTATTAAGCATATCAGCCATCAGGATCGGCTGATCGTTACTTAAAAAATACGCTTTTCCGGCACAGGCTGGAGATGTTTCACTCAGTTTTACCGCCGCTAACAGGTGTGCATATACCGCATTATCGATATATATAGTATCAACAAGTTTGTCTGTTTTACCGACCAGCTTTAATCTTCCTGCCTGTGCGCGCTCCAGCACGCGCGGCACCAGATGCGGATCACCGGGGCCCCAGATTAAATGCGGGCGCAGGGCAACGGTTTTAAGACCGGCTGAATCTGCCTGCAGCACACTCTGCTCAGCCGCTGCTTTAGATAAACCGTAAAAATTTAAATAGCGCTGTGCGTAGGGTTGAGATTCATTAATACCGTCTTCATCCTGGCCACAGAAGGTCACACTTGGCGTACTGGTATATACCAGGCGGGAAATATTAAGTTCGCGGCAGGCTTCAATGATATTCTCTGTGCCGTGTACATTCGGCTGAAAATAAGAATCTTTACTGCCCCAGACTCCCGCCTTCGAGGCAACATGAAAGACCAGATCACAGCTCTGCATCGCCTTTAACAGAGTCTGTTTATCTGCGATATCACCTTGAATTAACCGCACGCCCATATCTTTGAGTTCCGGGTAACTGCCGCGCGCAAAACCAACCACATTAATATCGGCGGCGCGCAGGTATCTGCATAATGCTTTACCTAAAAAACCGCCGGCACCGGTAACAAAAACAGACTTTACCTGGCCGGCAAGCTGTTTTAATACAGCCTGCTGTTTTTCATCTAACTGATTGAACGGGGGAGTTTCATTAAAAGGCATTATTAAGGGTTCCAGTTATTTACTAATCTGCTGCTGCGCCCACAGGGCTAGTTTCTCGCGGAAAATTTTTGCATTGTGACGGATATCCATAGGAAAAGCCTGATGAATTAAAAACTCTTTAATACCTGCTGTCTGCGGGTGGCGGTCAGCCATAAATTTTAATTCATTAAAAAGTTTAATCGAACTTTCCGACGGTTTGCTGATTAGTTCAATGCACAGCAGCGGTACTGTCTGTTCATTAAGCTGCACTGCAACCAGAGCACTGCGTTTAACAGCAGGGTGGGTATTAAAAATGCGTTCGCAGGGAATTGAAAAATAACTTTTTAATTCATTTTTATACACAGAATCAACAGCATGAGACTTACGGCCGCACATCCATAGTTTACCGGACTCATCGAGATAACCAAGATCACCCATGCGGTGACGTACTGCTGTGCCGTCATTGATTTTACTGGCTAGTGTTGCCTGATCTCTATGATAATAGCTTGAACTAACCTGCGGACCTTTAACCACAATTTCGCCTATCTCATAAGGGGGCAGACTAAGCTTCTCATCCCAGTTTTCAATAACCTGTTCACTGATTTTAATAATAGTGATCTCGGTTGCATCCACTGGTAATCCAACACAGATGCCGCCGCCGCTGTCGGTAATAGACTCTGTCTGCAGCAGCTGCTGACTGCCGATTTTACTTATAGGCAGTGATTCAGTGGCTCCGTATGAATTGAGTATTTCAACTCCTTTATCAAGCAGTTTAGTAAAACGTTCAATAGAGGGCAGGGTAGCTGGTGCACCGGCCGAAATTACACGTTTAATACTGTGCAGTTTTAAGCTCTGTACTAAACCAGCCTGGCCCAGCAGCTCTATTAGTGCCGGATTGGCAAACAGATTCGAGCACTGATATTTTTCAATGGCGGCAAATATATTATTCGGATCGGCTGTAATTGGTTTACTGGCGTCCATATCAGGAACAATGGATGCCATGCCTAGTGCCGGACCGAACAGAGAAAACAGTGGAAAAGTGGCAAGATCTGCTTCACCCGACTGTATGGCATAATCATTTTTTAACACATTGATCTGCGCTTCAAACATCGCATGGCTGTAAACCACACCTTTCGGCGTGCCGGTGCTGCCGCTGGTAAACAGAATAGCGGCCATCTGCTCCTGCTCCAGCTTAACCATCTCATAGGGCTGCTCTGTTTTATATTTTCTCAATAAAGTTTTTAAACTGCTGCCGCCCCATAGGCCGGATCCTGCAACTGTGATGTTATGCTTAATACTTTCCTTACCCCAGCCGAATAAACGCCTTGCCAGATGGGCCTTGGGAATACCGATAAATATATCCGGCAGCGCCTCGCTAAAGCACTGTTTAAGGTTTTTAGTGCCCATACCGGGATCCACTAGTATTGGAACAATACCGGCTTTAAATAATGCAAATGTCAGGGCAAAAAAATCAATGCTGGGTGTTACCATCAGTACCGCTTTATCACCGCTTTTTAAACCATACTGATTAAGCGCAAAAGCGATCTGATCACTGCGCCGGTTAAGTGACTCAAAGTCAATTTCCTGGTAAGTCAGTTTATTAAACTGCTGCTTCTGAACGGCAACAGCAAGGGATTTAGGTATGTTGTCAGCAGCATCGATAAGATGTCGGCAAAGATTGGCTTGATTGATATTTTGCATAAATGAGTGAATATCTACCTTTAGTGTTTTTATAAACTTAGTGCCGTTAAGGATTTAACGACACTATAGGTGTTCATTTATGGATTATCTGCCATAAATGTTTTAACCAGAGGGATCACCTCTTCAGCTGCATCTTCAAGAATATAATGACCGCAGTCAGCAAATTCATTAACAGACGCCTGGGGCATTTTTTCTTTCCAGACATCTAAGAAATGTTTATCAAAAACAAAGTCTTTTAGGCCCCAGCAGATAATAGTGGGGACTTTCTGCAGGTTTTGCAAACTTTTTTCGATCTCAGAAACCAGCTGATAGCTTTTATCATTAGGAAACAGTGGAATATCCTGCACAAAGCGTAAAGTTGAAATACGATTCTTCCAGGAGTTAAAGGGCATGACATAGGCCTTGCGGATATCTTTAGGCATAGGTTTACGCTTGACGCCGACATAGGAAGCAATGGACGAAAAGGCATTAAAACCGCGTACCAGTATTGTCCCTAGGCGCATATTACGGCAGATCCATAACGGAACAGGTAAGCTTTTGCTTTTAGGAAGGTGGAAGGCGCCGGTGTTTAAAACTACTAAACGTTTAATACGTTCAGGGTAGCGGGCCGCATATCCCATGCCGATCATGCCGCCCCAGTCATGTACAACTAAGGTGATGTTTTCTGTTATCTGCAGCGATTCCAGCAGTGCTTCTAAATCATCAATACGAGATTTAAGCGTGTATTCATAATCTTTATCGCCGGGTTTATCAGATAAACCACAGCCGATATGATCCGGCACAATACACTGATACCGGCTGCTTAGTGCAGTCACTAAATTACGGTAATAAAAGGACCAGCTTGGATTACCGTGCACCATAACAACGGGTTCGCCGCTGCCTTCATTAAGATAGTGGTACTGCTGACCGTTACGGTCTAAATAGTTGCGTTTAAAAGGGAATAAAGTATCTAAATTCATATTACCACTCAAGTCCTAGCATCATACAGTTAAGGCCGCTGCCTATACCTAAAAAGCTGACATTATCACCTTTTTTCAAGAAACCCTGATCATGCGCCATAGCTGCAGTCACAGGTAGAGAGACGGTGCCCATATTGCCGAGTTTCTGAAAAGTAGGAAACTCTTTATGTGCTGGAATATTTAAAGCCGCTAATACCTGTTTCTGGTTTGCCGAGCCGACCTGATGACAGATAACTTTATCAACCTGCTCGTTGACCCAGTTTCTCTGACTTAAAAAATGTTTCCAGGTATCAAGCGCCAGTGCCACACCTTCTTTAAGCAGCGGTACGGCATTGGTGCGCATAAACTCGCGGTGCAGTTTTAAACCCACTTCCTGCAGACCCCATTTGCATAAATCATTATGCTCTGGTGCAGAAAGGTGGCTGGCGCCTAATAATTTATGCTGGCGTGAGTTTTTCAGAGGCAGAGAGCCGTCTGTTAATAAAACCGCCACTGCGCCGGAGCCGCCCGTTAAAGTAGCTAAAGACTGAGAAAAATTCTGGATGGTCTGATTTTCCAGCATATTGTCGATAGTAATATCAACAATATGACGGGCTGATTCACAGGAAACCACTAAACCGGCTTTTATCTGGCCAAGTTCGATGCGGTTGGCAATATCCAGCATGCCCGATAAAACCCCTAAGCAGGCATTACTGATATCGTATATTGCCGTGCTGTTATTAACACCTAGCTCAGCTGCAATGCGGCAGGCCGTAGCCGGCTCATGCTGATCCCGGCAGACACCGGTATAAACAACAGCACCGACATCATTAATGTTAACACCGGTTTCATCGATGGTTTTTTTAGCCGCTTCAATAGCTCCGTCGGATAAACGATGATCTGACGGCCACCAGCGCCGTTCCTGGATGCCGGTTAAAGCTGCCAGCTGACCCATAGGGATGCGGAGTTTCTGATACAAAGGCGCAAGGCGCGACTCTAATTCGCTGCTTGAAACTGCATGCGGAGCCAATTCGTAAGCAAGGCTGTTGATAAAAACGCGTGAATATTTCATTAAACTGATTTATATCTCATCTATTACTACTTTACCTATAAGAGTAAATTTTAAGCAATTAAGCATACCCTCAAATCGAGCGCGTAGGTTAACGCAAAATCTTTGTTTTAACAAAGGGCTAAGTAAAAAGAATACCAGCTTTAGCCTTTTTTATTGCGTCTGCACGCATTAACAGCGCTTTATTTACAGGATTTTTGTATTAATTTCTGAATATTTTGTTTTTTTTGCAGGAAATATCATCTGTAAAACGATTTTTAATGAGTAAATAATGAGATTAGGAAATTCAGTTTTTTAATAATAGATCTCTAGAACAGTATTTTCATACTGATATCGATAACAATTAATTGTGAATGAAAATTGAGTTTATATTAAGGCAAATGATCTGCCTTGATTTTTTGTTTTGATTCAAGTCAATGTTTTTAGCTTGTTGCGTGTAACTGCACCATATATATTTCAGTTTTTACATTTGGTTCAATGTTTTAATGTTGTGAATATAAAGTCATTGACTAACGACATTCCTTTAGAGGAGTATAAATAAAAACATCAAATCAAAGTATGTGTCAGCTGAGTTTTTGCTGAGTTGTACTAAATCAGCATCGTAGGGAGTATGCATGCGCAAATATTTAGCTGTTCCACTTTTAGCCCTTTCGTTAATTGTTAGTTTTTTCTCTTCCGCAAGTCTATCCGTCAAAGAACCGCGCATTGTATTAACCGATAAAAATAAAAAGGGCGAATTTAAGGTTTACAACACTTCCGACAAGACGCTCTCTTTTCGTGTCAGCTTGATTGAGAAGCAGATGGACGGTAAGGGAAATATTAAAACGGTTAGTACTTCACTGACTTCCGCTGGCGATTATGTGCGTGTCGGGCCGCGTATGGGAAAAAACATTGCGCCGAAGGATTATCAGAAGTTTCGTCTACGAGCAAAATTTTCAAAAATGCCGGAGGGGGAGTTTCGCAGTCATCTGCTGATTGAACCAATTACGCCGCCGACAGAAGAAACAGCGCCGGGTATTCATCTAAAACCTACCATTAAATACTCAATTCCTTTAATTCTGCGTCATGGTCAGTTACAGGCCAATGTCTCCATTAATAATGCCAGGGTCATTGTAAATGAAAAGAATCAGTCGGTAGTGCAGTTTGACCTATTAAGAGAAGGAGAGCGCTCAGTATACGGCGATGTGCAGGTATTTATGCTGCAGGACAATAAGGAAATATTATTAACTTCCATTAACAGCCAGGCTATTTATACGGATATTAACAGCCGTAAATTTTCTATTAACCTGCAAAAAAAGCTGGAAAAAAATACTCAGCTAAAAATTCTATTTAAAGAAAATCCAGAGTTTGGCGGTGACAGCCAGGCCCAGAGTATATTAAAGATTTAATCAATAATGATTAATACAGCGCAGAGGGCAGATCTGTTTCATTTTTAATTGATTGTGCCTAATGCAAAAGCAACTATAAAAAGGAAATTTTAATGAAAACTATTAAAGTACTAGCATTAACAGCAGCGCTTGTTTCAACTGGTGTAGTAGCGGAAACTTACACTACAACGGTTGGAGTAACTAATCTGGCTACAGCATTGAATTGGGAACAAACAACACCACTGCAGTTTCCTAGTTTATTACTTGATGGTGCGACACCGGCAAATGCAAAATGTTATGTAGGTTATGCTTCTCCATACGATAGTGTAGGTAACAATAGATTATGCCCTGGTGATAAAAGTGCAGCAACAGAAGCAGTATTTGCGATAACAGGCACACCAAATGCGACAATCACTGTTCAGCATACTGTTACTCCTCAAACGATTGAAGGCATTACATTCTACTCTTATATTAATAGTGGTAAATCAATTGTCTTAGATAGTGCCGGAGTAGGGGCCTATAAGTTAGGAGGGCAATTACAACTTGTAGATCAATCTCTTAATACTAGTGACAGCCTTACTTTTAGTTATGACCTTGAGTTTGTTGCGCAGTAATTCTGTACTGGTGATTAAGTGAGGTTATAGCTAATGAAACGAATTCAATTTTTTCTTTTGCTTACAGGGTTTGTTACTGTCGTTAATGCAGAGACTTACACAACCTCAGTTAATATTAATAACTCGGCAAAAGCACTGCACTGGTCTGAAACTACAAGTTTGCGGTTTGCTAATGTACTGTTGGATGGCGCGACACCTCTAGGAGCGCGCTGCAGTACATCTAGCAATCAGGCTGATAAAAACCGTTTATGTCCTGGTTATCGTGGTGAAGTCAGTAATGCGTTGTTTACACTTTCTGGTGAACCTAACGCACTGGTGTATGTGTTGATTGATACTAGAGCGCAGAGACGTGATGGTATTAGTTTTAAACCTGTGCTTATTCAAGGCACACAGGTGCGTTTAGATGCACATGGTAAAGGCAGCTACCAGTTAGGCGGTGAGTTAACTTTCAGCGATTATTCTGCCAGCGGCAATATCAGTTATGGTTATGATATTGAATTTTATGTGCAGTAAATGTTTTTAAAGAGTTTACAGCGCACTTTGTGTTGGGCACTCCTTTTATTAGGACTGCCCTTTTTAGTTTATGCGCAGGACGAACCTGAGCTGTTGTTCCTTGATGCTTATTTAGACCGCAGTGATCTCAACAGCAGTATTGAGGTAATTACCCCGGATTTTATCCTCTTTTATCTGTCTATTGATGAACTTGCCACCCTGCTGGATCTGCCCCTGACCATTGAGCCGAAGTTAAGCCTGATCTCCGGATGGTTTATCAATGAAACTAATATCGTTGATATTAATATTGATACCCTGCAGTACAAAATAGGTGAAAAGAGTGGAACGCTAAAAAATAACGATTTTTTAAATGCTGATGATATGCTTTATATCAATAATCGGGCATTAGATCGATTATTTGGATTACATAGTGAAATCCGCACTAACGATCTTAAAATTAATTTTACCTCTGATTTGCAGCTGCCGTATCAGGCTAAACTTGAACGTCTAACAAAACAAAAAATGCATGCTTCTAGGCAGGGCAACAGGAAGGATGCACATTTAGTTTATGATAATTATCAGTGGCTGGGATCGCCTAATATTGATATCTCTTCGCAGCTGAGCACTTCGCGTAAAAATTATCAGCAGGAAAATTCTGATAATATAGTGTTCACCGGCAGTGCAGATATTGCTAAGCACGGCAGTGAGTTCTATTTTAATAAACGCCAGGACGACCTGCAGATGCGCATAAAAATGTATAAGTCGCTGGCTGTCAATAACCGCAGCTGGTATTACGAATTTGGTGATGCCGGCGGTCTGGCAAACAGTCTTAGCGGCGGGGGCGGGTTAGGTCGAGGTTTCAGTTTTCGTCAGAGCCGTGACAGTAATCAGGATTTTTCCAGCCGCCGTCTTGAAGGCAATGCCCAGCCCGGCTGGGAAGCAGAATTATACCGTAATGGTGCCTTGATTGATTACCAGGAAATTTCCGATAACGGATATTATCTGTTTGATAATGTGCCTATCCAGTTAGGGCAGAATAATTTTGTTATTGTACTGTACGGTCCGCAGGGGCAGAGAAAAGAGATTGAGGAAAGTTTTGTCGGTCACTCGTTGAAGCAGAAATCCGGGCAGTGGACTCCAGAGTTTTCTATTATTGAGCCCTATCAGCGGGTTATTCCTCTGCATTATAAAGAAAAAAAAGGCCGTAATATAAATGCTTCGATTAGTTACGGCCTCAGTGATCAGCTCCAGGCATCATTGGGTTGGAATGAAAAGGAGCAAAGCTACACTGAACAAAAGTACCGTTATATTAATAATGCGTTTAAAGGCAGCTGGCGGGATGTTGTTTTTAATCTTGAATCGGCTTATGAAACCACTGACAGCAATCTAAGCTACAGTGCAGAGGTGTTGTCGCAGTTCCGGCAGCATGACTGGGGAATAAACTATTTACATCAGAATGACAGTCAAAGGGATGCTTATCAAAGCATAGGCCTAAGTATGATGGGAAATCAGGCACTTATCAGCAGTCAGGATAATTATTCATTTAGTATTAATTATTTAAAACAAAACAGTGATAATTCGCTGAACTTATCGGGGCAGCATAGTGCTAATTATGAAAGCTTCAGTTTAAATAATCGTCTGGACTTTATACAGGCTAGAGATTCCCGCGAGCTTAGCGGCAATACAAGCGCTAACTATAACCTCAGCGGCAATATGTTTATCCTGGACTGGCAGTATAAGGCCTGGCCGGAGCCTAAGACCCGCAGCGTCAGTGCAAGTTACAGCCGGCGCTTTGGGAAAACCTATCTGCAGCTGCGCAGCAATATAAATAGAATACAGAGAAACAGCGACTACAGTGCGCAGTTAAGCTGGAGTTTTAAATATTTCCGTTTAGGGACCCGCATGACGGTTGATGATCAGAAAAATTACACTATGGCGTTAACTTTTTCCACCGGTTTAGCGGTCAACGCGGAGCAGATGCATTTCAGCCGTAATACCTTAAAGAATACTGCAACCATTAAAGCGATAGCGTTTGAAGACAGTAATTACAACGGCGTGTTTGATGAAAATGAGCAGGCCGTTTCCGGTGTTCAGTTTAAGGGCAATTCAGCCTGGAAAAATAAACAAACTGATGACCAGGGAATTGTTTATCTGCCGGAAGTGAAAACATCTTCTACGCAGTATATTGAATTTAAAGAAGACTCATTAGATGATCCTTTTCTGGTGGTGGATAAACCCTATATTGAAGTTGAAGCACATGCCGGCGGGCTTAACGAGCTGTATTTCCCTATTTACCAGACCAGTGAAATAGAAGGCGAGATTATGCTGCGCCGTAAAGATGAAGAGACAGTTACTCAACAGGCAGTGCCTTTGCTGTTAGTTAATGAGAAGGGCGAGCAGAAAGGACGTGTGCTTAGTGAGTATGATGGTTTTTTTGTTTTTGAAGGTGTTATTCCGGGGAAATATCGAATTGTCGTTGAACAGAATTATCTCAGGCGCAAAGGTTTTGTTTTTGATCAGCCGCTGGAAATTGATATGCAGACTAATGATGAATTAGAGGGAATTGAGGTGGGCACCTTATTTATTAGCGAAATTGAATTAGGGGCTAAATAGCCCCTGTATAAGTTTAAGCTGACTAACCTACTGCCGGGATAAATCCGGCCATCTGTAACAGCTGCGCTGCAATTATTAATAAACCAACAGCGGTAACCGTGTACAAAGCAAGACTGCCTCCGCGTACCTGATAGCATTCTTGCGTTTTTTGGTGAGTTTTACGCTGCGCTCTGACCATAGCTACGGGTAAAAACACTGCAAGGATCACCAGGGCAACGGCAGCATAACCTAAAGCCGTTATAAACCCCTGCGGGTAAAACAGCGCAAAACAAAGCGGCGGTATAAAAGTAACCAGCGCAGTTTGCAGGCGTCCTGTTAAACAGTTAGTACGTTTTAAGGTATCAGAAATAAAATCGAACAGACCTAAGCTGACACCAAGGAAAGAGGTCGCCAGGGCAAGATCGGCAAAAATGGATACAGATTTACTGACCATGGGGTTATTGAGCATACTGCTTAATGTGCTGATAAATGCGCCTAATGTTGTACTGGCTATTAAGTCAGACTGATTCAGTACTCCTTGACTGGCAGCCTGCCATAAAATATATACCAGCAGCGGCAGTGCAGAGCCGATCAGCATTATTTTACGCAGGGATTTAATATCTACACCGACGTAGCGTACAACTGACGGAATACTGCCGTGGAACCCAAAGGAGGTAAAAACAACGGGCAGCGCTGAGATGATCAGTCCTTTATGTACCGGCATTTCAACGAGATGCTGACTTTGTATATGCGGGATTAACAGCCATAACATGACCAGAAGCGCAATAACCTTCAGGGTAAACAGAGCGCGGTTGACCATATCCACGGAATGGGTACCGATTGATACTACTGCTGCTATGATCACGGTAAAAATAATAGTACCAGTGTGCGGGTTAACATTAAGGCCCATCCAGTTAGTTAATTTATCATTAAGCTGCGCGCCGCCGCCGGCAATATAGGCTGAACATAATGCATAAAACAGGAACATCATGGCAAAGCTGGCGATCATCTGCCCTTTACGTCCGAGTAACTGCTGAGCAAGGGTATGCAAGGTGGCATGTGGTGCTGCATGCTGGTGTACTTCGAGCATTAACAGTGCGGTGTAGATCATTAAAGACCAGATAGCGGCCATCAGCAGTGCTGCAGTTGTGAAGCCAAGTGAGGCTGAAGCTAAGGGCAGTGCTAACATGCCAGCCCCGATGGTGGTTCCGGCAATAATCAGTATGCTGCCGAAGGTTTTATTCATAGACATTATTTTAAGTTTCCAAAAATTTGTTATTAAAGCTGTTATTTAAAGACGCAGATTATTAACGAATAAAACAGGCTTAATCGTGAAAAAGCGTCAAAATGCTGCAGAATTAGACTGGATAATGGCGATGAATCTGACGATAGTAGAGGTGGCCGCAGAAGTTGTTCACAATAGGTGCTCTTAAAATAAAATGATAGTTTTAAACAGGGAAAGAGCAGAGTAATTGCACTTACCGCTGCTGTCAATGATTGTTGTGTTTGTTTATTTAAGTTAAATATTAAAGGTAATAGCGGGCTTGGTTTGTGTTTAATAAAATAATCCAAGACCCGGTAATTTACTGCTAGCTGTTAAAACTTTAACGGCTTACCTTTTTTCAAGTAATTTAGCCATTGTCGGTTACCCTGCATGGCATTTAAAATACTACAGCTGAAGGGTAACGGCTCTTTATTTATCTGCCCGGCCAGCATCTCTGCCAGTAACGGCGCGGTGCATAATCCCCGAGAGCCTAATCCGGTTAATATAAACAGATTATCATGGAAAGGGGCGTCGTTTGGATTTACTGACTTGTGAGCATCCTGGTAAAACTCTTTGTTTGCCTGGTAATCTGGCAGCGCACCTGCGTAGGGAAAATGATCCCGTGTGGTGCAGCGGATACCGACATTGGCATCCTGGTGCTCTATATCAATCTGCTTTACCCAGTCTTTGTCCGTTATACACTTTGCCAGCTTGTATTTATTATCTGCTTGTTCTTGTTGGGAAAAAGCTTCATCTGTTACGTGACGTTTAAAGGTTGCTCCCATACAGTGCTGTTGATTATTAACCGGTGTTAAATAACCTTCATGGCATAAAGTCACCTGCAAAGTGCCAAGTTTTTCGTTTGTCGGCACATGAGTTACCTGACCGCGGGCCGCTGATAACGGCAGCGCTTCACTTTGTTTGAACTGCAGCGTATTAAACCCCGTGGTTAAAACCAGCAGATCGTGTTTAACACTTCTGGAAGCAAAATCTAATCTCCAATGATCCTGCTGCTGAGCAAAGGAATCTAGTTTGTGGTTAAAGTGGATAGTCAGATTACCGCTTTGCTTAGCTTTATCAAAAAGAGCGTTAACCATCTGTTTCGGACTTAACCATCCGGCCATTGGGTAAAACAGTGCCTGCTGGCCAATATCGATGGCCGCAATTGCATCACTTTGAGCTGCTGATTTACGGCAGACAAGTCCCTCCGGCAGTTTTGCCTGTAGTATTTTATCTAATTTCTTTGCTGCGCTTGGGTCGTAATAGAGCTGCAGTAAACCTGAAAAATCATAAGCAAATGGAAAAAAATCTGCAGTTTGAAGTACATAATTACGCGCAAATAAAAATGAATTAGCAAAAAACTGGCTTAAAAAATCGTGACTGCCGTTTAATAAAGGATATAGGGCGCCCTGCTGATTGCCGGATGCACCTAGCGCAAATTCTGCGTCTTTGCAGTAAAGGCTGACTTTATAACCGCGTTTGATTAAAGCTAAGGTGATACAGGCACCGGCAATACCGCCTCCGATAACAGCAATACTTTCCGTAGCAGAAGTTTTGCCGGCTCGATAATGGGGACCGCAGGGCTGGCTGTTTACAACAGATCTGTCAAAGTCGCCGATAAGCATTTCCCGTTTTTTGCCGTAACCTTTACGCTTATGCATATTAAATCCGGCGTTTATTAAACCTCTGCGTACAAAACCGGCTGCAGTAAAAGTGGCGATAGTCGCTTGATGCTTAGACGTTTTGGCAATCTGTGTGAATAACTGTTCACTCCACATATCCGGGTTTTTACCCGGCGCAAATCCATCAAGATACCAGCAGTCAAAAATTCCCGTATTATAATGATGCACAGTTGGAAGTGTTTCTTTGACATCACCAAACCACAGGTCCAGGGTGATATTGAAATTATCCAGAGTAATGCGGTGACAGCCGGTTAACGGCAGTGGATATTGTTCAATTAACGGCTTAATAAAATCTTTAAGCGCCGGCCATCTATTTAAAGCCTTGTGCAGATCCTCTTTATTAAGAGGGTATTTTTCGAAACTGCTGAAATGCAGGCGCTGCAGCTTAGCTTCTGGATTGGCTGTGCGAAACTTATGAAACTCTAAACAGGTAAGCAGAAAGTTAAGACCGGTACCGAAACCTGTTTCGGCAATAGAAAAAAATGAACCGCTGCTGTTTAACCAGCGCTGCTGTATATTACTGCCCTGTATAAAAACATACAGGGATTCGTTTAATCCTTGTTCAGTATTAAAATAGACATCTTCAAATAGGGCTGAAAACGGCTCGGACTGATCAGACCAGTTTATTTCGGCATGCGTAATTAATTTGTTTTTGTCTTCAGACAAGATATATTTCCTATTCTGTGCGATTATATTTGAGTTTTATATCGGTGTGCCTTGAATTTACGAATAACGGCCACATTTCGATAATCATATAATTAGTCCCTCATGCAATAAAGGCTTAATAATGAAAAGAGCAGTAATTACAGGTATTGGTATTGTTTCTAGTATTGGTAACAATAAGGAAGAAGTTTTAGAGTCACTGAAAAGTGGTAAATCTGGCATCACATTCTCCGAGCAGTTTGCTGAGATGAAAATGCGCAGCCAGGTTTGGGGTGACTTAAAAATTGTGCCAAGTGAACATATTGACCGTAAAGTAATGCGCTTTATGGGTGATGCCGCTGCATTTACATACCTTTCTATGGAACAGGCAATCGCGGATGCGAACCTTTCAGAAGAGATGGTTTCTAACGAGAGAACGGGTTTAGTTGCCGGCTCTGGCGGCGGTTCTTCTAAAAACCAGGTTGACGCATGTCAAATTATGAAAGACAAAGGCGTTCGTCGCGTTGGTCCTTATATGGTGCCTCGTACTATGGCAAGCACAACATCAGCTTGTGTTGCAACACCGTTTAAAATTAAAGGTATTAACTACTCAATGAGCTCTGCTTGCGCAACAAGCTCTCATTGTATCGGCCATGCACTTGAGCAGATCCAGCTTGGTAAGCAGGATATCGTTTTTGCCGGCGGCGGTGAAGAATTAGACTGGACTATGGCTTGTGAATTTGACGCTATGGGCGCGCTTTCAAGCAAGTACAATGAAACTCCAGAAAAAGCATCACGTACCTATGATGCTAACCGTGACGGTTTTGTTATTTCCGGCGGCGGCGGTATTGTTGTTGTTGAAGAACTTGAGCACGCGCTTGCCCGCGGCGCAAAAATTTACGCTGAAATCGTAGGTTACGGCGCAACTTCTGACGGTTACGATATGGTTGCTCCTTCTGGTGAAGGTGCAGTTCGCTGTATGCGTCAGGCACTAGCAACGGTTGAAGGTGAAGTTGACTACTTAAATACACACGGTACTTCTACACCAGTTGGCGATACTAAAGAATTAGAAGCAATTAATGAAGTATTTGCAGATAAAGCGCCGAAAATTAGTGCAACTAAATCTCAAACTGGTCATGCACTAGGTGCCGCTGGTGTTCATGAAGCTGTCTACAGCCTGCTTATGATGGAAAATGATTTTATCTCTCCTTCTATCAATGTTGAAGAAGTAGATGAGAAAGCGACTGCACTGCCTATCGTTAAAAACACAGCGGTTGATGCTAAACTGAACATCGTAATGTCAAACAGCTTTGGTTTTGGCGGTACAAACGCAACATTAGTATTTAAACGTTTCTCATAATCGTTTTAAATTCTATTGTTGAACTTGATGTTCAAATTTAAAAGGAGCTTTTAGCTCCTTTTTTGTTGCTGATATACCCAAAACTACTTCAAGATGCTGTTTTCTGCATTTTGATCTAGTTTGAGTATAATAATTGGAGATATAAATGAATATTTATATCGATGAAAACATTCCCTATGCACGGGAATTTTTTGCCGGTCTCGGCAGACTGCATTTTTTTGCCGGGCGCTCGGTTTGTGCACAGCAGTTAGCAGATGCAGATGTACTGCTGGTTCGCTCAATTACTCAAGTTAATGAACAGCTGTTAAGTATCAACCATTCGCTTAAATTTGTCGGCACCGCTACTATCGGCACGGATCATATCGATCAGGATTATCTGCACAAACGTGGTATCACATTCAGCAGCGCGCCGGGCTGTAATAAAATTTCGGTTGCTGAATATATATTAAGCAGTCTGCTGGTGTTAGCTGAAAAGCAGCAGTTTCAGTTAACTGATAAAACCGTGGCGATTGTCGGGGCTGGGAACACTGGAAGTGCTGTTTTTCAACGCTTAAATGCTTTAGGTCTCCGCTGTAAACTCTATGATCCGCCGCTGCAGCAGGCCGGCGATAAACGAGACTTCTGCTCTTTCGCCGAGGTGTTAGAGTCGGATATTATCAGCCTGCATGTACCTAAAACTGCCGCTGGTAAATTTCCTACTGTGCATATGTTTGCTGAACAGGAGCTCAAGAAGCTTACTAAGAAACAGATATTATTAAATGCATCGCGCGGTGAAGTTATCGACAATCAGGCTTTATTAAAAATTGCTCAGCAAGGTTTACATCCTGCATTAGTACTAGATGTGTGGGAAAATGAGCCCGCTGTTGAGAAGCAGTTATTGCCGTTTGTGGAAATTGCAACGCCGCATATTGCCGGTTACAGTTTAGACGGGAAAGTGCGCGGGACCGAAATGCTCTACCAGGCTCTATGTGAATTATTAGATATAAAGCCGAAATACCGAGCAAAAGACTTTACCGCAGCCGCCGCTGTTAATCAGGTAACTATTTCGCAGAAAATTGATCAAACGTTGTTAAAATCATTAATGCATATGATTTTTGATGTCCGCCGTGATGATGCCTTATTTAGACAAATGATTGATCAAGCTGATGGTTTTGATACCATGCGCAAAACTTACAAGGAACGCCGTGAATTATCGACATTAGTTGTCCACTCCAGCGTAAAACAAAACACATTATTACAGTCGTTAGGTTTCTCTACCAATGAGCTGAATGACACAAAGGAATAACATGAAATCTGAATACAATATTGCCCTGATTGGTGATTTAAACGGCTGTATCGAAGCCACATTAGAAGTACTGGTAAAACGTGATTTTCCAGTGGGTAAAATTTTCCCCCTGGTGAATGAAGGAAGCGGCTTAGACGATGAAGAACAGGTAAATACAGTGATGTTTTCCGGTAAACCTGTAGATGTTGTAGATATCTCAAGTTTTGACTGGAATACAGTTGATATTGCCTTCTTCCTGACGGATATAGAAACAACGCTGCAGTGGGCAGATACTGCCAGCGAGTATTGTGTGGTGATCGATAACAGCGGTGCATTTTCTGCTGATGAAAATGTCCCTCTAGTGCAGGCTGGAGTACACGATGAAAACCTCGGCTCTTACAGTGAAACAAATAAAATTGCTCTTGCCGGCAGTGAAGCCGCACAGTTAAGCCTTGCCATTAAACAGCTGCATCAGGAAGTAGGTTTAGTACGCGTTAGTGTATCCAGCTATCAGTCTGTTTCAACGGCTGGTAAAGCCGGGGTAACCACACTTGCCGGTGAAACTGCGCGTCTGTTAAATGCTAAAGGAATCGAAACTGATTTGTTCCCGCAGCAGTCAGCTTTTAATGTTTTTCCTCAGGTAGGTGAATTTAACGAAGAGGGGATCAGCTTAAGTGAGCTTCGCTTAGTTAATGAAATTCGTACGCTGTTAAATGACCCGTCAATTATTGTTTCATCCACTCAGGTTGTTGTACCGATGTTTTACGGCTGCGCGCAGTCTGTACATCTGCAGACTCATTATCCAGTTGATCTGGAAGAAGCGGCACAATACCTGCATCACAGTGAAGGTATCTCATTAGCTGAATCAGTTTGTGATTACCCGGATATGATCAACGATGTTGTTGGTAATGACGGTGTGCAGATTGGCCGTTTACGCAAAGATGTTTGTGATGCCAGCGGCATCAACCTATGGGTTTGTGCTGATAATGTTTATTATGGTGTTGCCAGCAATGCAGTACAAGTTGCTGAAAAACTTATCTATACTTACCTGTAACGGTTTTCTGCTGTTTATTATAGTGGGCTAGGTCTCAATTCTAGCCTTACTTTAGTTTTTATTTCACGGCTCTTGATTGAGCTGGTTTATTATTATTTATTAATAATCATAGTTACTCAATTTTCTGCTTTAACAAGGAATGAATATGAAGCGCCTGCTGCTCTCTCTCTTATGTTGTTCTCCTTTAGTATTTTTCCCAACAGCCAGTGTCAGTCTAGATTTAACTGGACCTGGCGATGAACAAAACTTTGCATATGATCAGTATGGGCCGGTCAGCCCGGCGGAAACTTTGTGGGCGATTTCGACTAAACTGCGCCCGGACAACTCTGTCAGTATTCAGCAGACACTGGTAGCAATATACAAGTTAAATCCTTACGTATTTTATGAAGGTAATATTAATAAAATAATTCCACAGTCCGTTATAAATATACCGCCTTTTCAGTTTGTAGCACAGCAGACTGACAAGGAAGCAATGGCTTTAATTAATAAATATTCTAAAAACCGAAAAGCACAAGCAGCAAAAACAGTGAAGCCTGATATTAAGGCAAAAGAAACAATGCAGGAGAAACCGCCTGTTGTTAAACCTGAACCGCCTAAAGAGGACGTGATAGTCGGCGAAGCAGAAGTTATATTTGATGATGCACAAGCGGTGAAAGCTGCGCAAGTTGAATTTGAGAAGGAAAAACTGGCCGCTGCGGAATTAGAATTACAGAAACTGCAGGAAGAGCTGCTGCTTGTCAATGAGCAGCTGCTTGTTACGACTGAAGAAAATCAGAGTTTGAAAATGAAGCTGCAGCCTCTTGAGGATACAATTTCTGAACTGCAGATACAGATGGAAGACGAGGCTTTAATTCAGAAAAAGCTTCAGAAGATTATTGATGAATATCGTGCCGAGCTGGATGCTGTTGTAGAGCCTCCCTTTAGCGGTGAAGGTATGCTAAATGAAATTCTGCGTGCAGTTACCTCTTCGCTGCTGAATTTGGCAATTGTTATTCTTGCTCCTGTGTTAATTCTATTAGCTGTGTTTTTAGTTGTTGCCCGTTTAAGATCTAAACGCCTGTTAGCTGAACAAGAACAGGAGATGGCAGAATCAACGGCAATCTTAATGGAAGAATCAGGCCAGTTTGATGTGCTGCTGACTGATGAATTTTCCGAAGAAGCTGAGCCGGATTTAGATTTCTCTAAAGACGAGGCAGTTCCCGTGCCGGAAGCACCTGAACAGGAGCAAGCTGAACTTGATGACGAAATACAAGAGATCGATTTAAGCGATGCGTCCGATGACTCGTTTGCTGTTGACCTGACCTCTTCAGATGTAGTTGATCTCACAGCTGAAGATGAAGTTGAAGCCAGTGAAGATGATCCCTTTGGTATCGGCGCATTAAGTGAAGAAGAGCTTATTTCCAGTGTGGATCTGGATGAACCCGAGGTTGAACACAGTGCTGATGATCCTTTTGGTATCGGAGCATTAGTAGAAGAGGAAGATCTTATCTCCGGTGTTGACCTGGTAGATACTGATTCTATTTCTCCCGAGGAGCAGGCTGATTTAGATCTGGCTGCACAATGGGAGTCGCAGTTATCCGAAGACTCGGAAGAATCTGATGTAAAGCTGAATGATGCTGCGGAGCAGGATGAATCTGATGTAAAGCTGAATGATGCTGCGGAGCAGGATGAATCTGATTTTGATTTAACTGCAGCATCGACTTTTGATGAACAAGCATCTGATGATAGCGAAAGCCCAGCAGAAAACGGTTTGTCTGCAGTAAATGAAGAGATAGCAGAGACCGCAATACAAGAGACTGAAACAGAGCTCAGCGAAGATGCTGCCGAACTTGATGCAGCAGTGCTTGCGGAGCTTGAAGAAACAC
>NZ_KE386791.1:292207-495609 GCF_000428725.1 Psychromonas aquimarina ATCC BAA-1526
CTTACTTTAGAGACAGAGCCTGAAGAAGATGCTGCAGAACTTGATTTAGCTGAGCTTAGTGAAGATATTGCTGAATTTGATTTAAGCGCACTAGAGACACCGCAGGCAGATGCTCCTGAAACTGACACAGAAGCAGAGCTTGATTTAAGTACATTAGAAGCGCTTGACTCTAACGCGGATCTCCAGGAGGAATTAGCTGAGCTTGATTTATCTTCTTTAGAAACGATTGAACTTGAACCTGAAGCTGATGATATTAGTGATTTAAGTGAACAAACCGCGGAGTTTGATTTAACCTCTTTAGATGATTTAGATACGCTTGAGAAAGAGTCTTCATTAAATGAACAGCAGGGCGCAGACGAATTAACATTAGATCTTGATGATGATGAGTTTGATCTTTCTGCTTTGGACGGATTAGCGCAGGAAAGCGGGTTTAAGCCGACACCGCTAGCTGAGTTTGAAGCAGAGCAGGAGGCCTTAGAGCAGAGTGAGCATGATAAATTAGCAAAACAGTTAAGTGATGTTGCCTTTAAATCGGATGCGCCGCTGCCTAAAATCGATGCAGAAAGCAGTGATTTTATTGATATTGAGACTTTATTGGAAAACAGTGAAGGTTATAGTAATGATGAACCTTATGCTGAGTTAGAACTTGATCTTGGTTTGGATGAATTTCCAGATGTAGTTAATTCTGGTGAAAGCGTGGATATTGATGATGATGAAAACGGCATCGGCGCTCAATTAGATCTCGCTCGTGCTTATCTGGAGATTGATGATAAAGAGGGAGCAAAAGAGATCCTGCTGTCGGTACTGGAAGACAGTAACGGTACACAGAGAAAAGAGATAGATAAATTATTAAGCCGATTGTAGATATCTTCTGTTAACTATCTACTGAATTACAAATGAAATCAAAAAGCCAGCACTGCTGGTTTTTTTATAGACAAAAAACATAAGAGAAAAATAATGAGACCGCTAATTTTAGACGTACATGGTTATCAGCTGGATGCTGAGGAAAAAGAGATGTTAGCCCACCCTCTGGTTGCAGGCATCATTTTATTTACGCGCAATTTTGCAGATATTCAACAGTTAAAAGATCTGGTTAAAGAGATTCGCTATTATGCTGTTAATGATATTTTAATAGCTGTAGACCATGAAGGAGGGCGAGTACAGCGCTTCAGAGATGGTTTTACCCTGCTGCCCAGCGCAGGCTCCCTGATCGAATACAATGATCTTGATACTGCCAGGCAGTTAGCTTTCAGCAGTGCCTGGGTAATGGCCGCTGAATTAACTGCATGTGATATAGATTTAAGTTTTGCCCCGGTCCTGGATATTAACGGTATTTCCGATGTGATACAAAATCGAGCATTTTCCAGCAGAGCTGAGCAGGTTATTCAATTGGCGCAGGCTTATATAACAGGAATGAAAACAGCCGGTATGTCTTCCACAGGTAAACACTTTCCCGGGCACGGCAGCGTGAAAGCAGATTCCCATATTGCATTACCGTCAGACAACCGCAGCCCGGATGAGATATTCAGCACTGATATATTACCTTTTAGTGAACTGATTAATCATAGCTTATTAGATGCAGTGATGCCGTCACATGTTGTTTATCCGCAATGCGATGCGCAGCCTGCAGGATTTTCAAGCTACTGGCTGCGGGATATATTACGTAAAAAACTTAATTTTAACGGCGTTATTATCAGTGATGATCTGTCAATGCATGGTGCAAGTTTTGCGGGCGATCATTTAAGCCGCGCCGAAGCGGCCCTTGATGCCGGTTGTGATCTTCTGCTGGCATGTAACGATAGAGATGCTGCAGTTATGCTGCTGGATAATTTGAAACTGCCTGCAGCCGGTAATAGTGAAGTGATCCGCAAGTTACAATATGTTAAAAGACGTATTGAATTACCGTTGAAAAACAATCCGATCTGGTTAGAAAACCAGCAAAAACTGCTGCAGTTTGCTGAGCGGATCTAATTAGTCGTCTGCAGCGCTTGCACTATAGATGAAATCCCATAAACTTAACTGTATGAAATATCGCTAAATTTACGACTAGAAGAAAAAGGCGGGAACAACTAATGATCATTTATCTGCACGGTTTCGACGCAACAAGTCCGGGTAACCACGAAAAAGTGATGCAATTAAAGTTTATAGATGATGATGTTCGTTTTGTTCATTACAGCACCATTCATCCTAAGCTTGATATGAGTCATATTCTCAAGGAAGTTCATAAACATATTCAAAGCAGTGAAGACAAGACGCCGCTTATCTGCGGAGTTGGTCTGGGTGGCTTCTGGAGTGAACGCATCGGTTTCTTATGCGGCATTAAACAGGTTATCTTCAACCCTAATCTGCATCCGGAAGATAATATGGTCGGTAAAATTGAATGGCCGGAAGAGTATTTAGATATTGAGACTAAGTGTGTCAGTGATTTTAGAAAGAAAAATACGCGCAATTGTCTGTGCATTCTTTCTACATCTGATGATGTTATTGATCCCGATGAAAGCGATCATGAATTGTCTGAATATTATCAAATTGTTTTTGATGACCAGCAGGGTCACAAGTTTCGAGATATTTCACACCATCTGCAGACAATCAAACAGTTTAAATCCGCACAATAATTTATTTTTTAACGGCAGCTAAGGCTGCCGTTTTACTTTTCTGTAATTAAATAACCCATTTCCTACAATTTCATTAACATAATTAGTGATAATTCCTCGTTTTTGTAATAAAGTTACATTGCTGTTTGATCTGTATCAAATTGTAGTTCTATTACAGCAGTGCTTCACTTTAATTTAGAGCTTTCTTGTAATCGAATTAGTCATACAAATATTGAGGTTTATTATGTGTAAAATTGTCATTGTAGGTGGTGGTGCCGGCGGTTTAGAGCTTGCGACTAAGCTGGGGGACAAATTAGGCCGTTCTAAAAAAGCGCACGTGACCCTGGTTGATAAGAATAGAACACATCTATGGAAGCCGCTGCTGCATGAGGTTGCGGCAGGTTCGATGGATGATGGTATTGATGCATTAAGTTATCGAGCCCATGCGAAGAATCACGGCTTTAACTTTAAACTTGGTGCATTAGCGAATATTGACCGGGACAATAAATTAATACAGCTCGCCGAACTGGTTGATGAGGACGGCACACAGATATTACCAGAAAGTCAGCTTAGCTATGACATTCTGGTAATGGCACTCGGCAGTATTAGTAATGACTTTAATACTAAAGGTGTACGTGAGCACTGTATCTTTTTAGACAGTCCGCAGCAGGCCAAAAAATTCCATCACCGCATGTTAAATAAATACTTACAGCTTGGTGTACAGGAAACTAAGCAGGTTAGTGTTGCTATTGTTGGAGCGGGAGCCACCGGGGTGGAGCTCTCTGCCGAATTGTTTAATTCACTTAAGCAGGTTTCCAGTTATGGTTTTGAGCATATCAGCAGCGCTGATTTAAAAGTAAGTCTGGTTGAGGCTGGTGAAAAAATATTACCTGCACTGCCGGAACGTATCTCCGGCTCAGCTCATCAGGAGTTGTCTAAGCTGGGTGTTGATGTGCGCACCAAAACAATGGTCACCGAGGCTACTGAACAGGGGCTGCTGACCAAAGACGGCGAGCTGATAAAAGCGGATTTAATTGTCTGGGCTGCCGGTATTAAAGCGCCTGATTTTATGAAAGATATTGCCGGATTAGAAACAAACCGATCCAATCAGCTGGTTGTAAAATCAACACTGCAGACTTCATTAGATGACTGTATTTATGCACTTGGCGACTGTGCCAGCTGCGCGCTGCCCGAGGGAGGATTTGTGCCGCCTAGAGCTCAGTCAGCACATCAGATGGCCTCTTTAGTCGCTAAAAATATTATTGCATCGATCAATAAAAAACCTTTGTCTGACTATAAATATACTGATTACGGCTCGTTAGTTTCATTGAGCAACTACAGCACAGTGGGAAGTTTAATGGGAAATTTAATGAAAGGCTCGATGATGATAGAAGGGCGTCTGGCCCGTCTTGTTTATATTTCATTGTACCGTATGCACCAGATAGCACTGCATGGATATATGCGTACCGGTTTAATCACTTTAGTCGAGTCTATTAACCGCGTTTTACGTCCGCGTTTGAAACTTCACTAATAGTTACTGCTGCTGATATAACGGCACCGACAAGTCAGCTGCTTGTTGGTGCAGGTTTTAAACTGTGCGGATAAAGCAGTCTTTTAAATGTCTGCTTCTGCAGCAGTACAGCAGCAGCCAGACAGCAAAAACTAACTGCAGCGAGGCCGCTAGTGAATACTGGAAATTGTTAAGCAGCAGATAATAAAACTGCAGGGCTAAATCGGCTAGAATGCTTAATAACAGAAACGGATAACCTGCCTGCCATAATTTTGAAATAACTCTGTTTTTATCATGGTCTCTGCCCGATAAAATAAACAGGAGTACTGCAGCGGCACCTGAAGCTAAGCCTGAATAAAAATGAATTTTATCAGGATAGAAGATGGCTAACAGTTTTTCTCCCTCATTGCGTGAGACCACTGAAATAATCAGCAGTCCCCAGGTTCTTGCCAGAAACAGTAAAGCCAGATAGAAAAACGGAGGCGGTTTTAAATTACCTGACTGGGTATAGTGTTGAAGCGGATAAAGTCTAATGCTCATTGTTCTACCATATATGAAAAAGGGGACAATAGTCCCCTGATAGTTATCTTATATATAGCATATTACTTGATAATACACATAGGGCAATAAGCATAACGTCCCTGGGGGTCATTAAACTTGGTCAACACAGCTGCTTGTGACTTTAAAGAGTTTAGAGTTTGTAAAACAGCCGGATTAAGCTGCAGACTTTTCCCCAGCAGCTGAGCATTACTGCTGAACATTTCATTAATAAACTGCTGTTTTGCTGATACGGCTGGTGTGATTACTTTTATGTCATACTGCTGCAGATCAGCAAGCACTCCTGCTTCTTGTATTGCATCCTGAAGGCCGCCTATTTTATCAACAAGCCCGAGAGTTTGAGCATCACTGCCTGTCCATACACGTCCCTGGGCAACTTTATCAACTTCAGCCAGTGTCATGCCTCGGCCTTCACTGACCACGGTTAAAAACTGCTGGTAACCATGCTCAATACCCATCTGAATAATTTCGCCCAGCTCCGGGTTTAACGCCCGGGTGGGATTTAAAGTTGATAGCTCTGTAGTACCAACGCCGTCATTATAGATTCCGAACTTATTTAGAGCCTTATCTGCACTTGCAAACATACCGAAGATACCAATCGAGCCGGTTAGGGTTGTCGGCGATGCGACGATAGAGTCGGCTGCCGATGCAATCCAGTAGCCGCCGGAGGCTGTAACACTGCCCATGGATACAACTACTTTTTTACCCGCCTGTTTCAGAGCTAATACCTGCTGGCGGATTTTTTCTGATGCAAAAGCGCTGCCGCCTGGAGTATCTAGACGAATAACCACCGCTTTAATATTTTTATTATGCAGTGCTTTATCTAATAGCTTGCTGAAGCTGACACCGCCTATCGCGCCGATCTCCTGGCTGCCCGCTAAAATTTCTCCACTTCCGTGAATCAAAGCGATCTGATCTCTATTACCCTTAGCTGTGTACAATTTCGGCAGCGTAGACTGATAATTTGAATAATCGACTAAGTTTAACTCATATCCTGACAGGCCGGCGTTATCCTGCATTTTTTTTATGATTTCAAAACGATTATTAAGATGATCAACTAGACCTGCCTGCTGTGCATAAAGGGCTGCATCACCGCCGGCTTTTTTAAGCGCGGATTTAAGCTCTTTTAATGAAGGTGAGACCGATTGTGCACTGATTAGACTGCTGTGCTCTCTTTGAGTCACCACGGTATCGATATAATCTTTCCATAGTTGATTTAACCAGTGTTTGTTAGCTAGTTTGCTGGCCTTTGACATCTGGTTGTCAGTAAATGGTTCAACAAAAGATTTATAGGTACCAACTTTAAATACATGCGGGGTGATCAGCAGATTGTCTAAAGCTTCTTTGAAATACAGGCGGTAGACAGAATAGCCCTGGAGCAGAACCATACCCTGCGGATTAAGATATATTTGATCGGCATAACTGGCTAATAGATATTGTGCCTGTGAATAGTTATCGGAAACAGCCGTCACTTTTTTGCCGCTTGACTTAAAGTCGTTTAGTGCTTTGCCTATATCGGTAAGATGATTAATGCCGGCACCGCTGAGGTTGTTCAGCTCTAGTAAAATATCATTAATTTTCGGATCGTTCTGCGCATGGCGGATAGTCTGAATAACTTCGTCCACCTGATATTCTTTTATCTGCTGCTGTTCACCTGAAAGCATCTGGCTGGAAAGTTCGGCTGCAAAGTTAACCGGGTTTTTCTGTTCGACAATCACACCGTTTAAATTAAGGTGCAGTGTTGAATTATCTGAAATTTGAATCGTCTGCTCATCGACATTGAGAGCGGCAACAACAATGATCAGCAGTACGACAAAAACTGCATTAATAATAAACAGGCGTGTCAGATTGATTAATTTAGCCAGTGATTTCAGCCAGGAGAAGAGTAGTTTCATTGCTGTTCCTTAAGCGGTGCACAAAAAAATAAAGCACTGATATTTTCATATACAGTGCTTTATATAGTTTAGTTTATTAAAGGTAGATTAAAAACTTGCAGTATCAGTAAATAAACCTACTTTCAGATCTTCTGCGGTATAAATAACTTTACCGTCTACTTCAACAATACCGTCAGCAATACCCATAACAAGTTTACGCATAATTAAACGTTTCATTGTAATACGGTAGGTTACTTTTTTCGCTGTTGGTAGTACCTGACCGGTAAATTTAACATTACCTACACCCAGTGCACGTCCTTTACCAGGGCCGCCGCTCCAGCCAAGGAAGAAGCCGACTAACTGCCACATAGCATCCAGGCCTAAACAGCCCGGCATTACCGGGTCACCCGGGAAATGACATTCAAAGAACCATAACGCTTTATCAATATCTAATTCAGCAATTAGTTCGCCTTTACCGTGCTCGCCGCCGTCTTCAGTGATGGTGATGATTCGGTCTAACATCAGCATGTTGTCTACCGGCAGCTGGCAGTTGCCTTCGCCGAATAGCTTACCCTGGCCGCATAATACTAATTCTTCTTTCGAGTAAGAGTTTTTACCCAACTCTTTTTGGGATACAGTTTTGGTCATAGTCACTTATCTTGTAAATTTGAAACTTGCGAGGTATTTCAGACAAATAGCCTGAAATACCGATAATAAATTAGGTGCGCATACTCTATATGACAGGGTAGTAACAATCAACTTTATTAAATGTTTACCTGAACAAGTGCAGCAGTTTGTGCAGTAAACCGGCTTCCTGTGTGTCGTTTTCTTCTTTATGCAGATCTTCAATACGTTTATTGATGATTTCTATCACTTTATTAAACGGCTGATTCATTGCCAGAGGGAATGCTTCCTGACAGTGATCAATGCCGTAAATATTAATTTTCTTATTACGTACTAATTCGATAGTGTTTATATTTAAGGTGAGATTAATCTGATTAGCTTTAGGCATCATAATAGTGACCGGATCAGTTAATAAACCTAACTCAAATAAGCGTGTTACTGACTGAATTTTCTGATTAATGCCGCCGATTGCAAGAACATTTCCATGCTGATCCAGTGCGCCGGTTACAAAAAGGTTCTGCATAATTGGAGTATGCGAATAACAGGAGATAACCGCTAACAAAATTGCCAGTGAAGCGCTGTCTCCGTCACTTTCCTGATAAGACTGCTCAAAGACCACATTACAGGATAACGGGAAATTCGGGATATGAGTGAAAAAGTGATTCAGGTAGCCCTGTACAATTAATGTACTTTTGGCATGTATATTACCAGCAAGTTCCACTTTACGTTCAACGTCAACAACTTCCCCGTCACCAATCATATCACTAGCTGAAACTCTGAATATCTCACCAAACTCAGTCGGGTAACCCATTAACTCAACAACAGAAAGACCGTTTATCTGGCCTATTTCGTGGCCCTGCAGCTGAATTTTCAGCTGCTTTTCCAGCAGGGCTTGATCGCTGAAGTTTTGTGCTAAAGACTGAGCCTGAACCTGAACATCGAGTACCTGCTGCAGGTGTGCTGCACTAAGCACTGTCTGCTGCGGATTAAACAGCTGCGCATAACGTAATACGCTCTCAATTATTTCCGGAGAAAATAAAATTTTCTTCTGATGCTCGCATTTTGCCGCCAGATGATGGAACAGCAGTGCCATTGCCTGCGCTGATAATTCAGGTAAAGCAAACTGCTTAATCAGTTTATTACAATAGCTGCGCAGAAGCTGAATATTAGTATCAGTGGTTTTAACGTCACTGGAAAGCTCCGCAAACAGTGAGCCTACTTGACTGTATTCCGGATCAATCTGCGCTAGTTCATCGAGCTGATATCTATTGGCGACCAGAATGATTTTAGTATCAACCTGGGATAACGGCTCTGCGGGATATTTTCCTTTTAATTTATCACCATTTACTGCTGAGGTTGCGGGAAGTTTACGGCTTATTAAAAAGGCTTTTAACAGGAACCATAAACTCGGCTGTGCAAGCAGCGGGCTGATATGCAGAATCAGGCAGCCTTTATTGTATTTAAATATTTCGCCCTGATGAAAATCGATAGCATGGTTTTCTTTTTCGTTTAAACGTCCGAACAGGGTCTGATGATCGTAATTTAATAGTGCCAGCTGCGGGTAATCAAAGCCGCTTGATGCGCTTATCACTTCTGTAGCCGCCTGCCAGTAACGGGCATTAAATATCAGCAGGGGCTGCGGGAGCTGAATAAAATGTTTAATAATTTGCGAAGCCAGAGGATAGATAGATAACCAGTCCTGCTGTTCAGCCGGCAGTGCTAATTGTGCAAGAAAATCCGGTGCACACTGCTCAGCAGAGAGAGGAGTGAGTGATGCTGCAGCTGAATCATTAACAGGTAATTTACTGGTAGATACTGATTTATTTATTGACAATGTGGCAACTCTAAATTGATAAATAAGGATGGGCTTTAAGCGATTATAAGTAGGGCTGGTCGATGTTGCAATGGGTATGATTAAATACCCACTGCAGATGCGGCAATATCCTTATAATTTAAAACTGTTATTGCTTTGTTTATCGTATTTCTCCTGACAGCTCAGACATCGCTGCGTAGTCGGATCAATCTTCAGCCGTTCGATACGGATCTCTTTTTCACAGTCGGAACATAAACCGTACATGCCCATTTCTATATTATGCAGGGCCGCATCAATGCTCTCCATTTTTTCTATTTTATGAGCAATTGACGGCAGATTTATTTTAAGTGCTAATTCAAGCAGTTCATCCGAGGCTAATTTCTGCAGTTGCCTGGCCGCCAGTTTATGGCTGGAGTGACTGGATCTCATTAATATTTCAGTCATACCCAAGCGCAGTTTTTCAAGACTCTCGAACAGCTGCGCTTGAAAAATCTTTAGCTGCGTTTCACTGATATGTTGCATTTTTATCTCGATTTTACAAATTCATATCTTAATAGTAGAACGTGACACTTGTTATCCTTATGATTTAAATCAACTTATCGAGGTTGTAACAAATCAATAACAGTTCATTTGATATGGATCAGATCCAGGCTGTTTTAATAATGCAGTAAAAGTGCGGGATAGGGCTGTAAGAGTGGAAATATTAAGGAATGCCGTACTGTCTGCAGATAATTGGCTTTCTGCAGACAGTTAAAGATTATAAAGCGGCTACCATTTCTTTTTGTCCTGGAATAAGACATCGAGATCGTCTTTTTTCTCTTTCTCTTTTTCCTGCAGTGCTTTAAGCTCTTTATCACTGGTTTTAACCAGATAAGTTTTTATCTCATTTTTGATTGTAGTCAGCTGCGCCTGCTTCTTTTCCAGGTAACTGTCTTTATCGGTTATACTCACTAGAATTTTCAGCAGTTTATTGATCATCTGATTTGCACTGCCGAACTGTTTCGCAACTTTTGCCTCAAATATTCGTTTGATGCCGTTTTCCAGATTTATTTTCAGCTGCATGATTTCTAAACGGTGATCTTCTGCAACAAAAATCTCTGTATTTATTTTCCCCTTAGCATGCTCTGAGCGCAGTACCGCACGTATTTTTTTGGTTACCTGCAGCAGCTGCAGAGCTTCTTTATCATTTTCTGGAGCCCGGAAAATACTTTCATCAGGCGGCGTGTAGTTGGTCCGCACCTGCTGGATCTGTGCATCGGTATTTTTTAAATGATCACGAATTGCCGCACTGTTCGGGGAACTTTGAATCATTATCATTAAAGCATTGCGAATACGATGCTGTAGAATTAATAAAAGTGATTTACTAAAGGGCATGCGTGTGGCATTGAGCAGCAGTTCGTCAACTTCAGTAATAACTGCACGCTGCTTACTGATGGCAATCCTTTTTTCAGCTTCAATTTTTTGCTTATACTGCTGAATAATATTGTAGCCGATAAGGACAAATAATAATAAACCGACCAAAGCTAAAATTAATGGAAATAACATAAGTTCTCGTAATACATAGTAATTAAAATTAATGCTGCTGAATAACAGCGCAACTTGAGCCTCTAGTTTGCATTAAGGCAAACGTAAGGTAAACACGCTTCCGCTGGATTCAGTTTTATTTTCAAGTAAAATGTGACCCTGCAGCTGCTTTGTTTTATGTTCTGATGCAATTCTCTTTGCAAATAACAGGCCAAGTCCGCTTCTACCTTTACCCGCATTAAATAATGCAGGTTTCTCCTGGTTGATTGCCAGCATATGCTCCGGGTAGCCCTCACCGTCATCTTCAACCTGTATATTAAGATACTGCTGGTCTATAAATGCACGTAAACTAACACTTGTCTGCGTGTGTCTCAGTGCGTTTACGAAAATATCGCCTATTAGATAAGTGATTAAATCCTGGTCAAAATAAGCTGTCAGATCAGGATCTACCTGTAAAGTGACGTTGACATCGTGACTGTTTAAATACAGGCGGTTTCTGTCGATTACCTCCTGAAGCATTTCCGCGACGGAGTTTTCTTCAATATAGATAGGTAATTGATTCTGCTCATCCCGGTATAAAGCGAGTAGCTGCATTAAGGTGCCGTTAATTCTTGATGTCTGATAATGCAGGTCGGCAAAAGCCTGGTGCTGTTTGGCGGTTAAATTATCGGCCAGGTCTAAATTCTCAATTGACTGTAACAGCATAAACAGTGAATTTTTCATGTCATGGGTACTGGTAGCCAGAATAGTGCTGAAATTGAGTGAATTTTCCTGATCCATATTACTCTCCGTTTATCTATGCGCTTATTTATGACTAGAATAAGACTATGCTCTGCAAAGCTGTTGAATGTGTAAGTATATAAATATATGCGTTAAATAACTAATAGTTAAAGCAGCTCTTTGTATTTATTAGAACTCTGATAGTATTAAATAGAATAATAACCTGCAAATGCAGCATAAATATTGGGCGAATCATGAAATTACAACAATTGCGTTATATCGTCGAAGTGTTAAATCATAATTTAAATGTTTCAGCCACAGCTGAAAACCTGTTTACCTCGCAGCCCGGCATCAGTAAACAAGTTCATATGCTGGAGGATGAGCTGGGTGTTCAGATCTTTGAGCGCAGCGGCAAACATTTAACCAAAGTTACTCCGGCAGGCAAAGAGATCATTCGTTATGCAACGCAGGTATTAGGTAAAGTTGAAAGTATTAAAGCAGTTGCCTGTCAGTATACGCAGCCGGATCAGGGGACTTTAAATATTGCCACAACCCATACTCAGGCGCGTTATGCGCTGCCTGATGTGATTCAGGGCTTTATTAAACGCTATCCTAAAGTGTCGCTGCATATGCACCAGGGAACACCAACTCAAATCAGTGAGTCTGTGGTCAAAGGTAAAACTGATTTTGCGATTGCAACTGAAGCTCTGCATCTTTACCAGGATTTAATTATGCTGCCTTGTTATCACTGGAACCGTTCAGTGATTGTTCCTAAAGGACATCCTCTTGCTGATATAAAAAACATCAGCATTGAAGATATTGCAAAACACCCGATAGTGACTTACGTTTTTGGTTTTACCGGACGTTCAGAACTAGATGATGCTTTTAATGCCGCCGGTTATACACCAAACGTTGTATTTACTGCAACCGATGCAGATGTGATTAAGACCTATGTAAGGTTAGGAGTAGGTGTTGGTGTTGTAGCAACGATGGCTGTCGATAAAGATGATAATGATGATTTTTGTGTTATTGATGCCAGTCATATTTTTAAATCCAGTACCACCAGCATAGGTTTTCGAAAAGGCTCATTTCTGCGTGATTATATGTATGACTTTATGGCCCGTTTTGCACCTCATCTTACCCGGCCGCTTGTCGAAAAAGCGATTCAGCTGAAATACAGCGCAGAAGTCAGCAAGTTATTTGCAGATATTGAATTACCGACACGTTAGACGTATTTCTTGCGTTTATTAATTTGATGGTGCGAGTACAAACCGCACCATCAACCCGGCTACTGCTGCTTATTTAATGCCTCTAAACAGGGCAGTATTTTACTGACTTTATCAAAACACTCCTGATATTCTGCATCTACATTTGAATCAGCCACCAGGCCTCCTCCTGCCCAGCAGTAGATATTATTCTGAAAACAGACAAGGGTGCGGATTGTTATACTGCTGTCCATCTGCCCGTTTGCGCTTATATAAGCAATGCTGCCGCAGTACAGCTGGCGCCGGTTCGGCTCCAGCTCGGCAATAACTTCCATGGCGCGGATTTTCGGCGCGCCGGTGATTGAACCGCCCGGGAAACCTGCTCTGAGCAGATCTTCTGCACAGTGCTTTGTCTGCAGTCTGCCTAATACAGTACTGACTAAATGATGAACGGCAGGAAAGCTTTCAATTTCAAACAGCTTAGGCACAGTAACGCTGCCCGGCCGGCAGACGCGGCCGATATCATTGCGCAGCAGATCCACTATCATCAGGTTTTCGGCACGGTCTTTAGGTGATGCGGCTAATGCCCGGCTGCTTTGCTCATCCTGCGCTTTGTCGGCAAAGCGCGGCCGTGTTCCTTTAATCGGTTTACTTTCAACGATATTGTTTTTTAATTTAAAGAAACGCTCCGGAGAAAGCGAAAGAATAACCTGTGCGGGTAAGCGCAGAAAAGCTGCAAAAGGCGGGCGGTTTTGGGCGAACAAAGCCAGATAGGCTTGATACTCATCACCACTGTATGGCGCTTGAAAACGCTGTGCCAAATTAACCTGGTAACAGTCGCCGCTGAGGATGTAATCCTGCACTTTTGCAAATTTGTTTTTATAGGCTCTCTTATCCATATTCGCATTCCAGCTGCCGTTCAGCTGAAAAGGTACGCCGGGTGCAGCGCTTTTACTCTGCTCCATTAACCAGTCAAAGCGCTGCGACCATAAATCGTCAGCTGTCTGAGTCTGACCTTTTACTTTATGAACAACTAGATAAAATAGTTTTTGGTAATTATCATAAACTAATGCCCAGTCATAAAAACCGGTCGCAGTTTCCGGCAGTGCAAGCCCCGCAGGTTTATCTGAATTGTTTGTTGTTTCAAACTGATAACCCAGCTCATAACTGAAGCTGCCTAAAACACCGCCGCTAAAAGGAAGTGGATTATCGGTAACTTCCTGATGAAATATTTTTTTACGTAAAGATTCAATAATAGTCAGAGGATCATCACTGCGCTGATAAGTGCCGTCTATGCTCTGTATTTCAGTTATTGTGTTAATTGTCTGCAGCTTTACAAGCGGCTGAGCGCTGTAAATTGACCAGCGGCTGTCGCAGCTGCCGGTTGCCGCTGATTCTAATAAAACTCCCCAGTCAACAGAGGCAATGTGTTGTTTTATATTTGAAAATTCGTCTGTGGTTAACGAAATTGTTTTAAATAGTATATTTGTAGTGCAGTTAGTCATAATTTTTCGAATTCAGGCAACAGTTTTGTAACAAACTGGTTGGTGGTTGTTATGATGCAGATTAACATTCTATTTAATATATATCAGCAATTTATAGTCAGCATCATTAATCTATTCGGAGTTTTATATGACGATTATCAAGCAGCAGGATTTTGTTAACAGTATTGCAGGTGCATTACAGTTTATCTCTTATTATCACCCTCTTGATTTCATTGAGGCGATGGACAGGGCTTATCAGATTGAGTTGAACCCGGCCGCCAAAGATGCAATTGCACAAATATTAATTAATTCACGCATGTCTGCACAGGGGAAGCGTCCTATCTGTCAGGATACGGGCATTGTTACTACTTTTGTAAAAATAGGTATGGATGTTTCCTTCGATACGGATTTAACTGTGCAGGAACTCGTTGATGCCGGGGTAAGAAAAGCCTATACGGATCCGAGTAACCCGCTGCGTGCTTCTATTGTCGCTGATCCTGCCGGAGCAAGGAAAAATACCAAAGATAATACGCCTTCTGTAGTACATATTGAGATGGTGCGCGGTAATAAAGTTGAAGTGATGGTGGCGGCCAAAGGCGGCGGCTCGGAAAATAAATCTAAAATGGTGATGTTAAATCCCTCCGATTCCATAGCCGACTGGGTAGAAAAAACCGTACCAAGTATGGGAGCCGGCTGGTGTCCGCCGGGCATGTTAGGTATAGGTATCGGCGGCACGGTGGAAAAAGCAGCTGTAATGGCGAAAGAATCGCTAATGGAACCCGTTGATATTGTTGAACTGCAGCACAAAGCTCAATTAGACAGCGAAAATTTAACTGCCGATGAAAAGCTGCGTTTAGAAATTATGGAACGGGTTAATAAGCTGGGTATCGGCGCGCAGGGGTTAGGCGGTTTAACTACGGTTTTAGATGTAAAAATTAAAAGCTGTCCGACCCATGCCGCCTCAAAACCTGTGGTTATGATCCCCAACTGTGCCGCAGCGAGACATACGCATTTTACCCTGGACGGCAGCGGTGAAGCTCTGCTGCATACACCAAAACTCAGCGACTGGCCGGAGATTACCCGTGAAGCCGGGGAAAATGTGCACCGCGTGAACGTCAATGATCTAAGTAAGGCGGACATGTCCTCATGGAAAAGCGGCGATACGCTGCTGCTGTCAGGAAAAATTCTAACCGGCCGTGATGCGGCCCATAAACGTATTCAGGAACTGGTTACTTCAGGGCAGGGCTTACCTGAAGGGCTGGACTTTAAAGACAGATTTATCTATTACGTCGGCCCGGTTGATGCTGTCGGTGATGAGGTGGTCGGTCCTGCCGGTCCGACAACAGCAACACGCATGGATAAATTCACTGATTTTATGCTCGAAGAGATTGGTTTATTAGGCATGATCGGTAAGTCTGAACGCGGCCCGCAGACAGTTGCCTCTATTGCTAAAAACAAATCTGTGTATCTGATGGCCGTCGGCGGCGCCGCTTATCTGGTTGCTAAAGCAATTAAAAAAGCACGTGTGGTTGCTTTTGCCGATCTCGGTATGGAAGCGGTTTATGAGTTTGATGTCGAGGATATGCCGGTTACTGTTGCCGTCGACAGCGCAGGTAATAACGTGCATGATCAAGGACCTGCGGTGTGGAAGGTGAAAATTGCAGAGCTTGATAATAAAATGGCGCAATAAGTGCAATTTTTATTGCTTGAAAAAGTAGTAATGGTATAACACTAACTCTGAATATACCGTAGACCAGAATTAAGGAATAATTATGTTTGAACAAGTAAGTATGGCACCAGCAGATCCAATTCTTGGGCTGACAGACGCTTTTAAAAAAGATCCGCGTGCTGAGAAAATTAATCTCGGCGTGGGTATCTATAAAGATGAAAGTGGTTTAACGCCGATTTTAGCTACGGTTAAGGAAGCAGAAAAACGTCTGCTTGCTGAAGAAACCACCAAAAGTTATTTAACGATTGAAGGTATTGCGGCTTACGGCGCTGCAGTGCAGACACTTCTATTTGGTAAAGATGCTGAAATTATTACTTCAAACCGTGCGCGTACAGCGCAAGTGCCCGGCGGTACCGGTGCTCTGCGTACCGGCGCTGACTTTGCGGTAAAAAAATTAGGTATTAAGAAGATCTGGGTAAGTAATCCGACCTGGGCTAACCATGGCAATGTGTTTAAAACAGCCGGTCTGCAGGTTGCTAGTTATGACTATTATAACGCTGAAACTAAAGACCTGGATTTTGATGCAATGATCAACTCACTGCAGAGTGTAGAAGCAGGGGATCTGGTTTTATTCCACGGCTGCTGCCATAACCCGACGGGCATTGATCCGACGATTGAGCAGTGGGAAACGGCAGCTAAGCTGACTGCTGAACTTGGTGCTGTGCCGTTCTTTGATTTTGCATATCAAGGATTTGCCAAAGGTGTGGAAGAGGATGCGCAGGGTTTACGTATTTTTGCAAAATATAATAAAGAGCTGCTTGTTGCGAACTCCTTTTCTAAAAACTTCGGTTTATACAATGAACGTGTCGGCGGCATCACTTTAGTTGCACAAGACAATGAAATTGCTGACTCTGCATTCAGCCAGATAAAATCTGGTATTCGTTCAAACTATTCAAATCCTCCTGCTCACGGTGCCGCGGTTGTGACGACCATACTTAATGATGCGCAGCTGTATCAGCAGTGGGTTCAGGAAGTTGCTGATATGCGTGTACGTATTCAGGAGATGCGCGATCTTTTTGTGGCAACACTAAAAGAAAAGGGCGTAAGCGGCGATTATAGTTTTATCAGCCGTCAGAACGGTATGTTCTCTTTTTCCGGTTTATCTGTTGAACAGGTAAATCGACTAAAAGAAGAGTTTGCTGTATATATTGTTGGTTCAGGACGAATTTCGGTGGCAGGAATGACCAAAGATAATATGCAGCCGCTGTGTGATGCTATCGCAAAAGTTATTTAATATTTTGCAGGTATAAAAAAACAAGGTTGTTTAGGCAGCCTTGTTTTGTTTTTGAAGGTATGCAAATAACTGTTGTAGCGAAGTTATCTGCATATATTTCTTTTAATCTTTATGAAAGAGTTTTATGAGCAGTCGAATTAATCAAAGTTTAGCATTTTTAAATAATCTGAAGAAAATCCCTCTTTCAGCGCAGTCTGTCGACTGCCTTTTATCTACTAAGTCTTTTAAAGCAGAGCTTTTAAAGCAGATAGCCGGTGCGCAGAAGCGCATATATTTAACTGCCCTGTATCTAGAAGCAGATCAGGCCGGCGAAGAAATTTTAATGGCGCTGTATCAGGCAAAACAAAACAATCCTAATTTACAGATTGTTGTCTGTATTGATTTTCATCGTGCTCAACGTGGTTTAATTGGAGAGAAAAAGTCATCAGCCACTAACGCAAGCTGGTATCAGGAAATTGCTAAAGCGGAAGGTTTAGGCGTTAATATTGTCGGCATTCCGGTTAAACGCAAAGAACTGTTTGGTGTACAGCATCTTAAAGGTTTTATTTTTGATGATCTGGTTTTATACAGTGGTGCGAGTTTAAATAATATCTATCTGCAGCAGAACGGCCGCTACCGTTACGATCGCTACTGGCTGATTAATAACCCTGAATTAGCTGATTCAATGATACGTTTTCTTGAGGATGAGATACTCAGCAGCGGGGCAACCGCCTCGTTAAATGCAGAGTCTATTCCTGTGATGGCGGATCTTAAAAATGCACATAGGAAATTAACTAAAAACCTTAAGCAGGCAGCGTTTAAATATCCGGGGCAGTCTTCATCTGAGACATTATCTGTTGCTCCCCTGTGTGGTTTAGGTGCAAGAAATAACAAACTTAATAAATGTATCCGTAAGCTGCTGCAGAGCGCACAAAGTGAAATGGTTATTTTTACCCCTTACTTTAACTTACCGGCTGCTTTGTCCCGTGATATAAGCTCGTTATTAAAACGCGGTGTAAATTTAACCATAGTTATCGGCGATAAAACTGCTAATGATTTTTATATTACTGAAGATAAACCCTTTCGTACTATCGGCGGTTTACCCTACCTGTACGAAAGCAATTTAAGAAAATTTGCCAAGCAGCATCAAAGTGCACTGCACAAAGGCTCGTTGAATATTCATCTATGGAAAGACGGTGATAACAGCTTCCATCTTAAAGGCATTTATTCTGATCAGCGTTTTATGCTCCTGACCGGGCATAACCTTAATCCGCGGGCATGGCGCTTAGATGTCGAAAATGCGCTGCTTATTGATGATCCGAAGCAGGAGCTTAAAGCGCTTGCCGATAAAGAGCTGCATGAAATTCTCAAACATACTGAAAAGATAACTTCTCATGCTGATATTGACGGCCTCGAAGCATATCCGGCGCATGTAAGAAAACTGCTTACCCGTATGCGTAGAATAAAAGCAGACAAAATTGTTAAAGGTATTATTTAATGCTTTTACTGGCTGGTTATCTACTGCTTGGTGCCGCTGCCGGATTAACTGCAGGTATTTTTGGTTTAGGCGGGGGCATAATTATTGTTCCTGCATTGATATTTACATTCAGTTATTTAAATTTCCCGCCTGATGTTTTAACTCACCTTGCTGTCGGTACTTCACTGTCGACGATTCTTTTTACTTCATTAAGTGCGATCTATGTGCACCATCAGAGGCTGGCAATTGACTGGCCGCTGGCAGGGAAGCTAAGTGCAGGCATGCTTGCCGGCGGTTTAATCGGCGCTTATTTTGCTGAATTTATGTCCGGTGCGCTGCTGCAGCGCATTTTTGCATTATATGCAGTGAGTGTTGCGCTGCAGATGTGGTTCTCCTGGTCACCGAAAGGGGCGCTGCAGTTACCACGACAAGCCGGCTGTGCCGCTTTAGGCGGTGTTATCGGTATTATTTCCGGTTTGTTCGGTATTGCCGGCGGGTCGTTAGTTGTACCTGTGCTGACCCTGTATCGTGTACAGATCACCCGGGCTATTGCCACCTCGGCAGTAACGGGGTTCCCAATCGCTTTATCCGGCAGCATAGGTTACCTGCTGATGGGGTTAAACAATCCTGATCTGCCGGAAAATAGTTTTGGTTATATTTACTGGCCGGCGACCCTGGGTATTATTCTAAGCAGTACTTTTTTTGCTAAAATCGGTGCTAGACTCGCGCACCGGCTGCCGCCTCAGAAACTAAAAAAACTGTTTTCGTTTATGCTGCTGCTGGTTGCAGCAAAGTTATTTTTATAGCGCTGAACGCTTTATAAACGCCGTCCGTCTGCTTTGTGCTCATCTTGTTGTTTTATTAAGCACTTGAAATTTAAACGCTAAATAGGAGTTGTATTCTCTCATTCGATACGTATAATTCACTGCATCAAGTCGTTACACAGAAACGAACTGATAACAGTGACAATGGTAGGCTTCTTGGTTCCTCGCATTGATAACTTATTAACCTGGTCAGGGCCGGAAGGCAGCAGCCATAGTAGGTGATTCAAGTGCCGAGGGTTTGCTGGGGAGTCTGCCACCCACACTTCCCGTCTTAACTCATTTTTGACTTATTTGTTTAAGGTCTAAATATGACGCAATACAATTCTCGTTTCGATACTTCTCTTAAAGCAAAACACTTTCTGCCTAAACATTGGGGCACATGGTCTTTACTTGGACTTTTATTTTTATTCAGCTTCTGCCCGATAAAAATTCGCGACCGCTTTGCCGCCTTTGTGGCAGATAAACTATATAACGCAAAATTTCTTAATAAACGCAAAAATATTGCATTTACTAATCTCGGTTTATGTTTTCCTGAGTATACGCAGGAGCAGAAAGAGGATTTGATGCGTGAAAATCTGCGCTCGGTAGCACAGATATCTTTATCGCTGGGAGAAATTGCTTTTAGAAGTCAGTCGTTTCTGGTTAACCGTGTCAATATGACCGGAGAGCATTATATTAAAGAAGCGGAACAGCAGAATAAAGCCATTATCTTTTTAGCGCCACATTGTTATGGTGTTGACTTTGCAGGTGTAGCCGCGATCTCTGCTCGAGGTTATCCTCTGTCGAGCATGTTTAATGATTATAGAAACCCGATCTTCGACTGGTTTGTAACAGGTTACCGTACCCGTTTTACTAAACTTGCAGGAAAGGGAACGCTCTACCACCGTAGTGAAGGTTTAAAACCTGCTATTAAAAGCTTAAGAGATAAAGCACATTTCTACTATTTACCAGATGAAGATCACGGCAGAGACAGCAGTGTATTTGCTGATTTTTATGCCACTAAAAAAGCGACACTGCCGGTAATCGGACGTCTGGCAAAATTAGGACGTGCAGTGGTGATCCCTGTATATACTTCTTACAATGCAGAAACATCAAAAGTAGACGTGATTTGTCATGCTCCGCTTGCGGATTTTTCTAAACTTGAGGAGCAGGAGCAGACTGAGTTAATGAACCGCGCTATTGAAAAAGTAGTGGATGAAAACCGTGCACAGTATATGTGGACACTTAAACTGCTGAAAACTCGTCCAGAAGAAGGGCTGGATATTTACAAACAATAATTTTTTAACGGGGGATTTTTATCCCCCGATGTTTTCTATTGAGCGTTAAAACGTTTTCCTGTTACATCTTTGCTGTCGTCACTTAACAGATAAAGATAAGTACTCATAATCTCCTCTGGTGTTTTTAATAAACTGCTGTCTTCAGCAGGATAAGCACTTGCGCGCATTGCTGTACGGGTTGCTCCCGGGTTAACTGCATTAAAACGTAATGTGCTGTTTTCATATTCATCGGCAAGCACCTGCATCATACCTTCGGTTGCAAATTTAGAGACGCTGTAAGCTCCCCAATAAGCTCTACCTGCATTACCTACTCCTGAGGTGGTAAATATCGTTGATGACTGCTGTGCAAGGCTTAAAACCGGGATCAGTGATTTGGTTAATAAGAACTGTGCAGTGACATTGGTGTGCATCACTTCATCCCAGGTGTTCTTTTCAATCTGGGTGAAAGGACCTAATACGCCCAGTAGTCCGGCATTGTGCACTAAAGCATCCAGCTTTCCATATTCACGTTTAACGGTATCGGCTAAATCGATATAGTGCTGCTCAGTTGCGCCGTTTAAGTCCAGGGGTAAAATTGCCGCTTCCTGTTTACCGATAGTCTGAATCTGATCATAAACGGCCTCTAATTTTTTTACTGTTTTACCTAATAATATAACGGCCGCACCATATTGTGCACACTGCAGTGCTAATGTTTTACCAATGCCGGCACCGGCACCTGTAATTAAAATCGTTTTGCCCGCTAAACAGTCTGGTTGTGCTTGATATTCCATCATATTTTTTCTCGTTTTAATAAATAAGCAGGAATATTAACTTTATTTCAACAAAAGTCTCAATCTCTTTTGTACCCGGCTTCGCTTTTTGTCATGATACGCTGGGAAAAAACTATAAAGAGGAATAAATTTTGGAATTTTTATTTGAATATGGTCTGTTTTTAGCAAAAGCGGTGACCCTGGTGTTAACGGTAATTGCTATTTTACTCGCAGTTATCGCACTGACAAGTAAGCAGAAAAATAAAAAAGGCGAGTTGGATTTAATTGATCTTTCTGAGCAGTTAAAAGCAACGAAGAAATCAATTGAAGAGCAGTTATTAACTTCTCATCAGTTAAAAGAGCTTCATAAAAAAGAAAAAAAACAGCAGAAAGAAAAAGATAAAGCGGCTAAAAAGGCTGCTAAGAAAGGCGAATCTGAAGAGGGGCTGCCTCAACTTTATGTTGTTGATTTCAAGGGTAGTATTGATGCTAAAGAGGTGTCATCTCTGCGCGAAGAGATTACCGCAATTTTAAGCGTTGCCGGTGAAAAGGATGAGGTGTTTGTTCGTCTTGAAAGCGGCGGCGGTATGGTACACGGTTACGGTTTAGCGTCTTCGCAGCTGCAGCGCATCCGAGATCATAATATTCCCTTAACAGTGTCGGTTGATAAAGTGGCCGCCAGCGGCGGTTATATGATGGCCTGTGTTGCAGATAAAGTGATTGCCGCTCCCTTTGCTATTCTCGGATCAATTGGTGTTATCGCACAGATTCCTAATTTTAACCGCCTGCTTAAAAAGCATGATGTTGAGTTTGAACAGTTAACCGCCGGCGAATACAAACGTACATTAACTATGTTCGGGGAAAATGATGATGCCGGGCGTGAAAAATTTAAACAGGAACTGCAGGAAACACATGATCTGTTTAAACAGTTTGTCACTGAGCACCGCAGCCAGATCGATATTGATAAAGTGGCAACCGGCGAACACTGGTATGGACTGCAGGCAATTGAGCGCAACTTAGTTGACCAGATATTAACCAGTGATGATTATCTGGTGTCTAACCTGGAAGATCGTCATATCATTCAGGTTAAATATACGCAGCGTAAAAAACTAGCCGATAAATTAGGTCACGGCGCAGCAATGGCGATGGAAAACAGTGTGTTAAAACTGATGCAGTTTAATGTCAGCCGCTTATTTAAATAATCGTTTGTTTTTTAAACTACTTAGCAAGCCAACTTAACTTAAGTTGGCTTTTTTCATAAATTAACCTTCATTTTGAAAATAAAAGTTGCTATTCCCTTTGAGTTTGGCTTATATAAAAGGAAATTCAGCGGATGAATTACAAATTAGTTTCACCTTCTCAATTATGACTATTTTAGGTACAGAATAATTATGAGCAAATCACTTGTTATTGTGGAATCTCCTGCAAAAGCAAAAACAATTAATAAATATCTAGGCAAAGATTTCATTGTAAAATCTAGTGTAGGCCATGTTCGTGACCTTCCTACCAGCGGCAGTGCCAAGAAAACTATTGATGCAAAGCCGAAAAAATCTCTTGCTGGTATGACGCCTGCGAAAAAAGAAAAAGAAAAAGCAAAGCGGGCACAAGAAGCGCTTGTTACTCGAATGGGTATAGATCCGAATAATAACTGGAAAGCGCATTACGAAATTCTGCCGGGTAAAGAAAAAGTAGTCAGTGAATTACAAAAACTTGCTAAAGATGCACCGACTATCTATCTCGCAACCGATTTGGATAGAGAAGGGGAAGCCATTGCCTGGCACCTTCGTGAAATTCTAGGCGGTGACGACAGTAAATATCAGCGTGTTGTATTTAATGAAATTACAGAAAGTGCAATTCAGGAAGCTTTTAAACATCCGACCGAGCTGAATATCGATGGTGTAAATGCGCAGCAGACACGTCGTTTCTTAGATCGCGTGGTTGGATTTATGGTTTCTCCGCTGCTGTGGAAAAAAGTAGCGCGAGGTTTATCGGCCGGCCGCGTACAGTCCGTTGCAGTACGTTTATTAGTTGAACGGGAACGTTTAATTAAAGCATTTAACCCGGAAGAATACTGGGATCTGCACGCAGACGTTCAAAGTTCAGATAAAACTGATTTACGCTTAGAAGTATTCAAAGAGTCAGGAAAATCTTTTAAACCTGTAACGGAGAAGCAGACAGCAAAAGCTGTTGAGCTTTTAAAATCTGCACAGTTTAAGCTGTTGTCGCGTGAAGATAAACCGACTAAAAGTAAAGCCAGCGCGCCGTTTATTACCTCAACTCTGCAGCAGGCGGCCAGTACACGTTTAGGGTTTGGTGTTAAGAAGACCATGATGCTGGCGCAGCGCCTTTATGAAGCCGGTTACATCACTTATATGCGTACCGACTCTACCAACTTAAGTAAAGAGGCTGTTGCATCTGCCCGTGATTATATTAGTGATGAGTTTGGGAAAAATTATCTGCCTGAAAAACCGGTTAGTTACAGCAGTAAATCCGGTGCACAGGAAGCCCATGAAGCGATACGTCCTTCTGATGTAAATCAGTTAGCCGCACTGTTAGCGGGTGTGGACAGGGATGCACAGCGTTTATACGAATTAATCTGGCGTCAGTTTTTAGCCTGTCAGATGCTGCCTGCATTATATGATGCAACAACACTGGTTGTTGAAGCGGGTGACTACCAGCTTCGTGCTAAAGGCCGCACCATGCGTTTTGCCGGCTGGACAAAAGCACAGCCGGTTGCAAAAAGTAAGGTTGATGAAGTTCAGCTTCCGGACCTTGCTATCGGCGAATCACTTAACCTTATCGAGCTGGATCCTAAACAGCATTTTACTAAACCGCCGGCTCGTTTTACTGAAGCCGCTTTAGTTAAAGAGCTTGAGAAGCAGGGCATCGGCCGTCCGTCGACCTATGCAAGCATCATTTCCACGATTCAGGATCGTGGTTATGTAAAAGTGGATAAACGTCGTTTTTATGCTGTAAAAATGGGAGAAATTGTCAGCGACCGCCTGAGTGAAAACTTTGTGGATCTGATGAGTTATGATTTCACCGCACAGATGGAACGTAATCTTGATGAGATTGCTGAAGGTAAAGTTAACTGGATTAGTGAATTAGACCGTTTCTATAACGATTTAACCAAATTGTTAGATAAAGCTGAACTGCCGGTTGAAGAAGGCGGCATGCGTCTTAACGATCCGGTGGTAATCGATGATGTACGCTGCCCGACATGTGACCGTGCAATGGGGATCCGCACTGCATCAACGGGGGTTTTCCTGGGCTGTTCCGGTTATGCTCTGCCGCCGAAAGAGCGCTGTAAAACCACTATCAACCTGGTTGACGGTGAAGAAGTGATTGACATACTCAGCGATGAAGACGCTGAAACGGCCGCTTTAATGGCTAAACAGCGCTGCCCTAAGTGTGATATGGCAATGGACAGCTACCTGATTGACGAAACCCGAAAACTGCATGTCTGTGGTAATAATCCTCTTTGTGACGGCCATATTGTTGAGCAGGGTGAGTTTAAGATTAAAGGTTATGACGGTCCGCTTGTTGAATGTGACAAGTGCGGCAGTGATATGCAGCTGAAAGACGGACGCTTTGGTAAGTATATGGGCTGCACTAACGAAGAGTGTAAAAACACCCGCAAGATACTGCGTAATGGTGAAGTTGCACCGCCGAAGGAAGATCCGGTACACCTGCAGGAATTAGAGTGTGAGCAGAGTGATGCTTATTTCATTTTAAGAGACGGCGCATCGGGTATCTTCCTGGCCGCCAGCACTTTCCCGCGCTCCCGTGAAACACGAGCGCCGAAAGTTACCGAGCTTAACAGGTTTAGAGAGCGAATCTCAGCTAAGTTCTATTACTTAGCTGATGCACCGCAGCAGGATCCCGAGGGCAATCTGGCAGTGGTTCGTTACAGTCGTAAAAATAAAGAACAGTATGTAATGACTGAGATTGATAAAAAAGCGACAGGCTGGACTGCTAAATTTGTTGACGGAAAATGGGTAGAAGAGCAGACTAAGAAAAGAACGCCTAAGAAAAAAGCGTAACTTTCAGTTGGTTAACAAGAGCAGCTTCGGCTGCTTTTTTTATTTATAAACAAAAAGCATGTGAGCCATGCCTAAAAAACTGCAGCTTCCTTGTTGTTTTTTTGATATCATTCAAAATTATCCCACCTGCAGTGTTAAATATCTGCCAGATGACCTAGTTTTAAATCAACTAGATGCAACTGAGAGATATGAATGCCTTTGTATTCCCTGCTTAGTGAATTAGACCGCAAGGTTATTTTATTCACCTACGAAAAACGTGATGACAGCAAGTCTCCGATGCATTTTGGTGTGCTCAATGACGAGTATCGATCTTTTATTATGACTGAAGGTGAATATATCCTCTGGGAATTAGAAAAAAGAAAGTTAACCGTTGCTGAAGTTGTTGCACATTCCTGGTTAGTTACTTCAAAAGATAATATCTCCTTAGTTTTCCAGTTTCAGGAAAATAACCACCTTAAAATCAGCAGCCTGTTTGACGATGAAGATTATGACGGGCACTGGCTGCTGGAGCATGGAATTTTAAAAGTTCGTTTTATTTATGAAAATCACGCTTACGATATAAATATTATCGCTAATAATAATCAGGCAATTCATTCCGCCCTGCAGATTATAGATGACGCCAGAGTGGAAGTACTTAAAGTAGTGCCCTTAAGCCACGCAAAATACGGCAAAGCATTAATTGACTAAATAATCGCGCGAGTTGATTTTCGCAGAGCTTTAGTCTGTTAATCAACATCTAGATAATTACTTTATACAGGAAGGAAAGTTCATGTCCCAGCATATCGGTTTGTTAACCCGTGATACGGTTGCATTGATTTTAGCCGGCGGTAAAGGCAGTCGTTTAAAGCAGTTAACGGAAGAGCGGGCAAAACCCGGACTGCCCTTCGGCGGCAAATATAAAATCATCGATTTTACTTTATCTAACTGTATGAATTCAGGGATTCGGCGAATTGATGTCTTAACTCAGTATAAATCCTCCGAACTGCTCGGGCATATTCAAAAAGCCTGGAGCCGCATGCCCTGGGAGCTTGGAGAGTATGTCAATATCGTACCGGCACAGCAGCAGATTGGTGATTTATGGTATAGAGGCACTGCTGATGCCGTATATCAGAATTTAAAGCAGCTGCGTCAGCAGCGCTGTCAATATATTCTGATTTTAGGCGGCGATCATATTTATAAAATGGATTACAGCCGCATGCTGCGCCAGCATGCTAAACATGATTCAGATATATCAATAGCAACCATTCCGGTAGATACATCTTGTGCCAGTTCATTCGGTGTAGTAAATATTGATTCGGATATGACCATCACTGAATTTCAGGAGAAACCTAAACTACCTGCTGAGATACCCGGTAAACCGGGGACTTCACTAGTATCAATGGGCGTATATATCTTTAAATTTGATATTTTAGAGAAGCTGCTTCTTGAAGATGCCTCTACTGAAGGCTCGCAGCATGATTTTGGTTATAACATTATTCCCAAAGCCATTCATGATCATCACGTCACGGCATACGTCTTTGATAATGAAGGCTGTGCTGATGTCCAGGCATACTGGAAAGATGTTGGTACCATCGATCAGTACTTCCAGGCAAATTTAGATTTAGTACAGATTAGTCCGGAGCTGAATTTATACGATAGGCACTGGCCAATTTATTCATTTCAGGAGCAGCTGCCCGGCGCAAAATTTATATTCAATGATGATAACTGCCGCGGTCAGGCTATCGACAGTGTTATTTGCGCCGGTTGTATTATATCAGGAGCACTGATTATACGCTCTCTACTTTCATGCGGTGTCACTGTTGAAAAGCATAGTCATTTAGAGCGCTGCGTTGTTTTACCTAATGTAGATATAGGTAAAAACTGCCATTTAAAAAATGTACTTGTTGTTGAAGACTGTGTCATTCCTAATGGTTTTACTATTGGATATGATCTGCAGTTTGATAAAGAACATTTTGAAATTTCCGAAGAGGGGGTCGTATTAGTCACGCAGGAAATGATAGATAATTGTAAATAAAGTAAAAAATATCTGCAGATATATTTGTTTGTTTACTTTAGAGGCGTTTTCATTTTTAAAACTCTGAACAGATGGGGTATACTACGCGCTTTGAATTTTTAGGATAAATATCAATGCGTATTGCTCTGGGTATTGAATACGATGGTGCCGCTTACTATGGCTGGCAGCGTCAAAAAGAGGTTATTTCGGTACAAGAAGAGCTGGAAAAAGCCCTTTCTATTGTGGCAAATCATCCTGTCACGGTGAATTGTGCCGGCCGCACCGATGCAGGTGTACACGGCACTGGTCAAGTGGTACATTTCGAAACACAATCGATCCGTAAAGATGTTGCATGGACGTTAGGGGTTAATACTAATCTGCCCGATGATATTGCCGTGCGCTGGGTTAAACAGGTAGACGATACATTCCACGCCCGCTTTAGCGCAACTTCACGCCGTTATCGTTATATCATTTATAATAGTGAATTCAGACCGGGTATTCTGCGTACCGGTTTAAGTCATTATCATTATCCGCTTGATGCGCAGCTGATGCATCAGGCCGGGCAGTATATTGTTGGTGAGCATGATTTCACCTCCTTCAGGGCGCTGCATTGTCAGGCAAGCAGTCCGGTTCGCTGTATTGAGTATCTGAATATCACCCGTAGAAGCGACTTTATAATTATTGATATTAAAGCGAATGCTTTCCTGCATCATATGGTGCGTAATATTGCCGGCAGTCTGATTGAAGTCGGACGTGGAAACCAGCCGGTAAACTGGTTAGAAACATTGATTTCTTATAAAGACCGTGCAAAAGCGGCTGCTACCGCAAAACCTGGTGGTTTATATCTAGTCGAGGTCGATTATCCGCAGGAGTTTGATCTTCCAAGGCCGCCATGTGGTCCCTTATTCCTAGATATCTAGCTTAACAGAGCAGATCCTGACAGATTGTTTTGAGAATTATATGCGTACAAGTAAAACAAAAAGTTTAAATGAATGGTTAAGTCAAATAGAGAAACTTCACCCAAGCGAGATCGAATTAGGACTGGCCCGCATTTCTAAAGTGGGAAACGATCTGGATCTTATTAATTTTGATGCCAAGGTTATTACCGTTGCCGGTACAAACGGTAAAGGTACAACCTGTGCCTTTTTAGAAGAGATTCTTATTCAGGCCGGATATAAAGTAGGGGTGTACAGTTCCCCGCATATTCAGCGATACACCGAACGTCTGCGTATTAACCAGCAGGAGCTGCCTGAAAACGATCATTGCCGCGCATTTGCAGTGATTGAAAAAACACGTAAAGACACTTCACTTAGTTATTTTGAATATGTCACATTAGGCTGCTTATACCTGCTGCAGCAGGCGCAGTGTGATTTTATCCTGTTAGAAGTAGGTTTGGGCGGACGTTTAGATGCGACGAATATGGTTGAATCTGATATCAGCGTGATCACCACCATAGGCATAGATCATGTTGACTGGTTAGGCGATGACCGTGAAAAAATAGCTTACGAAAAAGCCGGTGTATTCCGCGCCGGCAAACCGGCTGTCTGCGGCGAGTTCGAGCCGCCGCAGTCACTAAAAGATTACGCGGCCAAGCTGTCCACCGATATTCGTTATGCAGGTAAAGATTTTACTTTTACAGCGGCTGCTGATAACTGGCAGTGGAGCGGCAGTAAAACCATCTGCGGCTTAACTCCTACCTTAATGCCGATGCAGAATGCATCCACGGCATTGGCGGTTATAGAAGCCCTGGAGCTTAATATCGACACACAGGTGATCAGAAGTGCGCTGGCTCAGGCCAAACTTGCCGGCCGCCTGCAGAAAGTTGAAATGTCTCATAACACCGATGTTTATGTAGATGTTGCCCATAACCCTCAGTCTGCACAATATTTAGCAGGTCGTTTAGAGGTACTGAAAGAACAGAAGGGGCCTGACTGTAAAATATTTGCAATTGCAGGTATGCTCGAGGATAAAGACATCACAGGTACTTTTAATCAGGTGAATCAGCAGCTGGATCACTGCTGTCTTATTAGCCTGGACTGTTATAGAGGCGCAGATAAAGAGGTGCTTCTTAAACATTATCAGGCGAGTAGTCATAAACTCGATAGTGTTACTTGTTTTGCAGATCTGCAGTCTGCTTATCAAAGTATCATTAATAAAGTAAACTCCTCTGATATAATCATTATCTTTGGTTCGTTTTATACCGTTTCTGATTTCCTAACTTTTTCGCAAGGATGATTTGTGGCTTCTCAGTTTAAAAATCGATTAGTTGGCGTAACAATTTTAGCTACTTTAGTTGTTATCTTTTTACCTACCATTATTGACGGTAAAAAAGCCGTATATCATGATGATTTTGTTTCAACACCGATCCAGCCGGTTGTTAAAGAGCATACCTTTGCTGTTGCTGAGCCTGAGCTGCAAACTGAAGAGCAGGTCGGTCTGCCTGAAACTACTGAGATAGTTGTTGATGAGCAGATGCCGCAGGATACTGCTGCTCCTGTTGAAGAGACTGATAAGTGGGAAATTGAGCAGGTAGAAAAAACACCTGTGGTAAAAGCCGAAGTGAAGAAACCACAAAAAACGGTTAAAGAGGTTATTGTAAACAGCTCTAAGCCTGTTAAGGCCAATATGCCGAAAAGTGCCTGGACTATTCAGCTTGGGGCTTTTCAAAATGCCGCTAATATCAATGCGCTTTTGAAAAAATTAAACAAAGCCGGCTTTCAGGCGCATACTGTACCTACCGATGTTATTGACGGAGTGTTAACCCGCGTTTTTGTCGGGCCTGATGTTTCTAAACAGAAACTTGAAAAACAGCTTCCGCAGCTTAAACGCCTGACCAAACTGCAGGGTAAACTGGTTGCTTTTGATGCTGTAAATCCGTAGCAGAACAATAAAACGCCTGAAAACAGCAAATTGTCTGTTTTCAGGCTGTTAAGATATTTTTTACAACATCTTTTGTTTATCTCTGTTAGAATGCGCCCGTTTAAAGCTATTAGTTATTACTAAGGATAACAATGAATTGGTTTGATTTTACGATCATCGGCATTATTGCATTTTCAGCATTAATTAGTTTAATTCGCGGTTTCACAAAAGAAGCTGTTTCCCTCACTACCTGGTTCACCGCCTTTTTTATCGCCAGTAATTTTTATCCCGAAGTCTCTGTTTATCTCACTCAGCTTAATGATCAATTAGTTCGTAATTCAGCAGCCATTGCGATTTTGTTTGTATCTGTTTTATTACTTGGTGCATTAATCAACTATATAATTAACCGTTTAGTTGCAGTAACCGGATTATCCGGTACAGACCGCCTCCTAGGGGTTTTATTCGGCGCCATTCGTGGTGTATTAGTTGTCAGCGCGCTGCTGTTTTTTATTGATTCATTTACCAGCTTTAATGAAGCGGTATGGTGGACTGAATCGACCTTAATTCCTGAATTCGGCATTATTATTGAGTGGTTCTTTAAGCATATTGAAAACTCGTCGAGTTTTTTAAATCACTTTTCAAAATAAATTTATTTGTAAAAAATTAGTGGAAATTATGAGTCTGTCAGCAGTACCGGCAGACTCCAGTATATAAGCAGTATCAACCGGTCTTGCACAGCTAGCTGTCAGATTGAAAAATATATTTAAAATTAATCATTAACTACCTAAAATAAAGGCGTAAATTTATGTGTGGAATTGTGGGCATCGTTGGGTCAACTCCTGTTAATCAGAGCATTTATGATGCATTAACAGTATTACAACATCGTGGACAAGACGCAGCTGGTATTGTCACCATTGCAAATGATAATTTTAAACAGCGTAAAGCAAATGGTTTGGTCAAAGATGTTTTTGCATCGAAACATATGCAGCGTTTAAAAGGCACTATCGGAATCGGTCATGTTCGTTACCCGACTGCAGGCAGCTCAAGCGCCGCTGAAGCGCAGCCGTTTTATGTAAACTCTCCCTGGGGACTTGCATTAGCACATAACGGTAACCTGACTAATGCAGCCGGTCTGCGAGAATCTTTAATCAAGTCCCGCCGTCATATTAATACCACTTCTGACTCGGAAGTATTATTAAATATCTTTGCTGCCGAGCTTGATAAGGTTGAAGGCAAAAAATTAACGCCTGATGATATTTTTAATGCGGTAAGTGATGTTCATAAGCAGGTAAGCGGTGCTTATGGTGTTGTTTCACTAATGATCGACCATGGTTTAGTTGCATTTCGTGATCCCGATGGTATTCGTCCTTTAGTATTAGGTTCACGTAAAACAGAAGAGGGCGATATTGAATATATCGTTGCTTCTGAAAGCGTTGGTCTGGATACCATAGGTTTTGAAGTGATGCGTGATGTTGAACCCGGTGAAGCGGTTTATATCACCGAGGACCGTCAGCTGTTTACTAAACAGTGTGCAGAAAAAAGCAGCCTGCACCCGTGTATTTTTGAATATGTGTACTTAGCACGTCCCGACTCTACATTAAGCGGTATTTCAGTATATGAAGCACGTTTAGAAATGGGCCGTACTTTAGGGGCGAAAATAAAACGTGAGTGGGCGGATGTTGATATTGATGTCATTATTCCTATTCCGGAAACATCCAATGAGATCGCCTTAGTAATGTCAGAGGTATTAGATCTGCCTTATCGCCAGGGGTTTGTTAAAAACCGTTATATCGGCCGTACATTTATTATGCCTGGTCAGACGCAGCGTCGTAAATCAGTGCGTCGTAAATTAAACCCTATTACTGCAGAGTTTAAAGGTAAATCTGTACTGTTAGTTGATGATTCAATTGTGCGCGGTACAACCTCAGAGCAGATTGTTGAAATGGTACGCGATGCTGGAGCTAAAAAAGTGTACCTGGCTTCAGCCGCGCCTCCTGTTTGTCATCCTAACGTTTACGGTATTGATATGCCGACAGCCAGTGAGTTAATCGCTCACGGCCGCAGTGTTGAACAGATCAGTGACAGTATCGGCACTGATGCTTTAATTTATCAGGATCTTGATGATTTAAAAGCGGCGGTCGGCAGACAAAACCCGGACGTTGACGGTTTTGAATGTTCTGTGTTTGACGGCATTTATGTAACAGGTGATGTAACTCAAGAGTACTTTGATTATTTAGCCAGCCTGCGCAGTGAAGACGCCAAGAAGATTCAAGAGCAGAAAGAAGAGATTGCAAGTCTGGAATTACATAACGAGTCCTAGTTTCTTCTATTTCTCTGCTTATCTAATACCCGACAGTTATTAACTGCCGGGCATTTTTTTATCACACCTGTTTATGTTTATGAATTAAACCAGCCGGCTCATTTGTCAGGCGTGTTTATGAATTCAACAAGTCGGCCCTTTTATCAAGCGTGTTCATGTTTGTGGATCAAGCCAAAGTCCGCCAGGATCGCATAAGCACTTGGTATAATAAATAACACCAGCAATGTCGAAGTAAAAATACCAAAGACTATTGAGATTACCAGAGGCTGAACTACCTGTGCCTGTAAACTGGTTTCCAGCAGCAGCGGCAGCAGACCGGCCGCTGTTGTCAAAGAGGTCAGAAACACTGCTCTAAACCTTTCTCTGCTTGCTAGTACCACTGCTTTATGGACACTGTCTCCTTCATCGACATGGTGGCGTATATACTGCACCAGCAATATCGAATCGTTAACAACGATACCTGCCAGAGAGATAAAACCCATAATAGAAGGCATAGACAAGCTGTGCCCAAGCAGGAAATGTCCCCAGATCACACCGATCAAAGCAAGCGGGATTGCCAGCATAACCACAAAAGGTTCAAGGTAACTGCGGAACTGGAAACTAAGAATCGTAAACAGACCAAATAAACCGATCATAAAACCCTTTGACAGTGATGAACCGGTTTTAGCCGTTTCTTTACTGGCGCCTTCATAGTCGACTCTTAAGTCGGGATATTGACTTTTAAGTTCAGGAATTAATTCCTGACGAACTTTCTGCAGAATTTCGCTGCTGTTCGCTTTTTTATTGTTTACCTCGGCCATGACAGTGACTGTTCTTAAGCTGTTAACCCGAGAAATACGTACAAAAGAGCGTTGATAATCAAGATCTGCAACAGCATTCAGCGGCAGTTGACTGCCGTCGGGCATAATGATCGGAAAGTTTTCTAAAACGCGCAGATCACCCGCCTGCTGCTTATTAATTTTCACCTCTATTTCGATATTTTCAGGACCGACCTGAATATTATCCGCTGTCTGGCCGTAATAGGCCGCCCGCAGCTGCTGTGCCACCGTTTTCCCGTCTACACCATAGGCTTCTGCACCTGGTTTTAAACTGATACTGATCTCTTCTTTACCGGGACGCATATCATCTAAAATACCGTTTACCCCGGAAAACTCAGCCAGATAAGACTGCAGCTGCAGTGAGGCATCTTTGAGCTGGTCAAGATCATTATGCTGCAATCGGATCTCAATATCCCTTCCGGCAGGGCCCATGGTCGGCTGCTTGAATACTAGTGAAACGGGAGTTGGCAAATCACCAAGGTCTAAGCGCCAGTCTTGAATAAAGTCATCAATATAGGTGTTGCGGATCTCGGCTGAGAGCATATTTACACGTACGGTGGCAAGGTGTGCACCTTGCTCACCGGCATCACTGTTAAAATTAAACTGTGTTGTAATATCCTCAATAAGAGGGCTGGGTTCATCATTCTGCTGATTATAAATTTCTGCTGTTTTTCTGGCGCTGGCCGCTATTTTGTTTACAACCTGCTCCGTCTGACTTAGTGAAGATCCCGGTGGTAATATGATACGCGCTTCGGCAATGTCACCGTCTAATTCTGGAAATGCAACAAATTTAACGGCGCCGCCGACCACTAAAGAGATAGAAATAAGAAGAAAACCTAAAACACAACCCACCGAGGCATACCGCCATTTAACAACAAATGTTACCGCAGTCACCAGTTTTGTATTTCTAAAGGTTTCAAAATTATCTAAAAAGCGGCATTTCCAATGCCACATCGGTCTTTCGCTGGATTTGTTAGTGAGCGAATGATTGAGGTGATTCGGCAGAATACAAAATGCTTCTACCAGGCTGATACTTAATACCAGAATCAGTACCATTGGTACCACGGACAATACCGCACCCATTTGTCCCTCTAACCACAGTAAACTGCCGAAAATAAAAATAGTGGTTAGAAAAGAGGAGACGACACCCGGCGCTACTTTTTTAACCCCTTTACTGACCGCTTCCTGCGGCGAAAATCCGCGGTCAATATGTGAGGCAATGGATTCGGCAATCACAATCGCGTCATCCATCATAATACCGATTGCCATCAGTAAACCAACCAGGCTCATTATATTTATTGAAAGCCCTAATATACTCATCAGGAACAAGCCGCCCATAAAGGCCACGGGTAATCCGGCTGAAACCCAGAAAGAATAACGCAGAGAGAAAAACAGCCACATACTGCAGAAAACTAAAATAATACCCTGCCAGCCGTTTTTGATCATCATGGCTAACCTGTCCTTAAGCAGCGATGATAAATCATTAGTTAAAGTGAGGGTAACACCTTCAGGTGCACGTAAATTCTCCTGGTCAACAAACTCCTGCACTTTTGCTTTTATGCGCAGCGCATCATCGGCTTTATTTTTCTTTATATTCAATACCGCTGACGGTTTCCCGTCAAACAGTATTTTTTCTTCATCAACTGCAAATTTATCTGTAATAGTTGCGATATCTGCCAGGCGTACAATGCCGCCGTCTCGATTAGAAGAAATAACCGTGGAGCCAAGTTCAAAAGGGGTTATTTTCTGCTGATCAAAACGAATCAGCAGCGTTTTTTCAAACAGCTCAATATTACCGCTGGGCATTTTAACATTCTGCCTGTTTATCTTATCGGCAATATCGTTAACGGTTAAAGACAGGCGTCTGACCGCCTCCTGGTTAAGCTCTACACTTAACTGATGGTCAGAAAATCCGGAAATGCTCACTAAGCTGACACCGGCATCCACTTTTAGTCTCAGTTTGACGTCCTCTGCATAGGCTTTTAACTGCGGACGAGTGGTATCGGCGGAAACTGCAATATCTACAACCGGCTCTGCCCAGTCAAGTTCTTTAACAATCGGCGGCTCTATTTCACTAGGAAAGTCTTTTATGGCGCCAATTTCAGTCTGCACGTCTACTAAAGATCGCCCAAGGTCGACATTCTCATCCAGTTTAATAATCAGGGTAGCCATACCTTCAACGGCCTGACATTTGGTCTCTTCGATACTGGATAAACCGTCAATGGCATCTTCCATACGCAGACACAGACTTTCTTCAACTTCAATAGGTGATGCGCCTGGATAAACAATGGATGCAGAGATATACGGCGGTGCGAACTCTGGAAAAGTTTCCCGTTTTATATTACCTAATTGCGATAGACCCAGTACCAGGAAGCCGATCATTAGTAAATTAGCCAGTGTCGGGTGGCGTGTTAAATAATTTATCACAGCGCCTGCTCCTTATTATTAACCGTTTTAAGGGACATACCGGCAACTGCAGGGATAAGGTCGTTAACCACCAGTTTCTGACCTTCCTGTATATCTCCTGTAATGACCGCCCCCTTTCTGGTGCGGTAGAGCACTTTAACCGTTTTAATCAGCAGTTTATTATCGCTGTCCATCAGATAAATTTTGTTTTCGTGCAGCGCCTTTTCCGGAATAAGAAATTGTGTTGATGCCGCCCCGTTAATGGTGGCCGCTAAAAACATGCCTTTGGTTAACGGTGGTTTTGCGGGAAGGTTGAGGTTCCTGAAGTCCTGCTCTACCTCTAAATACACACCTATGGTGGCCTGATCCGGATTAACTGTTTCTGCAACCCTAGTCACTTTGGCCGGCCATTGATATTCATTAGATGCCATCTGCAGGGAGACATCCGCAACCAGATGCAGTGTTTCGATTGAAGGTAATGCGCCGTTTTGAGGAAGATGCTTAATACTGCTCATCAAAATATTCATATCTGACAGGGATAATTCAGCCTTTATCTCAACAGTACCTAACTGATAAGCACTGAGCATAACCGAGCCTAAAGAGACAACCTGATCCTGTTCTATATTTACTTCGGCAATGCGTGCATCATAGGGCAGGACAAGTTTTGTTTTGCTCAATTTACGCTGACTGTCTGCTAATTTAGACTGATCGATACGTACCTGCGCGATGGTTACTTTACGATCATCGGGCAGGAGCTGCAGGGAACTCTGCAGATCCTGGACGCGGTTCTGCTGCTCTAACAGAGTCTGTTTTTGATTTTCGACACTGGAACTGGAGATCAGACCTTTCTTTTTCAAAGTCAATTGTCTTTGATATTCCTGCTCAACTAACTGCAGTTTCTGTTTCTCTAATTTAAGGCTGTCAGTAAAGTTTTTCTCCTGCTGATCAATACGCAGCAGCTGTGCTTTACTGGCATGTAAATTTGACTCTGCCTGCGCTAAATTAAGCTGATATTCAAGCGGATCAATTTCCAGAAGTACCGTTCCCTCGGGCAGCAGGCGGCCGGTTTCTAATAACGGATTACGGTATATCAGTTTGCCGCTGACTTCGGCAATTCCCTGCCAGCTGTGCTTAGGCGTTACCCTGCCAAAACCTGTGACCTGCGGCGCTGTCTGCTGTGCTTTTAAGGTATTGATTTCGACCAGTCTGGCGCGGTCAAAACTTGCCTGCAGCTCAGGGCTGGGTTTAAGTTTAACTGCCAGTACCAGTACAATAACTCCGACAGCAAGTCCCAGTATAAAAAAGCGTTTTTTATTTTCCATGATTATTTTTGTCCTGTGGTTTAAGTAAACCTAAGCTGAGTAGTTGGATATTTTGTTCGGCAAGTTGTGCCAAAAATTCATCTGTAAACTTAATGTTGTACATTTTTTTAAAGTTATCGGGCATTAAAAAGGGAAAGACCATTAAGCTGATAAAACTTACCCGCGCACAGGCAGGTTCAATATTATCTTTAAGCAGTCCGTTTTTTTTGAGTTGTTCAAAAAGGTCCATTTCCTGCGGGCGAAGAATGTCAATCAACAGCTGCCAAAGCTCTTTGTTTTTATCATTACTGGTATCAACACTGGCTAGTCTGAATATTAATTTGGGAAAATCCGGATTTTCAGCCATCACCTGATAATAGGTGCGCAGCATCTGTGCAGGACCGTCTGATGGTGCCCGAGATTTCATTATCTGCATACGAGCGGAAAGCGGGGCGGTGGTTTCGCGGATCATAGCGGCAAACAGCTGCATTTTTGAACCAAAATAATAACGAATTAATGCCGGATCTACACCGGCTTTTAAGGCAATTTTACGCGTAGAAACCCTGTCATAATCGTCGGCAATAAACAGCTCTCTGGCGGCTTCAATAAGCCTGGCCTGCTTTTGAGTATCTTGGACCGGCCTTCCCGGGCGTATGTTTGATTTTGTCGGCATAATATAATTCTCCATTTGATGAATATATTAGGCGATGACAGCAGGATGCGACAGTAGAATAATTCTCCGAAATTGGTTATTTGAAGAATTTAATGATTATTGTGTGCAGGCGCGCAGTTTTGAACAGATACAAAAAAACCGGCAATAAGCCGGCTTTTATAATCAATAAATAACTTCTATTATTTAGAAATCTGCTGTGCCTGGTGCACGAGGGAAAGCAATTACGTCACGGATGTTCTGTACACCGGTTACGTAAGAAACTAAACGCTCAAAACCAAGACCGAAACCTGCATGCGGTACTGTACCGTATTTACGCAGATCACGGTACCAGCTGTAATCTTCCTTATCTAAGCCCATCTCTTCAAGACGTTTATCAAGCGCTTCTAAGTCCTCTTCACGCTGACTGCCGCCGATGATTTCACCGATACCCGGTGCTAATACATCCATAGCCGCAACGGTTTTGCCGTCTGCATTTAATTTCATGTAGAAAGCTTTAATATCTTTCGGGTAGTTCTGCAGAATAATCGGTGCACCTACATGCTCTTCAGCCAGGTAGCGCTCATGCTCAGACTGCAGATCTACACCCCATTCAACCGGGAATTCAAACTGTTTGTCACAGTTCTGCAGGATTTCAATCGCGTCTGTGTAGTCCATACGTACAAACTCAGAGCTGACCATTTTTTCTAAACGTGTGATCGCTTCTTTATCTACACGCTGGGCAAAGAAAGCCATATCATCAGCACGTTCAGTTAATACTGCGTTAAATACATATTTAAGCATATCTTCTGCAAGCTGTGCCGCATCAGCTAAATCAGCAAATGCAATTTCAGGCTCAACCATCCAGAACTCAGCAAGATGACGAGTTGTGTTGGAGTTTTCAGCACGGAAAGTCGGACCGAAAGTATAAACATTGCTCAGAGCACAGGCGTAGGTTTCAGCGTTCAGCTGACCAGATACAGTCAGGAAAGTTTCTTTACCGAAGAAATCTTTCTTATAGTCAATTGCACCGGCATCAGTACGAGGAAGATTTTCTAAATCAAGTGTGCTCACCTGAAACATTTCACCTGCACCTTCACAGTCACTGCCGGTAATAATCGGCGTGCTTATCCAGTTAAAGCCTTTTTCATAAAAGAAGTTATGAATTGCATGAGATAAACAGTTACGAACACGTGTAACCGCGCCGAACATATTAGTACGCGGACGAAGATGTGCATGTTCACGCATATATTCAATGCTGTGACGCTTTGCCGACATCGGGTAAGTGTCCGGATCCTGAACAAAACCAACAACATTGACTGTTTCAGCTTGAATTTCAAAGCTTTGACCTTTACCCGGGCTTTCTACTAATTTACCCGTTACTTCAACAGAGCAGCCTGCGGTTAAATTTTGAACTTCAGAAGCATAATTTTCTAGGTCTGCAGGAACAACGGCCTGAATCGGATCAAAACAAGAACCGTCATAAATTGCTAAAAATGAGATACCGGCCTTTGAATCACGACGAGTACGGATCCAGCCCTGAACCGTTACTTTTGTACCCACTGGGAATTTGCTGTTGAAAATTTCAACAATCGCTGTTTTTGACATTAGAATTAGTGCTCCATAATCACAGTTTTCACTGTTTTTTTCTAAAAATATTTAATAGACACACATCTTACCTTGGCTAGGTTGAGATACAAGTCTATGATTTGATAATCATCAAGTTTTTTATCGGGGTAGGTCATGGAACAGCAATACGAGAGAAAACGGTTTCATAATGCACATGAGTGGCGTCGTTTTTTTATGCTGTGGTTAACGGTTATTTTATGGGCGGTTTTTTTAGCGTATATGCTGCTTTTTCATTACCAGCGGGATTTCTTTGAACCTTTGGTTATGTCGCATTTTGGAGTTGAATCTCCCCAGTATTATGAATTTGCGGAGATCAAACTATTTATGTACCTGATCTGGTCCTGCAGCATAGTGTCTGTGCTGGCAATAATTAATACCTGGGATAAAAAACGCCGGGCAGGTGATAATACGCCGGATAAGTTTTTAATTGTAATTATGTCAGTCACGGTTATTTTTGCTTTTTATTATGCAAAAACTGATCTCAATTATTTAAACGGGCAGTTGTCCATATTAGAGAATCTGTTTGGCTGACGAAGTACAAGCCGCGGGATTAGAAAATAAAAGGAGACAAAATGTCTCCTTTTTTACTGCTGTTAAACAAATAACTTCTGTTTAAGACTCACCGGCTACCGTATATATTGCATCACATAATGTTTTCAGCTGCTGCTTTTCTATTACATAGGGAGGCATAATATAAACTAACTTGCCGAACGGACGGATCCACACGCCAAGCTCCACAAAACGCTTCTGTACAATGGCTACATCAAGCGGCTCGACCATCTCAACAACACCAATAGCCCCTAATACCCGCACATCCTGCACCTGCTTTAGAGCTTTACAGGGGGCTAAGTAGTCATTAAGCTGTTTTTCTATACTGCTGACTTTATCTGACCAGCTGCACTCTAACAGCTTATCAATGCTGGCATTAGCAACGGCACATGCTAAAGGATTGCCCATAAAGGTCGGCCCGTGCATAAATACGCCGGCTTTACCACTGCTGATGGTTTGAGCAATTTTATCAGTGGTTAAGGTAGCCGCCAGGCTCATATAACCGCCGGTGATAGCTTTACCTACACAAATAATATCCGGGCTGATACCTGCATGTTCACAGGCAAACAGTTTACCGGTGCGTCCAAAGCCGGTAGCAATTTCATCGGCAATTAATAACAGACCATATTTATCGCAGAGTCTGCGTACACCTTTAAGATATTCCGGATGATAAAAATACATGCCTCCTGCACCCTGCACAATCGGCTCTAAAATTACCGCGGCTATATTATGATGATTTTGCTTAACAGCTGCGCTGATTTCGTCTAACTCACTTTCGCACCACTCCTGTTCAAAAGAGATGCCCGGCTGTGATACAAAAAGCTGCTGAGGCAGGAAGTTATGATACAACTCGTGCATAGAGCCTTCGGGATCGGTAACAGACATGGCACCGAATGTATCACCGTGATATCCATTACGAATAGTTAGAAACTGACTTTTAGGTTTATCCAGTGAATGCCAGTACTGCAGCGCCATTTTTAATGCAACTTCAACACTGACGCTGCCTGAGTCTGCTAAAAAGACTTTATCCAGACCTTCGGGGGTTATGTCGACCAGTTTCTTAGCTAAATCGACAGCGGGCTGATGAGTCAGACCACCGAACATAACATGGGCCATTTTATCCAGCTGATTTTTGGCCGCCTGGTTAAGCTCCGGCACATTATAACCAAATAAACATGCCCACCAGGAGGACATGCCGTCTATCAGCTGATGATTATTTTCAAGGGTTAACATGCATTTATCAGCGCTAAGCACGCCGTAACAGGGTAACGGCGCTGTCATAGAAGTATAGGGGTGCCATAAGTGGTTGGTATCAAACTGCAGATCAATGTTCATGGTGGTCACTTTTTAGTCAGATGTAAAGATATAATCGTGAAAAAGTTGACAGTGTAGCTTTGAACCTTAAACTAGCCAAACTATTTTAAGGGAAGTGAGAACTAATTATGCCAAGCACAACAATACGTCAGGACTGGACGGTTGCAGAAGTAGAAGCGATGTTTGCAATGCCGTTTATGGATCTGTTATTTGAAGCACAAACCATACACCGTGCAAACTTCCCGAAAAATGAAGTACAGGTTAGTACTTTATTATCTATCAAAACCGGAGCCTGCCCGGAAGACTGTAAATACTGCCCGCAAAGTGCACGTTACGATACCGGTCTTGAAAAAGAGCGTTTGATGGAAGTTGATAAAGTTATCAAAGCAGCTAAAGACGCCAAAGCAACAGGATCAACACGTTTTTGTATGGGCGCAGCCTGGAAAAATCCCAAGCAGCGAGATATGCCTTATCTTGTTGATATGATTAAAGAAGTAAAATCTTTAGGGCTAGAGTCCTGCATGACGCTAGGGATGCTCGACGGCGATCAGGCTGAGCAGCTTTCAGAAGCGGGCCTTGATTATTACAATCATAACCTGGATACCTCTCCGGAATATTACGATAAAATAATCACCACTCGTTCTTATCAGGACCGTTTAGATACATTGGACCATGTACGTAATGCCGGTATGAAAGTCTGCAGCGGCGGCATTGTCGGTTTAGGTGAAGAGGGCAAAGACAGATCCGGTTTATTAGTGCAGCTTGCTAATATGCCCAGACAGCCTGAAAGTGTACCGATTAACAAGCTGGTTAAGGTTCAAGGCACACCGCTGGACAATGTTGATGATTTAGATGAATTCACCTTTATTAAAACTATTGCTATTGCCCGTATTATGATGCCGAAATCGCATGTACGTTTATCTGCGGGCCGCGAGGATATGTCAGAGCAGACCCAGGCCCTGTGTTTTATGGCCGGTGCAAACTCCATCTTTTACGGATGCAAACTGCTGACTACAGCAAACCCTGATGAAAACTCAGATATGAAACTGTTCAAAAAATTAGGCATTAATAAAGAAGCTGTTAATTTTTCTCCCTTTGAAAAAGAGAAGCCGGTTGATGCCGCAATCGTTCGTCACAGTGAAAAAGATGAACTGTTTTACGATGCAACAAGCAGACTGTAATGGCATTTGATTTTATAGAGCAGCAGCTTAAAGTCCGTTATCAAGACGGACTTTATCGTAAATGTACAGTCGCCGATGGTCAGCAGGGGCGTTATCTCATTGCTGATAACAAAACATACCTTAATTTTTCCAGTAATGATTATTTAGGCCTGGCCTCTGATCCTGCTTTAATAAAAGCATGGCAGAAGGGGGCGGAGCTGTTTGGTGTCGGCAGCGGCGGTTCGTTTCTTGTTACAGGATATAACCAGGCACATGCAGAGCTTACTGCGCAATTGAAGGAATGGCTGGGTGTAGAAGCATTAGCACTGTTCAGCTCCGGTTATTCAGCTAATCAGGCGGTTATCAAACTGCTGCTTAATAAACATGATCTGCTTATTCAGGACAAACTGAATCATGCATCATTGATGGAAGCCGGTACGCTTGCCGACTGTAAAATGCTTCGCTTCAGACATAATGATACAGCTCACCTTACCTCTTTATTGAATAATCATAAAGAAGCTGAAGGTAACAAACTAATTATTAGTGAAGGTGTATTCAGTATGGACGGTGACACTGCACCTGTTCAGTCACTGTATCAGCAGGCGCAGGAAAATAATGCCTGGCTAATGATTGATGATGCTCATGGTTTAGGTGTGTCGGGCAGAAACGGCCAAGGCAGTATAGTTGAAGCAGGATTAAAAAATTCTGATGTGCAGATATATATGGCAACCTTTGGTAAAGCATTAGGTGTGGGCGGTGCTTTTGTTGCCGGTTCACAATCTTTTATTGATTATTTAACTAATTTCTCCAAACCTTATATTTATACAACAGGTCTGCCTCCGGCTATGGCTTATACCATCACTCAGGCGACAAAAATGACAGAATCTGAGCAGTGGCGCCGTGATAAGCTGCACAGCTTAATCAAAACATTCAGAGAGTCAGCTGCAGATAAATGCATTGAACTTGGTGAATCACAGACAGCTGTTCAGCCTGTTATTATCGGTGACAGCCGCCGAACCTTAAATCTCGCTGAAAAACTTAAAAAGTTAGGTTTCTGGACAACCGCTATTCGTCCTCCCACCGTGCCGGTTAACAGTGCCCGTTTACGCATTACCTTAACCACGAATCATGAAATAGAAGATCTGAAAATGCTGATTGACGCTATTAGCCGGATTATCAATGAACAGTAGAATAATAACTAATGGGCCGCTTGATATAAACAAGCAGGCTGTTGAAGCATCTTTTTCTAAAGCCGCCGAACATTATGATCAGTTTGCTCAGCTGCAGAGAGATATCGGTCTGCAGCTGTTTAAGCAACTATCGGCAGATAAGCCGGCAAATATTTTAGATCTCGGCTGCGGCACAGGTTATTTTAGTGAAAAGTTAGCTGATTTTTATCCGCATAGTTCTCTAACTTGTTTTGATCTTTCTAGCGCTATGCTGGAGCAGGTAAAACAAAAAAATCTAGTGCAGGTGACCTGTCAGCAGGGAGATATCGACAAGCAGCCTTTTCCTAAAAACTTTTTTGATCTGATTTTTTCTAATCTGGTTGTGCAGTGGAGTGCGGATCTCGGCTGTTGTTTACAGCAGTTAAAAGAATCCTTAACCACGGGGGGCAAATTACATATTTCAACGCTTCTTGACGGCTCACTTCATGAACTTACCCAGGCCTGGAAGAGTGTTGACAGCCACCCGCATACCAATTCATTTTTAAGCTTAGCGGTTATTGAAGAGTTATTAGCACCGCTTGCTTTTCAATCGCTAAAAATAACTACAGAAACCCGCACTTTAGAGTATGACAATGTCATTGAAGTGATGCGCGCTTTAAAAGGCATAGGTGCAAATCATGTTCATGGCCATCAAAGGTTAAAGTTACAAGGCAGGCAGCTGATCAATCAATTAGAACAAGGTTATTCTCCTTTTGTTAATGACAATGGTTTATTAAATTTAACTTATCAAGTTTGTTATATAGAGGCTGTAAAATAGATGTTTAAAGATAAAACTGTATTTGTGACCGGTACTGATACCGATGTTGGAAAAACTATCTGTGTTAAAGCACTGCTGCAGGCCGCCGGGCGGCAGAGTTTAACTACGCTGGCTTATAAACCCATTGCCGCCGGCTGCATGGTAACCTCTAAGGGACTGCGCAACGACGATGCATTGATTTTACAGCAGAGCAGCACAGTTACTGTGCCGTATCAGGCTGTTAATCCGATCGCTTTTAAGCCGCCCATTGCACCGCATATTGCCGCAGAGCTGGTCAATACTCCCATAGAAGTGGATGTCATAACTCAGGGGCTGAAAGTTCTGCAGGATAAAAAAGCAGACCTGTTAATTGTGGAAGGCGCAGGCGGCTGGCGTTTACCATTAAATAATGAACAGCTGTTATCGGACTGGGTAAAAGCACAGAAGCTGCCGGTTATATTAGTGGTCGGAATGAAGCTTGGCTGTCTTAATCACGCACTGTTAACTTATGAGACGATTGTCAACGACGGTCTGAATGTGGTCGGCTGGATTGCCAATCAGCTGCAGCCCGACATGCCCTATTATGAGCAGAACCTGCATTTGCTGACCAAGAAATTAGATGCGCCGCTGATTGCAGAAATTCCTTATCTTAGCAATGTTAATAACAGTGATTTAGCTCAATATGTAAATTGCGATTTCAGCTGATTTAAATTCACAGCGGCTGCTTTACATTTAAAAGCAGCCGCTGCTATTCAGACATTACCTGCAGTCCTTAATATCCCGCCCGGATTGACATAATCCCATATTATAGAAATTACCATATACTTATCAGTGCAAGGCATGCAGTAAACAGGAGTGTTTACTTTATAAGGCTAAAGGACTGTCTATGATAAATTCATTAAAGCAGGCAAGCAGGTTTTCCTCTCGCAGCAAATTTATTATTCTGCATACATTGACCAGTGCAGGAGTTATCCTGTTTCTTCTGTTCTTTTATTACTCTTTTTCCAGCAGCCTTAAACAGGAAAAATATATTCAGGCCAAGCACCTCTCTGAAGCTGGAGTCGGTGTTATACAGTCCTTTCATCAACAGGCAGTAAAAGGAGAATTAACACTTGTACAGGCGCAGATGCTGGCTAAGAAAGCACTGCAGTCTGCTGTGTATGGTAAAAACGGCTATTTCTGGATCAGTGATACACGAGGCAAGCTGTTGATGCACCCTTATCAGACACAGAAAGTCGGCGATAATATGCTCAACTGGACTGATATAAATGGAAAATTCTTTTTCCGCGAGCTGATTCGTGAAGCTAAAGCGGGTGGGGGCTGGGTTTCCTATTACTGGTCAAAACCGAATACGGAAACTGAGTACCCGAAAATATCTTATGTCGAATACTTTGAATCATGGGACTGGGTCCTAGGTACCGGTGTCTATCTTGATGATGTAGAGAAAGAGATCTACTGGGCTATGCTCCAGACTTCGGGCATTGTTATCGGCTGCTTTTTAATCTTTACTATTATTATCATTTTAATAGTTAATCATTTTGTGCGCGAGCTTGAAGAGCTGGCCATAAGAGACGGTCTGACAAACCTATATACAAAACGTTTTTTAAAAGAAATTCTGCCGTCTATTATCAATAAAAATCAGCGCGATAAAGACTGTTTAATGGCGGCCATTTTTATGGATATTGACCACTTCAAGCGGGTAAATGATAATTACGGTCATAACAATGGAGATAAAGTATTACGGAAAATAGCTCAAGTTGTGATCGATGATACTCGTGCGGGAGATTTCTGTATCCGTTTCGGCGGTGAAGAGTTTCTTGTTGTCGGTGTATTTGCAGATGCACAGACAACGATTGATATTGCAGAAAGGATCCGCGTAGATGTTTCGCAGTTACAGTTTGCTGCTGAAAAGAAAAAATTTCAAGTTACATTAAGTGCAGGTATTGCACTGTATGACAGTCAAAAAGAAACCTTTGATGATACGATAAAACGCGCGGATAAAAAACTGTACGAATCGAAACAGGGCGGCCGTGATCGTGTTTCTATTTAATTATTATTGTCAATAATTGTGCGTTTAACACAAGTAAAATAATTGATGAAATGACAGGGAATACTAACATATAGATATAGTTGTTTATCTACCGGGTATTACTGTTAAGAGAATTCAATAATGAAAATTCAATTTATTGACACCACAAAGGAAACACTTGAACAATATTTTGCATATTACGTCAGCAGTTTAAGTTCTCCAATTGATTCATTTTTAGAGCAGTATATTTTAAATTCAGATTTCCTGCGCATTGAACTAGATGAGCAGACTATTGGATATGCAGCCGTTCATCAGCAGTTTTTAATAACGCAGTTCTATTTAACAGATGCTTACAAGCCGTTAGGGCAGGAAGTCTATCATCAGCTAAAAAAAACGGCGCAGGTTAAAGAGGCATTGGTACCTACTTGTGACGAGTTCTTTTTGAGTCATGCGCTTGAATCTAACAGAGGTTTTGAGTTTCAGGCGTATATTTTTCAAGACTGTAAAACTGCTGATCAACATGTAAATGAACTTGCCGGTTTTGAACTGGTATTAGCAAGCCAGCATGATATTTTTTTTATTAAAGAAAACAGCGGTGATTTTTTTACTGATCTGGAAAAGCATATAGAAGAGGAGGAGATATATATTGGTTTGTACCAGGGGGAAAGAGTATCATTCGGCATTATTCAAGAGTCCCGTATCTGCACACAATTTGCCAGTATCGGCATGTATGTCATCGAGGGCAAAAAACAGCTGGGATTTGCAGTAAAAACCTTATTTTGTTTAAAAAATTACTGTTATAACAGGTGTATGTATCCGGTGGCAGGGTGCTGGTATTATAACCATAACGCTAAAAAAGCGCTTAATAGCGCCGCAATGTTCGCTAATACAAGGCTGTTAAAAATCCAACTGTAAATCACTTGTTCGCCTGTGAAGAGCCGGTTGTAAGTGAAAGATAAATATGTATTTTTAATGCCCGCATAGATACAATGTAAACTTCAGTGCAGATAACTATTTGAAGAAAACATGTACCCAAAATTTATATTATTAATAACCAGCTCTGCATTTATTTATTCTGCACTCACAGCTGTAATCCCGAGCTCTCTAGTCTACTATTACGGCTTAATTAATACGCTTACCTTCCTCTGCTACGCCGTTGATAAATATGCCGCCTGTCATAACCGCTGGCGTATTAAAGAGTCAAGGCTGCATCTGTTGTCTCTTATCGGAGGATGGTTTGGTGCGCTGGTGGCACAGATAATTGTAAATCATAAATTATGCAAAACCTCTTTTCAGGCTGTTTACTGGTTAACTGCAGTACTTCATAATATTGCTCTAGTGTATTTTTTATCTGAACAGGGTAATGAATATATTGTGCTGCTGCTTAACTACATAAATATTCCGTAATAAAAGAAAATATAAAGCTTTGCTTTCCGGCTGATAACAACTGTGTATTTTTCAATTAATTTTACTGTGTCTCTCATTTTTATAATAACTGCTTAAAGTTATTGATGAATTTTTGAAAAAGATGAAAAAGCATCCTATCTTCAGTCCATTACATGGATTATTACTGTTAAGCTTGGTGATTTTTATTCTCTTATTGCAAAGCAGAGATTCAAGATCAGACAGTTAATCTAATTTTAATTTATCTGATATCGGTTTATTTATGCTTAGAATTAGACATTATTTACCCGGAGAAGAGCCTCTATTAAGAGAGCTGTTATTTAATACAGTTAGAAATATTAACTGTCGTGATTATTCTCAAGCTCAGGTTCAGGCCTGGGCGGCAGAAGAATATGACCCTCTCGAATGGCAGGCTCGTATCAAATCCATTAATCCATTTGTGGTTACGCTTAAGAATGAAATTGTAGCCTATGGGGATCTGCAGTCGGATGGTTATATAGATCATTTCTTCTGTCACTATCTGCACCAGAAAAAAGGTATTGCAAAGGCTTTAATGCGTCTGTTGTTACGAACGGGTAAAGATAACGGCATAAAAAGGTTTTATTCCAATGTCAGTATTACTGCAAAACCATTCTTCGAACACTTCGGCTTTAGAATTGTTAAGGAGCAGCTGGTGGAAATGAACGGACTGGTATTAAAAAACTATTTAATGGAGAAAACCGTCTAATTATAAGTGCCGGTTCCTTAAGTGTTATTTCTTATAAACCGCTCTAGTTTATTTGACGCTTATTTATCAGGCACTAAACTTATCCTTGTATCTCTTTGTTAAGGATTGATAATGAACAGGCTATTGTTAATCATTGTGTTTACTGTTTTACCTTTTCATTTATCCGCTTCACAAATTCTGCGTGTAGGCTCTACATTATGGCCTGGATATGAACCTCTGCATTATGCTAATGAGTTTGGTATATATCAAAAGTATAACATCCGCACGATTGACTATCCCTCTGCCAGTGAGGTTTTACGTGCATTCAAAAACAGAGCTCTGGAAGCCGCCGCCTTAACACTTGATGAAGTTGTTTCATTAAGACGTTTAGGTATAAAAATGAAAATAATTCTCGTTTGTGATGTTTCCGATGGTGCTGATGTGATCCTGTCAACACCGGAGATCAATTCGGTGAAACAATTAAAGGCTAAACGAGTTGCAGTGGAACCATCGGCCGCCGGAGCCTATCTTCTAAGTCGGGCACTGCAGATTCATAATGTAAAACTCAATGAGATAGAAATCGTCAAAATGGATGTCAGTACCGGTGTTGATGCATTTACTAATAACCAGGCCGATGCTTTTGTGACCTATGAACCGATGCGTACAAAATTAATGAACTTAGGCCTGGTGGAAATATTTACCAGTAAAAGTATTCCTAATGAAATAGTTGATGTGCTGGTGGTTCATGAAAGTGTTTATAATAACAACAAAGAGCAGCTCAATATATTAATCCAGGGCTGGTTTATGGCGATGCAGGTATTTCAGAACAACCCGGTGAGAGCTTATGATTATGTTTCATCGCGTATGCAGATAACGCCGGCTAAGGTTCAGGAAAGTTACTTCGGGCTGAAGCTGGTAAGCCTTGCTGAAAACCATAAATTTCTTTCCGGCGCGGAAGCTGTGCTCTTTAGCAGCTGGACAAGAGTAATACAGCATATGAAAAATACTCGGTTAATTAATGAGTCCATTGCTGCTGACAGCATCATCACAGGTGAGTTTCTGCCGGAGAAATAATGAGAATTTCAATCCGCAATCTGTTTTCTATTATCTTATTCGGCTTAGTATTTGTTATAACGGTTTTCAGTTATATTATCAGCCAGGCTAATGTCACTAATGTGGTGCGTGAAAATATAGAAAGTGATCTGTTAAACGAGCTGAATCTTCTTCAGAGTAATTACGAACGTTATATACTGTATAACCATGCCGTTGGTATTAATCAGTCCATTGCGGCAAAAGCTTCCAATGTCAATGTGTTGAAACTGCTGGTCACTTATCCTGACGGTACTGTACGCGCATCAACAACTCCTCAGGATTTAGGTAAAAACTGGCGGCAGTTAAATTATCAGTTTTCTGCGCAGCAGATAACAGCTGTCGCGGCCAGTCAGTTAGCTTCAGCCCTGTTTGATCCGCAGCAGCGTTGGATTGACGGGGTTGTTCCTATTTGTCAGACAGCGATAGAACTTGGTCTGCGGGGGTCCAAATGCGGTTTTGCTGTTTTACGCCTGGATTATAATTATAGACTGTCCAGTGCTAATAAGATTCTGATTGAGCAGTCTGTCTACCTTGCACTCGGCAGTCTGCTCAGTGCTCTGTTTTTATTACTGATATCACAGCGTTTAATTACCAGGCGAGTGCAGACTATCCTGCACACGTTCAAAAACTGGATTGGTGGTGACCGGCAGTCAAGAATAGTTTTTAAAGGTAACGATGAACTTTCTGATATTGCCGGGCTGGCAAATAAACTTATTTACAGATTTGCCCAGGATGAAAATACACTGCGTAAAAGTACGCAGCTCAATGATGCAATAATCAGCGGTACTAAATATGCCATTATTTCAACTTCGCCGCAGGGGCTTATTCAGCTGTTTAACAGTAGTGCGGAACAATTATGGGGGGGCTCTGCTGAATTGCTGGTTGATCAGCAGGCTTTTCACAGTCTACTGGATCAAAAACAGCTTAAAAGGCGTTCAAAAATGCTGGCAGAACAGCTGCACCGGCCGGTCAGGCCCGACTTTGAACTGTTTACTGCTCAGCTTGAGAACTGCAGTCATTACGACGCCGAATGGATAATCGACAATGCGCAGACAGGGCTGATACCAATACAGTTGTCTATGTCGCCGTTGTTTAATGCTGACGGTGAAATAGAAGGCTATTTAGGTGTTGCTTTTGATTTATCAGAGCAGAAAGAATCACGCCGGCAGTTATATTTAGCTGAAAAAGTATTTAATAATACCAGCGAAGCAATAATGGTCACCGATAAAGACTTAAATATTATTGATATTAATCAGGCTTATACCGATATCACAGGTTACAGCACGCAGGATATTAAATCTAAACGGGCAAACTTAAGCAGCTCAGGGCACCATGACGATGAGTTTTTTCGTCAGATGTGGGAACAGATAAAAGCAACTGGCGCATGGAGCGGCGAGATCTGGGATCGGCGCAAAAGCGGTGAATTATTAGCAACATGGTTAACGGTAAACCGTGTATTAGCTGAAGACGGCAGTGTTGCTAATTATGTCGGATTATTTAAAGATATTACCAAGCAGATAACAGATGCAAAGGAGCTGCACCAGCTGGCCTACTATGATCAGTTAACACAGTTACCCAATAGAGTTTTGTTCAATGAACGTTTAAGCCGTTCCATTCTCGATGCCAAAAGAACCTGCTGCAACTGCGCTTTACTGTTTTTAGATCTGGATCGTTTTAAATACGTTAATGATACCTATGGGCACAAAACCGGTGATCAGGTATTAATTGAAGTCGCCAAGCGCCTTAAAAGTGTGGTCCGCTCGTCAGATACCATTGCCCGCCTGGGCGGAGATGAGTTTGTTGTTATTGTTAATGATTTAGAAAAACAGGATGTACCGCATAAAGTGAATAGTGTTGCTCAGAAAATCTCTGATGCCGTCAGCCGAGTGTACAATTTCGCCAATTTAAAATGTTACATTGATATAAGTATCGGCGTTGCTGTCTATCCAGATGACGGGCAGACGGTTTCCTGTTTAAGTAAAAATGCCGATACTGCGATGTATAAAGCTAAAAACAGTGCTGATGCCGGTGTAGTTTTTTTCACCGACCATATGAACCGTGAAAATGAACGGCGCATGGAACTCGAAGGGGAATTACGCGGTGCATTAGAAAATAACGAGTTGTATCTGCACTATCAGCCGCTGATCAATATTAAAACCCGGCAGCTAACAGGTTTTGAGGCGCTGCTTCGCTGGCATAACCCGCAGCTTGGTGATGTTTCACCATTAGATTTTATCGCTATTGCCGAGGATGTCGGCTTGATTATACCGATAGGTGACTGGGTAATGGAAAATGCCTGCAGGCAGCTTAGTCAATGGTTAGATCTGTATCAGATTCCCTTATCAATGTCGATTAATGTCTCAGCAAAACAGATCCGTTCAAAAAAATTCTTTACGGAAGTGAAATCGATTATTGATCGCTATCAACTGCCGCATCACTTAATAAACCTGGAAATAACTGAAAGTGTATTAATGGAGCAGGATCAGCAGTTAATTGATGAATTAATGCCTTTATATGAACAGGGGATAAAAATTTCAATCGATGATTTTGGTACGGGCTACTCATGTTTAAGCTATCTTAAAAATATTCCAGTAACCACAGTAAAAATTGACCGCTGCTTTATCGCTAATTCGCTTAGTGATTCTGTTGATTTAGCTATTGTTAGGGCGATAATATCAATTGCAGACAGTATGTCTTTACAAGTGGTTGCTGAAGGTATTGAATGTGAAGAGCAGCATCAGCTGCTGCAGGAACTGAACTGCCAGGGCGGGCAGGGGTATTTATATGCAAAACCCTTATCAGTACAGCAGGCAGAGCAGTTTATTTCAAAATTTTTACCTATAATTACTCAGTCTAAACAGGTTATTTGTAATAGTAATCAACGCAACAAGGAAGATAATAATGGTGACATTTGAAAGAAGACTGCAGCTGGCCCATGAGGAACTACAGCAGTCTGGAATTTGGAAGTCTAATTATAAGCCCGTCCCCCTGACCTTAATAAGGCGGATGGGAATCCAGATTAAACCGCCTCATTACCGGAAATTTCTGGTTAATTTTCTTAGTTATGCGGTGATTGTGGCGACAGCATGGGGAAGTTTAATGTGGCTGCTGGTTTGGCGGAGTGTACAGTTAGAGTTTTATAGTGTTTTTGTGATAAGTGCCTGCGTGGGTTTATTATTTGGTTTTACTATGGCGATCTATTATAGATTCAGTGCACAATATCACCATTTATCAAACTGGCAGGACTTTAAGTAACTGCACAATATTTGCGCTCAGTCGGCTGGAGTTACCAGGGTAATTCCTCGCCGCTGCTGTGCCAGAATCCACCTGAATTAGCGATGCTTAATGATTCAATGATGCTGAATATGCCTTGAGCTGATTCCTCTGCGGAGATCAGTCCGTTAAAGGCAACCATGCGGGTTTTAACCCAGCCGGGATGAATTACTGCAGCCATAATCCCCTGGTCTTTTAAATCCACAGCAAGAGATTTTGTAAAAGCATTTAATGCCGCTTTTGAAGCTCTATATCCATAACGTCCCCCTGAACCATTATCGGCAATTGAACCCATACGGCTGGTGATGTTTATGATCTTGCCGCCTTCTGACAGACAGGGTAAGAATTTTTCGCTAACCATTAACGGTGCGTAAGCATTAATTTCCATCTGCCGGCGCAGACTGTCTATCTCAATTGAGCCTAAAACATCATCTTGTAATAATCCTGCGTTATTGATTAACACATCCACCTTAACTGTTTTCAACTGCTCATAGATACGCTCCAGATCTTCCTGACGGGTAAAATCAACAGCGCAGATAAGACGGTCAGCTGTCTCTTTTATCTCTGCACTTTCACTACGGCACAGTGCAATAACCTGATAACCATTTTTCTTAAACAGTGCCGCTAGTGCTAAACCAATACCGCGGTTAGCGCCGGTAATTAATAATGTTTTTGACATAAAACCTCACTAATAAATTTCCAATTAAAACAACTCTTAAGGTATATACCCATGTTACCTCAAGATGCTTTGTCAGGCACTCGCTCGAATACCAGAACAAGGAGCAACATGAGGTAATGGTACTCCCTTTTCGATTGTTGCAGCGCGGGGCTGGTTTTCGAGCCAGCGCCCCGTAGGGCAAGGCAAACAGCACCAATCTGCGTTGTTATAAAATCTCTATGTAGAATAACTATAAAAGAATTAAAGTATTTATTTTAATTCTACCGACAGAGGATTAACGTAGTTAATCGCTCGAAAGGTTCAATTTTATGCCTGGCATCTTGGCACAGCTTGCCTTGCTGACTTTGCATCTTTAAGTATCATGGGTATAAGATATAACGTTAAGTTATGCCTTGCCTAGAATCGAGTCAGATATACTACCCTAAAATATATACCGGAAATATAGTTTTCAGCTCTAAACTACCCGCCTTGCGCAGCAATATTTTACAGCCGCTTGCTATACCACTCTCAATAAAGAACAGGATTTATCATGAACAAACAGTTTAAATTAATACTTGCAGCCCTTGTTGCAGTCACGACTCTTTTCACCGTTCCAGCGTTTGCTTCGCAAACAGTTAAAGTCGGCATGTCAGGACGGTATTTCCCGTTTACCTTTTCACAGCGCGATGTTCTGCAGGGATTTGAAGTTGATATCTGGAATGAAATAGGCAAACGTGCTGACTATAAAGTTGAATTTGTAACATCAAGTTTTTCAGGTTTATTCGGTATGCTTGAAGCGGGCCATATTGACACTATCTCCAATCAGGTAACGATTACCCCGGCCCGTCTGGAAAAATATGTGTTCTCTACACCTTATGTTGTGGACGGGGCACAAATCGTAGTTAAAAAAGGGCGTACAGATATACAGTCTGTAGATGATTTAAAAGGCAAAAAAGTAGCTGTAAACCTTGGCAGTAACTTTGAGCAGCTCCTGCGTGCATTTGATACAAAAAATGAAATCACAGTTGTTACTTACGATTCTGGTTTTGAGCAGGATGTTGTATTAGGTCGTGCCGATGCATTCGTAATGGACCGCGTATCAACTGCTCAGTTAATAAAAAAATCAGGTCTGCCGCTGCAGCAGGCTGGTGCACCTTTTCAGAAGATTGAAAATGCCATGCCGTTTTTAAACACTGCAGAGCAGACTGCTATCCGCGATAAAGTAAACGAAACACTGCTCAGCATGCGCAATGACGGTAAATTAGCTGAAATATCAGTTAAATGGTTCAACACCGATATCACTAAATAAAATAATTTAAAAATTCCAGAGCGAGTCATTTTCAATGCAGACGTCATTAGATGTTCAATATATTGTAGAGTTACTGCCGATATTACTTAAATACCTGGGGGTAACGATGGAAATGGCCCTTTGGGGCTTTTTCTTCGCATTAATTCTTGCCGTAGTTTTAGCTGTAATAAAGGTATTCAAAGTGCCCTTAGTACATCAGGCTGCAGGTTTATTTATTTCATTTTTCCGGGGCACACCGCTCCTGGTACAGCTGTTTTTATTATATTACGGTTTACCGCATTACATTCCTGCATTAGCAGGCATGGATGCCTTTACTGCCGCTGTTATTGGTTTATCACTGCACTTTGCAGCCTATATGGCAGAAAGTATTCGCGGTGCAATTCTGGGTATAGATAAAAGCCAGATGGAGGCTTGTTTAAGTATCGGCATGACCAGACTGCAGGGCATGTTCCGTATCATACTGCCGCAGGCATCCCGTGTGGCGACTCCGTCTCTGATGAATTACTTTATCGATATGATTAAAAGTACATCCTTAGCTTTTACCTTAGGGGTTGCCGAAATTATGGCTAAAGCGCAGATGGAAGCAGCTTCTAGTTTTAAGTTTTTTGAAAGCTTTTTAGCAGTTGCACTTATTTACTGGGCAGTTGTTGTATTCTTTACCCGCATTCAGCATATTGTTGAAACTCGTCTTAATAAGGCTTATTAATGATTACAGTACAAAACTTGAGTAAAAGTTTCGGTCAGAACCAGGTATTAAAAGATATCAGTTTTGAAGTAAATGCCGGTGAAATTGTTGTTATTATCGGTCCGTCGGGTACAGGTAAGTCAACTTTATTACGATGCTTGAATTACCTGGAAACACCTACATCGGGCTCCGTAGAGATAGGCACAGCTAAAGTTGATGCGGCTTGCGCAACAAATAAACAGATCAGCAGTCTGCGTAAACAAAGTAGTTTTGTTTTTCAAAATTATTCATTGTTTGCTAATAAAAATGCGCTGCAGAATGTTGCAGAAAGCCTGATTACGGTATGGAAAGAACCGAAAAAAGCGGCACTGGAGCATGCTCAGACTATTCTCAAGCAGGTTGGTCTGGCTGATAAAGCTGACCAGTATCCGTCGCAGCTTTCCGGCGGTCAGCAGCAGCGTGTTGGTATTGCCCGCGCAATGGCATCAAAAGGCGAGGTTATTTTGTTTGACGAGCCGACATCAGCACTGGATCCTGAATGGGTTGAAGAGGTCTTAGTTGTGATGAAAGAGCTTGCCCGGCAGAAACAGACTATGATTGTGGTTACCCATGAAATGCAGTTTGCAAAAGAGGTCGCAGATAAGGTTATCTTTATGGAAGGCGGGCATATAGTAGAAACGGGTACAGCAAAGCAGATATTTGATAACCCTGAGCATAATCGTACAAAAGCGTTTGTGGCACGTGCAGCTAAAAATGCACTAACATCTTTTGATTCAAGCATGCTGTAAGAAGTATTGTTAATATAATATTACTGTCTGCGGAATAAAAAAAAGGTCTTTTAACATTGTTAAAAGACCTTATCTGCAAATACTTTTATTAATCGTTACGGCTTGTAACTTCTAATAAATGATAGCCGAACTGTGTTTTAACTGGACCCTGAACAATACCAACGGGCGCGCTGAAAACAACTTTATCAAATTCAGGTACCATCATTCCAGGGCCGAATTCACCTAGATCACCACCGCTTTCACGAGAAGGACAGCTGGAGTTTCTGCTTGCAACATCAGAGAAATCAGCACCAGCTTCAATCTCTTTCTTTAGTTCAAGACAAAGTTCTTCTGATTTTACTAGAATATGACGGGCACTTGCTAAAGCCATTTTGTTTTCCTTTAATTTGTGTTTAATTGACCACGATAAATTAATTTTAATAATGAATCAATCCGTAAATGAACCCGAATAGAACTTTTTTTTCATATAAGACTTGAAATATTCTCCATAGGCCATATTATGTCCCCTAACAAACTATTTACTTTGAGGTAACAATGAAACGCATCGCGCTATTTTTAATCACCAACTTAGCTGTCATTTTAGTACTAGGGATTGTACTAAACCTTGTTTTTGCTTTTACTGGCGTAGACTCGCGCAGTACAGGCGGCTTATTAATCTTAGCGGTAGTATTCGGTTTCGGCGGTTCATTTATCTCGCTGGCTATGTCTAAATGGATTGCGAAACGCAGTACTGGTGCTGTTGTTATTGAACAGCCAAGTAACGAAACTGAGCACTGGCTGGTAAATACAGTTAGAGCGCAGGCGTCCAAAGCAGGTATTGAATGCCCTGAAGTCGCTGTCTATGATGCGCCTGATATGAATGCCTTTGCTACCGGCATGAATAAAAACAAAGCACTAGTGGCTGTGAGCAGCGGTTTACTGCACAATATGACGCGGGATGAAGCTGAAGCTGTTTTAGCCCATGAAGTGAGTCATGTTTCCAGCGGCGATATGGTAACCCTGGCGTTAATTCAAGGTGTTGTTAATACCTTTGTTATCTTTATTGCCCGCGTGCTGGGCGGTATTATCGACAGTGCAATGAGCAGTAGCGATGAAGAGTCATCGGGTCACGGCTTCTCCTATTTTATTATTGTCTTTGTGCTGGAAATGATATTCGGCGTGTTAGCAAGTACCATTGTGATGTACTACTCGCGTCAGCGTGAGTTTAGTGCAGATTCCGGAGCTGCTAAACTTGTCGGCAAGCAGAAAATGATTGCCGCACTGCAGCGGCTGCAGCAGGGCGCGGAGCCTAATTTAGAAGGCAGTATGATGGCGTTTGGTATTTCAGGTAAGCGCAGCGGCGGATTATTTATGTCTCATCCTCCTATTGAAAAACGTATCGAAGCGTTACAGGCTATCAGTTAAATTCATTTAAGCTCGCAAAACTATTAAAAAAAACAGTTATTTTCACAAAAATAGCTGTTTTTTTATCAATTACTTTCTGTCATGATCCTAAACTGTATGTTTATGAAATCAATTATTGATTTTTATTTTCAATTTGGATCTTCTATGAAATTGTTTTTCCTCTTTGCTAAACGCTTAGTATGTCTTGTTTTGTTAGTCTCTTTTATATCCAGCTGCCAGCCCTATAAGCCGCCTCTAACCGTAGCCGCCGCTCCCTGGCCGAATTATGAATTTCTATTTTTAGCAAAGCAGCTGAATTATCTCAATCCTGAGCAGTTTTCCTTATTTGAGCTGCCGTCTTCAACCAGTGTAACCCAGGCATTTCAGACCGGTAAACTCGACGTAGCTTTTTTATCACTTGACGAAGTTTTAACCCTGGTGGCACTGGGTATTGACCTTAAAATAATCTCAGTGATTGATCAGTCCGTGGGAGGAGATTCATTATTAGCAAAACCGGAAATTAAAAAACTGCAGGACTTAAAATGGCGGTCTATAGGTTATGAAAACAAAGCCGCCGGCGCACTGTTATTAGATGAAATGATGTCCCTTTCAGGATTGAACAATCAGACCATTCAATTATATGAAGTGAAACAAAATGAAGTAAAAGATGCTTATATGCAGGGGAATATTGATGCGCTGATTGTCAGGGAACCGCAGAAACAGCAGCTGCTCGAACTAGGCGCAGTTGAACTGCTCAATTCCAGTATTCTAGAACAGCGTATTACTCATTTAATTGTTACGAGAGAAGACAGTTTCTACAGTAAAGAAGAGCAGATAACGGAGCTGTTGAAACGTTTTTATAAGGCTCAGGAATATTATAAGGAAAATCCTAAAGATGCGCTGACAACTATGTCTGTCCGGCTTCAGGTTTATCCGTATTTATTAGAAAAGTCCTTTAGCGGTACGCTGTTTATTGAACCCCGTGACGCATTAATGCGCTTATCCGGATCACCTTCAAATATCGAACTGCAGGCCAGCCAGTTAAGCAAATTTATGACCGCAAAGAATATGCTCGGCAAAATACCTTCTAACTTTAACAGTCTCATTTCAACGAGAATACTGGAGCGTGTTATTTATGAATAACGTTAATAAGCTGTCACTGCGCGTTATTATCCCGGCAATTCTTTTTGCAATTTTTGTCCTGCTGCAGGGCTGTGTATTTTATCTAGAATATCAGCAGGCGCAGAAGCGCCTTTATATTGAAAAAGAGCAGTATATCAAAGGGATCGCCGGTAATTTACAGACAACCTTATCTAATACATTAATGCGTTTAGAAAAAGCTCAGGCACAGCATATCGTATCGGAAACTGCGCTGGATCAGAACTTTAAAACCATCGCTATTGTTGATCATAATCAGCAGATTATTTTAAGTAACGATTTACGCAAAAAATATATGTTTTCTAAACTGCAGCTTGAACAATATGACGGTAATCTTCTGCCGCAGGTAATTGAAAAAAATGAGTTTATTTTTCAGTACAATGATAGAACTCAGGATTTAATTGTTTATGCTCCGCTGCAGATGCTGTCCAAAGGAAACAGCTTAAACCGTAAATATAACGGTCTTATTTTCATTCGCTATTCACTGACCAGTGCAATAAAGTCGCTGCAGTATAATGCCCTTGTATCTTTGATTAAGATTTCAACTACCTTACTGGTGACTCTGTTTCTGCTTATCTATTTCTTAAATCGAATTATTATCAGACCGCTGAATCAGCTGGCACTGTCCACTAATATTTCTGATTTAAGCAATAAGATTGAGGTTGATCAGAGCGGTATTGGTGAAGTTGGTCTTTTACAAAACTCCTTTGCGAAACTGGCTAATGAAGTAAAAAACAATATAAACCGTTTATCAGCAAGCGAGCAGCGCTGGTTATATGCGCTAAGCGGTGCTCGAGACGGTGTATGGGACTGGAATATATGCGACGATAATGTTTATTATTCAACCCGCTGGAAAGAGATGCTCGGATATGACAAAAGTGATATCGGCACTGATATTGATGAATGGGAATCGCGGATTCACCCGGAAGATCTGTTTGCCGTACTGCAGGATCTGCGCTTCCATTTTACCGGGCGTAATTCATTTTTTGAAAATACTCACAGGGTGCGCTGTTTTAACGGTGAATACCGCTGGATATTAAGCCGCGGTCAGACTGTATCCTGGGATGCTGACGGACAGCCGTTACGGGTAATCGGTACCAACACCGATGTCAGTGTTTATAAAGAGTCTCAAGAAAAAATTAAACAGCAGACACAATTTGATGAGATCACCCAGCTGCCGAACCGCAGTCAGTTATTAGCTCATATTGCCCAGGAAGCGGCCCGTGCTCAGCATAACGAACTGCATGGTGCAGTTATATTTATTGAGTGTAACCAGTACAAAACAATCAACGATCTGCAGGGCCACTTTAAAGGTGATGAGCTTCTGTATTTAATCGCTCGACGTTTGGAAGAATTAAAATCAGGCCCTGATTTTATTGCACATCTGCAGGGCAGTGAGTTTGTTGCCGTACTGCCGGATCTGCATAAAGACAGTGAACATGCTGCTGAAATGGCGTTAGAGTTCGCACAGCATCTGGACAAAAAATTAAAAGAAGCATTCATTATCGACGGTGAAGATGTTGTACTGTCCTGTGTGCTTGGTATTGAGCTGTTTCCAACGGCAGATGCCGATGCAAACGATCTGCTCCGCCAGTCTGCGATGGCAATGAAAAATGCTAAAAACAACGAGTTTAGTAATATTAGTTTCTTTGCCAGAGAAATTGAACAGAAAATACTAGCACGCCATAACCTCCAGAAACAGATCCATTTAGGACTTGAAAATCAGGAGTTTACACTGTATTTTCAGCCGCGTATCAATGCACAGGGGGAGTTAACCGGTGCAGAAGCCTTAACCCGCTGGTTACATGGTGCACAGGGCTGGGTTAACCCGGGCGACTTTATTCCCGTTGCCGAAGACTGCGGCTTGATACTGCCTTTAGGAGACTGGGTGGTTAAAAGCTCATTTGAACAGTTTGCTCAATGGCAGAAGCTCGGCTTACCAGAATCATTTACCACATTATCAATTAATGTCAGTCCTAAGCAGCTGCTGCAGACTACCTTTGTACGTTCAATTGAACGTTACCTGGAAGAGACTCAGATAGACCCTGGATTTATCGAAATTGAAATCACGGAAAATATTCTAGTTGCGCATATGGACCTGGTGATAAATAAACTTAATACACTGCGGGAGTTAGGTTTACGTTTTGCGATTGACGATTTTGGAACGGGTTATTCTTCATTCGCATATTTAAGTGTACTGCCCGTATCAACTTTAAAAATTGATCAGTCCTTTATTGTAAATTTAATGCACGACGAGAATCAAAAAGTTATCGTTAATGCGATTATCAGTATGGCACAGGCATTGAAGCTCGATGTTGTTGCTGAAGGTATTGAGTCACAGGAACAGTTAACATTTCTAACTGCAAGCGGCTGTACTCAGTTTCAGGGATATTATATCGGCACGCCGTTAGCTAAAAAAGACTTTCAAACCCTGTTATTCAAAGGACATAAAACAGTGCACAGCAGCAGTAAAAATGAGTTGAAAAAAATAACTTGATGAACATGATAAAATCCTGCTTTTTAATATTACTTGTTTTTTTTCATGCGGCTCTGGCTGCGGAGGTGATTTTTGAAGTTAACGGGACTGATGATAAAGCCCGTGAAAATATTGAAATCCACCTGAAAGGACTCAGTCAGCCTAAAAATGCCGACAGCAGCGGTTATCTGCAGCAGGTTGAAGATTCTACTCGAGAAGGTTTGAATGCATTAGGCTATTATCAGATAAGCATGCAGATCAAGGTGACAGAGCAGGATCAAGACCAGCTGGTTACTTTAAATATAGAGCCCGGTGTGCGCAGTGAAATTACCACCCTGAGCGTTAAAATTATCGGAGAAGGAAAAAGCGACCGTGAGTTTAATAAAGTCTTAGAGAACTTTGCACTTAAACTGCATGATAAACTGCATCATGGTAATTATGAAAGTGCAAAAGACAGCCTGAAAAGTATTGCCCAGCGCCGCGGTTATTTTGACGCTAAGTTTGATAAATCGATTGTTAAGGTGACTTCAAAAACCAGCAGCGCCGCCGTTTACCTGTGGTTCAATACCGGTCCACGCTATCAGTTCGGCGAACTAGTCTTTACGACTGAAGTCGCTGCCGAACAATATATCCAGACCTTAGTAAATTTTAAAGTAGGTGATCCCTATGACTCGGGAATTTTGAGCCAGTTTAATGCCGATCTGAACGAAACAAATTATTTCAAAACCATTACCATTCTGCCTGCAGTCAAAGATAAGCAGGGGCTGCTGATTCCATTACATGTTATAGCCAAAATGCAGCCGCAGGACTCCTTTAATGTCGGGGCTGGTTTTAGTACCGATGAAGGTGTAAGAGGAAAATTCCGCTGGGTGAGACCCTGGGTAAACGAAGACGGACACTCTATTGAAGGAAATCTGGTTGCATCTGTTCCCAAGCAGGAAACCTCTATCACTTACTCAATACCGCTGGAAGACCCTTTATATAATTATTTTTCCATACAAAGCGGTTATAAACATGTTGATCAGAATGATACCGTCACCCATCAATATCTGTTTGGTTTGAATCGTCACTGGCGGTTATCAAATAACTGGCTGCAGACTGCGTTTATACGATACGACCATGAAAATGGTATTCAGGGCCAGGAAAGTTATTCAACGGATCTGATTCTCCCTGGAGTAAGTTTCAGCAACAGCCGCAGCAGAGGCGGCATTAATGCGAACTGGGGAAGCAAACATATGTTTTCATTGGAAGTATCAAACCAGTGGTGGTTATCAAGCTCAGACTTAGTGAAAGTTTACGGCAGTTCAAAGTTTATCCGCACTTATAATGAACACCAGTTTGTTGCTTCTATGGAGCTTGGTGCTATCTATGCTGACTCTATTAATGATGTACCGTCTTCTATGCGGTTCTTTACCGGTGGAGACCAGAGTATCCGTGGTTATGATTACGAAAAAATCGCTCCGAGAGACGGCAGCGGTTTATTGATCGGCGGACGTTATTTGACGGTCGGCAGTTTGGAATATCGAATGCCGGTAACAGAAAACTGGAAACTGGCACTGTTTACCGATGCAGGTACTGCAACTAATGATTATTCCGAGGAGGTTTCAATAGGAGCCGGAGCCGGGGTTGTATGGGCATCACCGGTTGGTCCGATCCGTCTGTATATTGCTAAGCCGCTTACCGAGACAGAAAATTCTTTTACATTCCACTTTATGATCGGTCCTGAATTATGAGCTTGAAATCTACAATACTGACAGTCAGCAAGTTCAGTATTATTACCGTGCTTTCCCTTGTAACTGCAGTGCTGCTGAGTATTAGTCTGCTGCTGTTTACCCATTCCGGCGGCAGGCTGGTTTTTGCCGCTCTCGAGCAAATCGAATCTCGCTTTTCAATTGAGCTGCAAAGCGGCAGTATATTTAACTCACCAGTCTACTCAGATATTAGCTGGAATGACGGTGAAACAAAGATTTCCATAAACTCTGCCAGTTATATTTTTGACTGGTCCTGTCTGTTTAACAAGCTCTGTTTACAGCAGCTGAATGTTTCCGGCGCAGATATTATTATTGCCGATACAAATAACGGCAGCCAGCCGCCGCCGTCAGAAACACAGGCGGTCATTGATATGCAGCTGCCTGTAGAAGTTGAACTGAAGGGAATCAACCTGTCGGATATTTATTTTGCACTAGGCGGGTTAAGCGTGGAGCTGCAGAATCTTTCATTACAGGCACACGGCTTAGATAAAGATATTTCAGTCAGCAGTGCTGTTAACGGTTTACTGGTGACTTTACCTGAAGCCGCAGAAACGCAGCAGGCAGCTTCTTCATCGGAAAAATTACAAAGCATTCCAGCATTATTAAAAGAGGGGGATCTGCCGGAGATAATTCTGCCGCTTAACCTGTCTATAGCTCCCATTACAGTTAGCGATTTTAAGTTGAAACAGGGAGAACAGGAATTATTTAAACTTAACTCATTAGACACACAGTTTAAGTTTATTCACTCTAAACTTACCATTGATTCATTAGTGCTCGATATTCCGGAAACCGATCTCAGCCTTGCTGGAGATATTGATTTCACTGAAAGATATCCGTTAAATATTGAACTGAACGGCAAGCTGAAATCAATGAAGCAGCTGCAGCCCGCTTCACTATTAGCAGGCCAGCTCTATAATATTAAAAGCTCGGGAAACCTGGCACAACTAAGCACTGATTTAAGCTTATCTAAGAAAATATCAATGCAGCTGCAGACGCAGGTTAATCTGTTTGCAGAGAACTTACCGCATAAACTGGATTTAAACTGGCAGAATTTACGCTGGCCGTTAACAGAGACTGAGCAGTACTCATCTAAACAGGGAAGAGTGCAGAGTACCGGCAGTGCGGATAATTATCAGCTTAAGATTAATACTGACTACCTGATTGAGAATGTGCCCGCAGGTCAGCTGTCCCTGTCTGCCCGGGGGAATTTACAGGAGCTTAATCTGCAGCAGTTAATTGTTCACACGTTAGACGGCTCGGTAAACCTCTCCGGCCTGCTTAACTGGCAGGACAGTATTAAATGGCAGGACAGTATTAAATGGCAGGACAGTATTAAATGGCAGGGGCAGTTGTTCTTAGATGCTGTAGATTTAAAGCAGCTTAACACTGAGTATACGGGTAACTTCTCCGGCCTGATTAAACAAAATGCGCTCGTAAAACTGCAGGAGGGGGCTGCACCGAGCTGGGATTTTTCCATACCGGAAATGGATGTTAACGGTACTTTCCTGGATCTGCCGTTTTCACTAAGCGGACAGTTATCCGGTGATGATAAAAGCGGTATTGCATTTAACGATTTTATTGTGCATAACGCAGATAACAAATTCAATATTAACGGCAGCTTTGCACAGGAAAGTGACCTGACTATTGCTTTAAACATTGTTGATTTAGGGCACGCTCTGCTTGATAGTCACGGCGCTATCAGTGGCAACGTTGCAGTCAAAGGTCCTATGGAAAACTTAAGTGTTAAAGCGGATCTACAGGGGCAGGAAGTAAGTTATCAGACATCATCACTTGGGCATTTTAAACTTTCCAGTGACTCAGTTATCTCTGCACAGCCGCAGGTATTTTTAGATATAAATGCCGCTGAGATTGTTGTGAACGATCATCTAATTCAATCCGCCGCAGTCAGGGTTCGAAATACCGGCAGCAGCGCAGAGGCGCAGGTACATGCAGTTGATTTGTCCATAGACAGCGAACTGCTGTCAACGGATCTGCAGGTTAAACTGACTCAGGAAAAAGATAAGTGGCTGACGGCGCTGAGCACAGCCGTTATTGATATCTCCAGTCAGCGTCTTACTTTAAACAGACCTTTTGATGTAATTGTTGAAAATAATCAGGTAACACTGACTGAGCACTGCTGGCAGTCATCGAATAAGATGTCAGCCGAAAGCGGAAAGTTGTGTATTAATAAATTTACTGCCGGAGATTACGGCGACATTATTTTTGATATTGACTCATATTTATTAAGCGGCCTGGATCCGCTGCTGCCTGCAGAGCTGAAACTTGACGGAGCTGTATCTGCTAATGCGGATATTAAGTGGGTAAAAGAGCAGAAACCTGAGTTTGATATTAACCTTTTTTCCAAAGATATGGCGGTTAAAGTTAATCTGGAAAAAAGTGCACAAGGGCAGGTTATATATCCGGTGCAGTCATTTGATATCAGCCTTAAAGGCAATGAACAGCAGACTGATTTATCTGCACTGATTTTTTCAGATAAATTAATCGATACAAAAATCCAGGGAAAAGTCTTCCCCTATAAAAAAGAAGCAGGTATTGAAGCATCGGTTAATATAGATATTCCCGATTTTTCACCGTTTGCTGTACTTGTCCCGCAGCTTGAGAAATTAACCGGCAGTCTGCACAGTGACCTTGATGTTAACGGCCCGCTGGCAAATCCGATTGTTAATGGTTTAATTAATTTCAATGATATCAGAATCACTGCCGTCGGCAGCCCGGTGCAGATAAACCGTTTAAACACCCTGATTACAGTTCGTGATACAAGAGCGGAGATAAACGGCTCTTTCTACACTGGAGACTCACAGCAGAAAGAAAACAGTAAACCGGCCAAGCAGATTGTAAACAGTGCACTTGGTATTATTAACAGTTCATTAAATGTTGTCGGCATCAAATCTAAACAGCAGCAGCTGGCAGAGGAGCAGGCCAAAGCAGCGGCCGGAGAGACAGACACCGGCAAAGCATTTATTAAAGGACAGTTTGACTGGAAGAAAAAATTAAAAGGTAACCTGCACTTCTTTGCTAATAAGCTGGAGATTTATGATTACGAAAAAATTGATCTGCTAATCAGTCCGGATCTGCAGTTAGTAATAGATGAATATATTGAATTAAAAGGTAAAGTACTGGTTAATCAGGGGCGAATTACCGTTAAAGACTTGCCGGAGGGAGCTGTGACAACATCTAAAGATGTTGTTGTTATAGACATAGAAAAACCCAAGGATGCCTCTACATTACCCATCAAAATTGATCTTGAAGTTGATCTTGGTTCAAAACTGCAGGTTATTGCAATGGGACTGGATACCTTTGTTAACGGTAATATGCTGATAGCTAAAGAGCCGCAGAAAGCATTAACAATTAACGGCGAGTTAAATTTTGTCGATGGAAGTTACCGCTCTCTAGGCCAGCAGCTGGTTCTGCAGAAAAGCCGTGTTATCTTTCAAGGTGCTCCAGACTCGCCGTATATCTCCATCGAAGCAATACGAGATCCCAATAATATCGAAGACGGTGTCACTGCAGGAGTGCGTGTTACCGGCACACCGGATCAGTTAAAACTGGTTATATTTTCTGATCCGTCAATGTCGCAGCAGGATGCTTTATCTTACATTACCCGCGGTAAATCATTAGATGCGGCTTCCGACGGCAGCAGCAGTAGTAATCAGTTAGCCAGTATGCTGGTTAGTATCGGTGCTGGTCAGTCTGAAGATTTAGTGACAAATTTAGGCAACACGGTCGGCATTAAAGATCTTTCACTTTCATCAAGCGGCAGCGGTGATCAGCAGTCGGTTGGTGTCAGCGGCTATATTGCACCGGGTATACAGTTAAGTTACGGTGTGGGGGTTTTTGACAGCTTTACCATACTGGCAATACGCTATGAATTATTCGAACGTTTTTACATTGAAGCATCCAACGGGATTTATCAAGCGGTTGATGCCTATTATCAGTTTGACTGGGATTAGTTCTGAGGCAGCTGTTTGTTGTTAGAAAACCGGCTCTGTTGTCACAAGAGCCGGTCTATATCGATATATGGCTTGTGTATCAGTGTTAAATGGTTTGTGTCTCAGCTTCAACTGACTCCGCTTTCTGCTTACGACGTCTGCTTATCTGAAGCATATAGACTAACCAGACAAGTAACAGTGCAGGGATATAAACCAGCTGTTTAGCAAAACGCTGATTAGGCTGCTGTACCGCCAGAATTACCTGATCAAAATCCAGACCGGCTTGTTCCGCGGCGCTGCCCCAGGTAACCATATCGACTACAGTTTCACCTTTGTCATTCTCAAGCAGGGTCAAACCGACCTCTTCAAGACGCTGCTGACCTGTGCCTTGAGCAGGAAGCTCAAGTACTACCACGGTTTGTTTCTGTTCGCCTTTTATTGTGTTATAGGCCGTCTTAAGACGAAGCGGCTGTCCAGGTTCTATATTGTCAATTACTTTAGTTATTTCGCTGCCGGGATGATCAATGAATTCCGGTGCATAACGGTTCTGCCAGAAGTCAGGACGGGCAAGTGAGAATGCAGCCAGGATCAGTAAAAGAGTTTCCACTGGTTTGTTACGCGCGAAGAAGTAACCTTGAACCGCGGCTGCAAAGAAACACATTGCCGTAAGAGTAACAACAAAGATAAAAGCCGCATGCCAGAAGCTGTCGATGCCGACCAGAATAATATCGGTATTAAAGATAAACATAAAAGGCAAGACGGCAGTCAGCATTGCATATTTAAAGGCTTGAACTCCGGTCTTAATCGGATCGGCCTTCGAAATAGCCGAAGCTGCAAATGCGGCCAGACCTACCGGAGGGGTGATATCGGCCATAATACCAAAGTAAAAAACAAACAGATGTACAGCAATCAGCGGTACTATCATGCCGTGCTGCGCACCTAGGGTCATTACAACCGGCGCCATTAAACTAGATACCACAATATAATTAGCGGTTGTCGGCAGGCCTAAACCTAAAATCAGGCTGATCACTGCAATTAGTACCAGCATCACCATCAAGCTGCCGCCGGAAAGTACTTCTACCAGCTCAGTCATAACCGGGCCAAGTCCCGTCAGGGTTACAGCGCCTACTACAATACCAGCAGCTGCGGTGGCAACACCGATACCTATCATATTGCGGGCACCGGTTTCTAATCCGGACATCAGGTCATCAACACCGAGTTTAAACTCTTCGCTGAAATTACTTTGTTTTCTGAAAAAAGCAAACATCGGCTTTTGTGTCAGCAGAATAAACATCATAAATGCCGCCGCATAAAAAGCAGAGAGCCCAGGAGACAGCTGTTCAACCATCAGACACCAGACAAGGATGATAACAGGCAGCAGGAAGTGCAGACCGGATTTCACTGTCGGGCCTAATTCCGGAAGAGAATCGACAGGTTTGCTCGGATCATCAATTTCCAAATCCGGGTACTTAGCACTATGTGCAACCAGTGCGATATATGAAGCTAATACAGTCGCCGCAATAACAAAAACAGCTGTTCCGCCCAAAGCAGCCTGGATTAAATTAAGGCCAAAATAAACGACACCGGCAAGAATAAACAGACTGGAAAGGGTAATGCCGGAGCGCAGCAGGCGAATCTTCCAGGGGGCAGGTGCTGCTGTGCGTTTAATACCTTTAAGGTTGGCCTTTAATGCTTCGAGATGCATGATATACAGGAAAGTCAAATAGGCTGCTATGGCCGGAATAAAGGCGTGCTTAATTACATCCACATAAGGAATACCTACATACTCAACCATTAGAAAGGCCGCCGCGCCCATTATCGGCGGCATAATCTGTCCGTAACAGGAGGAAGCGACTTCAACAGCGCCGGCTTTTTCAGGCGGCATGCCCATACGTTTCATTAATGGAATGGTGAAGGTGCCCGTTGTTACTACGTTGGCTATTGAAGAACCCGAAATTAATCCGGTCATACCGGATGCTAAAACCGCCGCTTTTGCCGGACCGCCGCGCATATGACCTAATAAAGCAAACGCCATTTTTATAAAGTAATTACCGGCACCGGCTTTTTCCAGCAGGGCGCCGAATAATACAAACAGAAAGACAAAACTGGTTGATACGCCAAGCGCAATGCCGAATACACCTTCCGAGGTGATCCATAGATGACTGGCAGCTTTGGCCAGTGATGCGCCGCGGTGTGAAATTACTTCCGGCATCATAGGACCGGCAAATATATACACTAAGAATACACCGGCAACGAGCATCAGTGCAGGCCCTAATGCGCGGCGAGTTGCTTCTAAAAGCAGCACCATACCTGTTACTGCAGCCGCAATATCCATAGTAATCGGTGCGCCCGGGCGTGTTGCCAGATCTCTGTAAAATACAAAAAGATATACTGCACAAGCGGCGCCGGTCAGGGCAAATAACCAGTCCTGTATTGGTACGCGGTTTCTTGGTGAATTTTTAAAAGCAGGAAATGCTGTGAAAGCTAAGAATACTGCAAATGACAGATGAATAACCCGGGCTTGAGAATCGTTAATGATACCGAAGTTAAGTGTAAACGGCAGTGGTGATGCATACCATAATTGAAACAGTGCCCAGGTTAAGGCAACAATGGAAATAAACCTGCCGCTGATACCTTCTGGCTGGCGGGCACCGGAATCGACGTTTGCCGCCATTTCCTGTAACTGTGTTGAAGTTTGAGTATTTTGCATATAGTTAATTCTTTTCAAGGATAGGAGAAACTTTTGCGCAGATACCCAGATTAAGAACTGTGTATAAATAAAACGGCAAAAGAGGGAGGTGAAAAAGCGCCACCGAAGTGCCGCTTTCAGTCGCTTACTAAAGCAAACCGCTTTCCTTAAAATACTTAGCCGCACCTGGATGCATCGGTGCTGTATTGCCGTCTAACATATCTGATTTTTCAATATCAGCAAAACCCGGATGCAGTCTGCGGAAAGTGTCAAAATTATCAAATACTGCTTTTACAGCCTGATAGATAGTTTCATTCGACGTTTTAGCACTGGCTACAACTGTTGCCTTAGCGCCCAGTGTTGTTACCGTCTGCTCATTGCCGCGATACATGCCGCCGGGTACGTCATAAGAGACGTAATATGGCGTATCTTCTATCAGTTTTTTAACAGTTGTATCATCAACACTGACTATATTCGTTTCGCATGAGGTGGTTGCTTCTTTAATTGCTCCGTTAGGGTGACCGACAAAATAGACCATGACATCTATTTTATTATCGCAAAGTGCCTGTGCCTGCTCGGCTGCTTTCAGCTCTGATGTAAGGCGGAAATCGCTGCTTTCCCAGCCTTTTGCATCCATCAGAACTTCCATTGTGGCACGTTGACCTGAGCCGGGCTCACCAATATTTACCCGTTTGCCTTTCAGATCATCAAAAGTTTTGATATTGGCATCTTTACGCGCTACAACCGTGAAAGCTTCCGTATAGATAGAAAAAACACTGCGAAGATCTTCGTATTTACCCGCTTTTGCAAAGGCTCCTTTACCGTTATAAGCATCGTACTGCTGATCCGACTGTGCAACACCTAAGCTTAATTCACCGGCACGAAGTGTGTTGAGGTTGTATACAGAGCCGCCGGTACTTTCGACGTTACAGCGAATTCCGTGATCACTGTTATCTTTGTTGATCAAGCGGCACATTCCGCCGCCGGCAGGGTAATAAACTCCAGTAACACCGCCGGTACCGATAGTTAGGAATTCTTGAGCTTGAGTCAGTGGAGCAAGAGTTACTGCAGTGAAAGCAGCCGCTGCCAAAAGGGATTTATTCTTCATTTTGTATCCTCTACGAGTGTTTTTGAATTGTTACCGCCCGTAAAGCAAAACGAATTCAGCAATAGTCCAGGCGGTTACATTATCATCATATTCGCCTGATCCATGGCTGTCTTTCATTCGTCGACGATGTTAACAAAATGTTACTTGGGCAGCAGTGATGCAGCATGCGCTTTGCTAAAATATAATTTTTATATTACTTTCTGCATATGAAAATATTTGCTTTTATTAACCACAAACAGGACTTTAAGGAGCACAGAACAGAGCGGCTAATATCGATGTAGTGTATTGATTAAGTACTGATTTATAAGTGAAATTGAAGCATTATCTGTTTTAAAATGTGAAGGTTAACGCATTACCAGTGCTGCGGCCGTGTTAATCTGCTTTTTTGTTAAAATAAAGGAGTTAGACAATGACACGCCCGATAATTCTAGATTGTGATCCCGGCCATGATGATGCGATTGCGCTTATTCTTGCACTTAGCAGTGATGCTTTTTCTCCACTAGCAGTGACCACAAGTGCTGGTAATCAGACCCCGGATAAAACGCTTAATAATGCGCTGCGCATCCTCACCCTGCTAAAACGCAGCGATATTCCAGTGGCGGGCGGGGCGCCTAAACCACTGTCTAGAGAGTTAATTATTGCCGATAATGTCCACGGTGAGACGGGACTTGACGGCCCCAAACTACCCGATCCTGGTTTTTCTCCCGTAACTCTAACGGCTGTTGAACTGATGGCGCTGCAGCTTAAGGAAAGCCGTGAACCTGTAACACTTGTGCCGACGGGGCCGCTGACCAATATTGCTATACTGCTGACCGGTCATCCTGAACTTCATCATAAAATTGAACGGATAGTGTTAATGGGTGGTGCAGCCGGCGTAGGAAACTGGACACCGGCAGCTGAATTTAATATTTATGTTGATCCAGAAGCTGCTGATATTGTGTTTAAATCCGGTATCCCTATTACCATGTGCGGTCTGGATGTTACGCATCGAGCACAGATTATGGATGAAGATATAGAGCGGATCCGCGCCGTTGATAATCCGATTGCGTTATGTGTGGCTGAGCTTCTCGACTTCTTTATGGTTTACCACAGAGATCCTAAATGGGGATTTGCCGGTGCGCCGCTTCATGATCCATGTACTATCGCCTGGATGCTTAAACCTGAATTGTTTGAAGCGCAGGAATGCTGGGTCGGAATTGAAACTAAAGGTGAGCTTACTCAGGGAATGACTGTGGTTGACCGTTATCAGCTGACAGGAAATAAAACTAACGCGACAGTTTTATTTGATCTGGACAGAGAGGGGTTTGTCGATCTCTTAGTTGAAAGCCTGCAGGCATACGGCCGCTAAAATAAGTAAATTTAAAAAATTTGAGTGTTTGTCCTGTTCGGGCAAGCCTCAATTAAGCGCTGTTCAAAGTATTTTAACAGTCTGTGTTTGTAAGGAATTTCCTGCTGCCAAAGGATTTACAAAATCCATTGTAGACTATATATTTGCACAAAGTGTGACACTGTCACAAATTATTTTTATCAATCAAAATCTAAAGAGCTAAAATGGCGAAGGTAGTGAACATATTTAATGACTATTATGACATTCAGGAATCATGGATCAGAAGACAGATTGATAACCTGAAATACGATTCATTTATTGATTTAAACGCCGCAAAAAAAGAGATTGAAGGAGCTGGACTGGTTGCCTTTGTTGATCATCATTCTCTGCAGCAGTTTCGAGAAAGTAATCTTTCCGTGACCGGGAAAAAGAAATTATCTGCAGCATTACGAACTTATAAAAAACGTGATAATAGAAAGTTAACAACAAGAAGGCTGGATATTGATATTTCGCTGCAGGCACACCAGGTACTTGAAACCATGGCGGCTGAATCCGGATTAACAAAAATTCAAATTATTGAGCAGCTTCTTTTAAATGAAAGAGAAAAACAAATCAACTATGCGTGACACTGTCACGCATTAACTGCAACAGCACAATTTTGGAGGTTATCAAGTTCTTTTGCCGCCTTCCATTAGGCTTTTTAGTGACTTGTAAAGACCCGCTTTTTCGAAGAAGATACCTCCCTCATGCTCGGTCAGCAGCTCTTTTTTCTTCAATCGTTTAACTGAACTCTGAACAGAGCTTTTTTTGATTTCTTTTCCCATATGCTCAGAGTAGAACTTCAAATCTTCACTGCTGTACTTAGATTCAGCCTCGTACATTCGCACGTAAACCAGTTTATCGAGTGGTTTCAGATCTCGAAGAAGCTGATCTAAGCCTCCGTCGATACGAATCCTGGCTCTAACAATCTCCATTGCACTTTCTATATCAGTTCGATTAGTCGTTACCTCGGTCAATAAAACTCGAAACCAGAATGGTGAGTATTCTAACTCTTTAAATGCACTCTCTAATGCATCAACAGAGTAGTCCAGCTGGAAGTATTCCTGTAATAATGAGCAAAAGAATTCAACACTATTTTCATCAAGAGTAGGAAACTCCCTTAAAATGGCACTGTTATAGAAGGGCATTTCACGCTTAATTACCTTGTTATTACTTATCAGCTCTGACTCTTTTTGATTAAACATGGCCGCAACACCGCCGCGTGAAGATCCTGCATAGATAACGCAGATTTCATCGAAAGTATCAAAATTGGTTCGCAAACATGACTGAATAGGCAGAAATGCTTCCGAAGTGTTCAAGTGCTGCACTTCATCAATAATGAAAAGCGGTCTTTTATCACTGATATCACACAACCTGACAATCTCTTTAATTTGTTCGCTGATTTGAGATATTTCAGAGGCAGTGACACTGCTTAGAGATGAAGTAGAGGTATCAAAACTTGCTTTGATTACACCAAGATTGATGTCTAATTTTTTTACCTCAGACGACAGCAGCTGCCTGATTGACTGACTGGTTTTGCTCTTAAGTGCTGCTATATATCGCTCCAGGGTCAAAACAATATGCTCTTGAGGTGATTCTTTGTTGTCCCACATGTTAAGGTAGACTGGCAGAAACTCCAGCTTTTCCGCAATAGGTGCAAGGTCTTTAAGAAGGAATGCCGTCTTACCAATTCGACGCACACCAAGTAAAGCGATACGAGATATTGGACTTAAACCTACCGCCTTAACATATTGTTCTGCAAGTTCTGGGCGTTGATAGTGCCAGTTAATTTGTTTCATAATTCCTCTTGGTATACCTTAGTACGAACCTGTTGGTACTAAAGCATACCGCAAGTATTTAGATGGATCAAGACGTTGAGATTATTGAAGGATAGTGCAGTTATGTGAGTGTATCTATAAAAACTAATATTAATAGGGGCTTGGTTAAGCCGTATTTGATAATCACAGAATGTAGATTATCGACTGGTCTTTAGATCTGACAATGTATTGAACAGTTGCTTTTTAAAGAAAGAGAAAAGCAAATTCACAACAGTGTGACACTGTCACATTTCATTATAATAAAATATGCGTTTTAATAAGCCGATTAATACTTCTGAGATTTCCTGCTTTGATACAACACTTTGATTTATATGTAGATTTTACGTGAGAGCGTTTGAAAAACAGACAATAAGTTATTGAAGCCAATAATGGCGGGTCTTTCAGAACGGTTCGTTGAAAATGAATGATCTAATTATTCGGTTAATCAGCTTGTTATTGCTGATAATCTGCTCAAACGGCTGTAAAACGCAGTTAAATTTATCTCTACGAAGCTGAAGTTGAATTAGTGCAGTTTAAACGAGGTATAAATAAAAGGCGGCTCTTGGCAAATGTGTATTGCTAATTGTGAAAAATGCACATATTTACCTATTTGTTCAAAACGAACTGTGTGTATTTACAGTGTATCTTTTTGGTAAAAGGAATTGATTGTTCCTAAGCACGAAAAAGTCGAAACTTTGTATGTATACACAGTATCGATTAGGAAGCGTTAATATTAAAATTAGCGTCTAAATTCCTCCACCTCCAATCGTCTATTTTGGCAAGGATCTGTTCATGAGTTTATCAACCAGTCAGTCTAGTAATCTCGTCGTTGTAAGTAATACTTCTGACAACCCGTTTGCAATTGATATAGCCTACGCTATGGGACAGCATGAAGATATTGCTGATTTGATCAGCATGAAAACCTTTATGAATTCTGAATTTTGTCCACGTTTCATCTCGGATGAACTGGATATGGATTCGATAGGTCAAACACTGAACGGCAAGACCGTGGTTATTGTCAGTACCAGCAGCCATACTAAATCTCGTCAAGAATTGGCAATGGCTAATCTGGTCATAGCCCGAACCGCTAAAGAAAATGGTGCTAGCCGCGTTGTTCTGGTTGAACCTGATCTGTTCTACAGTGCACAAGATAGAGGAGCTCATAAAAATTTAGGTGAAACACATTTTGAACGCGACGTTAATGACATAAAAAAATTCGATGGTCAGGCATTCACGGCAAAGTTATATGCACAGTTATTAAAGTTCTCTGGTGTTGATACCGTACTGACAATTCACAATCATTCTTACTCTGTGCAGCGTATTTTCTCAGAAATATTTGAAGGTGATTTTCATAATCTGATCCCTTATCAAATTTACGCTCACTATTTATTGAATAGCAATATTTTAAATTACGGCCCTGATGGTGAAGGCTTAGTATTATGCGCACCTGATAAAGGAGCCCGCGATTTCGTGAAAGAAATGTTCAATGCGCTAGGTTTGTCTAAAGCAAAATTTATCATGCTCGACAAAGAACGCAGCAATGAACGCAAAGTGGATATTACCCTGCACAAGGAAAGCGAACACACCTTTGAAGATCTAGACGGCTGCAGCATTGTATTGTTTGATGACATGGTTCGCACCGGCTCTACGGTGGTTAAGTCTTGTCAGTTTTTACAAAAAATAAATCCTGAGCGCATGGTGTTTGCTGTTTCGCATTTCTATGCCAGTGATGAAGGGCGCGAGCGAATGGTCCATCCTGCCATTGGTGAAATTTTAACGCTCAACACTTTGCCAACTATTCTAAACCGAGATGAACAGGGACGTTTACGTAAAAAACTCGTCGTGCTTAAAGTTGAAAAATGGCTAGCACAAGAGCTCTCTAACATTTTAGATTTGCCATATCATTCAGAAGCCAATCCATACAAGATTGATATGTCTTCAAAGAACCCGCGCTTTCAGCGTAAGATCTGGCACAGCGAAGAATTGTCAGATTTAAAGAAGGACAAATAGCTGCTCATAAAAAAGAGTCATCGAGTAAGCTCGGCATTGGTCGAGCTTTTTATATGGCTGGATATGCCTTTAAATAAATAGATTAATGCTTCATATGATTTCTGCTTCGATACAATAGCTTGTTTTCTTTACAGATTTTACGTGAGAGCGCTCAGAAAACAGACAGATGGTTGTTAAGCCCATTAATAGCAGGCCTTTCAGGGGAATCAGTAAGAAATGAATGACGCAATTGTTGCATAATTAGCTTGTTATTGCTGATATTCTGCTCAAATGACTGCAAAACTCAGTTATATTTATCTCTACGAAGCTGAATCAGTACAGCTTGAACGAGGCATAAATAAAAGGGGGCTTGTACTAAATTTTTATCGCTAACTGTAAAAAGACACGTATTTACGGGACTTTAAAAACAACTGTATACAATAACAGTAATTAAATAGATAAATAAAAGGGCGCTTAGTCTATATTTTGTCCTGAAACTGCAATAATCACTGTAAAAAGCTTCATTTTTACGCAAATACCAACACAGCTGTATGTACATACAGTTTTAATCCGCTCCCTGTGAAAAGCTGACTTATTAAACTTAAACAGCTAAGTAACAATCTAATTCAGTTAATTTATCTGATATTAAACGGGTTGATTATATAAACACTGATATTTATGGATGCTCGGTTAAGTTTAGTTTCTGATAATCACAGGTAATCGTCAGCTAAAAATAGATGAATTGAAAACTAGTAACCGCATTGGATTAAAGAGAATCTTAAGCGCCCAATACATAACTTAATAATTGGTTTGTTACGATTTGATTACAGGTGAAAACTATTAGTAGATAGCTAAGTGAAGTTTAAATATTGTTGGCCAGTGCTTAAAGTTGGTTATGAACAGCTAAGGTAATAAAGCAAATTAAGTAAGTTAATAATATATAAAGAGCTTGGATGATATGACCAATAAAAGCTTAAAGGTAATTTAGATTTAACGATTAGCTTGCTGTGTAAAATCTACGGGTAATAACAGCCGCAAAAGGCTCAGATTTTACGTGACAGAATATAGTAACGAATCGACAAGTTAGCTGTGTAAAATCTGCTGGTAATAACAGACATAACCAGCTCAGATTTTACGTGACAGTCCATAACAATAAATGGATAAGTTGGCGGTGTGAAATCTATGAATAATGACAGACATGACAGGTTTAGATAATTATCGTTGAAATCTGCGAGTAACGGCAGACAGAAAAAAGCTTAGATTATACGTAGAGCCGGAAAGTTTAAATATAAGAAGATTTATTAAATAACATAGATGATGGTGTAAAGAGTAGAATAGACATCAAGTTTAAAAATAGGTTAACAACACAGTGTGTGAACTTTATAGCTGACGTAGATCTTAAATTTAATGAGATTTATTAAGATAATCCCCCTACAGAACAAAACAGATAACTGCGCATAATGTATATTATGTTAAATAGGGTTTATGGTTAGATAGTGATGCCTATATATCTTGTGATAATTGAAGTTTGGATCCAGATCTGATCTTGTCTAGATTTCCATGCTATTGAACATAATCGCATTTAACATAAAATGTATAATATACCTATCTATGGCGGAGCTTGAAAAATGTTAAACAGCCTGGTTAATTCATTCTATTTATTGTTATCCGTCTGCAATCCTTGCTATTTAAGGCTTGCAGAGAAAAACGATCATTCTCAAATGAATTTATTTAGGATTACTTCAATGATGCTATTTTCAAACTCTTGCTGCAGCAGAATTTAAAAATAGCTTTTTGAATACACTTATTGAGGTAACTACAATACTAACTAATGATAATGTTTAATTAAATCAGCGGCTCTTACTGCTGATTCGGTAAATAATTCAGACCATTGTTCACCATTGATTACATCAACAATTTTCATCAGGTCTGGATGCTCACCTTGGTTTTCTAAGTCAATTGCGTCTCTGACTACTTCTTTGATTAGCTCTTTTGCGACATTGTTTATGATTAGATCATGCTCTATTACTTCCATCAAATCATTAACAGTTGCAGTGCTAATTTGTTCTGCACTATTCATCTTAAAACCCTTACTGTTAGGACAACCATAACGCTTAGTTTAACCCGCGCACTTTTACAACTTTAAAATATGGTCACCCGTAATTTTAGTGCAGCTGCGGCAAATTGCTTACTTCAATAGTACGTCTCCACCTTTCTTAACAGCTTCGCAAAAAACAGCTGTTTTGTTTGTTAAATATACAAATTAGTTTGTTTTACAGTTATTTACCCGTGTTTTTTGATTCGTTCATTTTAAAACATATTGCCTGTACAGCCCGTAAACACTGGGCTTTGGAACTGCTTGTTTAATATCTAAACGCTCTCACGTAAAATCTATACAATAATTCGGCTAACTGCACACGTTCAGAAAAACTGAGAAACAAAAATCATATTATTTAACCGTACAACAGGTTGATTTGGATGGCTGAATTGTATTTACGGTTATATTTTTCAGAGGCTGTCGGTTGGATCTGTTTCTATTTAATTATCAAATCAGATTAATACAGCAGTCGGACTTACACGCAACTAATTAGATTAATTTTGTCTGTAATAAAAAATTTCTAGTATGAGTACTACTGCTAAAATTATTTTAAGTGCCCTGCTGATTATTTTTATATCACGTAAACGAAATAACTTCGAACAAGTTAACCAGCTCTTCTGTTAATAAGCATCTCAATTTGCTTTAGAGCTTTACTAGTTCCCATGCTCCGCGTGGGAATTCATACCGGTACATATCGACTACTCAACTTTAAACCTATGCATTCCCACGCAGAGCGTGGGAACGAGATACGTCTGTATCATAAACGTTTAGATATAGAATATAAGATAAAAGGTTTGCAAAGATTTAGTAGAGGTCTACCGAAGCCATCAGTGCCTGGTCTTTAATCTTGTAGATTAAAAGACCAGACCGTGATGCTTAAGTGTTTACAACACATTGAACATATTTAAATCATCTTTATCAATTTATCTGCTCTGTTTGTTGTATTCTGCGTTACTGTGTCAGACAGAAATACAACATTATCAACCCCTGCTTTAACTTGTTGAGTCACAAAAGATACTTTCTCTGTATTTTGTGCTATTTCAGCTGTAACCATGGTTTGCTCTTCGGCGGTTGCGGCAATAGCTTGAATTTGTGATACAACCTCGCTGACGCTGGTGATAATTTCAGTAATGGAGCAAGCCGCTTGATCTGACATATCAACACCTTGTTGAACCATATCAGCACCTTCTGTCATTAAAAGAACTGCATTTTCAGTTTCACTACACATAGTTGAAATAGCAGTTTCAACTTCGACAGTTGCATCGGTGGTATTTGCTGCTAACTGCCTAACTTCATCTGCTACCACTGCAAACCCCCTGCCTTGTTCACCCGCTCTAGCGGCTTCAATGGCGGCATTTAAAGCTAACAAATTGGTTTGATCGGCGATGCCTTTTATCACAGTTAAAATATTACCGATGACATTACTCTGCTGGTTCAGAGAGGTGACTGCATCAGAGCTGCTGTCAAAAGCACTTTTAATAGACTGCATATGCGATGATGAGCTATTTATAATTTCTCCACCTGACTTGGCTAATGTTAAAGCATCACAGGCACCTTCTGATGCTGAGGTACAATTATTTGAGACTTCATTAGCAGAATTGGAAAGCTCCTCAATTGCAGATGCAATTTGCTGTACTTGTGCAGACTGACCATTTATTTCAGTAGCCATCTCCTGGTTGGCTGTCCAAATATCTTTTGTACCTTTTGAAGCATCGTGCATTGATTCAGCTGTTTGCCGCACTAATACTTGCAGTGATTGAGACATTTGATTAACTGCAACGGTTAAGTCAGTTAACTCATCATTACCTTTAGGGACTAGTTTCTCTCCTGTCATGTCTCCATCTGCAATACTTTTTGATCGTGTTAAAATGCTGCTTAAGCGTTTTAAGATACTTTGGCTAAATAAAATGGTACAAGCAGTACCAACAAGCAATGATATTAATGTTACTACGATTAATGTTGTTTTTAATAACTGTATTACCGCTGTCGCTTCTGCGGAATCTTCAGCAAGCAGCTGCTCTTGAGAAACTTTCATTTCTGCAAGTAGATCTAAAATATTGGCGGCTTTGGGGGCTGCTTTTGTTCCTAACCAGGCATTGGCTTTATTCCAGTCATCAGCACTACGTAAATCAAACATTTGCAGCGGTAAGTTTTTGAACTCTTCTCGTGTTTTGATAAAGCTTTGCCAATGAGTTAACTGTGTAGTGTTAAACAGATACTGCATTGAAGAGTTTACTGTTGTTACACGCTGTTCATTAGTTTGCCATTTTCTATTAAATTCATCTTTGAAGTCATCATTACCCGATAATAAATATGCCCGGATATTTGCAATTCCGATGGCAAAAGAGCCTCGAATATCGGCAAGATTTTTCAGCAGGGTTTTACGCTCAGGGCTGGCAGTTAGTGCTGCTTCCTCATTAATTATCGCTGTGATATGCTGCAGCATTAATGATGCTTTGGGAGCCGCTTTAGTGAGTAACAAGTGATAAGACGGTATATTATCCGAGGTGTGTGCTATATCTTCAATCTTTTGTTGTGCATTTTTAAATGTGCTGAGCTCTGATTTGATTGTACTTAAACGTTGAATATTAGCGGGTACAGTCCAGTTTTTGGATAAAATATCATATTGCTTAATAGCTTGATCGATATTTAACCAGGCTTGAGTACGTTGAGACTTCATTAACTCAGCTTTTTTAGGATTTTCTCCCAATATCATATAACCGCGTAATGCTGCTAATGATTTATTAACCCCATTAATAACATCTTTCCCCAGTAATACAGTCTGCATTCTGTCAGTGAGGACCTTATTTTGGATTTTTTCATTTTCAAGTATTAATGAATAGGTGATCATAGCTGAAACAGTCATAAGCAATAATATTGTACCAAATGATAAGCTAAGTTTTTTACCGATTGTAAGTTTCATAATGCGTCCTAAGTTCACAAAAATTTATGAATCTAAAAATTGACCAGCTTGAATTGTGCGTCAACGATTTCTGAAATATATGTATCTACAGGTAAATGGTAGTCAATAAATGAGTTTTATCTAATGTGGTGTTATAAATAGAAAAGCTGGGTAGACTAATGAGAATGCAGGGTAGAGCTTAATTATATAAAGCCTTGGAATTACGGGGGCAAGTTCACGCGCTGTTTAGAAGTTTTTTATTTTACTACTTCCCATGCTCCGCGTGGAATTAAGACTGATTTCTACTACTTAATTTTAAACCTATGTATCCTCACCCCTGCAGAAATAAAATGTAATAAGTTAAATGAAAGAGCCTCTGTTATGAGGCTCTAAATTACATTTAAAACATACCGTTGTCGTGAGCCATTTGTTCAGGAATTTCTTGGATAATATCCCAGTGTTCTACTATTTTACCGTCTTTAATGCGGAACAGATCGTAGAACGCTTGTGCTTTATCATTCCATCGGCCTTCGCTTTGCGCTAATACAAAATTACCTTCACCCAAAATACGATGAACTTTTTGGTAGTCGAACATATTGTTTTGAGATTCTAAGAAGGCAAGTGCTTCGTTAAGGCCAACTAAACCATCTTCTACCATAGTGTTATGCTGATCATACTGCTCTGTACTGATGTATTCACTGATTTTTTCAGGCGCCTTACCAAAAAAAACATCTTCCATGAAGTCTGCAATCAGCTGCTTATTCTCTTGAGTTTTGTCTGTATCTGTAACAAGAGTCGGCCCGTCAAACTGAGAACGGCCACTCGCTGTTTCCTTGATAACTGGAGAAACAGCATCCCAATGCTCGGCTACTTGACCGTCCTGCATACGCCAAACATCAAAAGTAACAACTTCTTTAGCACCAAATAATTCAGCATTATCGTAGGTATTGTGCATAATGATAAAATCACCATCTTCTAATAATCGATGGGTTTTATAGGTTAATCCAGCGTCTTTTAACACAGGTAGAAAACCAAGTGCAGGGGCTAGTCCTGTAGGTACATGAGGATTATGCTGAATATAATCTTCACGAAAATATTTTTGCATTTCTACTGCGTCAAAATCTTTAAAAAATGCATCCTGCGCTTCCATTGCTGTTTCTTTCATTGGGCTGTTTACCTTTGGGTCATTTGACTCAGTTGCTGTGCTTCCACATGCGCTGAGCATTGTTACTGTTGTAAGCATTGCTGCTGCGATAAAAGAGGTTTTCAATTCCATTTTTAATTCCATTTTAAATATTCCTGATGGTTATGCTCACTAGCTGCGAGCATCTTTGTTATAAAATTTTGAATATTAAACATAAACAAAAGCCCTGCCTGATAAAAAAAAAGAGCGGAGCAAAAGGTATTTATCTATGCAAGAACAGCTTTAATCATCTCACTTAGATTTGTTGTAGAGCGGCCGATCAAAGAACTTAATTCACCTTGTTCATCAAATAATCCTCCCTTCGAAGCACCAGTATCAGAATTCGCCAGCAATGCCGCAAATGGCTCCGGCAGTCCAGCGCCGACAAGTGCACCTTTAAACTCATGCTCCGGAAGGTTCACGTAAGGTATTTCTTTACTTGATTCCCGGCTGATTAGAGCCGCAAGATCAGTGAGCGTGTATGACTGATCACCTGCCAGCTCGTGAACTTTTCCTGCTTGAGGCTCTTCTGAGGTAAGGACCACTGCTGCCGCCTGTGCATAATCTTCCCGCGCTGCTGAACTTATTTTTCCCTTGCCTGCGCTACCGATAAAGGCGCCATGCTCAATGGAAGATGCGACACTTGCAAGGTAGTTTTCTGTATACCAGCCATTGCGAAGCAGCACGAACGGCACTCCGCTCTCTTTTAAATATTTCTCTGTTTCAATGTGCTCTGCAGCCAGTCCCAAAGGAGACGTGTCTGCGTGCAGTAAGCTTGTATAGGCGATAAGAGATACACCTTCACTTTTCGCTGCTTCGATAACATTCATGTGCTGCTCTGCTCTTTGCCCTAATTCACTTGATGAGATAAGAATAATTTTCTCTGCACCCGCGAACGCAGTTTTTAGCGTTTCAGGTCTTGAATAATCCGCTTCACGCACCTGCACAGCCAAGGCAGATAAATCGCCTGCCTTTTCAGGAGTACGAACCGCCGCAATAATGTTGGAAGCATCTACTTTGCTGATTAAATGTTTAATTACTAGACGGCCTAGCTGGCCAGTTGCACCCGTTACAACAATCATATTTCTAACTCCATTCGTTTATTTACTGTGTGGAATAAATATATCATTTAGTAGTTGATTGATAATCACCTGTGAAATAAACTCATAGTTAACTATGACTAAACAATGTATATAAAATGATCTCGATAGATGACATGATGGTGTTTACCAAGGTGGTCGAAACTCAATCTTTTACCAAAGCTGCGGAACAGTCAGGGATTGGCAAAGCGCGAGTTTCTCAGATAGTTACCAAGCTTGAGCAGGAATTAAATACACGGCTGCTTCATCGTACAACGCGCTCTTTATCACTCACAGACACTGGGGTGAGTTATTACAAAAAGTGTCAAATGATTCAGGAGTTAGCGACGCAGGCCAACAATGAAGCACAGAAACTCAGCAGCGAGCCAAGCGGTCTCATACGAATTTCACTGCCCTTCGGCAGTGCTGCATATATTAACCTCTTAAGTAAGTTTCTCAGCCGGTATCCGCAAATTAAGTTGGATATTATGGAAAGTGACAGCTATATCAACTTGATAGAATCCCGCTGTGATATCGCTATTCGTGCTTCCTCCGCACTCGAAGATTCCAGTCTGTTTGCAGCTAAAATCGGAGAATTTGACGATATTATTTGCGCTTCACCCGAATACCTAAAACGTTTTGATGAGCTGCAGTCAGCGCAAGATCTGCTTAAACTCGACTGGGTGAGTCACAATATTGTGCATGGTGATAAACAGCTGCTGCTAAAGTCGTCACAAGGAGAGGTGGTAAAACTAAGTAAAACCCCCAAAGTGCAGGTTCGCACTACTAATTCACTGAAAGAACTCCTGAACAATCATATGGGATTTGGTATTTTGCCAGACTTTGCGGTTAAACATGAGTTAGCTAGTGGTCAGTTGGTCAGGATCCTCCCGGAAGTTCATAATATCGCCATTCCTTTATATGCCGTATATCAGAACAAGGCTTTGATGCCGCTAAGAGTGCGTACCTTGATAGATTTTCTTAAGCGGGAAGGTGATACTTTTACATAATTCAGCCGCTCATCACAGTGCTGACTAATCCGGAACGATTCACTCAATAACTATGGATATAGAATAGGACTTTACTTAGTTACGACACTTCTTCTAAAAGAAGGAATGGCGACTATGTCACGGTCTAGCATAATGATCTAGTGCATAAGGGTTCGCGATAAAATTAGTAATGCTGAAGCTTTTACGCTCGCTTGGGAGAAAGCGAGCTTAAATGCGGTAGCATCAACAGATTAATAGTGCAAAAATTTTAAGTCGGTTTGTGCCCCTTTACACCATAGAACTACAATAATGGAGTAACGTAAAATTATTCAGAGACAACATACTGCTTTGAATGCAAATCCGTGGCTAGTTTTACTTGACCATTAGACGGGATTAAAAACAGTTTGAATTATTTAGTTGAGCAAGATTAAGTAAATTTTCAAAAGCAAAGGAGTAATACCATGCCCATTGCAATTATGTGTTCAGGAGGTGATTCCTGTGGAATGAACCCAGCAATAAATATCTCGAAAAGGATTAGATCTCCCATTATTAACTTTTTGCTATTTTCTGCGCTGTACGTATGAAATCTGTATTAAAAACATGTTATTAAGCCGATTCACAAGCAAAAATACAACACATATTGCAAGTTTAACCTTAGAATCTTTACACTTCATAAAATTTACATTCGCTAAGCATATTATGAATTGTAATTGTACCTAAACTGAGTATGATGCGCGCATCTAATACCACCTGATACTTTACCGTTTCGGAGATGCCATGAGCGCCCCACTGCAGAACTCAAACCTAAGCATTCAAAACCAAAGATTTTCCTTACTTATCATTTTAATTGTAATGATGGTTTCCTGTGGACAGATGGCTCAAACCATTTTTGTTCCAGCTTTATCTGAAATTGCCGACAGCTTTGCTGTTACTGCCGGTCAGTTACAAGCTATCATGGCCTGTTACCTTTTATCATACGGCTTAGCACAATTCATCTATGGCCCGGCATCTGACCGACTTGGTCGTAAACCTATACTGATTTTCGGTTTATCAGTGTTTATTATCGGCACTCTGTTAGCTGGCTTTGCCGAAAGTTATCAAACACTTATCATCTCGACATTACTCCAGGGCGCAGGAACAGCGAGCGCTGGCGCCCTGTGCCGCAGTATTCCAAGGGATCACTATTTCGGTGAGCCGTTAGTGAAATTTAACAGCTATGTTTCCATGGCAGTAGTATTCTCACCTTTACTGGCTCCCTTTGCTGGAAGCTTGATGACACATTATTTCGGCTGGCAGGCCGTGTATGAACTCTTATCCGTGTTTGGCGTGATAGTGCTTTTGTTAGTTATCTTTAAGTTCAGGGAGTCTCTTCCCGCTGATCAGCGTAAACCGGAGCCTGTGGCTAAGTCCTACCGTTTCGTTCTGGCTAACAGAAAATTTAAAAGTTATCTGACCTGCTTAGTCGCCACTTTTGCCGGCATTGCAGCATTTGAAGCGATAGCAGGTGTACTCTATGGGCAAGTGCTTCAACTATCCCCATTTTGGGTGAGCAGCTATTTTGTTGCACCGATTCCAGGTTATCTGGCCGGCGCCTATTATGCGGGCCGGCTCAGTGACAACAGTAAAGGCATGAATCACAGCGTTGCCCTGCTCGGTGCAGGCGCTCTGTTTCTACTTATACCGGGTTTATCAAACCTGGTGATAGGCTGGAGCTTATTAGTGGGCTCTGTACTGTTTTTTACCGGAGCGGGGATATTGTTTCCAGTATTAACCTCTGCAGCGCTTGAGCCCTTCCCGCGTCACGCAGGTGTAGCCGGCGCCTTATTAGGCGGCTTACAGAACTTTGGCGCAGGTCTGGCTGCGCTCCTGATGTCATTGGTCCCCATGCATGGGCAGCTGAGTATCGGGGGGTTGTGTGTCATCATGGTGATATTCGTTATTTTTGCGCTGCACTACGCGAAATCTGACTGCGATCTTGATAAGAGTAATTTGGCGGTTTTGTAACTGCTCAAAAAGACCATAAAAAAGCCTGCAGTTTGCAGGCTTTTTTGTAACAGAAGTTTACTAACTGTCCGTTCAATGATATGAAAAGCAATGTTATCCGTTATCCCAAGCAACTTACCAGCCTGAAAATTTATAGCCAATATAATAAAAACAGCATATTGCCACTCAATGTTTCATAATAATGGTAAAGTCATTTTTGGCGTAGTGGTCGAATAATTGGCTGTTCGTGCATATTGAGCGGCAGAATTTAAGTACTTTTTGGGGATCGTGGGAAATTAAAAGCTTGCCGGGTGTAAAATAGCGGCTGTCTAACATGTTAAAAGCTACCGCATAGCGAGCTGATTCATACATCGCTGTTATTAGCTTTTGATGATAAGCCTGTTGTCTGCTGCGGTAATTCAATGATCCGCTTGCGATAATAATATCAACTTTCGGCAGGGGGCTGGTGGAAAAATCAGCCTTGATAAACTCAGTGTTGGTACTGTTTATAAAGTGGTGTTGCGCCGATTTAATAAATGCGTTTTGTTGATCGATGCCAAGGTAGCTTGCTATTTTGTTATTCAAGCCGCCCTGCCGGCCGATGGATTGATCAAGATATTGTTTAAGATCGCCATATCCGCAGCCTAAATCCAGAATGCTTTTATCTGTAAAATCAAGCTGCTGACATAATGCTTGAAAACGATTCTGTTGTGACTGGGTGGAATTCCAGCCTTGCACCCTAGCTCGATTATTACCTAATTTTTTTAAACGTTTATGGTGATAAAATTTTATCTTAAGTTTGTCGAGCAAATGCATAAAAAGGAACTCCTATGCGCAGATGTTCAGAAAATCACTTTTTGAGTATTACAATAATAAATTGCTGCCAATAGCATAATACAACGGCGAATAATACTTGCCGCATACTTCATCATAATAATGACGGGATAATCCGAAATAAAGCAGAGAAAACATATTGAAATGACTTAGCTGCAGCACTTGCTATTGGGTGATCCCCTAGTTTTCCATTCCGTATTGTTCAGTATTTTAAACTCAGGAACAGCCTCTTTTAACCAATAAGATTAAGCAGTTATTTATCGGGTTTGGTATAATATTGCGTTAAGGCATTTGAGAAGTATGTAAAATAGTCGGAGCTTTCTAAGTGAGCTGCATTTATAGTATTGCTTGAATGTTACCTGTTAACAATATTACTTCCTAAATCATCAGTTTAGTATACCAATTCCGTTAATTAAATGATCTATTTAGGCGTAGGAAAAATGGATGAAAGCAAGGCATTGATTGCAGTAACTAGTTGTTCTAATTACAAAATCAATAACGAAGCTAGCATCCATTTTAACCTGCATAAATGAGTAGATAATTATCGGATTTGGTATTATTTCGGAATATAAAAAAATGGCACGTAAAAAAGAGAAAAAAGCGGCAAAGGTTCTGCTGGGCAAAATAGAAAAAGCAGCGAAGACTTTTCAAAAAAATACCAACAAAAATCAGATGTGATCATCACTGATTCGGGTCTAATGTATCGGATTATTGAGGAAACAAACAACCCTCACCCTACTATGGAAGATAGTGTTGAAGTCCATCAGCGCATTTTATTAACAGATGGTAAAGTTATTGCCGATACTTACAAGACCAATAGCTCTGAGAAGTTTAGTGTCGAAGAAGCGATCGACGGATTAACTGAAGGTCTGCAGTATATGACATTAGGTGCACGTTATGAGTTTGTGATACCTGCGGATTTAGCGTGGGGTAAAAAAGGCAACCGCAGCAGCATTGGTCCTAATGCGGTATTAGTTATCGACATACGTTTATTAGATATATATTAGCGTTTCTGAATAAATTTTGAGTTAACTGCTGGTTAATCAGGCAGTTAAAAGTGAGATTCTAAGTAATAGTTGATTTCTATATCGTTATACATATAATCCTTCCATCAAATCGTTACGCGATATTTGATAACAGTGACAATGGTAGGCTTCCTGGTTCCTCGCATTGATAACTTATTAACCTGGTCAGAGCCGGAAGGCAGCAGCCATAGTAGGTGATTCAAGTGCCGAGGGTTTGCTGGGGAGTCTGCCGCCCACACCTCTATTCTAATCATTATTAGCTTCTTAAACTTGTGATTTTAGAAACTTACAAAACCATGACCATTACATACCTTTTCTAACTCGAAAAGATCAGCACAGCTAAACCTAATGAAATGACAGGGACTGAACTGCTATTCAATTCCCCATAATTCTATTTTATAAAGTCATCTCTCAGTTAAGAAAAACGGAAAGTGGTAAGCTGGCTAAAAATTAAAACTCGGTTAAACAATGGAAATTATATTTTTAGGAACCTCAGCAGGTACACCGACAAAATCAAGAAATGTATCTGCAACAGCAGTTAAAAAGGCTAACTCCAAATTATGGAGTTTGATCGATTGCGGAGAAGCAACTCAGCATCAAATTCTGCATACAAAACTCAGTTTAAATAACCTTGAGTCTATTTTTATCACCCATGTCCATGGCGATCATTGTTATGGGCTGCCCGGATTATTAGCCAGCGCATCTTTGGCGGGAAGAATCACTCCCCTCACCATAATCGCTCCCGCACTCATACAAGATTTTGTCGAAAATACGCAAAGGATTTCCAAGTCCAGCTTATCTTATAAGATCAATTTTATACATGTAGAAGAGTGCAAAGAATATACCGACGGCAATGATTTCGATGTTGAGTTCTCAGAGCTGTCTCATTGTGTTCCATCTTACGCTTATACTTTTTGCGAAAAGAAAATCCAAGGTAAATTAGACATAGCCAAACTGCAGAAAGACGGTATCAAAGCTGGTCCATGCTGGGGAGAAATTCATAAAGGTATAAACCAGGTGCTTCCTGATGGAAGGAAAATAAATGCTTCTGACTATATATTAGCAGATAGAAAACCAAGGCGGATTATTGTATGCGGAGATAATGATACGCCAGCCCTTTTGACTAATGCGGCCGGCTCTGCAAATGTGCTTATACATGAAGCTACCTACACTGAAGATGTTTCGTTGAAAGTTGGCAAGGCGTCGCAGCACAGCACAGCTAAAACTGTCGCTCAGTTTGCCGAAGAAGTCTTGATTAATAATTTAATTCTCACACATTTTAGTCCCAGATATTGTAGAAATAAGAATTCATCACCATCAATTGCTGATATTGCAAATGAGGCTGCAAACTACTATAGCGGCAGTCTTTTTTTAGCAAATGACTTTGATATGTACTTATTAAACAAAGACGGGGAGTTACAGCTTTTATCGAATAAGAATAAGTATGTGGGGCAGTAAGCCTGCAGTCTTATAGTTTAATTTCAGGTCTCGGGCGAATTATCTCCCCTCCATGCGGCTGGTGCTTTGCTAAATTATTTAATAAAGAACAACCGCCCTTTGCTGATTGTTCTTTATTTTCTGCCGTTATCAATCAGTTATTCTTAGCGTTATGCTTATTTAAAAACTTTTCTATTTCGTAAACTGATTTGCTTTCTGTCCATCGGAAATAACATTTTTTAGATTTCATACAGCTGTCTTTGGTTTTAAGCGCAAGACTAGACCAGATAAAAGCATCTGAATTTGCATTTAAAGCATTGGAATCATGCAGAGCAGGCAGTAATTTCAAGAGTATAAACTCAAAGAGCATGTGAGCATCATCAGCATAAAGACCACTGTGGTCAATACCGAAACGCAGCTTCTTTTCATCTACTCTACCATGAATGGCGAATTCAGATAGTTTAGGGTATTTTTCAACGGCATGATTAAAAGCTAAAGACCAGGAAAACAGAGTATTTCTCTTATTTTTTATGTCGTCTATAGATTTAGAATAATCAAATCCAATACCAGCCTTATCACTATCGAAGCCGGCTTTAATAAGAGCACTTGATGCCCACATATTTAAGGAATCACCTTCCCCCAAAAATTTAGCATGAGTTTTAATCATGGCAGAAATCATTGGATAGGCATTCGGGGGAATACATTTAATAAAGTATTGCTCCGAAGGCTTGTTCTTTGATTCTTCACAAGCGGAGCCAATACTATCAATTGTTTGATACAGCTGAGCTTCTGAGTCGTCGATAAGCCCTCTCACTACTTTATATTTCATTTCTCCATGCCAGCTGTTTTCATATAACTCAAGGTTATCTGATGCATAACAGGGTAAAGTGAATAAGGATGAAAGTAACAATCTTTTAAAAAATTTCATTGTGATGCCTGTCTATTTAAATAGAAACAAGGTTAATTATATTAATCGCCAAAATGAAGTATAACACCATAGGAAATAGCCCATGGTGTTTGATATTGAATAGAGGCGTTAAGCGTGTTTCTGTTTTTTCTCTTCAACATTGGGCTGTTCACTCAACACATCAACAAGCGTTGAACGGCATAAGTTCCCTTCTACTTCACCATCTTCATTTAATACCGGCAGCGGCAGCTCATTATCCAGCATATCCGGGATCACTGTTTCCAGTAATGCGTTGTTCTGCACTGCAGGTACATCCGTTAACAAAGACAGATCAATTACATTGCTGTAATCACTTTTTTCTACATTTTCCAGCGTATCCTGCGTGATAACGCCTTGGTAGCCGTCATCATTAACAACATAACCATAGTCCTGGTTTGATTTACGCATTTGTAAAACGGCTTCCCCTATTGTTTCACTGGAGATGCGGCAGACTTGCGGCTGCATCACTGTTTCAACTGTTAAGGCGCGGGCACGGTTTACATCTTTAACAAACGCTTCGACATAATCATCCGCAGGGTTAAGCAGAATATCAACCGGCTCACCCTGCTGCACTAATACACCGTCACGCAAAATAGCAATGCGGTCACCTAGACGTAATGCTTCATCCAGATCATGGGTAATAAATACAATAGTTTTATGCAGTTTCTCCTGCAGTTCTATCAGCTGATCCTGCATTTCACTGCGGATTAACGGATCCAGCGCAGAAAAAGCTTCATCCATTAACAAAATTTCAGCGTCCGTACATAACGCCCGGGCTAAACCAACACGCTGCTGCTGACCGCCGGAAAGCTGGCTTGGATACTGATTACCATAACCTTCAAGGCCGACTGTCTTTAACCATTCTTGTGCTTTTTGTTGACGCAGCGCTTTTTTAACGCCCTGCACCTGCAGGCCGTAACCGATATTCTGCAGTACAGTACGGTGCGGCATCAGACCAAAACGTTGAAATACCATGGACATTTTATTGCGGCGAAACTCCTGAAGCTCTTTCTCTTTGAGCTTCATTACATCACTGCCTGCAACTTCGATTTCACCGGCAGTCGGTTCAATTAAGCGGTTAAAGTGGCGGATTAATGTTGATTTTCCTGAGCCGGATAAGCCCATGATAACGAATATTTCACCCGGATATATATCAATATTAATATCCGACAAACCCACAGTATGCCCGGTTTCAGCAAGGATCTCATCTTTGGATTTACCTGTTTTAACCTGCTCAAGTATCTTTTTTTCGTTTGATCCGAAGACTTTATACAGGTGTTTAATACTGATTAAAGTTTTTTTATTTTCATTATTATTCTGACTCATCTTAATTACCTCCAAAATTCTGCAGCGTACGTTTTGCATAGCTTTGCGAGATACGGTCAAAAATTATTGCTAGTGCGACGATTGCTAATCCGTTTAACAAACCCAGTGTAAAGTACTGATTCGTAATTGATTTTAAAACCGGCTGCCCCAAACCTTTTACCCCTATCATGGAGGCGATAACCACCATTGCCAGCGCCATCATAATGGTCTGATTAATACCGGCCATAATATTAGGCATGGCTAAAGGTATCTGCACACCAAATAAACGCTGCATCGGGTTGGCACCATAGGCTGTCGCTGCTTCAAGCACTTCTTTATCAACCAGGCGTATGCCTAAATTGGTTAAGCGGATCACCGGCGGAACGGCATAAATAATTACCGCAATAACACCCGGGATTTTACCAATACCCAGCAGCATAACCACGGGGATAAGGTATACAAAGGCCGGCATGGTCTGCATTACATCAAGTATCGGTGTGACGATAGACTGTACCCGATCCGAGCGCGCCATGGATATGCCTATGGGAATGCCGATTATAATGGCCAGCATAGTGGAGACTAAAATAATGCTCATGGTACGCATGGTATTGTCCCACATGCCGAAAAAGCCGATCAGGAAAAAAGCGGCCATAACGCCTAAAGTTAACTTCCAGGAGCGGCTTGCCGCATAAGCAAAAACAGCCAGCACCGCAATAACTAACCACCATGGCGTGCCGAGTAATAATTTTTCGAACCAGATAAGAAAGCTTAATAAGGGATCAAAAAATGATTCAATGCTGTCACCGTATTCACGCGAGAAGCTGCGGTAAGCACCGTCCAGTGTTTTCCTGATACTTAATAACTGATAGCGGTCAAGCTGCGGAATTTCCGACAGCCATGATTTGTCTGACATTATATTTATTTCCTAATACAAAAAAGCCCGGACTCACCGGGCTGATAGAGAACTACTTACAATTCTGATAATGCTTTCTTAATTTTATTTGCTGTTGAAATATCTACCCACTTAGTCCAGGTATCTTCATGATTTTTCAAAAAATATTCAACAGCATACTCACCTTCAGCTTGTTCGTCTTCCATCCAGGCCAGCAGCGTGTTCATCTGCGCATTAGTAAATGAACGACTTGAAAGATAAGACAAAACTTCCGGTGCTCTTTTTGCAAACTCTTCAGTAACAACCGAATCGACTGCTGACGGCGGATACATAGTTGGTTTTGGTGTTAAACAGTCATTTTGAGTAATACATTCTTTGAAATGCTTCTCATCTATGCCTGAGCCGAAATCAACCTTAACCATTTTATATTTACCCAGTACTGCTGTCGGCGCCCAGTAATAACCAATCCAGGCTTCTTTGCGCTCGTAGGCTTTGGCAATGGAACCTGACAGACCTGCGCCTGAGCCCGGATCAATCAAATCAAAACCGGAAGCCGCTAAATCCATCGCATCAAAAAGCTGCGACGTTGATATCTGGCAGTTCCAGCCGGCAGGACAGCCCATAAATGCAGACTTACTTGGATCTTCCGGGTGTTTAAATAACTTAGCGTTAGCCTTAATACCTGCAATTGTTGCTAATGTCGGATCTTTCTCAACCATGTACTCCGGCACCCAGAATCCTTCTTCGCCGCCGTCGGTGAGTGTTACACCTGCGTAACGAACACGCCCTTCTGCAACTCCTTTATCTAATGCCGGTTTCATTGAGTTGCTCCAGAATTCCGGTGCAATATCTGGTTTGCCTTTTTCAATCATGGCGGCACCTGTCGGCATGGTATCGCCGGGAACAAGTTCAGCATCACAATCATAACCGTGCTCAAGAATAAAACGGTCAATATTGGCAATCAGAGTGGCGGAATTCCAGTTCATATCTGCAATGGTAACAGTGCCGCATTCACTTGCAGCCGCAGTTGTTGAGATTGATGAACAAGCAAGAAGTATAGACGAGCTTAAAAGTTTACGCATATTAATTAATATCCCTATTTATTATTAACTCCTGTTTACCATACAGTAATTAAGCATAAAAATGTCAACTAAGATTTGAACAAGATGTTTCTTATTGTCACTCGCGGATAACAAAAAGGTCATTATAAACTTATATCCTTCTCGTTCCTCTTTCTCCATAAATCGACAACAAAGCAAGTTACACAGCGACATTGACACGTATTTTTCAGACAAAGGTTTATAAAAACAAATCGTTTATATAAGCCGGCGGGCAGCTGCTTAATTACTGATTAAAAATGAACAAATATTTGACAATATAGGTGTGCAAAGGCAGGAGCCTATTTATTAATCATTCCTGGGTATTGATAAATTAAATGACAATGAATGTCCCGCTTGTATTCATGTCTCTTACAGAATTGATCGATTAAAGATTAAAAATCTGTGGTGCTAATTTTTAATAAGTGATTAGAGTTATGGCAAAAAGCGAATTTAATCAGCACATTATGATAATAAAATAGCACCGGCGGTAGAAACATTCTCTAGTTCCCATGCTCCGCGTGGGAATTCATATAGGTACATATCTACGGAAAAGATTTGCCTGTCTCACCTTTTCACGCAGGGCTTATGTACCGAAGGGAGCCTCTAGTTCCCATGCTCCGCGTGGGAATTCATATTGGCTCGATATCAACAATTGATGCAGATTGTTGTCAGCCATTTATCCTTTTTAACCCTTGGCAAGTAACCAGTGGTCTCTTATTCTTTAAATAAGAGACCGCTAGACACTAAGGTGAGAAATATGAATTGGCAGCGAGCAGCAACAGATGAAAAGAAGAATGAAAGGAAAGAAGCTATTTTTAATGCGGCTTTCACTCTTTTTAAAAACAACGGCTATGACAATGTAAGTTTTAACGGCATTGCTGCTGAGGCTGGATTTACTAAATCCAACATGTATCGATACTTTAGTTCCAGAGAAGAAATTTTTTTGAATGTATTTGCAGAGCTATTTGAAAAGTGGGTTGAAGACTGTCAGCAGCGACTGCAGAAATTAGAACAAGACGAAAGCGTACAGCATTTTGCAGACACCTGGGTGGCTTCACAGCTCGCACACCCAGAGTTTCTTGATCTCACCCCGCTGCTTTTTACATCTCTTGAAAAAAACAGCTCTTATGAACAGTTACTGATTTTCAAAAGATCAGCGAAAAATTTACTGTATTCGATTGCTGTTGAAATAAGCAGGATTTATCCAGCGCTGCAGGGTGAAAAAGCCTTTAAGTTTCTAAATCTTAGTTATGCAGCAACAACAAGTTGCTGGTCAGCTGCTTCGCAGAATGAGGCCTTGATTAAAATCTATCAACAGCAGGAATTTAAAGAGTTAAAACCAGATTTTGAAAAAGATCTAAGTAGTTCAATTGAGATCATCATTCAAGGATTACGAGCAAGTTAAACAACTGTATCAAAACTATATTGGCAGCTCATAAAGCCGCTTCAACTAATTAATTTAAAAAGGAATATTTAAATGGCACATCACACAGAAAAAACAATCAAGGTAAATGTCCCTGCAGCGAAAATCTGGCAAGTATTAGAGGATTTCAGCAGTGTTGAAAAGTTTGCAGCAACGATAAAAACCTCTCCTATCGTCGGCGATATCAGCTCTGGGCTAGGAGCTAAACGGTTATGTACCTTTAATGACGGCTCAAGCCTAGTGGAAGAGATTATTGAGTTTCAAGAGGGGCAAGGTTATAAAATGGTACTTTCAGAATTTTCACTACCGCTAAAGAGTATGTATGCGGAAATGATCGTAAAAGAGGTTGATGCAAACACCAGCGAAATCTACATGTCTTCTGATTTTATTGTAAAAGCAGGCCCTTTAGGCTGGTTGATGGGACAGTTCATCATGCGCCCTGTAATGAAAGGTGTTTTCAATAAAGTGTTGAGCGGCTTAGCGTATCATTGCGTGACAGGAAAAAGAGTGGATGAAAAATTACCAGCGAGTGAAGAACTGGCCCCAATAATTATCAGTTAATCATTTCCGTCTTAAGAACTAAGGGCTGATATTCAAGATTAAAGACCAGCCCTTTTTGTGCGCAGATATTATTGCAAATGCATTCACTTGATGATATTTGTAATATGCAGAAAATTAAATTAATTCAGATCAGAATGTTATGAATAGATGATTTAACCCGTTAGATCTTCACCTTCACGCTTAGAACCTGTTCACCTTACGACTTGCTGATTTTTGCATCTTGAATGATAACGGGTATATATGCTGTATAAATTTGATAACCTCTAACATGAGGCTGACTTATTCAGCCTCGACATACCGGGCATTGTTTATAGCTGAAGAAGGTTTTTCTCGGGAGAACCACCAGCAAAGTAAGGAAGCAGCAGTGACCATCACCACGCCTTGCCAAAATTTTGTAGTCAGTGCAATATCCAAAATCACTGCAGATAAAAAAGTAGAAAATAGAGGAGCAAAATTCGATAGAGTTGCCAGAAGCATCATATTACCGCCGATAATACCTATGTTCCATAATGCATATCCGCTCCCCATGGCCATTCCTGTTAACAATAAGTCTATTGCTGCGCCTGATGTAAACACCATGGCAGGCTCATTACTAATAAAATACTTAATCCACAAAGCAGCTGCTGTTGCTATAAAGAACCAGGTAATGGCATTCTTTCCGTTCGCAAGCCGCTTGGTGATATTGCAGTAAAATGCCCAGATAAAGGCCCCCGTCATCGCCATTGAATAACTTGCCGGGTTTGTCGCTATGTTCCCTGCCAACTGACTAATCGAAATCCCTTCATCACCACCTACCGTCCAGGCCACACCAAAAAACGACAGCGCTATCGCCGGGTAAAGCGCCTTATTAACGGGTTTCTTACTGATAAACACAGCCAGCAGTACAGTTAAAGACGGCCACAAATAATTAATTACGCCCATTTCGACCGCTTGAACTCGGTTATTTGCCATTCCCAACGCAAGCGATAAACAAATTTCATAGCTGACAAACAGCGTCCCGCCTATTAGAAGATACTTGAGCGAGAAGGTTCTAAATCGAGGTGCACCAATGAAGATCAAAAGAAAAAATGAACTCACGGTATAAATCATTGCAGCACCGCCAATAGGTCCTAACTGCTCAGCCACATTGCGGACAAAACCTACCGTTGTACTGAATAGTAAAATTGCCAAGCACCCTGCAAGTGTGCATTTATGTGTTCCTGTCACGATAATTCCTCTGGCGCCCGTCTAGAGCATTTGATAAACGAAGCAGGTTAACAAATAATGCTAGGTGTACAAAATAAAATAAAAAGAAAGAGTAAATTGATTGCGGCTCACAATAAGGGCTGGAGAAAAATACTATTTAATAAATCTAAACATTTGTAATTTCATTTTGATGCCCTGCGTTTACTTTAAGCAAAAGGACGCGCGATAGCGCGTCCTTGCTTGAGCTTTGGGGGCGTTTTTTAGTATTTGATACGGTTCATTTCATTGTAACTTTAAGTGACTTGATAAGCCTGTTAATGACATCTTCATCACCTGATGAGGCAATTTCATAATCAATTTGGGTCATAATTAACAACCCTGAATCTTTAATACCATATGTGTAAAAAAGTCTTTCGATATCTGACCCTTTATATTTCGAAGTAACAACTTTTCCATTTAATACAGTACCGTCTGATAGAGTTGTAGATAATGGCCTCGATTCTAATTTATAACCATATTCCCGTTCTTCTTTAGTGACCTCATTAATCATTAAGTCTAATAAACTTGAAGGATCTATGTTCGTGTATTCCTGAATTAGTACGACTGTCCCAAGAGGAGTCATCATAGCAGTCTGAAATATCCCCCCTCCTAAGTCTGACTTAGAAGGAGAATACTGTTTAGGATATTCAAATGAAAAATTACCGGTTGTATATGTAAGGTAATCCTTTTGTTTTAACTTTGCAGAAACATAATGCTCACCGACTTTAATGCGGACTTCCTTATCTAAAGAAAGCTCATATGATTCCTTTCCAATAGTCAAAACATAATTTTCAGCAAATGATATTTTCGCAAAAAATAAAAACAACAAGCTAATTAAAATTCTAATATTCATATTTCCCTCTTTATTTCAATCCATGGCAGCAAGAAACTAACGCCTGTGCAGAGAGCATCTGCGAATAAAATTCTCATATAACACACCTGTTATATTTTAATGTTTTCTTTAACTTTAACTTTACCTGCAGCAAGTGCAGCTACTCTAAACATAGACGCATAAAGCATTAATATAAGGCTAAAAGCTAAACCTGGGCCTAATTCTTTTAGTGCGTCTATAGTCGAAAACAAATAAACAAGCCAAACCAGAGAAACGGTAAAAGCCAGATAAGTTGATAACTCAGAGACCTTCAACACTCTTACAATTATATCGGGTTCTTTTCTATACAATAAAAATGTAATTAACAATATCGCTGTCATGGCGAAGATAGACTCAATGTCTAAAAACATATCTAGATACATACATTCCTCCTTGAAGGTGAAATAAAATCACATAACGCTTAGCTCACATGCGCTTTAAAAAACTCTAACCACCATAAACAGTCAAGTGCAGCTGCTTATTAGCTTCGTCCTACGCTCTTTTGATAAAAAATTTTGTCGACACCAGGCAAAGGAAAGTCTCTATATCGCCCTACTTCGGTAAAGCCTAGCCGCTCATAAAACTGGGGCGCTTGAAATGTATAGGTATCAAGATAGATATTATTAACACCATACCCGGCAGCTTCCTGCTCTATACGTTTAATTAACTCACTGCCGATCCCGCTGCCGCGAATACTCTTCGCCAGCCAAAGATAATTTACGTGTAAGCTGGTAAAGAGTATCTTTCCTGTAACACCACCTACTACCGTGGAATTTGTATCCCGAACAAATAAGCCAAAAGTCTGCTCATTAATTTCAGGAAAATGAGGCTGATTGAACTCTAGTAAGCCGTTATAAATGGCCGCCACATCTTTTTCTGACGGCGAAAGTGCAAATTCAAAATTCACGAATAACTCCATTTGATGATCAGCAGCTACGCAGCTGCCGTTATGAGTTAGGTACTTTCCTTATACTCAGCATTTTATGGCTGAGAGTAGAGTATTAACCCTTTAACCTGCAGCTTTAAATAAAGCTCCATTCTATTTTTTAACAGTAATTTATATTTGCTTGATATTCAACGGGAACTAGTTAGTTTTAGCAATTGATACTAAATCTTTCTTTAAATTAAACTGCGCGATTATTTCCTGATACTCACCACTTTTTTTCAAAAGGCGAAGTCCCTGATTAAAAAGTTTTGCTTTGGCCTCATTTCCTTTGACCGCCTTAGAAAACAGAATATGGTAAATAGAAGTCTTCAACGGCCGCGGATGATAGGTGATCCGATTTGCAGTCAGCGGATGATATTTATTTTTAATAAAGTTCAAACCAACATGCAGATTCAAAGGGACAAGTGTTATACGCTGAGCCAGCAGCTTATCAAAGTTCTGCTTATCCAGTGGTACTTTTTGAACCTTCAATTTTCCAGCATCCAATGCGTTATGAAATGATCTGCCGTAGAAATTTTTCAATACAATTCCAATTTCAAATTGTTTTAAGCAATCAACAGTTTCCCAGTCGAAAGAAACGCTTTTTAAATGAAAAAATACTAATGGACCTTCGAAAATCGGATCGCTGTAATGAAATGCTTTTTCTCGCTCATCGGAGTGAACCCAGCCGACGGTTCCATCAAACTCTCCTGCTTTAGCATTTGCAAAAGTCCGCGCTGGCGGATAAAAGTTGTAGACTACATCTGTATCAACCCTTTTAAAAGCCGCGGTTACAATTGCCGGCAGTACTCCATATTCATTCATTTTTTTAGACATGAAAGGAGGATATTCCATCAAGGTAAATCGAATCGGCTCTGATGCCCAGATACTCTTGCTAAAAAGAACAACACATAAAGTCATTCCAAACTGAATCATGCGGTACTTTTCCATGTCCCTGCCTTTTTCAAATTTTTCTCTAGTTCCCATGCTCCGCGTGGGAATTAATATAAGCACATATTCTACGGAAAAGGTTTGCCTGTCCCACCTTTTCCTCCTAGCTTTTCATCAGTTGTGAAAAGAAATAAAACAACTGATGGTGACTGGCTGCAGAGATCTGTGCAAGCCCTATTCCTGCCAGCTATGAATAAATTCTTTTTCATATTTATTCACTTTATACAAATAACGGCGTGCTTCCGCAATCGGGTTTCTGGTGGTTAAATTATCGTAAATCTGCTGGCTGTTTTTGTTGTTCATCACCTTTACAGCTTGTGTTCTATCAGTATGAAAGGTTTTAAATACATTACCCGCGCCGCCGTTATAGGCGGATATCATCGCATAATGACGACCGGTATCGTTATTTATACCTTTCAGGTATCTGGTCTTCAAAATTTGTAAATAAGCTGTTCCAGTATCGATATTATTCTCAGGCGAAAATAGATAAGCTTTTGTTGGTTGATCATCACGCTTTTTTATCTTTTGGAAGACATCTTTTCCAGCCGTTTTCGGGATAACCTGCATCAAACCATAAGCATTGGCATGAGACACGGCATAAGGGTTAAAACTGCTTTCAGTTTTAATAATTGCGTAAATAAGACTTTCTTTAATGTTGTAACGCTTGCTGGCTTGCTGAACTAAAGTTGAATATTTGTAACTGCGGATCTCTTCACTGTTTTTAACTAAATTAAACTCCACTGAATAGATTTTTTTATTACCGCTCTGTTTAGTCTGTAACTTGTTATCAATTAAGTTTTGCGCATAACGTTCAGCACGCCATTGCCAGCGGATGGGCTGTTTATCTTCATCTAGAATCTGCTTGTATAAAAAAGGCTCTTTATTTAAGACCGGAATTTCCTTGGATGAAAAAACATCAACCTCATTGGGAGAATCAGGAGTCAACAGTGTAGTGACAATCGCACTTTTTAAATGTGTTAAAGATGAATATTCAGCAATTGTTTCTACGCGAACAATGCCCTTATCAAAATCGATATAAGCCCGATCCTGATAATGATTAGTATATTTCACATACTTTTTTTTCTCGGGAAGCTGCATCTCTTTTTCCCCCCATATATCATCTATCTTTTTTTCCAGATTAGAAAATAAAACCAGCGCAGAGCGAACATCCTTTTCTATTTCATCGGGATTGTTTTTATAATATTCAATACGCTTTTTGGTCTCTTCCTGCGTAAATCCATAGCGGTTCGTTTCTGTACAAGCAGTTAATAAAAGCACGCCTGATATTATTGCAGTTAACCTTTTCACTCAGTAATCCTTACCCGATTTTTGTCCTATGACTTTCGCGCATTATGCCGCAAACAGGGCATATTAAAAGCCAAAAACATCAACTACTTGGCAAATACAGAAGTGTCGTCCCCATGATTTAGGAACAATAAAACCGACAGGAATTAAACAGAGAAGCTTGGGGTGCTTAGTTTTTTGTAATAGCTTTATTATTACCGGTTTATATATGAATGGAATTCTGTCCACCAGCGTTGAAGCAGTTGTTTGATTCAAGATTAAAGACCTGGCACCGTTTATTTGCGAATGGCATTATCGAAGGGGGAAAGATTAAATACTGTCCGAACCACTATTTAATCATGCACAAATCATCCTCTACCTTGATGTATTGAGCAGTAAAAAGTCACTTAAATAAAAACTGATTTCAGCCTTCTAGCTAAGACCTACTTTCCAAGAAGTCTCGCTTTTTCTCGCATTCAATTGACTTAATTTTATATTCAATTTGTTTTTCAACGTAACCTCTATGTTCAAGTAATTCTATCCGATTCAATAAAGGCAGTATTGATACAAGGTAGTTTTTTTCTTTCTCTAATATTGGAACTCTACTGCCCGACCAACTTCTAGTTGTTAACTCATAATCAAGAACCTGGAAGTCATCAAAGCTCATATTATTTTGAAGAAACAAACTTAATAATTCTCTCCTAAAATCTTCACTCATATAGTTTGCGACATTAAAAAGGAAGCAAGAATATTTAATATCATCAATATTGTTCAAGATAGACTGCTTAATGAAAGTTTGTTTTTTAACGACTAGCTCGTTGTCATCAGTTTTTCCTTTTTCCTTCAAGAATAGTTTGCAAAAAATATTATCCCTACGCCCATATGAATCTTTTTCTTTGCTATATACGCATTTAGCGTATTGCTCTATGTCATCTACATAATTATCTCGTTGCCATAAAAAATCCAATTCAGGCATATTGGTATGTGAACTAGGCCAGCGTTCATTTTCATAGATGCAATCAACAATTTTATTCAGAAAATTAGCGTTTCGATTTGTCAAAATATCTAAGGTTTCACCTCTATAATCCCAATAACGTTCAAGTTTAAACGCAGCCAAATACGCATCAAATACCAAGCCTGTATCAGATTCAAAAACCTCAAACCAAGAGTCAAATATTTCAGAGTTGGTGCTAAAAATATGCCCTAATGGTCTAGCATAATTAATATCACTTTTAGATTTTGTTACTAATATATTTACTACTTTTGCATATATATCTTTGTCTACCACTCTGTATTTAGATAAGAAATCCAACCAATTAGTTAACTCGTGACTTTCAATATCATTGAAATGTTGAAGCATTAATTCAACTTCTCCATTCGAAATATACTCTTCTGGCAGTAATGAGAAATAATATGAGCACCAATACTTTCTACAGTTATATTCCTTAGAGTTGATTAATGCCCATACTCCTTTGTTATCCATATTTTTAAACAGGTTTGAAATTATTGGGTAAGGGTAAACTGAAAATATATCGTCATAATCAATATACATAACCACAATTTCAGCGAACCGTTTTGGATGTGTCTCTGCAAGGGCCTTTAAACTCATTTCAATGCCACGATTTAAAGAATAATCCCTTTCTCTACCAGAAAGAGCCTTGTGCAACGAAACACACTGCTCCATAAAGTGGGTAAACTGCTCTTTTGTAAGAACCGAAAAATACTTTACAAAACACTGATGACGATATTTATTATACTCTTCATGCCCCATGTCTAGCATTCGTTGCTCGTGCCTATCTTCAATAAGTAAGTTTGATAGTTCAAGAGTTTCACTTGCAAACTCATTTTTCCATTCGGAAGGATATTCAATTTCAAGTGAATCTAAATGTTCACAAAGGTCTTGCATGATTAAGCAATGCGAAGTGTTATTCGAATCTAAATTGATTACAAAAAATTCTTTTATATATGGCAAATCGGCTTCTGCCATTTCTTTTCCTTCAAACCTTAATCGATTTACATACTCCTGAAAGATTTCCTGAACTATTTTTTCGTAGTTTGACAGACGCTGTAGAATTGATAAATTTGCAATTAATTTTTTCCTTATTGGCATGAGGTATTCATCAGGTGACAACCTAAAGGTAATCATACGTATGGTGTCACCTCGATTCCATTGATGTTCTGTATATTCAATTTTTAAAAACGATTTAGCCACTAAGATAAAAAGTTTTGAAAATAGATAGTTTTCACCATCCTCACTCCGATCGATTAAAGTATCAACAACATGGGCTTGAATATAATAACCATAACGCCAATCATTAGGCTTAAAATTATACTTTGCTGTTAGTTCTTTAATAATATGACCAAGAGATTCTTTACTTTTTTGTACATATTGTAAAAGCAAATCAAAAGACATTTTAAACTCGACGTCACCGAAATTTCTAAAATTACTTAGCAAAGTAACTAATGACGATTCGGAAGGCTCTCCTTTCGCTTCTTCAAATGACTCATTTTCCCAAGAGCCTTCTATATACGGCATTTCAGAAATTAGTCTTTGGGCAAAAATTAATGTTTCTGTGGGCAATGCAAACCAAAAAGAGTTCAAAAATTCAATTGAACTTGTCACATTGCCAGATTCAGAAATCGACTTAAACGTTTCTTCTATTTCACACCTAATTTCTTTTACTATTTTTTTGTGGTCAAAAGAACTGATTACAGGATTTAAGGCATCAACGATGGTTCTTTTAAAATCATGATAAAAATCATTTACAATTAACGAGAATGGTATTGTTTTCTTTTCAAATACAGATAGATAGAATAAATAGGTCGAGAGAACTTGGTCTGATATTTTTACAACCTCATTTTCATATAAATCTACAAGCTCATTTTTATGTAAAACACCAACATATTCCCAGAATTCTTCGGGTGAAATGCCAAATGAGTTTTGCACCCAATCCATATGCGAATCATTTAACTTGTCTACTTTTCTGAAGAAAGAAATTGCACACACTACCGCCATTAACTTTTCATTTTCTACAACTTCTTTTATGTTTTCATTTTGACCAAAATAATCGTCATATAAAGACGCAACATTTTGTATTGAATCGATTTGATTAGTTTCAATTGCGACTTTTGAAGCCATTATTGCCAACCTCGCATTACCTCCTGATATTTCTTGAATTCTTTGTTGATATTCACTGTTGTTAATATCGAACAACTCAACAATTAACTCTTTAATTTGTTCGTCTGTTAAGGGGGCTATATTTTGCTCATTCACCTCTGTGAATTTATTAACTTGACTCAATACTGAATCGCGAGCGTAATCCCTAACGGTAGCAATAATGCGAAATGTTCTATTGCCATCATTTTCATTTAGATAATGTAAAATGTAATCGAGCCTATTGTCTAACCTGTTGGCATCATCAATAAATACCATGTAATCACCAGGTTCACTAAAGTGTGCGGTTATATCTCTTATCAAGTCTGCACCTTTATCGAACAGGCAATACACTTTTAAATCTGAATTTCTTTCCTGCATTGCAACGGTTAAATTTACAGAAAACAATGTTTTACCCACACCTGCAGCACCAGATACAAGCAATAACGGTCCTTGCTCTAATTGCTCGATGCCTTGCTCTATCGCTTCGTTCTGAAATAACATTTTGTTATCAATAGAAGTTGTAAGATTATTTTTTCCATATCGAATAATGAAATCATTTACGGAAAGTAATTGCCCCGTATCAAGAGGCAAACCTAAATATTGTTCAGATAGGACTGGATAGCAGTTTTGAATGCTGAGAGATATTGAATCAAGTCCATTAAGGCTTAATCTTACATTTCTATTTTGACAAAGGCTTTTTAGGTGGTTAATTTCATGCGTTGTAAGTTCTCCTAAATAACAAATAATTATTTCACTAATTTGATCACTCTTGATACCTGTCTTTTGCTCGTCAAAGCACTTGCTAATATCATCTTCAAGTTTTGAGGCAAGTCGGTTTTGCTGAACGGTATATTCAGAAAAAACATAATATCCATCAGGCTGAATAAATAAACAATCAGGGGTGCCTTTTCTAACTCTATCAGTTGATTGCATCATTCCTATAGCATTGATGTTTTCATAGCCTTTTCGGTGCAGCCAATCATCACATAATCGTTGAAATACACCGCCTTCAAGTTCAAGTAATTTCGCTCTGATTTGATTGGTACCAGTCATAGGTATCCTTACGTTTGAGATTGTTATAGTTGAAATATGATTATGTAATATTGCGTTTTTTAGACTTAAAGGGAGCTAAGGAATTTCCTGTTTACAATTCATATTTTTCTAATAATGATATTACTTGCTGAGATCCAGGAAACTTCAATTTCATCACCCTCCTGTGCGTTGATCTGATGAAACCAGTCCCCTAATAACTTTAAGTTACCGCTCCCTTCAAACTGCTTTGCATGCAGTGCTCCGGCACTGGATGAACCGCAGGCTTTGAGCGTTACATTGGTGAGGAAACCATCATAAGATGAACACTTATATTCATTGCCTGCATCGGGATGATTGCTGTTATAAATGTTCAACTTGCGTGCAACTGACGCAGGGATCTGTATGTAGCCTTCCCCGTATACAACTCCTCGTGTAGAGGTGTGCCTGTGAGTGCCCCACTGCATATGCGCAGTTTTTAATGTCACTGTATAGTTGTCACCTGCATTCGGCATAAAGCTCTCCGGCTATCCCAACCCTTTCTTTTAACAGGGTTATTGAGTTATTAACGCGATACTACTCCTTTATATATAAAAAACACCGTGCTATATCACATCATTATCACTGAAACGTAATTACATCTAAAGCCGTGCGTTGGATTATAATTCTGCGAAGGAAAAAGCTTAATGATATGTAAAGGCAGGTACGACATAGAGAGCCAGTCTCGGTCGTAATGCTTACTGGGAATATGCGGGATTTCAGGCTGGTTCCGACTGCTGAGTTAAACCTATGCATTCCCACGCAGAGCATGGGAACGAGATAAAGCCGGTAATAACTTTCATTATTGCCGGCTTATGTTTGCTGGGAGTTGTTAATTAAAGCACCTGTTGTATTAAACCTTATAAGAGTGCCCTATGCATGATTCTGTATTGACTCTGATGTTGATGAAGAATTTAAACGCCGGCTTATCTCCGTCAGTCTAGATAAAGTCTGCAGGGTGACAGGTAATACCACCGCTGCTTCAACAAATTCCATTGAATAAGTAACAATTGAGAATATTTGACCAACACTTGGTCCAACAAGAGAGCTTACCATCCAAAGATTACCCAGTACGGCAGAGAGCAGTACAATGAAAATCAAACCATAAGCAACAGCTTCTGTATCAGACAGTTTGATTTCGCAATTTTTAATGCGTTTAAAGTGAGCTCGTGCCGCTGTAAATCGACTGCAGCTTAAAGCGGATACCTGCTGCTCCAACTGGTCGTTGAGTTCGCCGTTTAGACGAGTAAAGGCGCCATGAAACAGACTGTAAATTACCAGAATTGCAGCGCCGGAGGCTAAAACACAAAGTGCTAAGTTGAGATGAAAAGCTGCCAGAATCACTACCGTCGCAATAAGCTGAACCGTGGCTGTCATTAGTGAGGGCAAATCTTCCTCAAGAAAATCGACCAGTTCGCGAGACATTGTCAGGCGAGCCGTTCTCGTTGAAATGGGAGAGTCTTTTAGATTTCGATCTACAATTCTAGCCAGCTTATAGCGGATGTTCCCATAAACTCGCGTATCATAGAAACGTCGTAGTACACTTACAATGACTAGCGCTAGAAGTAACAAAGCAAAGTTCAGCAGCGGCTGCATATGCTGATTTAAAACACCATCAATGGCGTAGCCGATAAATAAGGGTAATAAAATCAACATCACGTTTTCAACCAGTACCATTATCCAAGTAAGTGCGACTTTGAATGGATCTAGCTGAATTGTTGACTTTAATGTAATGTGGAGGCAATTTGACATCATTATCCCTATGAATGTATTTGCTGTTAGTATTGCCAATTCGTCATATGAATAAGTGTCCCAAATTGCGCTTTTGAGTCATTGTTGATGCTCTATTTTATTGCTTACCTTCCTCCCGCACACATCTATCAGGCGTGTACTGCCGGCATTAATAGTAATTTGGTGCAGCTGTTTTGCTGGTCAAATTATTAAAGCGGGATAAACAGGTACGCAGCTGCGGCCGGATACAATAAAAGGCCGCCAGTGACGACCTTTGTTAACCAGCTTATTTATTCATTGAATATACGAATGTCATGGATTTGATACGGCTCTTCAGTCCCCATCGCAACACCTTGGCAGCACGCTTTTATTGCTCCACATGCTCTGGGCTGAAATCTTAATAAAGTATGTCTGCTTCTTTTAAAGCTGCAGAGGCAATTTTGCAGCTTCGAGGCAATTTTGCAGCTTCGAGGCTGTTTGTCAGCACTGAATTATGCACCGAATATATATTTACCATTTAAAACCTCTACATTTGGCGGTCTTTTGTGCAGATTAAAGTAATCATATCCGTCCTTGAGATTAAGCCAAAACAGATACCACTGACTTGATTGATATTTAATTAACGACTCACGATCAAGTTTAAATGGAAAAGAGTGCACTCTAAAGAACGGCTGACCCGACTTTAAAGCTGCCGCACCAAGCGCATAAATTTCATTGATATAAGAATCTGTCATCGCGTAACAGCCTATCGAGACACAGTTTCCGTGGACCATCAAGGCACTTCCTGTACGTCCATGGTGTCGGTCATATTTATTGGGATAACCCAGGTTAAATGATAGGTGAAATCGACTCCAGGGATTTAGACGAGCAGAATTGACGAAGTAGAAACCTTCCGGGCTCTGATTGTCGCCCTCTTTCAGCTTAGGGCCTAAATCTCCTGAGAAGGTGCAGATGTCGTAATTTTTAAAATTAACGAACTTACCATTACTGGACTCAAGCCATAATTCGAGAACCCCTGGATCTTTGAAGATACGGATAAAGACCGGCGCCCCATACTCAAGTCCTTTTGCCGATAACTCCTTCTTCAGGGAGGACTCCACGCTTGCTATAGCTCTGTCTGCTCTTGGGCTGGTTGGGATATCTACAGCGGCAGCATTAAAGCTTATTAACAGCAGCAGTTTTATGACTTTCTTTAATGCATTCATTTTGTGCTCGTTACTGGTAGTGTTAACACCGTTTCAAATGCCGGGGCCGGCGCTTGTAGGGGGCAGCATTCCATTTTTTTCGATTTATTTAATTAAGGCGCTTATTTCGCGAGCTTGGGCTTGTCTGTTTAAAAACTCACTGTGATTTACATTCGATTGATATTAAATGAACTATTCTATTGAGCATAGCTGATTTTATTCTTGTTTATGGATAATTTTCAATGCACAAGCTTTTCATATTGCCTGCTCAGCTTATCGGTCTTTTTGAGCAGATATAAATACAAAGTAATGCAGTTCGCAGTAATCGGGACAACAAGTGCTCACCTTTGACTGTTAATTTATACAGTCATGTGAATTAGCAGCCGGCGTTACAGATGGGCGCCGTTAGCTTTCTATCAAACTGAATAAATTTATGAGGCTTTAACCGGCTCATAGTTGCTAACTTCTGCTAGCAGCACTGGAGTATTAACCAGCTGTTATCAAATTGATTTATCTTAGATTTCTGCTCCTGAACCCAAAAATAGATCATTCCGCAATCGCCCCACATAATATCTAAATCATCGTCGCTATCGAATTGAAACAGTAGTTTCCAATCCTTGGCACCAGATTCTAGCTTTTTAGCCTTTTCGCTTTCATATCCTTTGGGGTAACCAACATAAATACCATTGGAAGCAAGCTGTGACTCTAGATCCATGTAATTACCTTGGACAGATGACGGGAAACCGCCGAGTTGATGCAATGCTTCATCACTTCCATCATTGAGATCAATATAAGCATCTATTTCTTCATCAGTAAGCTTCAGTATTTCAACACTGGGATCATCATAACTAGGGAGGATTTCTACGTGTTTGGGTTTAATGAATACTTCTTTAATTTTGAGTTCATCACCTAAATCATCAGGGTATTCGATATAACTGTCGGCTTTGGACTGATAAAGTACACACCATTTTCCGCGATCTTTTGGGTCAAATCCCCAAGGCATCTCAAGCACATCATAAAAAAACAGTATTACCCCTTCATCTGCAAGCCATTCATAATGATGTACGCTAGAAATTTCAGCTAGGTCCAACTGAGCAAGGAAGGCCATTGGTTTTCCGTTGCTTCGAGGCCATGCAAACTTATTTTTCTCGACGAAAGGTTTTCCGCCGAACTTTGATATTTTTACTTGAGAGGTTTTCTCGAGCCTTACCGCCGGGCGTTTTAAATCTGCAATTTTTGAAGCTAAAGATTCCCTTACCTCATCCAAATCTATTTTTCTTCTACTGCCAAATAGTTTCTTAAATATTTCCATGAGCTCCCCTATCTGCTTATCTTATACAGGCAATTCAACAGTTTTTAACCTTACTGCTGATTTACATAATCACCAGATTTAATTCTTTTTAGATTAGAAACATCACGGTTAAACAGGTAAACCCATGCCAGTACTTCTTCTCCGTTAACCAGAGTAACCGGCAGTTGTTTTCTAATGTATTCGCGGGGAAACGGGAATTTGTCCGAGCATGCTTCATAATCATCAAGTAAGGCAAATAATCTGCCGGGGCTGCTTATTTTATAAACCTCACCTAAAACTTTATCTGTTATTTCGCTGGACTCTATCATGCCTGGATATCCCGACAGCGCATAAAGTATTCCCTGCGTCTCTCCTGCTGACAGGTATTCACTGTAACCGGCTAACAGGTCATGCATTTTAGTGCTTTCCCCACGCCGTAATGTGCCGTATACAAAAATTAACTGCGGATTCATTCTCTAGTTTTCTTTTATGAGCATCTCTTTAAGTTTTATTGAAATCTTATCTGCCATCTTTCTATGTTGATCTGCTTCCCAGTGGATGCCGTCTATCGGGCTGGAAGTGACTACACTGCCGGCATCAAAAAACTCACATCCCAGTTCTTGCGCACGAAGTGCATAATATCCGGCAAACTCTCTGGATTTCTCTGCGCCTCCTGCAAACAGCTGACCAAAATAACCGACTTCAGAAATGGCTGGTGGTGCAGCTAAGCATATAGCTGGTGCTGGTTGTTTATTCTGACTGCTGTGCTGCTGGATTTCCCGCACTAATTTAGCCGTATTTCGGGATATATCATCGGCGGATTGAGCAAAGCTGCTTTTTAAATCATTTGTTCCCAGCATAAGTACAATATAGTCCGGCTGGTGCTTTTTAAGGCAAGGTACAAGGTCGTCATGTCCGTTCACAAGACCAGCATCCGGAGCATCAAAGAACGTTGTTCTTCCCGGCTGTCCTTGTTCAATAATCCGGCAGTCTAAAGACAGCAGGCTGGTTAATAATGCAGGCCATCTTTGATCTGCATTGTAACGTCGGCCGTCAACGGGAGAGTATCCCCAGGTATTTGAATCCCCGAAACATAGTATGGTTTTCATGCGTTCTTTCTTATCTGCAGTACTTATAAATTCAGGAAGTATTCCCTGATCCGGCTGTTTTTTTAAGTTTTTCGCTTGGGTGAATAATATCGTCTATCACAGGGAGATTTATGGCAAGGCTCAAAGTTTTGTTTACCTTTTGCTACTGCCTTTGACTTATCATCTTCTGCTGCCGGAATGTTCGGAGCCTGTGTCACGGTCCCGGCTGCAAAGCTTCGCTCTCGAGGCGGCAGTTTATACTGATCATCATAAGGTCTAGGCAGCCCCTTAAAACGATACAAGTAAAATGCTTCCAGCTTCTCTCTTGCCCATGCAGTGCTGCTTAGAAATTTCAAACACTCCTCTATGCCGCCATTGCTGCTAAAGCAGTCAAAACGCAGCTCAGCAGCCAGTATATCCCAGCCGTAAAATTCGACTAATTCAGTTAATAAATCGTCTAACTCAAGACCGTAAAGCGGATTGTTTTGATCTTCTTGGTTCATAAATACTCCTGGAAATGTCCGCTGATAGACAGTAAACAAAACATAAAACGGGCTGCATCTTTTACTAGAATAAACCCATCGCCGGGCCTTAGCTGCGATGGGTTCAGCAGATTAGTCTATGTAGCAGCTTTCCCAGTCGCCGTAGTTAGCGTCACCTGCTAATACCTGCAGCTCAACTTCGCCTAGTTCTTTAACAATGACTGCGTTAGTTATCTCTAACACTGCATTTAACTCTTGTTGTTCTGTGAAGAAGTTAACCGCTACGTGGTATTGCTCATTGAAATAAGCAATAAACAAATCCCAGCCCTGCTGCTGCTGACATTGAATTAAAGCGCTGTCGACTTGGTCGAACTTTTCTATGTCTGCACTAAAACGGATCTCTGCACAGGTTTGAGCAAAAGGACCAATGGCCATTTTTTTCATATGACGGGCTTTGTGGTGACTTTTAACTTGTGGTTTAGCCATTTCTGGAACGGTAATAATATTCATGAGCTGCCTATTTAAAATTTGGGGGACGTGAACACGTCTATAAAAATTTTCGCTAACGCGATTGAGCGGGAGCTTAAACCAGCTTGCCTGGCTGCGCAAGTTAAAGCGGATAACAACTGTCGGATATTTTTAAATACGCAGGCATGCTTGACGGTATATGAACTGGGTTAACTCTGCTCTTATTCAGTAAAGAGTTACAGCTGCATATCAGCACCGGTTTAAATAGGAAGTATAAAAAATACAATGAGAGGTACACCTCAGGGCTGTTTCTTGCGAAAACCAGCAGCCCAAATACCACGGCGTATCTGAAATATCTTTAACGGTATTGATCCGTTTGCTGGCATCTTTATAAATTAAAGGATGCTGATAATACTTCAGTATTTATAAAGCCGGCGTTAGGCTTATGGCTGTTTCGAATTTGATTAGCACATTCTGCTAATACAATAGCGCCTGCGGTTGAAACATTCAGTGAGTTACCCATGCCGAACATAGGAATGTGTATTTGCTGATGACTTAACTGCAGTGCGGCTTCACTCACGCCTTTGCGTTCATTGCCTAAGACTAATGCGCACGGGGACGGGTAAGTTACATCACTATAATCAACGGACTCATGGCACAGCTCAACGCTATAAACTCCATATCCCTCATCCAGTAAAGTTTGTAAGCTTGAAGTTGTACTGTCGCTGTATTCAATACAAACCCATTTAGCTTCATTTCTCGAGGCTTTTTTTAACTTTTTATCGGATATAGTCAGCTCGCCGCAGATAATTATTTTTTCGATAGCAAAAGCATCCGCCAGGCGAATAAAAGCTCCAATATTGTAGCTGTTAGTGACATTGTCTAATACCAGTACCAAAGGGGTTTTCGGCTTATCTAAGTATTCATCTCGTGTCGGCTTGTTTTTTCTAATGTCTTCTTTGCTGAGTTGTATTCTTGAATGCATGGTTTCTACTCTTGTTTCCTACGACTATTGCCGCTTGGGATTTTTCTGCGCCTGCGGCACGCTGCGGATCTGGCAAGGATTGTGCGGTTTTATCCTGCTAAGATCAAATGCTTATTAGCAACAGCTGTCATTCTACAGCCCTAACGTCGAATCATACGATCATCAGGCTGCAAGTTTGCTCCCATAACGTGATTACTCGATACTTTGTTTTATGTAGTTAATGTTTGCGGGGAATATACGGGACTTCAGGGGGGCTTGTTTAACCTATTCATTCCCGCGCAGAGCGCGGGAATGAAATAATAGGCTGCTTACCGATTGTTGATTGAGAAATTAAGCAACACTCAATGCGAAGAAGATACCTACTAAACATGCACTCATAAAGTTAGATAACGTACCCGCTAGAACAGCTTTAAGACCCAGGCGGGCAATATCAGGACGACGTGATGGTGCCAGCGCACCTAAGCCGCCAAGTAAAATTGCCATTGAAGATAAGTTTGCAAAACCACATAAAGCAACAGTGATGATAACTTGCGTGTTTTCACTTAATGTATCTTTAATACTAACGAAGTCGATGTAAGCAACAAACTCGTTTACTACTAGTTTTTGACCTAACAGGCTGCCGGCTTGTATTGCTTCAGACCATGGCACACCGATTAAGAACGCGATTGGTGCGAATAAGTAACCTAACAGCAGCTGCAGAGTTAGAGTATCAACTCCGAATATACTGCCTGCAGTACCTAAAATAGTGTTTACCAGCGAGATTAAAGCGATAAACGCGATTAACATACCACCAACATTCATTGCCATATGAAGGCCGTCAGATGCACCTTCTGCCGCAGCATCTATTACATTTACAGGTTTGCTTTCAAAGCCGGCTGCTAAGTCTGCCTGAGATAAGTGACTCATTTGATCTTTTGGTGTACCTGTTTCCGGCTCTAATAATTTAGCCATTAATAGACCGCCAGGTGCCGCCATAAATGATGCTGCAATCAGGTATTCCAGACTAACACCTAAAGATGCGTAACCTGCCAGTACCGAACCTGCAACGGATGCAAGACCGCCGGCCATTACCGCGAAAAGCTCTGAACGAGTCATTGATTTGATAAAGGGCTTAACAACTAACGGCGCTTCTGTTTGACCAACAAAAATGTTAGCAGCCGCCGCCATTGACTCTGTACGGCTTGTACCGAGTACTTTCTGCAGCACACCGCCGAAAATTTTGATGATAAACTGCATAATACCCAAGTGGTAGAGTACAGCCATTAACGAAGCGAAGAAGATAATGATAGGCAGTACTTTAAACGCAAAGACAAAACCGCCGCCGCCGAACACTTCAAACATTTTCGGGGAAACAAGACCGCCGAAAAGGAAACCGATACCCGCGTTTGCACTGGCAATAATAGCTTGAACACCGTTAGATACGGCACCTAAGACACCAGCTCCAGAATCTGTAAATATAACAACAGCAGGTATAACTGCCTGCACTGCGAAAGCGCCGCCAACCGTTCTCAGGTTGATTGCTTTTCTATTGCTTGAAAATATTACCGCAATCACAATTAAGGATAGAATCCCTACTAAACCCATAATAATTTGCATTTTTAACTCTCCATTTTGTTAGTTTTTTTTCATAAAAAATTCTGTCTGTTATTTAAACTAGGTGATCTGCTGATGCTGAATTCAATAATGCATCGGCAGGTTGTTTACTTTAGTGCAGACGAATCTCTACAGCTTTTGATAAATATTGACCATAAGGTTCGACTGCATAGCAATTTATTGTCAAAGACAATCGTCAAAAAAAATCATCGCGATAATACAGAATGAAATCTCGCTTGCCCAGCCTGAAATTCATATTAATGTTGAATTCCAGTCTCAATGGTGGATCCTGATGGTTTTTCAGAGCTTAAAGCAGCCGCATGCTTTGAGAATTACAGGCGTTTTTAGTTCTTTACAAATAATTTCAAAAATAATTAACCCCTTTTCAAACTTCGTCCGTTTATAGCTAGTAACAGTATTACTACAAACAACAGCAATAAGTGATAACGGAGAACAATAATGAAATATTCAATGCAGAAATCAGCACAAGCAGCGGCGCTTTCCTGTTTATTTTTAGTTACGGCCTGCGGGCCAATGCCGCAAGTGGGCAGCCCAGACAACACGAATAATCCCGGGCAGAAAGAACAGCCGCTAAGCAAAGATAATGAGACAGGTGCCGTAGTTACAGACGTAAGAGAGGTTGATGCGATAGAAAGCGAAGAATTAGCAGATCACAGCTTACGTTTAACAAAAAATGATGATCAGGTTATTCAACCCGCAGTGAAACCACTGCCGCAGGTGGTTAAGTTAGAAGAACAAAGGCAAACTCAAAGAAAACAGGAAAAAAGTAAAATGGCCTATATGGGAAGTGCTGCAGCTAAAATGGCTGCTGGACAGCCTTCCCTTCACCATAACATCATTGCGCCTCCCATGCCGCTGAGCAGCCGCGAAAACTACTCACACAATACAGACAATCCGTTTCATCTGGTGACAGAGCAGCCTGTATCAACCTTTTCTATTGATGTAGATACGGCGTCCTATGCCAATGTGCGTCGTATTCTTAATCAAGGTACCCTGCCGCCTTTTGATGCGGTGCGGGTGGAAGAGATGATTAATTACTTTTCCTATAACTATGCACAGCCGCAAAGCGGGTCGTTTTCAGTTTACAGTGAAGTAGGTCCCAGCCCCTTTAATGCCCAGAAACACTTAATACATATCGGCATACAGGGGGACAAAATGCAGGATTCAGCAAGACCTGCCGCAAATTTAGTGTTTCTACTGGATGTGTCAGGCTCGATGAACAGCGCTGATAAGCTGGGTTTATTAAAAAATGCACTGAAAATGTTAAGCAGACAACTTACCGCGAACGACAGCGTTGCTATTGTCGTTTACGCCGGCGCTGCGGGCACGGTGCTTGAGCCGACTAAGGGGGACAACAATGCCGCGATTGTTGATGCATTAACACGTTTATCAGCCGGCGGCTCAACTAACGGCGGTGCAGGTATTGAACTGGCTTATCGTCTTGCACAGCAGTCATTTATCAAAGACGGTATTAACCGTGTTATTTTAGCCACCGACGGCGATTTTAATGTCGGAATGGTTAATCAGCAGGCCTTAAAAAACAGAGTTGAGCAGCAGAGAAAATCCGGTGTTTCTTTGAGTATTTTAGGTTTCGGCCGCGGTAATTACAATGATGCTTTGATGCAGGAGCTGGCACAAAATGGTAACGGTAATGCGTTTTACATTGATAACCTTAACGAAGCACGCAAAGTGTTAGTGGAAGAGTTGTCGTCTACCCTGCTTACCATTGCCAAGGATGTAAAAATTCAGATTGAATTTAATCCCAGCATAGTAAGTGAATACCGTCTGATTGGTTATGAAACTCGTGCTTTGAAGCGTGAAGATTTTAATAACGATAAAATTGATGCGGGTGATATTGGCGCTGGTCATACGGTGACCGCTATTTATGAAATCAGTTTACGCGGTGCCGCGAATCAAAGTGTTGATCCGCTACGCTATCAGTCTGCACATAATAAAAAACAGCTTCCTGCTGAGCTAAGTGAAGACAAAATTGCGCTTAATGAGCTGGCCTTTTTGAAATTACGTTATAAATTACCGCAGCAGAACACCAGCAAATTGATTGAAATACCGATTAACAGCGCTGATATTAAAGCATCTCTGCAGGACACCAGTGAGACTTTTCAGTTTTCTGCCGCTGTTGCAGGTTTCGGTCAGCTGCTGCGCGGCGGTAAATATCTTTCCACTATGGATATCAGCCGGATTATTAAGCTGGCACAGCTTAGCAAAGGTCAGGATAAACACGGCTACCGTGGAGAATTTATCAATATGGTCAAGCTCGCTGATGCCTTAGCGCCGCAAGTTGCTGAAAAACGGAGTTTAAAACAGTAAATTTAGTGACAGAGCAGACAGTAAATAGATTTAAAAAAGGTAATATCTGCCGACATGTTATTTAATAATGCTCAACAGGCAATGACCCAAACCACTTGAAGATGCAGGAATCAGCAGATTAGAGTAGTTTGGGTATATCAATATAAGGGTAAAGGATTGGACGCTAAGGCTCAGGAGAATATAAGCCGGCAGCTGCTCGATCAAACGCAGATGCTGGCCTATGCACAGGGAGATGCCGCTGCGTTTGATCAGCTTTATGCCAGGCATAAAACGGCTGTGTACCGCTTTTTTATACGCCAGAATTTGACCACCGCCGTGGCCGAAGAGCTGTGTCACGATACCTGGCTTAAACTTATTAATAACCGGGCAAGTTATCAGGCTAATGCATTGTTCACCACTTACCTTTTTACTATTGCCCGGCGTATCGCGATTGATCACGCACAAAAGAAAAGTGTGTTATTTGAAAAACAGCAGATTGAAGATGACTTAGACAGCTTAGATAATCAGGAGAGCAGTAAAACGCAGCAGATAACAGAAAATAACCATGACCCGCAATTAGATGCGGCGGTAAATCAAACATTAGCCGATGCGTTAAAACAGCAGATAGCGGCCTTGCCCTATGAGCAGCGGGAAGTCTTTTTATTAAAACAAGAAGCGGGGTTTAGCATTGATGATATTGCCAGGATAACCTTTCAGAACAAAGAAAAAGTGAAAAGCAGTTGGCGCTATGCGTTACAGAAAATGCGTAAGGGGTTAAGTTTTTATGGCAACTAATAAGCAGGATGATAAAGCACTGGCAGAAGATCAGGCCTTTATACAGTCACTTTATGATGATTTGTCTGAGCACAATGGTGATTATACAGCCGAGCAGCCTAGTGAGCAGTTAGATCAGTCTATTCTCGCCGCTGCACATAAAGCGGTGAAGGCTAGACCGACTCTGCATATAGAAAAAACATCAAGTCGACAAACTAGCGATAAAAAACAAGAGTTGAACCGCCCTGCTGACAAACGTAAAAAAATAGCCTGGTACTACCCGGCAGCTACGGCTGCTTCTTTTCTGTTAGTCGGGTTAATTGTTAATCATCAGCTTAGTGTCCCTATTAACCCCGAATATAGAGCCCCGTTAGTATCGATGGATCATATTACTAAAGCTGAGCAAAGTGAGTCTTTAGCTGCACCAGCAGCAGAAATGGAGTTAGACACTTTCAGTGATCAAGAGGTACTGCCTGCAGCTGCAGAACAAGCATTTAAAGAAGAAATGCTTATCGGGGAGTCTGATGATGCTTTTGCAGAAAGCGAGCAGCAGCTGACCGCATCCGTAGAAGTACCCGTTTCTGCTTATAAAAAATCCATGAAAAGCAGCCCTGCCCAGCTTCAGTCCAAAGCAGAAGTCGCCGGTGAAATTTCAGCAGGAGCAGTGCTCCAGAGCACTGAAGCTGAGTTTGCTGTTGCAGCGGCTAAACCACAACCATCAATAGCAGCAGAAAAAGAAGCAAAGGCAGACATGCTGGCCAGTAATGACTTAACAACAGAGATGCACAAACAAATGCTTGCAGAACAAGCTCAACAACAGCGCCGTCAGGCGGCTAAGGCCAAACTAGCGCCTGCTGCTAAAGACAGGATGCTGAGTAAACAAACGTTTAAGCCACCTTTATTTCCCGCTGTTTTGGCGTATGAAGAATACAAATCACTGCAGGAACAGTCTAAGCAAAAAACTTTATACTGGCAGCTGCAGCAGGAAACTGACAGCAGTTATGTGATTAAACTGTTTAAAACAGAGCAAACCTCAGTATTTTACCGCTTAAATAAAAACAGCTTCCAACTCGACATAAGCAGCGAAGATAAAAAGCGGCCCTTTGCAGAGATAACTTATACTGCAGAAAAATGAAAAACATAACCCAGTGAATGCTTCCCACTCTTAAGTGCATAACTAAATTTATGTGCTTTAAGAGCGGTTTAATTTTTGAACGACAAGGAAGCTATTTCTGCACGATGAAATAACCCGAATTCTGTGAGTAGTTAAGCTCTATGCCGAGAATATGACTCCAGCGTTTGACCTCTTGAGCAAAAAAATCACTTTCCTGCAGATATCGAAACGCACTCTGCCAGGTTTTAATAAGATCAGTGCTAGAGTCAGGGCTGAACGCCATATAGCTTTTCGACTCTTTTATTATCCACACCATTTTGATATCAGCCGCCTTATAACCAAGGGACTTTGCAATCACTGGCGCTTCAAGATCTGAGCTTACCCAGTAGTCAACGCGCCCTCTCATCAGCATCTGCAGGCCCTGCGAGTGTTCGGCAAGGTTGAGTACTTTATTGCCTTGTTTTTCTAAAAGTAATGAACGCCAGTCACTGCGCATTGCAGCAATCGGTGTTTGCGAGGATTTGATGAGTTCAGGCTGTGCCGCCTGGTGATCCGCTCGTGTAAATACACCATGCTTGCGGGTAGAAACCGGCCCTATAAAGGTGAAACCTAATGCTTTGCGTTCTTCAGTTTTTCCGGCTGTAAAAATAACGATATCAGGTGTATACAATGCAATTCTATAGGCGCGGCTCCAGGGGTATACTTCTATTGGTTTTGTCCAGCCTAAATGATCACGAACAGCTTTTACGATTTCTGTTGTTGTCCCGGTGAAACTACCGGCATAGCTGTAATTGGTTGGTGGTTCCGATGAGGTAACGAATCTTGGTTCCGGGTGGGAGCGGATCGGCACGGCTAATAAGAACACAATAAATAAAACAACATAGACAGCGCTATAATGTCGTTTTATTTTAGTTAATTTGGCCATTGAAACTACCACCCTAATATTTCCTAATTATCAGATTAATTCAAACTCTCCTCTGTCGGTTGAACTTGCAAATTTAGTAGAATTTAGCATTATCTTTTTATTTGCCAATTCACTTTCTGCCGGCTTCTTTGTTTTCCTGACAGACTCAACAATTAATCTATCTACATCCATATCACTAAAGCGCGGTGTTATTCTGCAAACTTCTTAGCATTTTGTTTGTGATAATTAATTCTTTCTTCAATATTAACGGAGTCATTATAATTGTTGATGGTATTTATCCAGAGTTCACTAAGCTGATTAAACTTTTGCCCTTTTTTAGTAACAGCAATATAGGCAGGTGTCGCTCTCTCCATACTGAAAATCTTTCGGTACTTCACACCTTTCATCGCAGGATTCTCAGCTGCAAATTTCTGTATCATTGAATCAAAACTGGAGTCAGCGGAAAATATATAATCCCGGCGTTTTGCTGCTAACATTTTTAAGGCTTGATCGTGCATACGTACTACACCGCGGCTGGGTTCATCGATGGAATTAATAAAATCATCTATGGTTGTACCAAAGCTGTTACCCCGGGTCATGACCAGCTTGTATTGTTTTAGTTCCTGTAAGCTTTTTACCGGCTGCACCTGTGTATTGTCTTCTACCGTGTAGGCGCTTATCATAGATTTGTTGATAAAGGCCGGGACACTCAGGTAATGAAATTTTATTTCTCGCTCAGGCGTTTTATTTGCCCCTAAAATAATATCTATTTTTCCGCTCTCTACATCTGCCTGACATCTTCGCCAGTTATCTCGGACAACGGCTTCAGCCTTAATATTGTATTTTTTCTGTAGAAGATTCAGTTCTTCAATAAGAATGCCATCGTAGGAATCTCCAGCGGGGTAAATCCATGGAGCCCAGTTATAATAGGCACACCAGGTTAGTTTCTGTTGTGCATGTGCAGTCAGCGGCAGCATGAAACAAACAAGTAAAAATAATATTTTCATAACGTACCTCATACGATTTGCTTTGCTGCGGGCGTACAGAGTGTAATGAATAGGCTGCTTTTGATGACTCGCGGCAAGCGTTGATATAGTCGAATATGATAAAAGTATAGTGTAATTTACTTGATCTGTGTCAAGCAGCGCCTTGTAAAAGGCGTGGCGGTCCAGGTATTACGTTTTGTAGTTAAACAGCAGCGGTCTGACAAAAAAACAAAATTTGAACCGTTGCGGCTGAAGCTGTTTGCGCCCTTCCTCCCGATCACTAAAATGCTCAGGCCTTTAACTCCTGGTGACAACTTTGATGAACTCTATAAACAGTGCTGTTTTAGTGTAATGATTTTAGATATCATCTAGGCAATGTAGAGGAATACTCATCTATCGTACAAAAATCATTCGAATCATGTTGTTACGATACTTGAGTGTTTAATGAAGATTACCAGCCTTCTTTGGATATGAGTTAAGGTAATGAATGTACCTTGAGTTTCCCTGTTCCTGGAAGGCCATTAGAAGTACTTAGGAACAAAAATGGTTAATGTAAGGGCGAGAGTGCCGTTTAAGGTCGGCTCGAAGAGTGATATACCAGCAGATCTGCTTTCTTTTAACGGCCTTGAATCTGGTAAAGAGCATATTGCGGTGATTTTTAAAGAAGCTGATAAGCAGGCGGCAGCCCCGCTGGTGCGCATACACTCAGAGTGTTTAACGGGTGATGTATTTCATTCTTCCCGCTGTGACTGCGGTGAACAGTTAGATGAAACCATTGAAAAAATGGGTCAGCAAGGCGGCATTATCCTGTATTTACGTCAGGAAGGCCGTGGAATTGGCTTGTACAATAAAATTGATGCCTATGAACTGCAGGGCCAGGGCATGAATACCTACGAGGCAAATAATCACCTTGGTTTTGGTGATGATCTGCGTGATTTCACTGAAGCAGCCCTGATGCTCAAGGCTGTCGGCATTGACGAGATCCGTTTGATTACCAATAATCCGAAAAAAGTGCATGATCTTGAAAATTACGGTATTAAAATCGTTGAAGTAGTCGGCACTCAAACTCATGTTAAAGAAGGGAATGAAAGTTATCTGAAAACCAAAGCGAGCCATGGTAAACACCGCTTCAATTTCGACTGATAATTTTCTGAATAGAAGAATGCACTAATAAAATGTGAGTTTAAGTAAATATAAACTCACATTTTTTGTGCACTAAGCGGTGTTACTGCTTTTTCATCTGCATAAAGCTCAGCACTGACAAGAAAGCAAAGAATACCGGGTCGCTCCAGCCAAAACCAACAAAGATACCAGTTAGCCCAGCATAGGTAGTAATAATAACACCCAGGCTGTTCGCGATCGTTAAGGCCAAAAACAGGTTCTTAGCCAGTTTTCCTGCTTCAATCTCCCGCAGCAACAAGCTTACAGCCGCTATTCCGCCAAGAAAAATCGACGTGTGCTGCGACAGAAAATACGCATACTGATCGTTAATTTCCAGCCCGTACATTGGCCACATAAGCGTCGGCACAAAAAATAGTGCCAATGCAAACAGCGTATACACAGTGCCGTGAGCTGTTAAAAATAACCTATTGTTCATCGTCCTGTCCTTAGTGCTCAGCAATTGGTGCATGATTGATATCAGATAGGGTCTTGTTAACGTCAAAAATCAGCCCTCTTACATCTGTGATCCCCATCTTATTTAAGCGAGCGGTATGCATCTCCAGATAAGCCTGTGCACTCACTTCATCTTCAAACAAGTAAACCCCGCCGCCGAGCTGTTTCGATTCATTTTCGGTCCAGATCTTCCAAATCATCCCCGGTTCATTATTGATTGATTCGGCAAGTTCATTGAGCATAGCCGCCATCTTTTCTCCAAACGGACCATTAAAACCAAAATCGACCTGTAGTAATTTCTGCATCTTTCTTCTCCTGTAAATATTCATCTCATTTTTTAACTTTAGAGTAAGGTTGTGAAATATTTTTCAACACATCTCTGGCTTAAGTGCAATAATACCTATAGGAATTGAACATAAAAGTTCATAATATTGCGCATATGTGTGGAGAAATTAGACCAATGAGACTAAAAACGACGCTGGATCAGTGGTTAACCTTGTATGAAATTGATCGCGCCGGAAGTATTCAGGCTGCCGCGGTAAAATTAAATAAAAGCCATACCACGCTTATCTACGCGGTTAAAAGACTGGAAGAGCAGTTAGGCATTTCGCTGGTACAGATAAAAGGCCGCAGAGCGGTACTTAGCGACGATGGAAAATCGCTGCTTCGTCGAGCTGATACAATGCTTGAGCAGGCACGTGAACTTGAAGAAATCAGTACGCAGCTTGCTAAAGGAATCGAGTCGGAAATAACAGTCGCTATCGATCACCTCTGTGACCGCCGCTGGTTATATCAGCCTATGGCTGATTATTTAACACAAAACAGCAGTACTTCCATTCAAGTGGTTGAAACTTCACTGTCTAAAACAACGCAGATGGTGGCCGCTGAACAAGCTGATATTTCAATTATTACCCTGCCGGTTACTAACTACCCATGTGAGGCGTTCGGTATTGTCACTATGCTGCCTGTGGTTTCCAAAAGCCACCCACTTGCAGACAAACAGCCCCTGTGTTCAGCGGACTTTACGACAAGCAGTCAAATCGTTGTAAGAGACCTGGGCTGTGATACAAAGCAGGATGTCGGCTGGCTAAAGTCGCGTCAACGGATTACGGTGGACAATTTTGATCACGCCTGGCAGGCCGTCGAACAGGGAGTCGGTTTTTGCCGTCTGCCGGAGCATTTATTAAAAAGCCGCAGTATGGAGAATATTGTTATTCTAAAAGTAGAAAACGCACAGCAATACCAGGTACCTATGCATCTAACTTTACCAAAAGGCGCAAAAACCGGTCCGGCTGGCAAATGCCTGTATCAGCTGTTATTAGAGAGTAAAAATCACCGGTCTTGATAAGAAAAAGCAGCCGCTGTTTGCCCCATTTCATAAAACCTCCAATCGTACGGATATCTTCCGTAATTAACTGCAGTCTAGTTTTACGCACATAAAGAGCAGCTTGTACGGGCTTGATTTTCGATTTGTGATGAATCTTACATCGTTTAAGTAAGCATGAGGTCTTATTGATCATTACCCTTCAACTGCTATATTTAACAGATAGGCAGGTCATACTGCTGGTTAAAATGCCAGTCGTGAGACCATACTATGGAGAAATTATATGAACATAAAAACACTTTCTTTAGGTCTGTTTTTCAGCGCCTCGACTCTTATGTTTCCACTCAGCGTAAATTCTGAACCTGATAAGACGCCAAAGCTTAGTATCTCGAAAAAACAGGTTATTGAACATTGGACGCTCGAGAGAAGACATCAAGCCATCCCCAGAGATTTGGTCGTGGATCATTCCGGAAACGCTTTTTTGAAAGGCCGTAACGGGCAGCTTACCCCCTATGGATTATCTAAGGACCATCCCGAGTATAATCGCAAGCCTGGCTCAGGTGCAAAAGATACTACGCCTCCATCCATTACTGACATGAGCCCCGCTGACGGGACAACCATTGGAGAGTCATACACTTTTAGTGCGGTTATTACCGATGACAGCGGTGTCCGCTCAGCGAAGGTGATAATTCGCTACCCAAACGGCACTCAAACCCAATCCTTTTCAGCCAGCCGGACCTCCGGCAATACATGGTCAGTCAGCCTAAGCGGTTTTACCACAGGTAACTGGAGCTGGCGAATAGAAGCGAAAGACGGCAGCTCAGGAAAAGGCCTTACAGCAACATCGGCTGAACTGGATTTTATCGTCGATAGCGGGGGAAATCCTATTGACCCGGAAACTGGCGACACCGTGACAAATGCAGCATGGAACAATGGCGGAGCAATCCAGAATGCAGCCGGGAGACTTTACTTCGAAATGCCGACCAACCGTCGTATGCGCAAGTGGAGCGGCTATGTCTGTTCAGGAACAGTAAGCAACGATGACGGCGTCACTGGCCGCTCTATCATTATCACTGCTGCTCACTGTGTTTACGACGATGCCAATAAAGCCTTCGCACGCAACGTGCTTTTTATCCCTAATCAAGGTCAAACCACCGGAGCCGGTACTGATTTAAACTGCAGCAACGATCCTGTCGGCTGCTGGGTACCTAGTTTCGGGGTTGTTGATGACGACTGGACCTCGCGGACTTTTCCGGACAATATACCTTGGGATTATGCATTCTACGTGGTTGAAGACAGCGGTTCTCATCTAGGGGCACCTGCTGGAACGGATGTACTTGATCAGGCTGTAAGCGGCTTTAATATCTCTTTTGACTACCCTGTCTATGGGGATTTTACTCATGCATTCGGTTACTCATACAGTGAAGATCCTAACTTCATGTATTGTGCTGAGGATCTTACCACCGAGGGAAGTGACAACTGGTGGCTAGCAAGCTGCGGCTTATCAGGCGGATCTTCAGGCGGGCCATGGATTCAGCCAATGGACGAAACAAACGGCACCGGCCCAATCATGTCGGTCAACTCCTGGGGTTATACAACTTCACCTGGAATGGCTGGACCAATATTGTTTGATACCTCTGCAGAATGTGTTTTTCAGGCGGCTAAAACAGCAGCCGGGCCAAGTTCAAGCAGTGATGGTGATGCAGGAGTTGCACCGCTTTGCCCATAAAATTACGGGCTGTTTATTTGTCACAAATATCATACATAACGGCTGCAGAGCGCAGCCGTTTTTTGTATTGAAGTATGTGTATAGTTAAGAAATCGTATATTCATAGAAAGTTACCCCATTGCCACCTTCTTCATTAGAAATAAAACCAACCTTTTCCAGTAACTTGACTGACGCTGTGTTTTCACTATCAACACCGCCAACCAGCTTCTTAATTAACTGTTCTGCATGACAACATTCAATTAGACCCAGTAACAATTCACTTGCATAACCACGATGCCAGAAATTTTCTCCCAGCAAATACCCCAGATGAGCTGTAGAATTATCGGATTCATAGAGAAAGACAAAACCAATGACAGTACTGGAATCTTTGAGATTTACGACATATAAATGGCTTTCACAAAGCATTTTAGTAAGCCAGATATCTGCTTTTGATTCAGTGTTAATACCGTGGAAATACGGCGGCAATGACTCAACTACAGAGGGAGAAAATAAATCGACAATTGAAGACAGCAGCTCAGACTTTGATGACTCAGTTTGCAGATAACCAGCTGGATTGGAAATCTCGAGTCTAGCTGTTGTAAACGCTAATGATTTCAACTTTGAGTTATTAATCATATTGTTACATGCCTACCATATTATTTGAATTTTTGTACCGACATTGACTAATTCCATAAACTCATCCATTTCAGAGTTTGTCAGTGCAATGCATCCGTTGGTCCAGTTAAACTGCTGAGTAATTGCAGAAAACCAGCTAAGCCAGTTCCGTTGACCGTGAATCATGATAAACCCACCAGCAGAAACACCATTGGCCTTGGCATTTTCAAGATCCTGACGGTTAGGATAAGAAATATGCATTGCTCTATAAAAAGATGAGTTTTCTTTTTTATAGTCTAATACGTAAGTCCCTTGCGGCGTTTTTTCATCGCCTTCCTGCTGCTTGTGCCCCTTTGGATTCGCACCAAAAGCAACATGGTACTCTTTGATAACTTTACCATTATCAAGTAAGTACATTTTATTTTCAGATTTCTGGACTTTGACCAGATCGATACCTGCAAAAGAACAATTAGTGAAAAGCAGCAATATTAGAAAAACAGATCTCATAATATCCATGATATTTAGGAAAATTACAGAACAAAATACGGTTCATTTTCAACTGCATTTAAACATTCCTGCATTGAAAACTCTTTATGTAACTCGCACCATTTACCGTTGTAACGCATATAAGATACATTAAATTTTTCATCGCCTACATATACCATTCTTGCAAATTTGATTTCAAAACTGGGAGAAATAGCATTTTCTCCCGGGCTATTGTAGATTGCGCAAAAATAAAAAGAATTTCCATACCATTTTGAATAAATATCCGCCAGATAGTTGGAACTACAGTCTATCGATAGAGGCTTAACATTTTTGGGTTTAAGAGTTTGCTTAATTAAATTAGAGGCTTCTTTATCAAGCTTGCTTTTAATTAAACTAGTTACTTTGGGCCTTACGCTTGTTGAATTCATCCACTTTTTCATTTCTAATACTGCTTAATTATTTTGTATCGGACGGAGTAAACGGCATTAATAACTAACCATACTTATTAACCAATAAAGTAGCCGAATTGATAACTGCTCGACGTAATGTCGGCAGCGCTACGAAAAACAAACCACATCAAAGATTCTCTCATTTGTATTTGTTGAACGCTCTTCACTGAGATAACCAATATATTCATCACATATGATGCCTTTTCCTTGGTTTTCTTCAACCATGTAAATCCGAAAATATGACAAAGCAGAAATCTCTGCCAGCCACTTAATCTCAAAAGGCTCATTTACTCTAAATGCTGAACCTATTCCGAACCAACATAAAACAGGTGGTTTCAGTATCATAGTATTATTCACAAGATAACTTTGAACGTCTGTAATATCATCAAAATCGGTATGTATCATCGACTTAGTAGAAAGAAACTGATGGCACGCAAAATCCTCTCCGGGTAAAACAGGAAATACAGAAAAGAAATCAAAACTGCTTACACATTCTGCTTGTTCAATTTTGTCAACCCAAGTAAGCGGCAGCAGCTTTAACAGTTGTTCCCGCTCCTTACGTTCCTTGTTTTCTTGAAGCTTTATCTGCAAACGAGAAGGCATGATTTACTCCTTTTGGCGAGCCCCTGGAATGAAAAAATCGAGGCCTACATCCTATGCATTAAAAATCAACAACATACAACCGATAGATTTGAGTGTTACTTTTTACATCGAGCTCACTTATTTCCGGTGAGTATGAATATTTGATATTCAGCATCTGCTCTTACCGCAGTACATGCTGATGAAATATTAAGGTTCTTAAACCCGGCTTTCTTTGCTGTATCTAAAAACATCTCTCTATCAAAACCAAAATGGAAAATTCCTGTGTCTTCCGTATGAAAGCTTCCATCCTCGATATCTAAATCGGCAATTGCTATAACACCATTATCATTCAACATCGTATGAAAATTGTTAAACATTTTTTGTATGTCTTCAATATGATGCATTGTCATTGATGAGATGATTCCATCAAATTTTTGATCTAATCTGGCTTTCGCTAAATCTATTTCTAGTATTTCAAGCTCACATCCTAAATTATCTCTTTTATCATCCAGCATTTTGTTCATAGAGCTTGATATATCTATAGCTGTAATTCTATCAACAAATGGGGCTATTTTTTCTAACAGCAAACCCGTTCCGGAGCCAAAATCCATTATCTGCATAGTTTTATCAAGTTTTAAGACTTTCAAAACAGCCTTTGCAATATTTCCTACGGTATTAACCCTATTCTTATCTTGTTCATAATTTTCTGCTTTATGCTGAAAGTAGTCCTTTTTCATATGCTGTTCCTAAGCTTAATTTGGTTCGTTATCTTTGTGTACGATGAAGACCATAAACTGCATGATCAATAATACGTCCATTCAGGTTTTCCGAGTTGGTAATAATGCCCTCCAGCGTCATTCCTAGACGCTCACAGACAGCTCGGCTAGCCAGGTTTTCGCTAGCCGCTGATATTTCAACCTTATGCATATTTAGGTCATTAAATGCGATGTCGATAAGCTTTTTACACACCCGGGTCATAATCCCCTTTCCCTGAGCCGACTCTGCCAGCCAATAACCAATCTCAACTTTTTTCAAGTTATGGTTAATTGTATTGAAACTTACATTACCAACGAGTTTTTTATTGAACCATACTGCACAGACCATTGACTTACCGTCTGCGTAATCATGGAGAGATTTTTGAATAAACGAAACAAAGTCCTGTTCACTTTTACAGTGCGGCGGCCATGCCAGCCACTGCTCAAGAGCACTGTAATTTTCTTCAGCTAATTCAACATACAGCGGTGCAAAAGATTTTTGAACTAATGCCAGTTTAATTTCATTATCAACTGTTGAGCTAAACAAAAACTTCTCCTTTAAAAAATGGAATACAGATATCACAGATATCACAGATATCACAGATATCACAGATATCACAGATATCACAGATATACTTATCTGGATCCTCTGCTGGATTGTTATGGTAGAGTTCATAACATGATTTGTCATCACATTCGTATCCGCCGGTGCAAAAACATGCAGAGGTTTCTTCCCATGCCTGCAGGATATTGTCAGTAATGACCTCAAAATGACAGATAGCAGTCAAATCACATTTAATCACCCGCAGATTGATAAAGCGGCCTGTGCAGCACCAGCCGACATCCTTCATAACTTTTTAAAAACGCCCTTTTGATGATCTTGATTTGATTATAATTATTTCAACTTGACTTATAATTCATAATCACTACTCTGGTGCTGTTAATAAATTGTTAACACGTCCGTATTTCTTATAGAAAGACGGAATTCTAAATAGTGACAAGGAGAAAATCGATGCCTACAAAATCTGCCGACAGCTGCAATACGCTAGAAAATTCGAATAACATCAGTAATGGTAATGAACCCGTTCCTGCAAGTACATTTGTTGCTCTGGGAAAATCCGTAGATCTCAATACCAGAAGAGTCTATGACCCAACGGTATTCATTGATGATGAAGCTAAATTAAAAAAAATCATAAGCCGTGTCACTGCCGGAATATCAACCGCAGAGTTTAAATGGAGCAGTAACATAGAAGAAATAAAGGAAAATCTAAAGTCAGATGTCAATGCTGACTTTTCCTACGGCGTGGTAGAAGTTAACGGCGGGGTCAGTTATAACACCAGTAACGCCAGTGTAGGTCTTACTAAAACATTGTTCGCAACCAGTTCAACAATTGTTTATAACGATTATATCAGTAATCCTGATAGTAATTTCATCACTGATGCGGCTAAAAGTACGGCTTATGAAGATATTGAAGTTTTTTATAAAAAATACGGTAACGGATATGTCTCTTCTATCGATTTAGGAGCAAAAATCATAGCCAAAGTTGAATTGAAATTTAACAGTACCTCTACCGCTGAAAAGTTCTCATCACATTTAGATGTCGGCATAACGGGAGGACAGATTGCAGGCGGAGTTAAATCTAAGCTCGAGCAGGAGAAATCATGCGCCAATGCCAAAGTTGATATCAGTTTAAGTTTCATGCAGATCGGCGGTAATTTTACACATGGCGTCAAACACTTAATTGACAGACTTCTACAGGAAGAGCCGGGAATGCAGCAGACTGGTGATACTGCACTGTCTCTGTCTAACAAAGAACTGACAGAATCTATTACTTTATTTAATAAGATACAAAATGCGGTTCTGGAGTCAATTAAGAACTTAGGTCCGGGCCTGTTAGAGCCTAATGCGGTACTGGGTGCGGTAAATTATCGTGCTGCTGAATATAGCAGCGATATGATAGAAGAAGCCAAGACCACCACACTTGATATTAGATTTGTAAGAGAAGTGAACAACTGGTACACAGATATTTGCGGCAAAATAAACATAATGACCGGACTTCACAGCACATGCAGTCATAACGTTGATAACTCAACACGCACCCTGCTGCCGGCATTTACTGCAATGAGAAATCTGACCCGGCCAACTGATATAACCAATTTACAGATCGGGATATATTCAGGTGTTCTGAATATACTGCGAAGCACCAGTGAAGCTGCGGCTAGAACAAAATTTAACAGCCTAAAAAATGCGGTTGCAGTCGGCTCTGAATATGCTGGAAAACCTATGGTGATTGGAACATCACCATTAGGCCCGGCTTTAGAATATATTGAGAAAATCCGTGCGAACAGCTGGATATATACCAGCGGACCTAATGCTATGGGAGCCATTGAGGGAAAAGCAGTCGCTTTACTCTCGGCACAAGGTGATCATAAATCTGAACTGTACCACTACGACAGAGCCAGCAGCTGGCAGGATCTCAGTATTGCAGAGGCTAGTACATTAATCAGTTCAGCTAAAGGTTTCTGGACCGGCTACGGTGAATCAAATCGACGTTCACGTTTCCATGCTCCCTGGAATTTACCCGAGAGGCTTGCAGCTGCGCAATACAACGGCTACAGCAGTGAACTGGTAGATGATGATCAAGGACGTTACAGCGCATCCCTGCAGGGCACAATGACAGTCGGCGTTTTTGATTTTCAGGGACCGGTGAACCGGAATCTTTGTGCCACAACCAGTTCAATATTATGGATGACTGAGAACGGTATCACCTGTCATAACAATGATGGTTCTCAATGGTCGCGTACCTGGCCGTGGGTACAGAACTGTACTGGATTAATAACCCATGGGACATATGTAGACTGGCGCACAGGAGCAGGTGCACAACTCTATTATCCTAGGTGGACCTGGGATAATGTAAATGAATCCGTGGGAGTAGATGTTCCTGCCGGAGCAATTCGGGATGCAAGCAGTCTGGGTCTTACAATTACTCCTACAGAAGTATGGGCTACGATGTTTTCAACTAAAGTGAGCATTGATGCATTATCAATAGAAACTGAAAGCCGGCCTTTACAAGATATACGGCTTTTGACCAATCCCGGAAGCAATATCGCCGAAAACACCCACAGATTTATGGAGATATCAAAAATATGGGATAACAAAGGGAGAATAATTGTTGTTAAATAATCATTTAACGCTCGATTCATAACACAAGAAACCCGCCGTAACAGGGCGGGTTTTGACTGTAATTAGTGAAGCAACTGGATGAGGCGTTGAGGCATTCAGCTTGTGCTGCAGCGCAGGGAATGTCCGGTGCAGCGTTTTATGCGCCCCTTTTACAGTTCATATTCTTTGGCAATAAATGCCGTTGACTTAGCATGATCTATAAAATTACCTTCATCTTTCAGCAGTACTGCACTTATTTCCTGCCCTTCTGATGAGCTCATTGCTTCCATAAGCTCCTGTTCCGATTCAAACCAGACTTCTGCAACACCATCGTATGCCTGCATCATTCCCCTTGACTCTCGAATGCCCTCATTAAGTGGTGTAGCAATTGTGTGAGACTGGATATACTTTTTCGCTCTATAAGTATCGGCAAACTTCTGGAACAAGGGCCCATGACTGTTAAGCCAGTAATCCTGAAACTCTTCTCGAGTCATTTCTGCATGGCGGGTACAACACATGATAAATTTGATCATTTTATTTTCCTTATTACGTCTGATCTAAGCGCCGACGAGTAACTATTAATTATGGATATACAGATTTCATCTATCTGCAAACTTCAATTAAAGTTTACTTGTTCCTAAAAACTTTACTAGATAGGTGTTTTGAATAATACTGTTCTCTTTAAGTGAACAGTTTCGATAAACTTCAGGAATTAAAATGGAAGAGCTAAAACGTGTAGGAGTTTTTACCAAGGTGGTACAGGCACAGAGCTTTTCTGAAGCTGCCCGCCGCCTTGGTGTCGCTAAATCAGCAGTGAGTAAGCAGATTAGTTTATTGGAGCAGGAAGTCGGCGTACGCCTGCTTAACCGTTCGACCCGCAAGTTGAGTCTTACTGAGGCAGGCGAAATTTATTACCGCCATTGTGAACAGATAGTCAACCGCGCCGATATCGCTCTTAATGAACTGCGCCAGTATCAAAACCAGCCGACCGGCACGCTGCGGGTATCCAGCCCCGTTCCGTTCGGCAGAGCACTATTGATCCCTGTAATTAAAGAGCTGCGCAGCCTTTATCCTTTGCTGAAAATAGATCTGCAGCTCAATGATCAGGTAGTTAATATGGTTGAGGATGGTATAGACCTTACAGTACGCATTGGACAGCTGCCGGACTCTAACTTGATTGCTAAAAAACTATGCGATACCTCTGTGGTCCTTTTTGCTTCACCCGAATATCTTGCCCGCTGCGGTACGCCGCAAACACCAATGGACTTGGCGGAGCATCAATGGATTAGTTTATCGATTCTTTCATCCCCAATTGTGGGATCATTTAGCTATAAAATTACCGGGAAGCCGGCAGAACACCAAATCAACAGCAGCCTTAAAATCAACTCGGTAGATGCGGTTATTGATGCCGCCGTACAGGGGCTGGGAATCTCAGCCTTAGTAAAAACCGTCATTCATGAAGAATTACGCACCGGCAAACTTATTCCTGTGCTGCAGGAGTATGAATTAGCGCCGCGAGCAGTCTATGCACTCTATCCTCATCGAGAGCACCTGCCGCCCAAGGTAAGAATTTTCATGGACTTTTTAGAAAAACATTGTGCAAATGCCGACTGGGCATTACCCCGGAAATAATAGAAATTAATAATAAAGTGTAATAATGAAACACAGTATTAACACGCCTAGGTATACTTGATTTATAAGACAACCCTATTCTTATTTTCGAATAAGGCGGTTTTATCAGACTTCGTAAGGTGAATGATATAAAGAGATGCAGAGCGCAGTTCGATTTGACTAACTGTTGTAAAATACCGCATCAACCGTCATAGACAAACGACGGCTGGTGCAGCTGTTTCAGTTAAAAATTAGTTTTGACATTTCAAAGGAATACAAATATCAAAGATACACTTACCTTCTGGATGCTCTTCTGGATTGTTATGGTAGAGTTCATAACATGGTTTGTCATCACATTCGTATCCGCTGGTGCAAAACCATGCAAAAGCTTCTTCCCATGCCTGCTGAATATTGTCAGTAATCACCTCGAAATGACACACGGCATAGGGCCCGCCGCAGACACTTTGAACAGCAATTTGTCCTTCAGGAACAGTTCCTTCAGGAATAACTATGCATGCATCAAAACGGCACTTTTCAGCAGGGGTTACCTCAGGATTATCCCAAAAGATTGAAAGAACCTTACCGGGTCCCGCATAATTTCGAGGGCCAGCCCACTTCATCAGCTCTACGAATGCAGGTTCGCATGTTTCACGGCCATAAGAACCAACCTTACGTATATAGGCAACATTATATTCCGGCATTTCTTTGATTTCTGCGTTCATTGCGTTTCTCCTTTTGTTGTTTAATGAATTCATTAAGACAGTGTCAGAATCATAGGTTGCCTGGAGGGATAATGCGTTTTCATTTTTGCGCTCTGTGTTTCCAATCTTGCTTTTGCGATACTCAGAAGGTGTCGTTCCAAAATGCTGTCGAAAGGCCTTGGCAAAATTTTGTGAACTCGAGAAACCGCATCCCATTGCTATTGTGGTAATATCATCAAGCGGATTAGATAAAAGACGGTTTGCCGCCAGCTCAAGACGCAGCCTTCTTGTAAATCCAGCCGCAGTTTCCCCAACAACAGCCTTGAAAATTCTGTGGAAATGGAACATGGAAAAAGAAGCTGACTCAGCAATCTCTTCCAACGACAGATCGCGTTCGATATTGCGGCTGATAAAATTCATAGCACGACAAACGCGTTTTTTGTAGTCAATTGTGGTGTAGCGCATCAAATTTCCTTATGCAGCATTTTTATTTGAATCTATCTTGATCAAGTCCAAATAGTTCAATAAAAAGGCAAGTCCTCAGAGTGGAACGATTATTACAAAACACAACTGTATTAATATACAGTTAATATTGTACATCCTTATCAGAACTGATCAATAAGCCCCTGTCAACTTAACGATAACATTACCACTTATATTGATACTCTTAACACCTCATATTCATCGAATTTCTGTCAACGGCTGCACTAGCTCACCGACTTAAACACTTATCTGAACCAGTACTTTCAAGGGAAAGCCTTAGAGTATGGTTTTGGGAGCGGAGCATCATCAAACACTTACGGCCTTGGTAATTTTGTTATTTACGAACGTAATGATGGTGTTTTTGCCACCCCTAGAGGAAACGCTTTAATATATGCTGGTGAAGCACAGTGTTACTAGAATGTGACGTGCTGAAGCCCGAAAAATACAATAAAAAGTTCCGGCCTTTGTTAATAGTTGTATTTATTCACATTCATTTACACGGGATTTTAAAATCAACGTGATAATGCTCGTCGTGCCTTACCCATGAAGGTTTTTTTGAAAACTGAATATTCTGCTTTAAATATTCAGCATGCTTGGTTGTGAATAAGTTCGGCTGCAGTTCCGGATCAAAAATAACCCGCCATAAGTCAAAGCCGAGTCTCTTCGACTCTTTGTGCAGCTCAACTATATGAGACGCTAACGCATTATAATCGATACGGTATTCTTCAAACCAGCCTGACGAATCGAACTCGATGTTATAGCCGAATTTGTTAAACGGACTGGTAGGCAGATGAACAGACACACCTTTGTCATTAACGACGGGAGTCATAAAATCCACCGACAGTCCATTTTGATGCGTTTTATGCGGTCGGAATTTACCACCGTCTTCGAAACCTGTTTCAGCATATTTAAATACGGTGTCAGGCATGCTGGTTTGTAAATTTTTATATGAATTCAGTATGATTGTTTTCACTGCGGAATGAACATAGGTTCGTCCAGCAAGCCTCGCAATCGTGCTGTAACTTACATAATTTTTTCCTTTGCCCGGCAGTTCAACTCCGTTCTTTAAACTTCCGTTTGCAGTGGAGCCAAAACAGGTACTTGACTGGGAGCTGGCGCCTGAAGAGATAAATATCAGGCCTATTAAGAATAACTTTGTCATTAAATATAATACTTCCTTGTGCGTTTCATAACTGCTTATCCTTGTTTTATTAACAGCAGTTATGAAGTTTTATTACGTGATCAATGTATGTAAACGTCTACTGCAGCATACGTTTTTCCACCGTCGCCAGTGCATCATCGATAGACTGACGGCCGCTAATGACATTACTGATTGCAGCTTTTTGTCCAAACCAGAACGGCATCATCTGCGGTATATTAGGCATAATCTCCCCTATTCTGGCATTTTCAATCGTTGCCGTTACGCGCGGATCAGCGCTTAACTCTTTCTGGAAACTTTTTAGTGCAGGCGCTCCAATCGGTGCATGCTGGTTCATGTATCTAAGTCCGTCGTTGGTAAGCAGGTAGTTCTCAATAAATTCCTTAGCTAAATCAACATTAGGAGAAGCGGCACTAATTCCTGCACTTAAAATACCCACAAAAGGACGAGAAGGTTTACCATTTAACTTAGGAAGCACTGCTAAACCATAGTTAATGCCGGATTTATCTAAATTTTTCCATGACCATGGGCCGTTTATCATCATGGCGACTTTGCCTTTATTAAATGCAGCTTCAGCAGACGCATAATCAGAGTCTGGTGAAATAATACCGCGGTCTACTAATTTCTTTACAAATGACATCGACTGTTTAGCACCTTTATTGTTAACCCCGATATCCCGGGCATCAAACCCGCTGGAAGTGAGTTTAAATGCATAGGCACCATTTGCAGAAAGAATCGGCCAGGTAAAAAAGGGGGACTGAATATCCCACATTACGGCTTTCTTGTCATCCGGCATAGACTTATCTACTGCAAAGACTTCTTCCCAGTTCTGCATTGGTTTCGCTATTAAATCCTTATTGTATATAAGTGACAATGTTTCAGCAGAAATAGGGTAACCGATATAGTCACCTTTATAGTTCAGGGCACTCCAGGTAAAGTTGTCAAATTTAGATTTAAATTCATTACTTGGTGAAATTTTTCGGAGCAGGCCCGCTTCTGCATAGCCGCCGAAACGGTCATGTGCAAAAATCATGATATCAGGACCGCCGCCTGTTGAAGCAACCTGCGGGAACCTTTTTTCCAGCTCAACCGGGTGTTCGACGTTGATTTTTACCCCTGTCTCCTGTTCAAATTTTTTGCCGATTTCAATAATTCCTTTATAACCTTTATCAGAAGGCGCCCACACTGTAATCACATTATCAGTAAACGCATTGACAGGCAGTGAAGCGGCGGTTAAAAGAGCAGATATAGCAAGTGTTGATAATTTTCTCATTGTATCTTTCCTTTTACGTTGTAAATTGTTCTAGTTGAATGTGGTGATTTTATATTCGAAAGGTTTAAGCTTTACCTCTTGTAAAAGCTTGTTTGAGTAAAACTGCTGGCTGCTGTCAGAAAGGTTAATCATCACTACAACACTGTTCTGCTCTTTTTCACGACTGAAGCAGAAAACAGACTCACTCGTTTCCTCTAATACTTCCGGTCTTGCGCCGTACTGCCCGTTCCATAACACAGGGTTATTTTTTTTCAGCGCCAGAAGCTGCTGGTAGAAATCATCATGTTGAAATTCCTGCCATTCAATCTCGTCTTTTGCAAAAAAAGACAGCTGTTTATTAAGGCCCGATTCTTGTCCGCTGTAGATCAGCGGCATACCTGATAAGGTCGCCGCCAGAACTGAATAGGCTTTGAATGCAGGCCCATACAGTTCAGCATCACATGTCTCCCAGCTGTTTTTATCGTGATTGCTGGTAAAGGCCATACGATAAGCGTGTTCAGGGTATTCAACGGCAGACAATTCAATATGTTCCTTAATTGCAGACACACTGCTTTTACCTTTAACAATGTCACTCATTGCATCATACAGTCCCCAGTCGTAAGTCATGTCAAACGCCTTATTATGCAGCTCTGGAGATGCCCATTCAGCAAGCATAAACACAGGTTTAATACTGTCTAATTCAGCTCTGGCTTTTTCCCAGAATTCCGTCGGCACCAACCCTGCAACATCACAACGGTAACCGTCTATATCAACGTCTTTAACCCAGTAACTCAGCGCATTTATCATGGCATCCCATAATTCCGGCTTTTTATAATCCAGACCGACTACATCATCCCAGTACTCAAGCTCTTTCCCGTTATGGTAAACATAGGAATGAATTTCTCCCTTCTGGTCTTTTTTAAACCACTCAGGATGCTCGCTGACCCAGTGATTATCCCAGGCAGTATGATTGGCCACCCAGTCAATCAGAACATACATTCCCATGTCGTGTATCTCCTGCACCAGTGTTTTAAAGTCCTGCAGTGTGCCGAACTCAGGGTTTACACCGTAATAATCTTTAACAGAGTAACCGCTGCCCATACAGCCTTTGCGGTTTTTTATACCCACAGGATGAATAGGCATAAACCACAAAATATCTACGCCCATTTTTTTTAATCTCGGCAGATGGCTTTTAAAAGCGTTGAATGTACCCTCCGGTGTAAACTGACGGATATTCACCTCATAGATATTGGCAGATTGAGACCACTCGACATGCTTAAACTGACTCTCTTTTGTTTTACTCATTGCTTATTCCTTCTATTTGATAATTTGTGTCTGCTGCCTGCTATATTTTATGAGCAGGCATCTTAGGCTTATTAATCTTTTTGACGGACAGCACCGATGGACTTTCTAACAACTAGTTCAACAGGTGCTATTGTCTGCAGTTTTTTCGGCTCGACACCGGAAAGAACAGCTACAATCGTATCTGCAAGCGGCTTGCAGGAATCGGTGAACGGTGAACGAGTTACAGTAAGAGGAGGTGTAAAATTTTCTGTTTTCAAATGTGCGATAACATCGTCATGAGCGATAACTGACAAATCTTTACCTATGCTGATACCAAGTTCTTTAGCGGCAAGGTAAAGCCCGTATGCCTGACTTACGCAGGAACACACTACGGCCGTCGGAATTAAATCGGCACTGCTGTTTTTAAACCATTCTAGCGCTGCTTTATAACCCTCTTCTTCTACCATTGGACGGTTAACAATAAATGAATCGACAATATCTATGTCCCGCTCTTTCATTGCCTTAGTAAAGCCTTCTGCCCTTTGAGCTGCAAAAGCAAAATGAGACGGTGCATTGAGCATGGCAATACGTTTATGGCCGAGGTCGGCGAGTAAATTAACAGACTGGGACGCTGCATCTAGGTTATCAATATCAAAATAGGCATAATCAACTTTTTGTTGAGTACGGCCATGCACGACAAAAGGAAAGTCCTGCTCTAATAAATATTTTATGCGTTCATCATTGACATCAGGTGCTTTAATAATCACGCCGTCTATGGTCCGGCTGGACACAAATCTTTTAAATGACTCCAGAGCCTTGCCTTTACGCGCAGAGTTGATCAGCAGGTCATAATCAGCATCGCCTAGGTGATGGCTGATATTTGCAAGCTCCTCTACATAAGTCGGAGCATTAATTAATTCGTCAGGTGACCGCAGAACAATGCCGATCATACCTGAACGCCCCGTCGCTAACTTGCGCGCATTTGCGTTTGCCTGATAGCCCAGCTCACTGGCTGCATTTAACACACGTTTTCTGGTTTTTTCACCCACTTCCGGGAAACCGTTAAGTGCCCTGCTGACCGTTGCCTGAGACAGGTTAAGATATTGAGCAAGAGATTTTAGTGTTGTCATGATTAATCCTTTGAGAATTTAAAGCGCTTTAAATTTATATGAATGTCAGTTCAGATCAACAATCACAGTAATTAGCTGTGATCTCGATCTTGAAAGGATTTACAACATAAAGAAAAAGCTCAAAGCGCTTTAAGTTTTGTTTGAAATTACTGACTATAAGATAAATTTCATAAACAGCAGCAGACGGTTAGTTGAGATCTTGAGGTGGAAATTAAGTATCCGCTCGGCTTTGTGTGAAGGTCTTTACTTGAAGGGCTGTTGAGAGTACTGCTCGTGAACGCGTCTGTTTATACGGATCTCAATACTGCTGTCCATTTAGACCGAAATTATTGATAAGTACTGGTTAAAAGCATCAGGCGGGAAGCGCATTTATCGACTTTCTTTTACAATAGTTATTCTTGATTTAAACCAAGTTCTTTCTGCTTTTTTTTAGTAAGGCCCAGGGAAACAATGCGATGAGACTCTTTAAGGTAATAGGCTAAATCTGCATCTGTTTCTTTTGAGCTGTCATAGTGTTGTATCCACTTCATTCCTCGCGAGGCAAAGTAAGGGGCTGGTTTATAACCTTCTAATTCACTTAAAAAATAAAAGTTAAGCTCGGATGTTTTAAAAATAAATGCAGGTTTATCCTTTTCTCCCAGGCCGCCGATTGCAAATACTTTACCGCCTACTTTCCATACATGAGAGTTGTTCCATTGAACTACGTATGTCGATGCCGGTAATGAATGACAAAAGGCATTATATTCGTCATAAGTCATTGTACTGTTCCTCTCCTATTAGGCCGGATGAAATGTGCATTCTCAATTAATTGTATAACGCTATTCATTTTCACCCCCTGAATACACAAATATTGTTCCTGACTGCTTCTGGATTTCTTTTGCTATGATTGACTTTCCAGCACTTGATGTTCCATTGAAGACTATTGATATTTTACGCATACTTCATACCCTGTTGAGCCGCTTGTTAGTCCTTGTTTATTTCGAACATAATTTTTAACCACCTAAGATCCTCTGGACCAAGTCTGGCTTCCTTATGTAAGCGGCTGTCTTCATATACTTCTTTATAAACACGGCAAATCGCAATTTCAGTTAATTGACGCCACCTTTCATTATGCAGTTCGGGAATGCCGGCATTAGATAAATTGGGATCGATTAACGGATCATGTTCAGATTCCGTTGTGCGAAGAGCAAGCTCTAATTCTTGTAATATTGGATTTATAACCTGAAGTGTGCTCGATTCTGCGAATTGTTTGGCTATATTTTCTTCCGCTTCCTTAACTGATTTTTCAATCTGGTAATTACTCAGCTTTTCACCTGCAGGTCTTAAACCATATTTATTTAAAAGACTACCGACTCCAGGTAGTAAGGCTTTTGCTGCAATTCCAGCCCCCAGAACAGGATTAGCTACGGCTGCTAACCCTCCGACTAACAGCATTCCATAGGTTAGCTTTTTATCCAATGAATCAATATCGTTTGCCAGTGATTCAAGGCTGTTTAAATTATCCTTAGACCTTTCTCGAGCAACATCCCCTGCACATTGTCTCATGTACTCTTTCAGCATCACTTCATAGTGGACATTAGGAAAGTGGAATATTCTTCTTTTCGGAAGGTTATTAATTTCAGGCACTGAATCAGGTAAACAGCGCATAGTATGCAAAGCGAATGTGTGCTCTGAAAGATGATAAGGAATAACAAAGTAATGCTTTTCATCATACTGAATATCAACATACTGTGAATATTTTTGGATCGAAATAAAGATCGGCAGTCCATTTACTTTTTCTTTGACGATTGAATATCCAGAAATTAATTCATCTGCTGCTTTATCGGCAACCGTTCGCACTGTATTAATTCCCTTTTTTAATAACTCTTTCATAAATTAATTTGTACCGTCTATTTAATATAAAGCTGATGCATAAGCATAACTGCAGCCGGAGGATAGATTGTCAGCCCTTATCTGTGCCGGTTAGTCTACAAACCCCGGCACCTTAGATTGAAGTATCTTGATCAGTTTTGCATCCATATATTCATAATCATCTGGAATATTTAACGAAATGATTTTTTGATTTTTGATGGCTAGAGCAAACTTACTGCTTAATTTCTTCTTATGTGCTTTTTCCATGACAAAGATAAAATCAGCCCACTCAATATCTTCGACACTTACATGAACCTCTGCATCGTTACTGATGCCTGCTGAATAAACTTCCCAGCCTTGCACATTACTGAAGACAGCCTCAGCCGTTGGACTTCTCAGCTTATTCCTGCTGCATAGGAACAATACTTTTTTCATTCTCTCTCCAATAACAAAGTACCCGGCTTGCTAATATGTGTTTTCGCAAATACCAGAGACTGCGTTTTTCCAATGTTCCATTTCTTTAACATTAATCGCAATGGAATCTTCTTCGCCATTTTCATTGATGAAAATTATACGCAGCATTTTCTTAAGAGGCGATACGCCTTTCAAACGACGAACGAATTCCGCCCCTCGAAGTTTAGCCGCCGGCACTGTAATTACTAAATCTAAAAGAACAAGTTCAAAATACAGATAATTTTCTGTAAGTGCTATATAACCCATACCACTCGTTTGAGAATATCCAGAGGATTCCACAGCCCTGAACATAATATGTTCTACGGGCATTATTAGCTTCTGACCCCGTATTTTTTCTTCTACGCGCGCCATTACAAGTTTCTGACGGCGCCACAAAAAGTAAAAAAACCATATAAGCAGCGAAATTCCGATCAATATTGCTATATACATATGGCTCATAAACAAAAAAGTAAGCGCAAGTAATAATATATTGAGCGCCACAGCTAATATAACTCTCACTGAAACTACCTCCTTCTCTGCTAGACGCCGTCAGCCACGGTACTTTTGCAGCACAGAGCGATGCAGCGGGGCCGGTTGAATAGCTTTATTAGATTTTCGGTTCAAATCTATAGTGACCAGTGATTTTGTAGTCAAAAAGTATATCTTCAATCTCAGGTCCTGAGCCGATGTTGTGAACGACATAAGGATGAGAGCCAAACACTGACTTTTTGTTAACCAATATACCTATGTGGGGAAGGTTTCCCGGGAGCATCCATGTGACAATATCACCAGCACGATAGTCTTCACCACGCTGGCTAACAGGTAAAGAAATCGCATTCCGTTCAAAAAATGCCTGTAGATTTGGTACTCGACGATGATCAATGTTCCGATCAGTTCTCGATAACCCCCATATCTTTTTAGAAGGATAGTGACTGAAATTGTCACGCATATCTTCGTGAACCAAGACCTGAAGATCAACTCCCAGCTTACGATAACTACGAATAATTACATCCGTACAAACACCAATACCTGAAGGAACATCGCCGTTAGGATAACTTAGTTTATGGTATGAACCGTCGTATCTAACCTGAAACTCTGTTCTCTCTTCCGCTGCTTCAACTAACCGCTCGGAAAAATCGCTGGCAAAGCTCATAAATGAGAAAAGAGACAGTATTAAAAATGGAATTCGATTCATAATCATTCTTCCTAAAAATATAACGCCTGCTGAACAGAAACAATGGCTGGCTAAAATCACGAAGTAATGACCAGCTGATATTTTTCCGTTAAAGCACCTAGCACGCAGCGCAAACATTTCCATGGCGTTTGGGGATGTTTGCTCTAATTACGATATTTCTAGGCGTAATCTGATAGTCACAAAACTCTTCTAGTACCACTTGATAGCCCTGCTCCTGTAAGTATAAAGCTCTATCTAAAATGAGCCACATTTCTAACGGCCGTCTAAAAACATGGCGCACCAATTCCATTTTTTGTATGCTGGCGGCTCTAATTTCTCCAAGCGATAGATACTGCTGCCAGTCTACCTGCCCGGGCGCTGTTAAATTATGCTGTTGTAAACACCAGCAGGCGAAATCCTTAAACTCTCCGCTAAACCAGCTTTTATTCACAGAAGGAATAGGTACATAATGTAAATCCTGCATTAAGTCAGCCCTTAAAGCTTGATAGGCCAAGCGCCAAGTCACTTCTTTCTGGCGTAAGACTGCGGCCCTGTTACCTCCTGTTAGCTGTGACTGTACGGCCATTTTTATCTGATCTTTATTTAAGGCTAACTGGCTCTGCTGCGCATAGCTGGACAAACTTTGATACGTTTCAGCTTCTGTTAAATGGTAACAGCAAGGGATCAAATCTATGTTTTCAACTTGATGTTTAACACTTTCTGCAAGCATCTTTGTATGTAAATCACCACAGGCATGCATAGCTACAACATGCTGCTTACCTGCAAGCAGTTCGGCCTGAGTCGTTAATACATCCGCATGAATAAATTTCTGCGGCAGCTGCAGCTTGTCGGCCTGCGTTTGCCCTTGTTGACACAGCTCAGCCTGCCACTCAATACTGTCAATTGAAGTTTGGTGATGAAATGCCAGAATGCGGCCTAGGTGCCCTTTTCCTGCACACCACTCCACAATCGAGCGGTTTTTAAATGGAAAGCTTTGACTAAAGGCCTGTATTTGCTGCCATTTTCTCCCTGCAATATTAGTTTTCAGCCAGAATGGAGAGGCTGCTTCCGTTTGCGCACTCATCGCCAGTTGATGTTTTTCACCCCAGGCGAACATATCCGGAAAAAAGTCTGAAAAACACATTTTCTGCCGCTCAAGCTGAGTATCAATTTTATTAAAATCACTCGCTTTCAGTTCATCAACATACCGGGTTAATGCTGGATTTGACCATGGGTAATCATGATGCTGAAACGGGATAAACTGCCAGTACGAACTGTATTTGTGGAGCAGATTATCGAGTTCAAGAAATGCGTTAACTAAATTCATCTTGGCTCTATATGTAGAAAAATTTCAATTTAACCTTAATTTACCTATTTTAGCGAGTAACTATTTAGCTTTAGGCATTGATTTCTTATCACCAGTACTAACTGACAGACCTGTTTATAGTTGATATAACAGGAGTGTCGGCTGCGCATAATAGATACTGAATAGCGTAAACAATTGCTGTATCATCGCGTGCAGATTTTTCACAGTATTTAAGAACCACTATGGCAGCACAAAAATTTAATCCAGAGCAGACAGATTTAACAGCAGATGATCGTTTTGACTCAGAAAAACAGAGCGCACTGCTTAAGCGCAACAAAGAACAAACCTCAGGTAAAATCGTACTTGCTACGATTAACGCCAGGTTTATCCATGCAAGTTTGGGATTACGCTATCTATACGCTAATTTACAAGAATTACAAAGCGCTTGTGAGATAAAAGAGTTTGTTATTCAAACCCGTGCCATGGATATTGTTGAGCAGATCTTGGAATCAAAACCAGAGATTGTGGGTTTTGGTGTCTATATCTGGAACATAGTTGAAACTACAAATGTTGTCAGCCTGTTAAAGGTGATCGCGCCGGAAATCAAGATCATTTTAGGCGGGCCGGAAGTGAGTTATGAAACCGAGCAGCAGGCTATTGTCGACTCAGCAGATTTCGTATTGACAGGTGCGGCTGATTTAAGTTTTTATCAACTGTGTAAAGATATATTAAATGCGTCGGAACCTGACAAAAAAATCCTTAAATCTAAGCCCGTTGAATTAAAAGATATTGAATTACCCTATCAGTATTACAGCGATGCAGATTTAAAGCATCGTCTGCTCTATGTTGAAGCATCACGCGGCTGCCCGTTCAAATGTGAATTTTGTTTATCATCATTAGACAAAGTATCAAATCCATTTGAGCTGGACTTATTTCTTGAACAGATGGAGATCCTCTATCAACGTGGTGCGAGAAATTTTAAATTTATCGATAGAACCTTTAATTTAAACATTCAAAAAACCATGCAGATTATGCAGTTTTTCTTAGATAGATTAACTGACGATCTCTTTCTACATTTTGAAGTGGTACCGGACCATCTGCCTAAAAAATTAAAAGAGCTGCTGACCCAGTTTCCCGAAGGCACTTTGCAGTTTGAAGTGGGGATTCAAACCTTTAAACCAGAGGTACAAGCTAATATCAGCCGTAAGCAGAATAATCCTAAATCAAAAGAAAATTTACTTTGGTTAAGAGAACATACCAACGCACATATTCATGCGGATCTTATTTTTGGTTTACCGGGTGAAACCTTGGAAACATTTAAAGAGAGCTTTAACGAACTCTATCACTGCCGCCCCCATGAGGTTCAACTGGGCATTTTAAAGCGTCTAAAAGGTACTCCAATAATCCGCCACACTGAAACATTCGACCTGCGTTTTAGTCCATTGCCGCCGTTTACTATATTAAGTAATGATTGTGTTGATTTTGCGACCATGCAGCGTTTTACCCGCTTTGCTCGATACTGGGATATGATTGGTAATTCTGGGCATTTTAAACATTCGCTGGCAGAGATGTTATCTGAAAATCCTTTTGATGATTTTATGGCGATCGCAGACTGGCTCTTTAGCCAAACGAAACAAACACACAAAATTAACCAGAAAAGACTTTACGAGCTAGTTTCGCAATCAGTCCAAGCTTTATTTCCAGACAGGCATCAGCTTGTTGTTTCTAAAATGGAATTAGACTTCCCCTCGGCGAAACTAAAAAGCCGCTTCAGCAATCTCAATCTTTATGCGGGTCAGCAGAGTGAATCAACAAGGCCAAACAAGTTAGCGCAGCGCCAGCAGCGACATGCGTTATAAAACGGTGATGCTAGAACGCCACTAAATCAAGCCAGGTTTTCCTAAACCGAGTCTGCTAAGCAGGCTTGGTGTTTTCCGTACTAACCGCACCGCGTTTATCATCCCTGGTGAATACGTACAAAAACTGGAGCGTCCATATATGTCCTCGCTTTTTGAGGAGTAACACTGACACTTAACGCTTTGCTCAGCAAGCATTATGCGCCCAGTGACTGCCTTGTATGCGAGTTTTAAAAACACGATGTATTTCACAATACATAACTCGAAACATTACTAAAATAATTATTAATTAGAACAATGCCAGGAGCACCATCATGGGTGAAGTCATTGCACAATTAATAATTATTGGTGGAAACCATTTAGCTTTCCATTTAGGACGACTATTTCTTACTATCTGTTCATTTGGAAAATTATCCATTGAACCTTTGCCAAAAAAGTACCCAGCAAATTGGGTTCAAGCATTTGACGGTGAAAAAGTCGAACAAGCATCAACTAAAGCTCACTATAATATGTCCTATTCAATAGCTATCGCTATCGGCTGCGTAATCATCATTACACTTTTTGGTTTTGGATTATTCTTCTTTAGCGAAGCTTTATTCGAACAAAAGCTTCAAAGTATCAATTGATTTTACCCCGCCTCAACGGCAGGCGCTCAACCACTATCTGCATGCTTTACAGCAAGAGTTACAAACTCGACTATATCAATTTTAAAAAATTTCATAACGACATACATCCTAATTAAAAAGTTTACGCCCTGCTGACAGGTAATAAAATGCCTGGTTAAAATAAGCGTGAAGAAGAAACGCCTGCTGTTTTTATGTGAACCAGGGAATAGTGATTGAACGGAAAAGATAGAACAGCCAGCCTTTTCAAAAAAAGCCTCTTTATTTTAGGTATCCAAAGATTTGAGGTTATGATGGCGATGTTATCAAGCATACCGTCGTTAAAGTTATATAATAACGGGTGCTCATAGCGACACAAACCATGCAGAAGCTCTAATCACACTGCGTTCATGGCCGGTCGCCTTCAAGAATTCGACACTTTCACTCTTAGTCAGCACATAGGTTTCGGTATTTACCAGCGGATGACACTGAAATGCCTGCTGCCGCCAGATATCATCATCCATCAGCAGTTCAACCCGGTTTTCACTGTCATTGATCAGCGCCAGCAGCGACACGGAACCCGGTGTTACCCGCAGATATTTATCCAGCCGCTCTGCTGAAGCAAATCCCAGGCGGGAAATAGACATCTGCTTGGACAGTTGTTTCAGATCAACCTTCTTTTCCGGTGTCGTTAACAGCAGAAAATGGCGACGGCCATAGTTATCCCTCAGAAACAGATTCTTTAGCCTTGTTCCCTGGCGCTGCAGGTTCAACTTGTCAGCCTCATCACAAGTCGCAAGGGGGGGATGTTCATAGCACACCGGGCGTATATTCAGCTGTATAAGCAGTGTATCCAGCGATGCTTTGGCAGTGATAAGATCTGTCATCTGTAAACATTTCCTCTATTCATACAGTAATTCAAGCCGCATCTATATTCGTAAATGCAGGCCAAACTTTACATTTACTCATGCAGCCGTCAATAAATACCCTTCCATTCAAAAGAACTTTTTCATCACCACTCATACTCGAGCCAGGATAAGCTTTAACGATTATTTCTAAATGCCGCTATTACACAAGTTACCCGCTTTAACTACGGATGAACTCAGCAGAAAAATTACTAATAAAAATATCTCTGCAAACCTTTATATTATGCTCTATTTAAGGCGCATCTTTTTCATCATGCTGCCAGGGCCATCGACCTTCGACTTCAAGATGAAGCGTCACACTGAGGAAAGTACGTATTAATATAATCAGCCCAAGGACGGCTACGTTCTCTAATGTATTTGCCACAACCACTGTTCTTATAATGTCTCCGGCAATTAAAAATTCTAAGCCCAGCATAATAGACCGGCCTAGTTGTCTTCGGTAGGTACGATAGGCGGCACCTTCTGCTAACTGCCGATATGAACGCAGAAAGGTAACCGAAGAAAGTATTGATCCGATAAGAACAACAAGAACACCAATAGCCTCAATGCCGTAACCTGCTGCAGATATTATTTCAGTAAATTCCATAGATTTTTCCCTGTTAATTATCCGTTTTCCTAACGCCGTTTAAAGCCCTAAAAGCAACTGCTATTGTTTAATTACATACTCTTCATTTCCAATAGAGTAAGCCAAATTCTATGCCCAAAGGAATAACAAACCCAAAGAAAACGCCACCTAAAGCATAAACGCTCAAAATCCAGTCTGCATCATTTTTTGGTAAATCGATATTTGGATGCTTAACAAATGTACCTTTCACCAATATAGTTCTATAGATAAGTCTTGGGTAAAATCCATACAAAGAAAATACTCGCCTGCAGTATAGTAATTGCGCCATAAAACAGAAAAACACAACTGTAAACGGCATGAAAGCGATAATATGCTTACCGTCATTTGCATTAAAGGACACAATACAACAGAAAATTAACAGGCTTAAAATTAACCCGCCAGCTATTTTCAGAGTAAATTTAAGGTGATAAACAGGCTCTAACACCACATATAAAATGGCTAAAGCATATATTTGTAACCAAAAATCCATTTATATAATTACTCAACTCTAATTATAAGATTAACGTGGTAAACAACAGTCCATAAAACGACGTTGTTTTGCCGGCTTGTTCTTTCAGCAAAACGATGGCAGCCGTTAATGCACCTGCTTGATCTGCTTTGTCAGGCTGTTCTCAAAGCAGACAGCTTCCAGTAAAACAACATCAAGGACAATACTGACCACGGCATTAGCAGCCACCAATAGAAAGATGTTGTACCGTCTATTCTGTAGCCATAGATTAAAATCCCTGCACTTACTAACAACGATATGCAGTAAATGAACCAAAGGCCAACTAAAACATTATTGGCAAAATTTGAGGTGTTATGTGTATGTTCTGCACATGCATAAAAAATCCCCCCCATTCCAACTGCCCCGCCAAAAGATATTTGGGCAAATGACAATAAAATCACCATCCAAAGTGACATGATTTCTTCCTTGTTTAGTAGGTCTCACCACACAAAAAGTGGGCACGTTATGCACTATAAAGTTTTATTAAGGGCTGGTATGAAACGACAGTCCCCGGAGGGCCGAAGGCCCGGAATGAACTTAGCAGCTTATTAGGTGCACGTCTTTTCGCCGGCATAGTTAATTTTGTAGTTATGATAGCTATCGAGAACTTGATGATAAATGCCCGCAGACTTAACAATTGCGGCAGGATGAAAAGCATTAATCAGTAACATATTATTATACTTGTGAACCCGTTTACACACATGCTCCATCTCAGGGAAAACGTGTTTCTTTACCGGCTTGAATGTACCACAAAGTACAATTACATCAGGTTTAATAAGCTCAACCTGGCGTTTTATATAAGGAGCATATTCATTAACATGGGCATCAAACGACTTTTTGTTTGTCCTGGATCCACCTGCAGTTTTTCGCATATTAATATATGCGATACTCCAAGCAGCTTCCTTTCCAAAGGATTTTGCATCCTTAAAACTAGGTACTTCCCCGGAATAGTTTGCTAAACCATAAGCCCATCGACCGACTCTTCGGAGCACTTTTCCTTTCCACCAGCAGCTCTTCTTTGAGGACAATGCGTTAGTTATAGCATTTACCACATTTTGCCTGGCTTTATTGGTTTCTTTAAGTATGAAGAGAACCTTCAGGTCTGATCTTTCCCAATGATCGGGAGAAATAATTCCATCACGGTTGAAATGCCATTTTTCAGTAGGGAATTTCTTTTCCCATACATCAAGAAGTGAATCATGGCATTCAACTTTACTTATTGTTAGATCATCCATCTCAATATCTCATCCATAAAAATTGAGGGGCAGTCTTGTATTTTGCTGACAACTCCAATTGAAAATATAACAGCTTATTAGGCAATATTTGCTAAAAACTTAGGGTTTTTTAAGGCTAAATCATAATCATACTTTCGATAGAAAGGCCATATACTTTTGTCACCAAGTAGGTAATCATCGGTGCTTATACTCTTAAAAAAGACTCCACTAGAAATCCTATAGAACAATACTTTTAATGATCTTACAGAAAGTAAACTAACTCTCGGCCATTCATACTCAAGTTCAGAATGTAGGAAAATAATCCAGCGACAGATCACTCGTTTATCATGCTTTGATAGTTCGATTTTATGAGATTTAAAATCATCATATAAAAACCATGATTGCTCAAACACTTCAAAAACAGCCCTATCATCAGAATCAAAGTGGCCTTCAAACTCTAAGTCATCATACTCAAGGTTATCAATTTGTCCGCTAATTAAGTGCCTCAGCTTTTCAGATAGTAACTTTCTCTTTTCGATATCGATCAAACTAAGCCCCTATACGAAATGTGTTGTATAACGCCCATACCACGAGCAATTGAATGTTGGACTGCTTTTTTGCATCCTTTGATTTTTCGCAAAAAACAGGCCGACGTTTAATTGTCCCTGTACAAATTTTTGTCCGCTGTAATTACTGGCATAGAATTTCCTTAACCTTGCCCAATGATAAAACCTTATTCAACTTCGCTGTATCAGGTTCGTAACCACCAGTATCGGTATAATTAGATACAATAATTGAAGCTGTTCCAGAGTAACCACAATGACCTTGCTTTTTAGGCGGTACTTTAAGTGATTTTCTTGCTTCAATATTTGGTGCAAAACAAAACCATACTGACCGATTACTTTTTTGTTTTCTAATTACTAATTTTGCAGTTTCATCATTTGGATTAAAACACACTACATCACCTAAATACTCTAACGATTCTGCATCTGTGTAATACGTATAATCACCAACAAAGGTTATTTCTTGGTTTGCAAGTGAACTAAATGAAAAAAGAAAAACAATTCCACTACAAAAATTGCGAAACACCTTCATTGAAACTCCTTTACAGCTGACGCCTTAATACTTGGCAAAATTTTGAAATTCGAGGGGCAGTCTTGTCTTTTACTTTAAAAAGTAAGACTTGATCCCATATATGTTATTTATCAACAACAATCCCAGTTGTACCAAACTTCTGAAAAGTCACATTTAGATAATAATTCAGGTTTTATGAAAAAATTACCGACCCCACTGTCTCCCCACATTATGTCAACCTCTTCACAGTCAGATGTATCCATTTGAAACAGTAACAGCCAATTTTCATCTGTTTTTTCATAACTTCGAGGATCTTCTTGAGTAAAGTAGGCATATCCACCGACTTTGCTGCCGGTTGCATCTAAGTTTTCATAAATATGATCAGAAACTTTCTCATCTAAATCAAATATATCTCCGACAATCGGTTCAAATCGGTAATCGCTTGGCGACGGAAGTTCTTTTACTAATGTAAAACTCAAAGAATACTCCTCACATAAAGGTAACATGCAGTTATTCGAAGCAACGGGGAGATCACTTTCTATTTCCGAAAAGAATTCTGGATGATAAATAACTCTATAACCATTAGGTTTTTTAAGAATATCGTCTAATGGTGTTTCGAAATCTAAGCCATATACATCATCATTCTCTATGAAAAACTGCAAAATACCGTTTTCAGGATACCCAGCTAAATGCGGCATATCTTCAAAGTTAATTTGACTCAATAAAAATAAAGGAGCCCCTTCATTAGAAGAAGGATATTCAGCCCCTTTCGGCCAATACGCTTTACCTCCAAATTTACTGCTCCATGGATGCTTTGGTGCTTTTGCAATTGGTTTTATTTTTACAGTCTCTAATTCATGTGGTTTGAGTTTTTCAATAATTACATCGATCTCTTTTTGAATCCCCATAAAACTTAAATCCTTTTATTATTTTTTAGTACTTCCGATACTATGAATAGATAATTAATACTTTACTTAAAAGCTTCACATCCAGAAAATGGCGTACAGCTTTGGTGAATGTTAATTTAACTGCTTGTTAAGTCTCTCTTCGTACAAATTAAGCTTATTTAAAAATAGATTTACGAAATATCTATCATTTTCATTACAAGCTATAGACAAAGCAAAATCAGCCTCTTTCTTTATGATTTTACATTGCTCAAGAGTAGCACCGTCCATTGCATATAAGATGCCCGCAGGCCACTCATGCTCACAATGTGAGAGCCAGTATAATATACTCTTAAGAAGCAGCTCTTTACCTTCGCTATTTGAGGGATCAATCTCATAGCATTTACGATAAAAATCCATTTCAACCAATGAACCTAGCTCTTCAAAAATACCTTTAGTTTGGTAGATATTTTGAATTAACTTTCCAAGCCAAAGAGTAGATCTGTAATCATTAGACTCAAATCCTTCTTTGAGTATTGGATATACAAGCTCAATAAAAATTTCATACCTGATGCAGCTATGCCGGTTCTTTTCAAGGTTAGGTAAATAAGACCAAACCCATGTTGAAATTTCGTCATTATCCTTAAATGAATTAACAAATTTTTTAATCGAATTCGTGGCTTGCTTTTTTAAACCAGCTTCAAGTTCTCGTTCAAAACTTTCGTAATACTCAATATTCATAAGAGACTAAACGCCTTATTATATTTTTTGGGCTAACTCATCCAATTTTTCCTGAGCTACAGCAACTTGCTCTCCGTATTCTTCTGAAATATATTCTAACAAGGCGCAAAATATTGTTGGCTAAAATTGAGCGTAGCGAAAATAGCTAACTGTATCTTGTCGCACTTTAACGGATTGTTATAAATTTTTACTCAATCCATTTCAGCTTAGCTAGCTCTTTTTTATCAAATGAAAAATAAGTATCCAATATCGAACACGATTTGGATTGTGACTCGACAGATTCACACTGTAGTAATCGAAATACCTTCCTCTGTTCATGCTGAGTACATTCCTTATCATATGAAAATTTTGACTTAGGCTTACAGGCAAATTTAGGATTGATTTCAAACTTCCAAACCCTGGAGTTAGAAAGCAAGATAGTAGGCATAGAAACCTCTTTTATTTCCTTATAATCGAAGGCTTCCCTCTCTCCCCCTAAAGCATGAATAACGACCACATCACTCTTAATGATTAGATAGTTCTTATTCCAAGCCATTTTACCTAAGAATGCATACGACGGCTGCCAAGTCCCAGTAGGAATCTCCATAGGGCTTGCCCAGCTAAAAATTGGAAAACACAGAAGCGCGAGAAGAAAAATGTGACTCATGGATTCTCTCAATAATTTATAACATAACGTTAAGCAGCGAAAAATAGTTGGCTACAATTTGTGAAGCACGAACAAAAGCCAACTGTTTTTTGTCCGTTTGAACGACTTGTATATATTTATTTTTCAGTAATCACTGAATAGTAATGAGTAATACTAGCTTCGGCTCCTAAGGAGATACGTTTAGACACGTTGAGGACAGGCCAAATGAATGCCTCTCCTGTATCTATTTTTCCCATACCAAAATGTTTGTTGCCATCAATGCTTACCCCACCCCAGACAACACCACCATGGTTTTTCCTATAAACCTCACCGATATAAAACCCAAACATTTTAGTAAATTCATCAATCTGTTCGCTTGGCATTCCACTTTTCTTCACGTAATTGCTCAAGCTTTCGAGTGTATTTTCGATTTGCAAAATACTTGCGTCAGACCAATCTAACTCAATATTAAATTTTGACCTTACGAAATCAACACAATCAAGTGAATATGCCTCTGCGATCTTTTGTACATTATCATCATTATGAAACTCGATATTTGTTTCAGTTGCTTGAACTGTCGTTGAAAAGAACATAGCTATAATCGCCTTTATTATTCGATTAAACATTAAACTTCCTCAATAAATATAACGCTGCATTAAACGGACTAAAATTGTTGGTTATAATGTGAAGCACAACGGAACCTAACCAACTTTTTTAGTTCCGTTTAAATGCCTTGTATATGCAAGACTTTAAATGCTATTAATATTTAGTTTTGCTTCGTATTCAAGTTTGTCACCCTTGATAGGCACTGCTGATTGACTCCGCTGTAAAATACTAACGTACTCTTGCTGACCAAGAACATCCCAAGCCAAATTGCCCTCGTAATTAGAAATATCATTTTCTGAAATGTATTTTAATACCTTAGGGTGTTTAAAAATCAAATTTTGCATATGACTGTTGAAGTTAGACATTGATTCTTGAAACTCTTTCCCCGTTTCCTGAGTCCAATTAACGTAGTAAATTGACTCATCGAAATCTTCCCTCTTTTGGTAAACCCCATTCCCGTCAGCACCAGACCAGTTGTGAATTTTAATTGAAAATAACTCTGAACCACAATTGATGGGGAAAATTGTAGCTTTACTGTCTTTCCCAAGTTCGAAAGTTTCTCTTTTAAAGTAGATATTTAGAATAAAAAGAGCTCCTAAAGCACGTAACAGATTCCCAATATTTCCTTTTGCTAGGCTTTTTACTCGCTCATGTTTAACAGCTTGGTACGCTTTTTTCCAATCAGACCCACTTGTTCCCCTTTTATGCGCCTTATGCAGAGGTTTCAAGGTTTTATTTTTCTCATCTTTATAGTGAAAGTTAGATGAGCTAAGAACCAGAACCTTTTTACTAAGCAACCATTTTTCTTCTAAGTGTTTAAGACAGTCAGTATCAAAATATAGATCACGATCCGTTGGAACCGTTCCACCATCCTCTATATATAAGTCTTTAGAAATTGATTCTATTTCAACCGAACATCGTATTAGCAATTCTGATATTTTTACTGAGTACACGGCCATTTGAGAATCATCGAAGTGTACTAAATTAGAAAGCTCTAACGCTTCTTTTTCGATATTTTTATAGATTGGCCAATATAAATTCGACACTCGACTACTCCGTTTGCATATAACAGTTTTATATACATCACAGTGACGCAATTGCCCTGCTGTATATCTTATTCACTTAAAACATCACAATAACCAAAAGATCAAATCAATTCAATGAATTGTAAATATATGTAAGATAATCGTGATTCGACAAATAGATCACCAGGATGATATGCACATTTTTCAAACGAAGCAGGCAAAATACGGAGGGGACGCTGCTTGTGTTTTGTTCAGCATAACTGAACATAAGAGGAGTAACAGCAATTTTCAGCAGATCAAAAATCAATCAGATCCTTAATCAAACAATCGAGATGACCATTAAATAAATAGAGAATTCGAGGGTCAGGTTTATTTTGCAAGACAAAGGTTCGCCGCATAACTTGGGTTGATCATTTAAGAAATTAAGTTGTGTGTCCAGTCAATGGGCCCATTTCTCTCTTCTAGTGATTCCATTTGTATATACTCTCCTATTAGTTTTAACCACCAGCCATAAACGATTAACCCCCGCACTTGGCGAGGGTTTTATTATTTACTTACGTATTTTATTCAACTGACACATGCATCATAAGATCAAACAGCTTTCCTAAATCTACATCATCAATAGGCTTATCATCAAACAAATGCTCTCTAATTTCTATTTTAGGTACAGCATTAATAAAAAGCTTATTTTCAAATAATATTCCTATTAAGTATTCATTCCCATATCTTGAATGTTCATAGTATGAATGATCTGCTGTAAAACTTGCCTCTGTTTTATATCCACCATCAACATTCATCAAATTACATTTTTCAGTCTTTACAGAATCTATAGAACCAGTACCAAATAATGAACATGTTGTTTTTTCATGAATTAAATATTTCTGCATTTGATCTAACTGAACAACTTTTGATACTGTGATTAAACCCTTTCCTTTTAGCGGATAATAAGTAAATATCCCATTGGTAGAATCATCAGTTCTAGAGATTGAAATTTCGTATTCCATCTCGTTTGTTTCTTCATTAAGTTTGTCTTTTAGCACGCACTCATATTTGTCTGCTGTACATATATGCTTTATTTCATCAACATCATAATTTAACACTTTAGCAATAGTATCAAAATCACCAAGAATTTCAGGATCAACCACCTCAGGCTCAACAAGCTCTGATTCAACAACTTCCTGTTCGGCAGTCTCAGGCGTAACCGCTTCAGTTACAATTTCAGTAACGGTTTCAGGCTCTACAATTTCTGTAACAGTTTCAGGCAGACCAAGAATTTCATTATCAATAATTACAGGTTCAACAAGGTCGTTATCAACAATTTCCGGATTAACAGTTTCAGCAGTAATCGAGTCTATTGGTTTAACCGTTTCAGCTTCATTCGTTTCAGTAATAAGATCAACATTCACCGGCTCAATAGTTTCAGTAACAGCCTCAGGATCAACAATTACAGGCTTAACAGTTTCAGGCTCTGCAGTTTCAGTAGTAACCGGATCATTAATTTCACTAACCGTTTCAGCTTCATTCGTTTCAGTAATAGGCTCAACAATCACCGGCTCAAGAGTTTCAGTAACAGTTTCAGGGTCAACAATTACCGGCTTAACAATTTCAGGCTTTACAGTCTCAGGCGTAACCGTTTCAGTCACATTTTCGGTGACAGTTTCAGGCTCAATAGTTACCGTTTCAACAGTTTCAGTAAGAATTGGCTTTATAGGCTTAATAAGCTCAGGTTCAACAACAGCAGGATCAACCGTCTCAGTAACAACAGGCTTTATAGGTTCAACTGTTTCGACAGCGATTGGTTTTGTAGTTTCAATCGTTTCTGTAATGTTCGGCTTTATTGGCTTAACAATTTCCTGATTAACAGTTACAGGCTTAACCGTTTCAGGGTGGATCGGCTTTATAGGTTTAACTGTTTCCGTGATTATTGGCTTAACAGTTTCCACAGTTCCTGTATGGATAGGCCTTACAGGTTTAATAATTACCGGGTTAACGATTACCGGCTTAACAGTCTCGCTAACAACAGGGTTTATATTATCAACATTTTCATTATTGATAACTTCATCTATATTTTTATCGTCTATAACTTCCTTATTAACAACGTCCTGTACGGCTTTTGTGTCGTCTGCTCCATCAGATCCACAAGCACTTAAAATTAAAGCCATACTTAGTACAATTGCATTTTTTTTCATTAATTATCTCTATTAGTTTAAACCGCCCAGGACTGCCCTGAACAGCGGGCGAGACAATAGCAACCCATGATTACCATAGCAATCAAAAGTTAATTCTCACCAGAAAATAAACAACAATAAGCGGTTTGGCTGCAGCTGACAAAATTCTACAGAGAAAAAATCAATCAGTTCCTTAATCAAACCATGATATTGCTGCTAAACGGACAGATCTGGCGGCAGAAGATGAAGTGCTGAAGTCGTTAATAGATAAAATCAACTGCAGCTTGAGGCTGGATATTTAAGCAAAAAAGCACACTCATCTGCCGATAAAACAGCGAATGTGCTGAGCTGCATTTCTCTAACGCATTAGAGCGCCCTTTTCGTCGACGTATTTTTGAAAGGCGCTAATAAGTGAATCAATTGGTGACTTTATTGGTTTTATCCCGCGATTTACCTTGTATTTAATCCGGACAATCCTGAGCATTAGTTATTTGATATCTACAGTTGTCTGCTAAGCCCATTGTGCCCAGTATATAGATTGCATCACCTAAATTTTCAAAGGCGGTATTTTGAGTTGACGGAGTTATTGTTGATGCTTGGGGCTGGGGAGCGGTATCAGCATTTACAGCCTTATTACACACTACACTCATACATGAGGTTTTTGCAATAGCCTGAGGTACTGTTACAGCATCAGATTCATAAGATACCTGGTAGCTGGGCAGAACAACATCTGCATTTGCAGATGACTCTGCAAATGCAGGACTGAACCATAAAACTCCCAAGAAAAAAAGCTTATTCATTTTCCACCTTATATTTTCAGTATCTTAATGTAACTGTTCGATATAGCCGCATAGTTTGCTAGACCCTTTTTACTAGCAGGCACCATGCAGGTGAAACCTTAAATTACATCAACAAGAAACCAACTACATTAAATAGTTCACTGCTGAAAAACAACTCTGAGAGGATATAATTCGCGGCCGCAGATTGCTTCTATGCACTTAGCTCCCGTGTTTTGCGCTGACTATTATAAGTCGTCAGGCAGTTTTATTAGAAAAGATATAATGTATGGATTTGTATGTATAGCCTTTCACTACCGCTGCATGTGGAGGCTTCACAGCCTCTAAGTACAGGCGTTAATAGATAGGGTTAACAGCAGCTTAAGACTGGATATTTAAATATAGTAGAAAAAGCACACTCGTCTGCAGATAAAACAGCGAGTGTGCGAATCGCTATTTTCTCTGACGCATCAGATCGGCCATTTCCTGCAGCGACTGCTCGATATAGAACTGCATCAGCTCAAGTTTATCCTGCATATCACTGCGGCTTGTCATATTAAAGCAGATGCTGTCATTGCGCTTGAAGTAGCGGATCCCGTAGCCGTCATCTACAATCGGCCCGTAACCTGCCAGCTCTACACCGTAGTCTGACGTGGTGCTGGTACAAACCACACTATGGTTGAGAGTCTGGTAACCTTTATCTGTAAATATTTCCGGCAGCGTATCGATGCCGATGCTGCGGCCAGCCTTTTTATATCGGTACTTTAGCGCTAGAAAATGAGTGTAAATACCATGACCAAATCTGCACTCTTTTGCCCTTTCAATATGCTTTTCGGCGGCTTTAATGAGTGAATCAATTTTAGTCTGAGCAGTGCATCCGGCATCGCGTATATTATTAATAAATGCCGTCGACTCGGGTGAAACGGTATACAAAACATCGATACGTCCGTCGAGAAACGTTCTGGTCATCACGGCTTCATAGGCACTGTAGCACTTGCCATAAAGTTTATATTCAGCCAGCTGCAGCGCCAGCTGAACAAAAGCATCTGGGCTGACACCAAACTTCTTGATCTGATTTTTACCAAAGCTTGTAAAATTTAAAACCCTGGTCTGGGTATTTGCCGTGTGCTGTTTAAACGAATCAGCTGCTGTAGAAATTGTCTGTTTCAGTGTTTCATCTAAGTCAAATTCCATTTCTTCGACGTTTGGGAAAAGTCCTTGTTTTGTTTCAACAGAAATATCCCTTTCATCAAAACAAACCTTATCAATCGTGTCATAGATATGACCAACCATGCGTAACATAACTGAGCCGTCTACCCCGGTATGTTCAAAATTTATCCCGGTCTTGCCGTTTTTAAAAACGATAAACTGCAGCGACTTATCGAAGAAGCGATCTCGGCCGTCTCCATGAAGTAACTGTTTTGATATTTCACTTATCTCCTTCGGATTGTTTTCATCCAGGCATAAGGCAAAGGCAGCTTCTTCAATAACAGTCATCGCTTTTTTATTATCGGCCGATAACTGAAGCAGATCTGCCCGGCTTTCTGCCCAGGCATCCCGCTGCATTGTGGTCAAAAGACCTAAATTCTGTCCTTTTTCAGAAACAGAAATAATGCAGTTGAGATCGAATTCAATTGCAGAGGCAGAGCGAACAATTCCATTTCCATTAATGATATTGAGTTTGTAGATGCGCTGATGGTACATAACAACAATATGCTTTCTGGATGATGAAACTTTGAACTCATCTGTTCCCGGCCGTGCAATTCTGATTGAAGAAAACAGATTTTTATACTGATTCATACAAAGCGGCATCTCTTTCTGCATATCAGCCGTCAGCACTTGTTTATCAATCAAAGCGATAAAATCATAAACACTACTGATTAACGCTGCAGCAATATTTGCCTGTGAGCAGGCCTTTTCATCACGCTTACTTTTCAGGTAATAAAATACATTGCTGTTAATTACCAGAGAATCTCGAGATTCCAGGTAAAGGTTTCGCCAGACGGGCGCAGACCAGTTAGATTGAGTCTGTTGGTTATCCCATTCAAGCAGCTCGTTTTGTAGTCTTTCCCCTTCACCGCCAGGCAGGAGAAACTGCTCAACCACTTCTCTAGTCTTAGTTATTTCTTGTTCCGTTATTAACGGCTGAGCCCATTCAATAAGTTTACGGCATGTTGTATTTAAGTCCGGCACCTGCATTAACGGCAGCTCTTTTTGAAGGCTAAATGTGTTCTTTATCAATCTTTCAATTCCTTTGTACAAAATAAATATTTTCTGCGCTATATCACCAGACAAAACCCCACTAACTTATGCAGTTGTAACAGCAGAATTATTGGAAGTAATTCATTGAATTTAAGGCGTTATCCCAGATTCACCGTGTTTCCAATGTGCATAGCCGGCCGCCCCGGGCAAGGATATTTTTTCAGGTTTTCTTCCCTGTTTTAAAGCGGTTCAGTCAGGTGCGTTTGCTTGTAAAAACTATTGCTGATAGCGTCTGATTATCTTTCACCGACAAAATAATTACAGTTAAAATAATTTTAGCTGTAATTACCTGGCTATTCTCACTTTTAGAAAAACAAGCCAAACCCAATAAAACAGCGCACTTAGGGCGGTATCTTACCCTTTATTTTCATAATTTCCAATTAACTTGATTACTGCTCAATTTTGGAAGCGTTCGAATTAACACTTGATAGTTAGAGCACTAATCATTAGGATCGTTATTAATTGAGCGTTCAATTAACAACGTTATTTAAGAATAAAGGGAAGTTATTTATGCCGAGACCGGCGATGAAACATGTCCGACAACAGCAGCTTATTGATGCCACGCTGATATCAGTCGAACGCTATGGATTACAGCACACCACAATTAATACGATTAGTGGTACGGCGGGCATGTCATCGGGGATCATCAGCCATTACTTCGGCGGCAAACAAGGGTTAATTGAAGCTACACTTAAATATCTTCTCAGTGAATTAAAGCAGGCATTATTAATAAGGACATCAGGTAAAACCCTGTCTCCTGTTACAAGGCTCTCTATGATTGTTGAAGCAAATTTTACCGAACTGCAGCGTTCAAATGCAGTAACTAAAACATGGTTAAGTTTCTGGTCCCAGGCGATGCATGATCCGGGATTAGCAAGACTTCAGCATATCAACAGCCAGCGCCTCTACAGCAACCTGCTTTTTTCTTTTAAACAGCTTCTGCCGGATACAGCCGCGGTTAATGCCGCCAAACAAACCGCGGCGGTGATTGACGGTTTCTGGCTGCGAAGTGCCCTGAGTTCAACACCAGAGCAGGATTTCAAGCAGGCGCAAATGCTGTCTAAAGCCTTTATTGAGACTGTTATTCTGCAGTATGGAGAAAATCAATGTCGTCATTAATCGTTTATCAAAATTATGTTCATGGTCGATATATATCTAACGGCACGGGTGAAACATTTCCAGTAGTTAACCCTGCGACAGGTCAAATCAGCTATTTAGTTGAAACAGCAGATGAAGCAGTGCAGCAGGCCGCAATTGAAAGTGCTAAATCCGGTTTTGCTCAATGGTCAAAAATGACTGCTGTAGAGCGCAGCCGTATTCTGCTTAAAGCAGCCGCGCTGCTGCGGGAATACAATGACGAACTTGCCGCTGGTGAAGTATTGGATACCGGTAAACCATGGCAGGAAGCATCCGTGGTTGATGTGGTCACGGGGGCCGATTCAATCGAGTTTTTTGCAGGCCTTGCCCCGAGCATTGAAGGTAATCAGCAGCACCTTGGTGATGATTTTTATTATACCCGCCGCGAGCCGTTAGGTATTTGTGCTGGTATTGGTGCATGGAACTACCCGCTGCAGATTGCCTGCTGGAAAGCAGCCCCGGCTTTAGCCTGCGGTAATGTGATGATTTTTAAACCCTCAGAAGAAACCCCGCGCGGCGCAATGCGTTTAGCTGAAATATTCACTCAGGCCGGTCTCCCCAATGGTGTATTTAACGTGCTTCAAGGCGACGGCAGAGTCGGCGCCTGGCTAACCGGCCATGAAGATATCGCTAAGGTGTCTTTTACCGGTGAAGTTGGTACCGGCAAAAAAGTGATGGCAGCAGCCGCTGCTTCACTAAAAGAAGTCACTATGGAATTAGGCGGTAAGTCGCCGCTGATTATTTTTAATGATGCCGATATCGAAAATGCGGTATCTGCCGCTATGCTGGGTAATTTCTATACCCAGGGCGAAATCTGTACAAATGGTACACGTGTGTTTGTTCAGCAGGATATTTATCCGCGTTTTATTAAGCGCCTAGTTGAGCGTACCGAGCAGAATATTGTCTGCGGCGATCCGATGAATGCTGAAACCAATTTCGGGGCACTGATTTCAAAGGCCCATCAACAGAAAGTGCTCGACTATATTGAGACTGGCAAAGCACAGGGCGCGACCCTGCTCACTGGCGGTAAAGCATTACAGCCGGAAAATGCACCACATGGTTTCTTTGTTGCGCCGACTATTTTCACCGACTGCACTGACCAAATGACATTAGTCAAAGAAGAAGTCTTCGGCCCGGTTATGTCGGTACTGACTTTCAGCGATGAAGAGGAAGTTGTGCAGCGCGCAAATGACAGCCACTTAGGATTAGCCGCTGGTGTGTTTACCCAAGACATTACCCGCGCTCACCGGGTGATCCATCAGCTCCAGGCCGGTATATGCTGGATAAATGCCTATGGTGCATCCCCCGCTGAAATGCCGGTCGGCGGCTATAAAATGTCAGGTATCGGCCGTGAAAACGGCAGTGAAACATTAAAAGCCTATACCCAGATTAAAGCGGTATATGTCGGCATGCAGCCGCTTGAAAGTCCGTTTTAAGGAATGAATATGACTAGATCACAATATGACTACATCATTGTAGGCGCAGGAAGCGCAGGCTGTGTACTGGCAAACCGTTTGTCAGCTGATCCCGGCAATAAAGTTCTGCTGCTGGAAACCGGCGGTAGTGATAAGAGTATTTTTATTCAAATGCCGACCGCATTATCCATACCGATGAACACTAAAAAATACGCCTGGCAGTTTGAAACTGAAGCCGAGCCGTTTCTGGACAACCGGCGTATGCACTGCCCTCGGGGTAAAGTATTAGGCGGTTCATCATCTATTAACGGCATGGTCTATGTACGCGGCCATGCACGTGATTTTGACGAATGGCAGCAGGCTGGAGCTGAAAACTGGGATTATGCACACTGCTTACCCTACTTCAAAAAAGCCGAAACCTGGTCATTCGGCGCTAATGACTATCGCGGAGAGTCTGGACCTCTGGCTGTAAATAACGGCAATAATATGAAAAACCCGTTATATCAAGCCTTTGTGGATGCGGGTGTTGATGCAGGTTATTTAGCAACTGCAGATTACAATGCCGGGCAGCAGGAAGGTTTCGGGCCGATGCATATGACAGTCAAAAACGGTGTACGCTGGTCTACGGCGAATGCCTACCTAAGACCGGCCATGAAGCGTGCTAATCTCACCGTAATTACCCATGCACTGGTTCACAAAGTGTTGTTAGAAGGTAAAACAGCCGTGGGAGTTTCTTATGAGTCTAAAGGTCAGTTAACGGATCTGCGCTGTAATAAAGAAGTCCTGCTTTGTGCCGGCTCTATCGGCTCGCCGCATATTCTGCAGCTGTCGGGGATCGGCGCAGCAGACACATTAGCACAAGCCGGTATAGAGCAGGTTCATGAACTGCCCGGTGTAGGTGAAAACCTGCAGGACCATCTTGAGTTTTACTTCCAGTTTAAATGCTTAAAACCGATATCGCTTAACGGCAAAATTGATCCGTTAAACAAGTTGTTTATTGGTACACGCTGGATATTGAACAGATCCGGCTTAGGCGCGACCAATCACTTTGAATCATGCGGATTCATCCGTTCTAAAGCGGGTTTAGAGTGGCCGGATCTTCAGTATCACTTTCTACCGGCGGCCATGCGTTACGATGGTAAAGAAGCATTTGCAGGTCATGGTTTTCAGGTTCACATCGGTCATAACAAACCTAAAAGCCGCGGCTGCGTTAAAGTGGTATCAAGCGATGCACATACGGCACCGCAAATTCAGTTTAACTATTTATCACACCAGGATGACATTAAAGGTTTTCGTGCCTGTGTTCGATTAACCCGTGAAATTATCAATCAGCCCGGCTTAGATGAATATCGCGGCGAAGAGATTCAGCCGGGAGCTGCGGTACAAAGCGATCAGGAAATCGATAGTTTTGTCAGAAGTTCAGTTGAAAGCGCCTACCACCCCTCCTGCTCTTGCAGAATGGGCGAAGATGCAATGTCGGTAGTGAACTCAGAAACTAAAGTTCATGGTATCGAAGGTCTACGAGTCGTTGACTCATCAATTTTCCCGACAATTCCTAATGGCAATCTGAACTCACCGACCATTATGGCCGCAGAGCGTGCCGCCGATATTATTTTAGGTAAAACACCTCTTGCGCCCAGCACGGCTGAAGTAACTGTGGCAGATAACTGGCAGAGCAGTCAGCGATTACAAGCCCCGAAACGTCAGGTCAGCTAGTTCAAACTGGTCATAAATTTATTGTAATTGGCTGAAATCTGTCAATTACAGCAAAAAGGTCAGGGCCAGCCTAAGCGGAATACGCAAATGGCCTATATTGCCGCGTTCATTTTTTCAGGGTTTAACTATCGTCAACACGATACTTAAGCCTTTAAAAACTGCTCAGCAGCGTTTTATAAAACAACACAAGGAATTAATTATGTGTGTCAACAATATCCACCTGGAGGCCAAATAATGACTATTTGGCTGTCAATCGGCATTTTATTTACTTTTGCCGCAATTGCGTTTGTTATTTACCGTTGGGGTAATATGAAGTGTATTGGTGTCACGCCTGTACGCAATTTTACCTTTATCGCTATTCTCTTTACCTCTGGTTTAGATGTAGGTTTAATCATGTTCCCGCTAACCGAATTTGCAGGTTACGCTGATATTGCGAGCAGCCCTGAATATGGTTTTAGTAATCCCTTAGCCATTGAATTTGGTTTCTGGGCTTTCTTTATCTGGGCATTCTACTTTTTAACCTGTTTCTACTTTTGTGTTATTGAACCAAGAGTTAAGTTTTTCGAAATTTCGTTAATTAAGTTTATTAATAACTTAGTTATTATCGGCACCTGTGCCTTTACTGCCTACCTGCTCCTGACTAACCTGCCCTGGTACTTACCAGGCTTAGGTGACGGTGAAACCCTTGTCGGCAGTTTTTACTTAATTGTATTCCTGGTTATTGCCGCCGCCGTGTATTCAAGTACCAATATCCGTTACGTCAAAATTTTAAGCCTGGGCAGCAGCTGGTTATTTTTAGCTTTAATCGCAATCATGTGGGCAGGTGCATTTTTAACTGATAACTCAAGTGTTGGTGAGTTCTTTACTACTTTTGCTTTATTAGGCGACTACTTTACTAATCTTCACCGCTTTGTACTGCCGCTTAATGATTACCATGAATTTTACCTGTTCTGGTGGTTTGCCTGGAGCATTATGATTGGTCAATTTACCGCACGTTTTGTCGGTGGAATGAGAACCTATCAAGTATTAGCTGCAATGATGATTTTCCCGTCTATTCCGATTGCAGTATGGTTCAGCGTGCTTTATTACTACAGTGCTAACGCCATCCCGACAGCAGGATTTTATAATCTGGCGATGGTGATTGTAGGGGTAACATTTGTTATCAACTCACTTGATTCATTAGTTCGTCTATATACCGACAATTTAAATCTGACCGTGCTGCGTTTTGGTAAAACCCGTTATATCATCGGTAATATTGCGCTGTTAAGCGGATTAACACTGCTGTTCAAGTTAGATTTTTTACAAATTCAGTGGGTCGGCGCATTAGCAATAGCATTAATTTTAGGGTGCTTCGGTTATATTCTAAAAACTCATTACCGTAAAGTCGCTGATATTGAACGTTCACCAAAAGCGAACAAAATCGACTTCACTAAAATTGAACTGGCAAACTGAGAATGAAATAACTAGGGTCTGTGAGTAATACTTTTAGGCTCACAAGCCTTTAATTTTGCACATAAACCAGAAAGCAGAATATCGTTCAGCGTTATTCTGCTTTTTTTCTATTTTGCGCATGAGTCTTATGATTATTTCTGTTATGGTACGCAAAAAAATAATGAGGGAATTATGGAAAAGTACGAACAACTATTAATTTCATTACGCCGAGTGATCCGAGCTATCAGTATACATTCTCGGCAGTTAAATAAAGATTCTGGATTAACCGGGCCGCAGCTGATGGTAATGCGCAAAATAGCTCAGCTTGATGCGCCGCTTGCAAAGCAGATTGCTCAGGAAATAACGTTAAGCGCGGCAACCGTGACAACGATTCTCGACAGACTTGAAAGCCGTAATTTAGTCATTAGAACACGCAGTACAACGGATAAGCGTAAAGTGCATTTATCCTTAAGTGAAGCGGGACAAACGTTATTAAACGAGTCGCCGAGACCACTTCAAGAGCACTTTATTAAACGTTATCAGAATCTTGAAGAGTGGGAACAAAGCCAGCTGCTTTCAGCCGTCGAGCGTATTGCATCAATGATGGATGCTGACGAACTCGATGCGGCGCCGGTATTATTAGTAGGACAGATTCAAGCCGACGAGTCTTTGTAATTCAAGCATCTGCCTATGCTGCGGGTAATATACCCGCTTCAATGCTTAACTGACTGCCGCGCCCTGTCTGTTCTAATTTACTGCTGAATGCCTGCGGCTTAATTATCGTTTAACAATTTGTTAAATTAATAGCGCTGTCTATGCGCTTCTCAACTTAAAATCAGTGAATATGTTTGTAAAACATACAAAACCACCTGTTTAACAGTTATCAGCTTTGTTTTTTGATTCGTTTGTTTTTAGCTGTATCGCCTGCCTGTCCCGTAAATACAGGGCTGACAAGCTGTCTGGCTAATATATAAACGCTCTCACGTGAAATCTGCTGTGTAATCAGGGGCATTATATGTATTTAGAAAAATGACAGCGCTAATTTATCTTCAGTTTCCCGTTAATATAAATTTTTTTAATAAACTCACTGCTGAGTAGACGGAACTGTATAAGATACAATGGCACTTAATTAAGTTATACAACAACAAGGAAGTTTACCCAATGGATGTGATAATTCTGTACTCAGCAGGCCACCTTGGCAGTGCAGTGATTATGAATAAGTTATTCAACATGCCGGAGATTAATATTGTCGGTGTTGTAAAAGCCCAGCCGTTAAAAATGTCTATCCGCGGACGAACCCGCATCATCAACCATCTTAAAAAAGTGGGATGGAAATTCGCATGGCTGCTCCTTTGGCAACGCGGCATTCAAGTACTCGGTTATCTAGTCACACTCGCTTTTCCATTTTTACGAAAACGTTTAAAGCCGGCATGGAAGATTGCCGCGGATCATAATATTCCTGTTTTTCACTGCGGAAATATTAATGATAAATCCTGTCAGGAGTTTATTAAAAAGCTCCAGCCTGATCTGCTGATTTCAGCCTATTTTTCGCAGATATTAAAAAAAGAGATTATCTCACTTCCTAAAACCGGCGTGTTAAATATTCACCCCGGCTGGCTTCCCTCCTATAAAGGGGCAATGGCGTATTTCTGGGTATTAAACAACGGCAGTGACAGAGGCGGTGTAACGGTTCACTGGATAGATGAGGGTATTGATACTGGTGAGGTATTAGCCCGCAAGGCTTTTACATTAAAAGCTAATGCGACACAGGAGAGTGTCTTAATGTACACAGCAGTAATAGGTGCAAAACTGCTGGGACGTGTGCTGAGAAAATTAATTGATGGAAAAGATCCTAAGCTGCATACAGCCCACAGCCAGGATGAGAAAGAGATGTACTACCCTATGCCTGGCGATAAAGATTTTGAGTCCTATTTTAAACAGCGTCGCTATTTCAGAATACGTGATGTACTAAGCGTGCTGGTGATGAAAAAATACTAATAAGTATTAACAGCTTCTCAAAAACAGATATACAGTAGTAATGCACTCAATTTCAAACAAATAGAACTGCAGCCGAAAAAACATATATACCCGTTATCATTCAAGATGCAAAAATCAGCAAGTCGTGAGGTGAACAGTTTCTAGGCGTGAAGGTGACGATCTAACTGGTTAAATCGAGACTTCACAACAACGAAGGTGTTTGCCTCACGGCTTGCCCTGTGGGTCGCTAGCTCGAAAACCAATACTGCGTTGCAATATTCGATAAGGGCTAGCCATTGTCATCATATTGCGCCTTGTCTTGGTGTCCGAGCTAACGACTGATAAATGCATTTTGATTGGTAACGGGTATATAATATCAATTCACTTCGAGCTGGATAAACTTAACATTTAAACAAACATTATAGGGATAATAATGAAAAGGAATTATCTATTACTTGCAGGGATTGCTCTTGGCTGCTCTGCGTACGCCAATGCTGCAGAAGGTCCTGCCGATAATCAAGGGCTAAGCGGTGAAATCAGTTTATTAGCCGCATTTAGCGGTGGAAAAAGTAACTTTAATACGGATCACGCGGTTAAAACAGGCGATTTAAACAGTGCAGGAGAATCAGATTCTGAGTTTATGCCGATCCCGTTAGGTCAGGTGCGCTATACCTTTGGAACGCAGCAGCTGTTTTTGGGTACATCTCGTGCAGATATTATTGAAGGGGTCGTTGCATTAGAACTTGGCTACGCATTTGAAGTTGGTGAGAATTCCAGGCTGTCTTTTTCATATTTACCTACCATTGTAAATGGTGAAACATGGGAAAACCCGTACCTTGTCAATAGTTCAAGAAAAACTACTGACGTATCCGGCAATGCTTACCGTATACAATATGACAACGTTTTAGATACGGGGATAGATGCAGATTTTGCGTATTATGATAAAGAGATCGAGAATGAACAGTCCGGCAGTACTACTGCTGAGCAGGAGCTGTTAAAACGCGGCGGCTCTGGATATTTAGTTCAGGTTTCCTATGGACGACCGGTCGGCCGGTCAACTTTTATTATGCCTTCACTTGAATATCAGAGATATTCAGCAGACGGTAAAGCAATGTCCTATGACAGGTATGGTTTTAGCCTTACTGGAATGCATAGTTTTGGAAACCATCATTTTTCATTAAACGGCGGTTATTCAAAAACAAAATACGATGCTGAAAATCCAATCTTTAACCAGACCCAGGAAAACTCAATTTACAGTGTGATGTTTGCCTACGAATACAGCAGTTTTATGGGCTGGGAAAATTTAGGCTTTAATGTGCTTAGCGGCTATGAAACAACCAGTTCTAATATTACATTTTATGATGAAAGCGAATATATAACGGGTATTGGTGTAACATACTTTTTCTAGGGTAAACAGCATGGTGATTCAATATACTTGCTTCTGCAAAAATCAAAACACCATGCTGAAAACAATGTGCACAGATAAACTGTATTTAGGCGACTTAGAAATAATTCCAGCGAAGAATATCGACAGCCTCTATTAATTCTACTTTTTACACTTATTCTGCACATTTAAGTGCGCTTGATATTTCTTAGCAATCCACTGATGTAAGGGAAGCCCTGTGTTCTTCTTTAGCAAATACGCAATACCTGCCAAGACTAATATACCTATAACAGCTGCCATGATCATTTCTCCATGAAGTAAAAATAAAGACGATATTTTTTAGAGTATCGCCTTTATGATGGATTAAGCAGTTTGCATCTTAAGTGCCTGAGATTCTGCTTTCTTATCTAATGCGCCGCTAAAGCGTGTTAACACAAGAGCAAGCAACACCACAATCGCGCCAATCCAAGGTGTGTTCATAAGTCCAGCTTCTGCTACGATTAAACCGCCCCCCCAGGCACCAAGTGCAATGCCTACGTTAAATGCTGCAATATTAAGACCAGAGGCCACATCAACTGCATCCGGAGTGTGCTTTTCTGCTAGTTTGACTACATAAACCTGTAAACCCGGCACATTACCGAAGGCAAATGCTCCCCAAATTAAGATAGTTGCAGCCGCTGCAATTGGGTTAACCGCGGTGAAATTGAACACCAGCAGCACCGCGGCAAGGCCTGCAAAAATAATGGAGAGTGCTTTAATCGGGCCCATTTTATCACTCATTTTCCCGCCCCAGACATTACCTATTGCAACCGAAACGCCATAAACCAACATGATCAGACTGACAGCGCTGGTATCAAAACCTGAAACCTGTTCCAGGATAGGTGCTAAATAAGTAAAGGCGATGAATGAGCCGCCGTAACCAATTGCTGTAATTGCGTAGACCAGCAGTAAGCGAGGCTCGGCAAGTACTTTAAACTGCGCTGAAATTTTGCTCGCAGGCGCCTGCTTTAAGTTATTTGGTACTAACAGCGCACTGCCAATAAGAGCAATCAAACCGAGCAGCGCCACAATTAAAAAAGCTGCCTGCCAGCCGAATGTTTGACCAATGTAAGTGCCCAGCGGCACACCCGTTACCAGTGCCACGGTTAGCCCGGTAAACATAGTCGCAATAGCGCTGCCTGCTTTTTCCTTTGAAACTAACCCGGTTGCAATGGTTGAACCTATGGAGAAAAATACACCATGTGCCAGACCCGTTAATATACGTGCGGCAATCAGTGTGTCATAACTCGGTGCTTGCCATGCTAATAAGTTACCGGCAACAAAAAGTGCCATAACCGCCAGTAAAACATGTTTTCGATTCCACTTACCTGTTAACGCCGTTAATACCGGTGCGCCAATGGCAACACCAAGTGCATAAAGACTGACTAACAGTCCGGCGGAAGGCAGTGATACGTTTAAATCCTGGGCCATGGTCGGGATTAAACCGACAATGACAAATTCAGTGGTTCCGATAGCAAAGGCGCTGAGCGTCAATGCGAGTAATGCTAAAGGCATAATTTTTCCCTCTTTTTCTGTTTTAATATTGCAGCACAAGATGTGTTTTCGTTTGACGGGGGCATTATTGTGTTTTGTTAAGTTGTGAAAAACCGTACTATTAACAAATTACTTTTGTTAATATTGCAAAAATAAGTATTAAGGTTGTAAGGAGGACTGCATGCTGACCCGTTCTGATGATTTAGAAATCTTACTTACCGTAGTCGACAGTGGTGGTTTTTCTGCTGCGGCTGATACGTTAGATATTCAGGTCGCCCGAGTGTCTCGTGCGGTGAGCAAAATCGAAAAACAGCTTGGTGTCACTATTTTAAACCGCACCACAAGACGGATCGAGCTTACCGATGAAGGACGGCAGTTTGTTGATTCTGTTCGTGTCGGGTTGTTACACATTCAGCAGGCAGAAGAAGAACTTGTCTCTCGCGGTGAGTTACCTGCAGGCAGATTGCGCATCGATGCGGCAAGCCCTTTTGTATTTCATCAACTTGTTCCTCTTATCCAGTCTTTTAAAAAAGCGTTCCCTGACATTCAATTAGAGCTCACCTCTAATGAAGGTTTTGTGGATCTGTTAGAGAAAAGAACCGATCTGGCAGTCCGCATTGGTAAATTAACCGATTCCACTTTACACGCCCGTCCGTTAGGAAAAAGTCTGCTGTATATGGTCTCCTCTCCTGAGTATCTGGCCAAAAGAGGTGTACCAAAACAGATGAGTGATTTATCTAAGCATCAGCTAATTGGTTTTACGGGAGCAAAAGTATTAAACAGCTGGCCATTAGCCGGAATTGATTATATTGAACCGAGCTTGACAGCCAGTAATGGAGAAACGGTGCGTCAACTTGCACTCACTGGCAACGGCATTGCCTGCTTATCCGGTTTTATGGTCAATGAAGATATTGCGGCAGGAAGGTTAGTCCCGCTATTAGAGCAGGAAAAACTGACCAATACAGGTCGTGAGCAGATCAATGCCGTTTTTTATAAGTCTTCTTCTGTTGCACGACGTATATCGGCATTTATTGATTTTATTCAGCCAAAGCTGTCTTTGTAAAACTGACTATATAAGATGTTATATTCTCAGCAGCACGTAAAGGGAACATAGCGTTCATTTTCAGCTATTAAAAATTTAAATTACTTCACCCGGATCAAACTATGCAGACTGTTTTCCAGCTGTATTTTGATCGCTTGCGAGCAGCGCATTTTATCTACATTTTTAATCATTGCAGCCTGGTAACCTTGCAGCTCCATCCATTGCATCGGACGGTCAAAACTGTCTTCGCTGACCAGAAACGTATCATTAAGCATACTGCTCTGCTGTCCTGAACTTTGCTGGATACTGACTATCCAGATACGCTCTTGAAACTGCTGAACCTCAGAACAAGCTTGCGTAAATTTATGCCAGTTTATCACCATCAAAGAAACGATTTTATTCATTATGTTCATTACAGCTTCCTTAGAACGCTTAAGGTAATTCATGACCGCGCGCACTTTCATATAACTGATACCACTCTTCACGCGTTAACTGAACCTGTTCGGCTTGAACGCAGGCCTTAATTCGTTCAAGGCTGGTCGTGCCAATAACAGGTTGAACACGTACCGGGTGGCGCATTAACCAGGCTAAAACAATAGCCTCAGTCGGAACATTATATTGCTCCGCCAGTTTAGACACTAATCTGCAGGTTGCCTGCACTGCTTTGCTTTCACCTGTCACATCACGTCCAGTGAACAACCCCTGAGCTAAACTTCCCCAAGCCTGGATCTGCACATTATGCTGGCGGCAGTATTCTAATTTTCCTGCTGTAAAGTTGATATCTCGGCCCTCAGGATTACCCGCCATAATACCTTCTTCTAACCAGTCTAATTTAGCCAGGCTGATTTCAATTTGATTGGCTACGAGCGGAGCGTCAAGCGCTGACTGTAGATAAGCCATTTGATGGTGATGCATATTAGACACACCAAAGTGACGAACTTTTCCACTATTTTTTACCTGCAGAAGCGTGTCTGCAATCTCATCCAGCTCCATCAGCGGATCCGGGCGGTGAAGAATCAAGGTGTCAATATACTCGGTATTTAAACGGGTCAGGATATTATCAACCGAAGCGCTTACCCATTGTTTAGAAAAGTCATAACGCTTAGGACCTGCATCATCTTCAAAACGGATACCGCACTTTGACTGAATGTACATTTTTTCGCGTAATTCTGGCCGCTCAGTCAGTACCTGTCCGAACGCTTTTTCTGCTTTTCCCAGCGTGTAGATATCCGCATGATCAAATAAGTTAATACCTGCCTGTAAAGCGGTCTCAATCACCTGATGAGCTTGAATAATATTTTCTGGGGCAACCGGGTTTTGATCCCAATCACCACCAAGTCCCATACAGCCGTATGACAAGGCACTAACATTCGCTAAATACTGATTTAATGGAATCGGACGTTGTTTGCTCTGCATGTTTATCATTCGTTAGTCCTTTTAATATTGATCTGATGATTTTAATGAATGATATTGTAATGGGGAAAAGACAAAGTGGAAGAGCGTGAAAATGAAATCATTGTTTGATATAAAGAACAATCACCGCTATTTTTAGTTATGGCGTAGAATATTAGTCTGAATTTCCCTTTATCTTGGATAAAAATCATGCAGCAGCATAAAAAAATCGAGTGTTTAATGCTATTTGTCGAAACCGCTCAACAACTTAGTTTTACCAAAGCGGCACAGAACTTATCAATATCAAGAGGATATTTATCGGATCAGATAAAAAAGCTGGAAAAAGAGTTAAAGTGTTCATTGCTGCTGCGGACGACACGCAGTGTACGTTTAACCCCTGAGGGGGAGAAAATTCTCGCCCAGGGAATAAAAATAAAAACCACTATGCTGGACTTAGAACGCAATGTTCATCAGGAGCATAACGCTTTAACGGGGGCTTTACGGATCACTGCCCCTAAATTACTTACCGAGCGCTTTCTATTAGATATCTGCCATGACTTTCAGAAACTGTATCCCGGCATACATTTTATTATCGACTCAAGTTATATCAATTACGATTTAAATCAGGACGATTTTGACCTGGCATTTCGTGCAACCCTGCACCCGCCGCAAAATATGGTGGCAAAAGAGTTATTTTCCTATCAGCACTGTTTATGTGCCTCTCCTGAATATTTGGCTGAATATGGCGTGCCGAAAAGTATCAAAGACCTGTCTGCACATTGCTGTTTATCAGCATTAGAGCCGCAGTTTTGGCCCTTGAAGTCTGCTGACACGGCTATCAAAGGCTGGTTAACTATTAATGACCATTATTTGCTGAAACAACAGGCGCTGGCAGGAAAAGGGATCATTCGCGTCGCCAGCTATTATGTGGATAGAGAGCTAGAGCAAGGAACTCTGCAGAGTATATTAGAAGATGAGTATATTCATGGGCAGAGTATTTATCTGCTTTATCCGCAGCTGATTTATCCTTCCGCAAAATTAAAAGTTTTTATTTCATTTGTTCAGGAAAGGCTTGCCTGTTGAATGGAAGGTGAGCAGATCCTGATGGCTCCCCATAACTACGCAAACAGTTTCAATGTGTTTGCGTCTGCAGATTGGTGCGGCTTGCCTTGCCCTACGGGCACTCGCTCAAAAAACAGTTCAGCGGTGCGCAATCGAAAAGGAGCTGCCGTTACCTTATGCTGTTCCTTGCTCTGCTATTCGATCCAGTGCCTGACAAAGCATCTTGAGGTAACATGGGTATAGGTATATATTTATATGCAAAGGATTTTATATGAAAATATATGCGCTTTTATTTTTACTCTTCTACAGCACATTATCTGCAGCTTCAGATAAGCGGGTTGTTGAGATGGCAACGGACACATGGCCGCCCTATTATGGTGCGGATCTTGAGAAGAATGGACCGCTGGTCGAAATTACCCGACGCACACTTAAAAATATAGGTTACGAATTATCGGTTGCTTTTATTCCCTGGAAACGTGCAGTAGAGCATAGTAAAAAAGGAAAATACCAGGCCGTACTAGGCGGTTATTATAATAAACAGCGTACTAACTATTTCTGGTATTCGGATCCTATTGCCACAAGCAACCTAGTGTTATTTATGCATAAAAATAATAAATATAAATATAAAGAAATAACAGATCTTAATTACCTTGATGTCTGTGTTATCAACGGTTACTTTTACAGCGATGAATTCACCAATAATCCGCTAATTATTAAAATCAAATCAAACAGTTTAAAGCACTGTTTTGAAAGGCTCATTGCACAGCGTGTGGATATAGTTATAGCAAATGAAGTTGTCGGTCTGCAGCTGCTTAACCAGGAATTCAGTCAGGATAAAGAACAGATTGTTACTGCTGAAAATGCATTAACTTTTAAGAATCTCTATATATTATGGACAAAAAAACAGCCTGAAAACTTTACCCTGAATATAGATTTCAATCGTGAACTTAGGAAATTAAAAGCAGCTGGTGAAGTCGATAAAATTTTTCAAGAACTGCTTTATTAAATAAGGTTTTCTTCAAGTAGTTCAACAATTTTTTCTGTTGTTATCTGTTTAAAATCATATTGCCCGAGCAGCGACAAATCTTCCCCGCCATTTTTCCCTATGCCGACACCCACGATATCGGGTTGTGAATCAAGAATAATAAATACCAGTTTTTTATTCAGTGATGCGCTATCTATCGTTACAGCTTCGGAATTATTGCCAAGATTTCGCAGTGCCTGATCCATTAAACCTATGGTTGTAGAGATCTCTTTATAACGTTTCATAAACCGATCATTAGCTTGTACTGCCGTATTAAGTAGTTCCTTTATATTATTTTTCATTTTATTCCTTTATTATTTAATCGTATGCACGGCCTGAAAACTAATTAGAATTAATAACCAACTCGCTTCCAAAAGTCAGCTTCGTTGTGCTTCTCTGGCTGGGAAATATGGAAAGTTTTATCAGCAATAATACGGTCATTCAATTCAATGGTCATACGCCACTGTCCGCATTTATCTGCAATCGGCGCCCAGATAGTGTCGCCAAGATAAAAACTCCAGTCATTGTTCGTTACATGCACCACGCCGTCAAACGGGGCGCGTAAATTCCCTGCATCATCAAGAATACCCGGATGATCAATACAGTAACGGATTTTACTGCCTCTGGCTTTTTTTATATTAACAATAAAGCCGAATTCAATATCGATCTGTGCCGGAATATCCGTAGTAAATTCTTTTACCTGCGGAAGTTCTTTTGATTTTGACTGCCATTGTGAGTGAATGCCGTAGGTCAGCATTTTAATAACCGGCTTCTGTTTTGCCATCAGTAATTCAACTTAGTAGTTATTGTTTGTTAATTAGAATAGGAGTTCATTATAGTTAAAAACAACCGCTCGAAAAAGAATTTTACACAAGCACCCTTCTTCTTTTAGCTAACATGCTGCCGCCGACTCGGTAGAGTAATAATGACAATACAATCAGAATACAGCCTAGTAGTTTATTGACAGGCATAGCTTCATCGTACCAGAGAATGCTCAGGAGCATAATCCATAACGGCTCTAAAATCATGACAATAGCAGCCATTGCCGGCGTACTGTGTTTTTGACCCGTAGTCTGCATCACGTAACGTAAGCTGGTGGCAAACAAAACACTCATAGCGAACCAACCCCAGATACTGCTGTCGACTGCAGCCGGAACTGACTCGAATAACAGTGAAAACAACAGCCCCATTAAGCCGGTTACAAACAGCTGTAAACAGGCGAGCAGTAATGTCGGGATCCGCTGCGCATATTTACCGTTGAAATTAAAATGTACAGCTAAAACAACCGCCGCGGCACCAAACCACAGCTGGCTTGATGACTGCTGCCACTGCCCCTGAAGTGCTAATAAAAACAAGCCGGCAAGAGCAAAGGGAATTGACAACCAGAAGATCAGAGCCGGACGTCTATTAAACAGCGGCCATGCGATTAAAGGCGCCAGAAGCATAGATAAACTCATAATAAATGCCCCCTCAGCAAGCGTATCACTGACCGAAACAGCATAAACCCATAATAATAATGCACAGCCGAGCAGGATGCCGACTCCCATCGCTTTAGCTATATCACTTTTTTTAGCAGCACCTAACGCCCTGTAACAAAAGGGTAACAGGCATAACGATGCCAAAAAGAAACGCAGGCCGATAAAACTAAAAGGCGGTAACCCCTGAATAGATTCTTTAGAAAAAATCCATCCGGCTGCCGCTAATACAGTGGTGAAAACAAGCAGCAGATCAGCTTTACGGTTTGCTATCATAAGATTCCGAAAGGTAAATAAACATTAAAAACGGACTATAGCTTCTTTTGTAAGGCTTGTATGTGCTTAGAATGTAAAGAATGACAAAGAAGAAAATATCAGGCTAACGGATATAAATATTTCAAGATCAGCTGCCGGTATTATTTTCTGGCTGCTGCTTAAATTACCATTATTCCTGCAGTATTAAATATTTAATAAAGCATATTTTACTGCTCGAAATACAACCTTTATCCTGATAACCGGAAATTTGATAACCACTGGAAATCAGCATCTGCAGCATGGCAGGAAAGCGGTTCATTGATTTTACGCTGAGCGACTCATAACCCTTATCAGCAGCCCAGACCTCCTGTTTTTTGCGTAACTGTGTCGCGATCCCCTGCTTTCTATGCTCAGGGAGCACGCCGCCTAGCCAGCTGTAAAATTCTGTATGCGAAAGTTCATAACCGATTTTATAAGCAACCGGCTGCTTGTTATAGCTGGCAATAAGAATCAAAGCATTTTTAGCGGCGAGTTTATCCATCATTTTTTCTGCCGTGTTTCTGCCGTCAAACTCTGGAATTTGACTGTCAACTTTTAAAACATCAGCGATTGTGCCGATATGAAAATCATAATCCATTTCTTTTTACCTCATAAATATTATAAAAAACTGCAGTGTTTGTGGTTCTAATAGGGTAAATCATCCGGCTCAACGCCGATATAATCAGGCTGCACAGCATGTGTAAACTGTACGGCATCAATATAGGTCAAACCATTTTTTAGCGCTTTACATACACGGTGCATACCGTCCATTACCCGTCCCTCACAGCAGAGTATTATCGGATAAGTTAAATCTGCCTGATCAATCAATAATGCATGTTGTGCGACATTGCGGCAGGTAGGAAGCGCGCCGCCAAGTCCGTACCAGAACGGTTCATCGAGCTCGGTTATCGCCTGCAAAGGGAATTTTTTTACTGTTAAGCTCTGCGATAACTTTAATAATCTAAATACATCCCATGCCAGCAGCCCTTGTTCAGACTGACGAAAATGATATTGCTGACGCATCTTATCTCCTCCTCAGTAATACAGTACAACTTTTTTAAGGAGCACAGTTTATAATAAATGCCTTCACCACAAAACACGCTTTACACAAAAGGGCCTTGTTCAACAAATATTTAGTAAGCCTAGCTTTAGGATAATTGCTCTGATAAGTACTGTTATTTGCTCTAACAAACAATATTTTGATTAAACGTTTCTTTTTTTTATACAATTCGCCATGTTTGTGCTTAAATGAGAGAGTATCTCATTTAAGCACAAACGTTTTTTGCAGGCTTGTTGTACATACAGCAAAACTTAAACAGAGCTAACAGCGAGGTAGTTGCCGTGGAAAGCCCTCCCATATTTTCATTCAAGTGGTACGACAGTCTTCAATTTAAAATATCGGCCATCTTTATTGTACTTTTTTTAATCATCACCATCTCGGTGATCATGGTACTGAAAACAATCGGTAATGAATTGATCCGGGAACAGGCCTATCTACGTTTGAGCGAAGCCGATCATGAAGTGGCGGCTGAGCTTGAAAAACGTATTACACTTGCCGCAACACTTGCCGATGCTATGGCAAACCTGGCAGAAAAGCTGCCCAGAGATGTAGACCTGCATAAAGCGCTACTTCTGCAGTTAATGAATTATAAGGGCACCGAAGAGTATATTGCCGGCGGCGGTGTCTGGCCGGCCCCGTTCCAGTTCGATACAGATATTGAACGACGCAGCTTTTTCTGGGGACGAAACCAGTCCGGGCGGCTTGAATTTTATGATGATTATAATCAGCAGGACGGTAACGGTTATCACCATGAAGAGTGGTATGTCCCTGCCGCCTACCTAGCAGAAGGCGGCGTGTACTGGTCAAAATCCTATACAGATCCGTATTCACTGCAGCCTATGGTTACCGTCAGCGTCCCTATGATCAATGACGGACAAAATATCGGCGCGGCAACTATCGATCTAAAATTTGAAGGTCTGCACCAGCTGCTTGAGAAGGTTACGCAGTCTTTCGACGGCTATGCTTTTGCGGTTGACCGCAACGGTACTTTTTTATCATACCCCGATATTCAGCAGGTTATTTCTACGGTTAATAATAGAGACGGCAGCGAACTTAAATCATTTCTTAGTTATCAAGATCTTGCAGAGAAATCACCACAGTTCAGCGAATTTGCCGGCGTGTTAGATGAAAAACGCAGCCATCTGCTTAAGAGTATTGACACTAAAAGTCGACTCAGAAATGAATTAGCAAATAAGCTGGCATCGGCCAGCTATCAGATCAATCTGGAGGAGGCGAATATTATTGCGGCATCAATGCTTTCTTCGATACTGGATACTGACAGCCGCATATTTAAACATAATAATTTTTTACTGGAAAAGGATCCCCTGCTTAACGAGCCGGTATTTGTTTCTGTCTCGATGATGCCCGACACTTTCTGGAAAATAGTTACAGTTATGCCGTACAGCAAAGGGGTCGAAAAAATAGCAGCTGCCTATGATCGACTCAAGCAGGCTACAGTTAGCGTGGTGCTGCTGGCAATCTTTATCATCTGGCTGCTGATCAGACAAATAGTAACCGTACCAGTCAGGCAGTTATCCAGGCAGATTCAGTCTCAGCAGGATAACAAAGCATCTGAACTGCACCTGCTTGACACATCTGCAAAAGGAGAGCTGGGAGCTCTGGCTCAACTGTTCAATCAACGCACCGGCCAGTTATTATATACCCACAATAAAATTAAAAAGCTGGCCCATTTTGACGTGTTAACGGGTTTACCTAACCGCCGTTTACTGATCAATCGTCTGGATGAAAAACTGGAAGTCTGCAAACGTCAGACCTCTTACGGAGCATTGCTGTTTATTGATCTGGATAACTTTAAAGTGATCAATGACTCCCTTGGTCATGATATGGGGGATGAACTTCTGGTGCGGGTTGCAGAGCGTTTTCAAAAATGTGTCAGAGGTGAAGATACCGTCGCACGTCTGGGAGGTGATGAGTTTGTTGTCCTTATTATGAAAAACAGTGATTATTCCGAACAACTGAATCACGAATCAACCGTCGTCGCCCGAAAATTAGTACGTGCTATGGAGAAACCTTTTAAACTCAGAACACATCAGCACCACGTCACAATCAGCATTGGAATCAGCAGTTTCTCCAGACGCAGCACCAGCTCTGATGAGTTACTGCGTCAAGCAGATACTGCAATGTATCGGGCCAAAGCGAAAGGAAAAAACGGCTTTTGTTTCTTCAAACCTAAAATGCAGGAACAGGCCGACCTCAGACTGGAAGTTGAAGAGGCATTACGCACAGCACTAGCTCACAAACAATTATTTTTAATGTACCAGTCTCAAGTCGATAGTCAGGGTATCTGCATCGGGGCCGAGGCCCTGATTCGCTGGTCCCATCCACAAAAAGGTATGCTTCCACCGGCTGAATTCATCGCTATTGCTGAAGACAGCGGATTAATAATACCGCTGGGTACCTGGGTTATCGACGAAGCCTGTCGTCAGCTCAAATCCTGGAATGATCAAAAAATAAAGCTGGAAAAAATTTCCGTTAATGTCAGTCCTAAACAATTCCGCCATAGTAATTTTATTGAAAGTGTTCGCGGCTCTATTGAGAAACATCAGATTAGCGCCAGTCAACTGACGCTGGAAATAACTGAAGGTATCGTTATTGATGATATTGCTGATACTATCGATAAAATGAGTATATTGAAATCACTTGGCGTGCGCATCTCTATTGATGATTTCGGTACCGGATATTCTTCTTTGACCTATCTAAAAATGCTGCCCCTGGATCAGTTAAAAATAGATCAGAGTTTCGTGCGTGATATCACCAGTGAACCTAACGATGCGATGATTGTTGAAACCATCATTGCAATCGCCAGCCACTTTGATTTGAATGTAATTGCTGAAGGGGTAGAAAATAAAGATCAAATAGATTTCTTAGCAGATAAAGGATGCACTCAGTTCCAGGGATATTACTTCGGCAAACCAATGCTGGCTGCAGATTTCAGCGCTTATATGACTCAGCAGCCTGTTTCAAATGTATCCCATATTTGCAGACGCAGCTCCTCAATGATGAAGAAATAAAAGCCTCATAAAGCTCAACCGTATGTCCCGTGAATACAACACAGGAAATCTTGCAGTGCTCAGCTTTTGAACTGCAGGCTGATAGAAAATGAGTAATAGAAGAAGGTTAGAAAGCATAATTCCGATACCAGTAATACTAAACAGCCCTGCCAAAAGGCTCGCTTTGTAATACTGACAACTAAAAATTGGGCAGATATTTATATGTAACATCTTTATAAATCATAAAGATATTATATAAAATGGTTGACGCCACACCTTTTTGTAAGTTGATAAATTAAAGCGGATGCAAAACAGTCAAACAATCCGTAAATTGTTCTGGATCAATAGTTGTACCACGAGAAACCTTCTATACTCAGCGCGTCTTTCGGATACCATTAAATTTATATTTAGAGACATTAAAACAGACATTATATCAATAACTTAATGCTGTACGGACACATGATATTGATCACGGAATCATCACTTAAATAACCAGTGCTAAACCTCTGTCATTGCGTTATTTCACTTCTCATTCAGCTTGTTTTTATTCTGTTTCCATCAAAATAGAGTGCAGTGCATAAAGCACCGTTTTGCAGTCTGCTGAGATTCCTTTGCTCCATCGACGGAGTATGAAAGATATATAAAAGGGCTCTTTGAAGACAATAACAAATACCTAATTAAAGGAGATGTCCATAATGGACACAGTAAAAAACAACACGATCGATATTTCACTACAAGATAACGCCAGCAAAGCCCCGTGGAGCAAAAGTGATACTATCTGGACGCTTGGATTATACGGTACAGCTGTTGGCGCAGGTACTTTATTCTTACCTATCAACGCTGGTTCAGGCGGCCTGATTCCGCTGCTTGTTATGGCAGTTCTTGCACTGCCTATGACCTTCTTTGCTCACCGCGGTATGACTCGCTTTATGCTGTCGAGCTCTAACCCTGGGGCTGATATCACAGAAGTAGTAGAAGAGCATTTTGGTACAGGCATGGGTAAAGTAATAACTCTGCTGTACTTTTTCGCTATTTATCCAATTCTACTAGTTTACAGTGTGGCATTGACCAATACCGTAGAGAGCTTTATGAGCCAGCAGCTAGGTATTGAACCTCCTGCCCGCGCATTGCTGGCGCTGATCCTGATCATTGCTTTAATGGCAGTCGTTCGCTTAGGTGAGCAGCTGATCATCAAAGCAATGAGTGTATTAGTTTATCCATTTGTTGCCGTGCTGCTTATGTTAGCATTTTACTTGATACCACATTGGAACGGAGTGATCTTCGAGCAGGTCATTCCCGCTGGAGGCAGTGTTAACGGCGTGTTTATGGCGGTCTGGCTGATCCTGCCGGTGATGGTGTTTTCATTTAACCACTCTCCCGTCATTTCAGCCTTTGCAGTAGCCAAGCAGAAAGAGTATGGGGAAAAAGCAGAAAAACAATGTTCGCGGATTCTTGCTATTAGCAACATCATGATGGTAGCAACTGTGATGTTTTTTGTATTTAGCTGTATATTAAGCTTATCTCCGGCCAACCTGGCAGAAGCAAAAGCTCAAAATGTGTCTATTTTGACTTACCTGGCTAATTACTTCAACACGCCTGTCATTGCATATGCAGCGCCGGTCGTCGCAATCATCGCAATTACTAAATCTTTTCTTGGCCACTACATAGGTGCTAGTGAAGGTCTAAACGGTCTAGTCACAAAAATGGCCCGCAGCCGTGGTAAAGAGGCTGCACCAAAAGCAGTTAACTCTTTCACTGCGCTATTTATGCTTCTGACCACTTGGATAGTTGCAACGATTAACCCGAGTATTCTTGGCATGATCGAAAGCCTTGGCGGTCCAATAATCGCTATGCTGCTCTTTATTATGCCAATGTATGCGATCAAAAAAGTTCCGACGATGCGCAAGTATTCAGGGGCGATCAGCAACGTATTTGTGGTTATTGTTGGTGTCATCTCTATCTCTGCTATTTTCTACTCACTGGTGCAATAACAGTAAGCATCATAATAAGCAGAGAAATAAAATAAACACACCGCTGAGCATTCAGCGGTTTCATCAGCAGCTTAACACTCTTATCAAAAGTCATGAGACTGGATTAGTCTCAAACCTGTTGAATATGAGACTGTAAAATAACTAGGCAAATACCCTCTTAGCTTTAATCGCTGCTCCCATAACCACAGAACTGAATGCATCTGCGATTTCAATATTCACCTCTGGATACTCCGCTTTAACGGCTTCCTGAACGATTGGAGATAATCCCATGCCGCCGGTTAAGTAGATTATCTCAGGTGCATAACCTACTTCCTCTATCGAGGTTTCAATAATTGCAAAAAGTTTGTCCAGCCATACCTTCATAGTATCTGAGGTATCAGAACGGGTAATATTCACCTCAAGTTTACTCTCAACGTAATCAAGCGGTAAACGGATCTGCTCACTGTCACTAAGTTTAATTTTTGCTCTTTCAATAGAGTGCATCAGCTGATGGGTTAAACGGTTTTTCTGTACCCGCTGCAGACGGAGCAGCTTTAACGGATCTTCTGAATCAATAATATACTGGCGAATTGCTGATGCACGATTATGTGAATAAAAGTCAGTAATTTCCGGCATATTATCAATAGAAAATGTTCCCGAAAAAAGAACATTTGGAACTGCCCGTCCGTCGACGGTTCTGCCTCCGCGCCCGAATAACGGCGATATGACACCGTTGGCCAAATGTTTATCACAGGCAATCCCCCCCTGCCTTATGCCTTGGGTGGAAAGAATATCGTCATCACGGTTTAACTTATCTGCTTTTTCCGCACTGAGACGGCAGAAAGTAATATCAGATGTACCGCCGCCTAAATCAACCACCATGGCTTTCGTGGATTTATTTATCTTCTGCTCAAAATGATAAGCAGCAGCCAGAGGCTCATGAATGAAATGGACTTCATCAAACCCTGCTTGCGCAGATGCTCTCGCCATTAACGCTTCCGCCTGCTTATTACCTAACTCTCCCATTGTAGAGTGGTAATTTACCGGACGCGCGATCACCGCTCTTTTTATCTGTCTGCCTAAATGTTTTTCTGCACGAATGCGCAGATAGGAGAGAAACCTTGCAACAATAGTTTCAAAATCATCCAGCAGTACTTTGGGAATTTTGGCGCCGAGAAAATTTTTCGGGCTGTTAATATAACGGCCTTCATCGGGACTGATTAAAAACTCATTAAAACCTGTCTCGCCAAATAGAATACTGCCGGATACGAGCATGTCGTTTAAAGTATCTTCCTTGGAAACGCTGTCAGCCATTGCCAGGCGGGTCGCTTTTGCTTTAATAAAGGCACTTTTACCTAATTCGTCACTGAATCTCTGCTCTTTCTGAGCAGCGCTTTGTAATAGAAACTGCAGCCCTTCGACTTTGCCCGGCAGCTGATCTTTAGCCGCCTGCTGGATTTGAGAGTTCAGCTTGATTATCTCTTTCTGGGTTTCATTCAGCTGGCGGTTTAAGTCTCTGCTTATCTCACTCTCGTACTTGCTGATACTGTGCATATTCGGCTTAGGCAAAGGCCTGTCACCTGCTTTAAGGTAGATTGAAGAACGGATTTTAAAAGGCATATCACTGTTGTCATCAACAGGGATCAGTTCTGCCTGGTTATTTACCCATGCCGCTACAGAGCAGTTACAAGTTCCAAAATCAATACCGATATAATCAGGTGCCACATAAACTCCAATATTTTGTCTATTTTAAATCTTAAAACCAAGGTTTGTGCCTGTTGATACAGGGGCGCTGATAATAATACTTAACAGGACTAATGTTCAATCATTACCATCTACAAACAACGCTATTGTGGTGCAGATGAATATTATCTGTTCACTTTGCCTTTTCATTGAGCCAGCTATCCATGCCGGCGCTTATTTTTATTAAATTTTTTGATTATTGATGGACGCTGCAGGTAAGTTTTTTATCTTGGAGGTTGGGTCTGTTTGTGGGTGAGAATCAAAACTCTGCCTTAACAGATTTTAATTCTATTTGTTAAACAGGTTTATAACTGTATCTTATAGCATTCTTTTTACCGTTTTTATTTAAAGCCAGTAACTCGCTGTTCTCTGCCAGGAATACAGGTAATGAATTGTGTTTTTTTCTGACCACAACTTTTTTTGATTCATCGCTGTTACGCAGTGTTGCTTTGGCTTTGGGAAATAAAATGTCACTGTCTTTGTTATGTTTTTCTAAACCAAAATAAATTGAATCAACCGGTTCGCTTATCTGCACTAAATTGCGGTACAGCTCACTGGTTACCAGGTAGCTCAGCCCGCAGATATTATGTACAAAGTAAAAACGCAAATCGGCCTGTTTGCGCGGATCTGTATCTTTAATGGAGGTGATTATTTTTTTACAGCGCTTTTTGGCACTGTTAATACGGGTGATATGCAGATCCAGAAGCTCGGTTGATAAACCTGTCTGGACAAAACCGGCTAATTTTTTAGTGTCCTGAATAGAGTCAGTCTGAAGATCAAAACTGAAAATAAAACGTAATGCTTCCTGTACCGCAGCCTCATTAAAAAAGACAACAGCTTGCCGCTCTACTTTACCTTTTTCGATATCAATCAGTGAAAAAACCACGGACTGTTTCTGCTTCTGTTTATCCTGCAGTAAAACCGTTTGTGAAAAATCAGATAATGCCTGCCTTACTTCTGCTAACGACTGAAGCAGATTATTTTTTAACTGTTCACTGTGTTTAATATAATAATATTCTGAATTCATTAAATCCCCTCCCGATACACATGTGTTTATATACATGTCATTGTAGATTGAGGAATAGCAGCTGTCCATTACATTTCCTTTTAAAATAGTACGTTACGTTCTTAAGAACTATATCTGCGCAGTGTGGGCTGGACTTTAAATGTGCCGGGGATGTAAAAAGAGGTTATATCGTTTTTCATTAGATACAGGAAAAGTAAAAATATGCGCAGTATTCGCTTACCTTCTCATAAATGCATCAATAATATCCTGCAGTTCCCCCGTTTTACGCATCTCATAAATAATAATATCGAGTTTCTTTTTGAAATCATCTTTAAAAACAAACTTACCATTATCACGACTGGTATAACCTAAAAAACCCTGCTCAATGGTAATTGTGGTGCCCTGCAGCAGTCTGCTGTGTATACCGCCTTCATCATATACTTTCTGGTGTTTTAACTTCTTAAGCCCCCATAATATTGACAGGCGGTCATTCATATAACAGTCAGTACGTCCAAGAGCGAGCATAAGAATATTTTCTCGATTACCCTTAGCTTCATAAACGTTAATTTTTTTATCTTTGACAGCCTGCCAGAACTTCTCCCCGCCAAGATTAAACCCCGCATTATTGCCGATAGTTAAACCATAATAGTCTTCCGGCCACTTATTACGTATCGAGTGCGTGAGTATCTCTTCCGAACAGAAAACAACCACCCTTTCATCTAAAACAGGTAGTGAGTAGGGCCAGATGTAGGGGCGTTTTAATGCATGAAAATAGGGAGGATAAAGCGCGAAGCCTTTACCGTTCTCAAGAAGCTTGAGACCGCGCTTCCAGGGCACTGCTTCAATAGTCACCTTGTAACCCCGCATTTTGTCAAAAGCAGCCCGGAAAATATCACTATAAATGCCCTTAAGCTGACCTTTCTCGAGATACGAATAGGGAGGGTAATTATCATCAGCATAAACAGTCACTTTAATTTCAGCAGCCGCCGGACGTATTAATATAATCACAAGCAGAAAGAAAACAGCGGCAATCATATTTCTTATCATACTTCCTCCTGTTTCTGATTTGATAACTGCAGCCTAGTAACACTTTAAACAATAGTTTGCACCAGTTTAAAGGTAAAGAGGCGGGGATAAATAATCATCACAAGTTAAAACAGCCTGCATTCAGGAGCAGACAGACAATAGATATTATTGTTTATATGAAAATATGTGCCGGTGCTACACACTGAATATTCTGCTGTCTATTGTTAAATAACTGATTAAACTTGAAATTTTTCTATGAGAATAACGGTCTGTTAACTATTATTTATTGGTAATTTCCTCGGGATCTGTTTTATGAACAAGAAAAAACTCGTTTTAATAATATTTGCTGTTTCGGCACTATGGTTTATTTTTGATTTTAACCACCTGCTGACGCTGGAAAATGCCAAACAGCAGCAGGCGCAGCTGGATATTTATATTTCCCGGAACTGGATACTGGCCAGTGTTACCTATTTCTCTGTGTATATTATAGCCACCGCCCTTTCTGTTCCCGGTGCGGCTGTTTTTACTCTGCTGGGGGCCGCACTGTTCGGCTTCTGGTGGAGTGTACTACTGGTATCATTCGCCAGTTCAATCGGAGCAACCTTAGCTTTCCTGTTCAGCCGCTACCTGCTTAGAGACTGGGTACAAAACAGGTTCGGTAATAAGCTCTCCACAGTAAATAAAGGTATCGACAAAGACGGTAATCTTTACCTGCTGACTCTGCGCTTAATACCGGTTTTCCCGTTTTTTCTTATTAATCTGTTAATGGGTTTATCAACTATGTCTGCTAAAAGGTTTTACCTTTACAGTCAGATAGGTATGTTTCCTGCGACCCTGGTTTATCTTAATGCCGGTACGCAGCTGGCACAAATTGACTCCTTATCCGGCCTGCTTTCACCTTCGGTGTTAATCTCCCTGGTTATTCTCGGCATGTTTCCCTTAACCGCTAAATTTGTTGTCAATCGTATAAAGCAAAAGAAGGTATACTCCCCCTGGAGCAAACCCGATTCCTTTGAGCGTAATATGGTAGTAATAGGTGCCGGATCCGGCGGACTGGTAAGCGCTTATATTGCAGCCGCGGTAAAAGCTAAGGTTACCTTGATAGAAAAACATAAAATGGGCGGTGACTGTTTAAACAGCGGATGCGTTCCCTCCAAAGCGTTAATCCGCACCAGCCATAATATTAAAGAGATCCTGCAGGCTGAAGATTTCGGCGTAGATGCTCAGATCAATAATATCGATTTTAAGAAGGTGATGGAGCGTATTCAAACAGTGATCCACAAGATTGAGCCGCATGACTCAATTGAACGCTACTCACAGCTGGGTGTTGAATGCCTGCAGGGACAGGCAAAAATAATTTCCCCCTGGCAGGTTGAGTTAAACGGTAAGCTAATTACTACGCAGAATATTATTATCGCAACGGGGGCAAACCCCTTTATTCCGTCGATTCCCGGATTACAGGAAGTTAACTATGTCACCTCCGATACAATCTGGGCGCTGACTGAACTGCCCAGACGTTTTTTAGTGCTGGGCGGCGGTCCTATCGGCTGCGAACTGGCACAATGTTTTAAACAGCTCGGCAGCGAAGTCACCATTGTCGAACGTCTGCCGCAGATTTTAATCCGTGAAGATTCCGATGCTGCAGAGCTGGTCAGCAGGCAGCTTCACAGTGACGGTATTGAACTGCTGCTTAACCATAATGTCAGCGCTTTCTCTCGTACACAGCTGCATCAGCTGGTCGAACTGCAGCACCAGGGGCAGACAATAACTAAAGAGTTCGATGTCGTGCTGGTTGCCGTCGGCAGACAGGCAAACGTCAGCGGCTTTGGTTTAGAGGAACTGGATATAGAGCTGACAGATAAAAAAACCATTGCGGTAAATGATTACCTGCAGACTAAGTACAGCAATATATATGCTGTCGGTGATGTAACCGGCCCTTTTCAGTTAACCCATGCAGCGGCCCATCAGGCCTGGTATGCGGCAGTTAACGGATTATTCGGCTCTTTTAAAAAATTCAAAACAGATTATTCGGTAATGCCGGCAGCCGCCTATACCAGTCCGGAGCTTGCCCGCGTCGGCATTAATGAAAAAGAAGCGGCCGAGCAGCATATCAGCTATGAAATCAGCAGATATGAGCTTAATGATCTCGACCGGGCAATAACCGACGGCCGTGACTGCGGCTTTGTAAAAGTGTTAACTGCAAAAGGCAGTGACAGAATATTAGGCGTAACCATAGTCGGCTCCGGCGGCGGTGATCTGTTAGCTGAGTTTACCCTGGCAATGCGTTATAATATTGGTTTAAATAAGATACTTAGCACCATACACCCTTACCCGACCATGAGTGAAGCCGTTAAGTATACGGCCGGTATCTGGAAAAAAAATCACGCGCCGCAGACGCTTTTAAATTTTGTTGAAAAATACCATAACTGGACTCGAAAATAGGAAGTTTCATGAACAAATTAGTTTTATTAAGCAGTTTATTAATGTGCAGTATGTTTTCTCAGGCGGCTGTTAACTGGCAGGAAGTTGAAAAAAAAGCATCCGGACAAACCGTCTACTTTAATGCCTGGGGAGGCAGTCAGGAGATAAACAACTACCTGCGCTGGGCAGATAAACGCCTGCAGGCCGAATATGGAGTGACATTAAAACATGTCAAAGTCACGGATATTTCCGAGGCAGTATCCCGTCTGGCGGCTGAAAAAAGCGCCCGGAAAAACAGCGGCGGCAGTATTGATATGGTATGGATCAACGGAGAAAATTTCAAATCCATGAAAGAGCATAAGCTGCTCAGCGACGCATTTGCCGCGCAGCTGCCTAACTGGAAGTATGTTGACCAGAGCCTGCCTGTCAGCAGTGATTTTGCAGAGCCGACGCTTGGACTGGAAGCTCCCTGGGGCGTTGGTCAGCTGGTATTTATCTACGATAAAAAGCGCTTAAGCAGTCCGCCGCAAAGTTTTGCACAGATGCTTAGTTACGCTAAAAACAATCCGGGAAAATTAAGTTATCCAAAACCGCCTTCATTTCACGGCACAAGTTTTCTTAAAGCGGCTTTACTCGAGTTAAGCGCAGACAGTAAGCTGTTATACAGCCCGGTTAATAAAAACGACTTTCAGGAAATCAGCGCACCTTTATGGAAGTACCTTAATGAATTTCATAAGTCAGCATGGCGTCAGGGCAAATTGTTTCCAGCCGGCAGCAGCGAGACTTTGCAGTTGCTTGATGATGGTGAACTAGATCTTGCTGTTTCTTTTAACCCTAACGAGGTTATCAGTGCACAGGCAAACGGTATACTCTCTGAATCAACCCAAGCCTATGCACTGCAGGCAGGTGCATTATCTAATATTCATTTTCTGGCAATTCCATGGAATGCATCAGCTAAAGAAGGCGCACTAGTTGCGATTAATTTCCTGCTTAGTCCAGAAGCGCAGTCACATAAAGGCGATCTGCAGGTATGGGGGGATCCAGCTGTTCTCTACCCTCACTATATCCGCGGCTCAGCTAAAGATACAACCCTGTTCAAATCAATCCCGGAGCCTCACCCAAGCTGGCAGAGTGCGCTGGAAAAAGAATGGCAGAAAAGGTATGGACACTAACTGTTAATATGAAAAGCGCAGCGCAAAGGCGCCTGTTTCAAGGATTACTCTTGTTCACTGTGGTGATCTGCTTTATGCCTCTGCTGCCTGGGTTAGCAGGATTAATTTTCGCTGCTTTCGGTTATATTCCCGCGATAAACCAGTACCAGTTTTCATTAACTGGTTTTTATCAGCTGGCCGCATGGCCGGGACTAACAGCATCTATTCTAATCACAGTATTTGTCACTCTGTGCAGTACTTTTCTTTCAGCAGCCTTTGCTTTCAGCATTTTGCAGTCATGCTGGAACAGGCCCTGGTGGAAAAAACTAGAAAATCTGCTCGCACCGATTCTGGCTCTCCCGCATGTGGCGTTTGCTGTTGGTCTGGCATTTTTATTTACGCCAAGTGGTTTTGCCGCTCGTATCAGTAATCTGTTTATAGACGACAGCTTTATCACTAACTGGAATTTAATTAACAATCAGTACGGCCTGGGATTAATCTTCGGATTAACACTGAAAGAGATCCCGTTTATTGTTTTTATGAGTCTGGCAATACTGAAACAGCTGAATGTAAAGAGCACAATAGAAGCAGCACAGAGTTTAGGTTATTCAAGCAGTCAGGCCTGGCAGAAAATAATATTTCCGCAATGGCTCAGTAAAATTCGCTTCCCGCTGTTTGTGGTTATGGCGTACAGCTTGTCGGTTGTTGATGTATCACTAGTAATAGGGCCAACCAGGCCGGCAACACTGCCGGTACTTGTCTGGCAGTGGTTGAATGATGCAGATCTGTTGACCCTGCCGAAAGCTTCAGCCGGCGCCCTGCTGCTGCTGATATTATGTATCGGGCTGATTTATCTGCTCCGTTTTAGCGAATGGTTAATTGTCAATAAATGGCGCAGCTGGCAGTTCAGCGGCCCCTGTGCATTCCCCCTTCCCGGCCTGAGCGTCCTGCTGATCACTTATTTAATTACTCTGGCGACGCTGCCGATTCTTCTGTTATGGTCCTTTGCTAAACGCTGGTCTTTTCCGGATATTTTACCTTCCAGCTGGACACTGCGTTTCTGGCGGCAGGAGTGGAGTTATCTGCTGGATATCAGCATCAGCAGCATCAGTATTGCATTAATCAGTGCGACAGCAGCACTGTTATTAGTATTTATCATTCACGAGCATAACAGCCGAGCAGCGTCCGGCAGAAATCTGATACCGCATCTGTTAATTGCCGTTCCTATATTAGCGCCGCAGCTGTCTATTTTATCCGGCATACAGATTGCGGTTCTTTTTGTATCCACTTCGCATTATTATCTCTGGGTTATCTGGGCGCATATCTTCTTTGTTTTTCCCTATATTTATTTAGCATTAGACGGCCCGTGGCGAAGTTATGATCTACGACTGGATAAAGCAGCACTGAGCTTGGGTTTATCTCCCTGGAAAGTCTGGTGGAAAATCAAGCTGCCTGTACTTATGCCGGCAGTATGCATTGCCTGGGCGGTTGGTATCAGCGTTAGCCTAGCTCAGTATCTGCCGACTTTGATGCTCGGCGGCGGGCGAATATCAACCTTAACAACAGAAGCCGTCGCATTATCAAGCGGCCAGGATCGTCGTATCAGTGCAATTTATGCGCTGCTGCAGTCGTTAGTACCATTTTTCTTTTATATTACTGCTATCATAACCAGCCGCAGAACAGGTCCGCTGGATAATCAAATTAAGAGTACTGCTTGAGATGTCACTAGTTGTAAAAAATCTATCCGTTATTAATAAAGATCAGTCTGTTCTTTTTGCCCCTGTTTCATTTTCTATCGATCCGGGTGAAATATTAACCTTAATGGGCCCCAGCGGCTGCGGAAAATCTACTCTGTTAAGTGCTGTTGCCGGGCATCTAAGCGCTGATTTTAAGTATAAGGGGCAGTGTTATCTGCACGGTCAGGCGCTTAATCATCTTTCGCCTGAAAAGAGAAAGATCGGTATCTTATTTCAGGATGATCTGCTTTTCCCGCACCTCAATATCTGGGAAAATCTTGCGCTGGCAATACCTGAGCAGATAAAAAAATCTCAACGTAAAGAGCTGGCAATGCTTACTTTAGAAAAGTTAAACCTGGAATTTATAGCCTGTAGTTCGCCAGCTCAGATATCCGGCGGACAGCGGGCAAGAGTCAGTATGATGCGCATGTTACTGGCTGAGCCTGATGCAGTTTTACTTGATGAACCTTTTAATAAATTAGATAAATCTTTACGTGCTGAATTTCGCAGCTGGGTACTTGCCCTGCTTAATGAAAGAAAGCTGCCTGCCTTAATGGTAACCCATGATCAGGAAGACCTGCCCGACAACGGACGCAGCCTGATATGGCCCTGGCGTGATATTGAGAATAACAATAAGGAAAGTGAACATGCTTGACAGGTTCAGTATTAAGGTAATCAGCGCCCCGCTTAATATATTAGCGGCGGGTGCACATAAAGCGGGAATTAAAGCTGATCAGATAACCCTGACAGGATTTATTGTCGGCCTGCTGGCTTTTCCGGCACTTATCTTTGCACAATATCAGCTTGCGCTGCTGTTTATCCTGATAAATAGAGTATTTGACGGCCTTGATGGTGCAGTCGCCAGGATCCAGGGAATAACCGACAGCGGCGGCTTTCTCGATATCACTCTGGATTTTCTGTTTTATTCTTTAATCCCTTTTGGTTTTATATTAGCGGCCCCGGAAATGAATGCGGTTGCCGGTGCTTTTCTGATTTTTTCTTTCTTAGGAACCGGCTCCAGCTTTCTCGCATTCGCGGTTATGGCAGGTAAAAGAAATATAGAAAACCCGGTCTATCAACATAAGTCGCTGTATTATATCGGCGGATTAGCAGAAGGCACGGAAACAATCACCTGTTTTATACTGTTATGTTTATTCCCGGAGCACTTTTCTGTTATTGCATATAGTTTTGCACTGCTGTGCTGGATAACTACATTTACACGCATCTGGGCAGGTTATCAAACCTTAAAACAGAGTATTTAACTGCATTTACAAACCCTTGTGCCACAGTCGGGGCACAAGGGTATGTTTAGGGTATTTTAATCGTATGTTGTGAAATCAAATTTTAAACCTAGTCCAACCATAGGACCGTTTAAGCCGCCTTTCACTGCCTTTATCCAGCCGCCGTTTGCCGATAAACTTAAATTTTCAGTTAAACGATAATCCAGATCCATTTGTCCGGAAACAACCAGCCCGCCTTCAACATTTATTGCACCTCCAGCAGCCGCTCCGGCTAATCCTTCTGCAGAAAGGCGCCAGCTGTCATTAAGATCAATACCAGAGCCTAAACCTAATAAGCCCATAGCAAAACCACCTGCCCCGCCGGATGTAACCGTATATGCCTGACCCGTTACATAATAATTTTCACTAAGCATCATATCTGCTTTAACATCAACCATACCAATATTACCCGTATCCGTTTCCGTGGCGTAGCGCAGGCTGTCATGATCAGCAATTGCGCTGTACCCCGTGGAAACAGTCCAGTAACTCGGGTTTAAACCGGCCGTTCGAGAATAATTAATATCTGAGTCAGACTCTGAATACCCCAGGTCCATACCTAATTTCACAGACGGTACCCATGCATGATAACCGCCCTCCAATGCACCTACATATCCAATGCCTGTATCTAATGTCAGACCGCGAAACAGCTCCCATTGAATTCCGGCATTCGCAGAGGCCATTGAGCCGCCGCCGGTATCAACATCCCCGCCTCCGGCAAAACCCAGGCCGGCTTCAGCAAACAGTCTAACTTTCTTGCTGGGTAAAAGGTTTTCATCAGTTAAATATTTACCTCCAGCGAAAAATTCAGCATAGCCTTCACCGTCTCCACCCATTGAACCGGCGGCCTGAAGATAACTGTACCAGCCCTCTCCCCAAACCGCTTTCATATCAAATTCAAACTGCGCACCGGCAAGCTGCATAGTCTGGATAACAGAGCCGTTTCTATTTCCGGGTGCTTTGTCGGTCAGCGGTATATAGTTTTTATAAACCGCTTTAACTGCGTGCAGAGAGACATAATCAGAAGACATGGTATTTATACAGCCCGCACAGCTTGATGAATGTCCCTGATCAAACAAAAGATCCAGCGGGTGACTGACAGCAAACTCAATAACCGGCGATGAAATATCAGAACCAGTAACATGCATATAGGAGGCGCCCAGTGCCAGTTCATAATGGCCGACCTTTTTACCCAGCATAAGGCGCGGGCGAATTAACATTCCGTCACCGGGAACAATCACCGCACCGCCGCCGCCGCCGAAGAACAGAGAGCCTTCAACAAACAGATCATCAGCAAAAACAAACTGCTGCCCGACTTCATAGCCGCCGATAAACAGGCCGCCGGCATCTCCAAGCGTCGCCGAGTAGATAGTACCGCCGAAAGACAAGCCGCTGTCAAAACGGTACAGCAGTGACGTTCCTACATTGCCGTGCAGTGTTGTTGTCTGATCTGTTAAATAGTCACCGGAAAAGCGAAATAATAGTTGGTCTGCATTTGCAGTAGATGATACTGCTAGCGCCAATGCCATAACACTGCTGAATTTGCTGACTGTTTTATGTAGATGCAAAATAAACCCGTCCATTGGTTAAGTTAAAAGTAGAAACTGGAGCTGTTATTAAAGTTTTGTTTTAAATAAACACAGAAAATGCTGGTGAATGGAAATTTTATTGTGCCGCAGCAGAATCCTTTTTACCGTGATAATTAACTGTTTTTATTATTAAAAACCAATAAAACAGTAACTTACTGCTTTATTAATATAGTCTTTTGTTATTGCCATAGGCGTGACTAATGTAAAATTAACAAGCTCGGGATTTTATTAGCCAGGCTAGACACATAAACAAAAAACAGCGCCTTATAACTAGTCACATTGTACAGAACAATTTAAATATAACTATATAACATATTGTTATTTAATCATTTTAAGTATAATTAATGATTAACCGCTGAAAATTGCACCAGCTAAGCGCCCCATATTCTGCTATTATCGGCACCCCGAGTATTTCATTACAGATATAGTCTGTTTTATGTGATTTTATTTATAGGATATTGTTTTATGAGTCTTGCCGACAAAGTATTAGCTGTTAATAATGATCTTCCAATTCGTTCTGACAAACCAGTCCACAGCGGTAAAGTGCGTTCAGTCTACTGGCTGACCGAAGAAGACAGCAAACGTTTAATCATAGAAAAAGGTTATGATGTTGCCCCCGATGCTCCGCTGGCAATTATGGTAATCAGTGACCGTATCTCCGCCTTTGACTGCATCTGGCATGGTGAAGGCGGTATGAACGGTGTCCCGGGTAAAGGTGCTGCACTTAACGCAATTTCTAACCACTGGTTTAAGTTGTTCAAAGAGCAGGGACTTGCTGACAGTCATATTCTTGATATCCCTCATCCGTTTGTATGGATCGTACAGAAAGCTAAACCGGTTATGATTGAAGCAATCTGCCGTCAGTATATTACCGGCTCTATGTGGCGTTCCTATGAAAAAGGTGAACGTGAGTTCTGCGGTATCAACATTGCAGAAGGATTAAATAAAGATCAAAAACTGCCTGAGCTGTTAATTACCCCTTCGACAAAAGGAATACTTGAAGGTATTCCAGGTGTGCCTGCTGTAGATGATGTCAATATCACCCGCAAAAATATCGAAGATAACTTTGAAGCATTTAACTTTACCACTGCAGAGGACATCTGCTTTTATGAAAAACTGTTAAAAGAAGGCTTTGATGTTATCAGTAATGAACTTGCTAAAATCGATCAGATATTCGTTGATACCAAGTTTGAGTTTGGTTATGTAAAAAACAAAGCCGGCAATGAAAAACTGATCTATATGGATGAAGTGGGTACGCCTGACTCTTCACGTATCTGGGACGGTGCAGCTTACCGTGAAGGTAAAATTGTTGAAAATTCTAAAGAAGATTTCCGTCAGTTATTATTAAATCACTTCCCGGATCCCGATATTCTGCTTAATAAAGACCGTATGCCTGAACGCTCTGCTTTAGCGCGTTATAACGCCCTGCCGGCAGAAGTATTAATGAAAATATCAGAAACCTATACGGGTATTGCAGAGAAAATTACTGGTAAGAAAATCGAACTTTCTGCTAATCCGAAAGCCGAAATAATTGAAATTCTACGTAATGACTATCAGCTGATTGATTAAGCTATAGAATTTGGTTATTGAAAGCAGGATCAACTTCCTGCTTTCTTTATTTTTAGGGGCATAATATGAGCGGATGGACAGTATTTTTAATAATCAGTCTAGTGTTAGGCGTTATTATCAGTAATCTGATGGTGCTGAAATACACTGCAAAAATGAAAATGCCCGGCGAGCTTAAACGCGATGCTGAAAAAAGAAAACAGCAGCAGGCCCGTGAAGACGAACAGCAGAAAACAACCGACAAAAAAAACGGCGCTAATTAACACCTCGGCAGAGCCGCAGAACCATTGTAAATTACAAAACTATAATTTGCGGCCGAATACAGCCAGCAGCACTACTTTACATGCGAAGTATTTTGTCAAATGAACCTTGAGCCTTCAACCGCTAATGCCTATGGGAATGTTAATTGGACGAGAACTTTAACTCTTCATTAAATAAAACATGACTTTTAAATATCATGTTTGAAGAAACAACTGATATATAAAAACAGGGGAATTTCCCCTGTTTATCTCTTATTCGTTGACTAAGTTATCAGTTTTCATTGATACATCTTAACTATAAAAAGCTTCAACAGTTCCTTTCAGTGTCATCATAAGCGGCTGGCCGCGACGGTCTAACGCTTTGTGCGACGGGACTTTTACCCAGCCTTCACTGATGCAGTATTCCTCGACATCGAAACGCTCTTTGCCGTTGAGGCGAATACCAATGTCGTGCTCGAAAATTTCTGCCACATGGTGCGGGCTGCGGGGATTACCCGAAAGGCGATCTGGTAAAGCTGGTAGCGATTTAGTGTCGTTCATGTTAGTGACCTGTAGTAAATAAAAAGTGCGCTATTGTAGACAATATAGGCCTAACGCTCAAGAGCTGCCGCAATAAATCGTGTTGATGCATTTATTATATGCTGTCGACTTAGCAGATTGATTTAACAGCAATAAGTCATAAGTATTTCTCTTTGTGAGGTACGAACAAAAGCCAACTGTTTTTTGTCCGACTTAATTGCCTTGTTATATTTTTTATACCATAATCCAATATATATTGGTACAAACTAAAAAGGTAAAATTATGGCTAAAAATACTAGCGTTACTTTAGGCGATCACTTTGATCAATTTATACACCAACAACTACACTCTGGCCGTTATGGCTCAGCAAGTGAAGTTGTTAGAGCTGGCTTACGAGCTTTAGAAGACCAAGAAGCCAAACTACATAATTTACGCAACATGTTAGCTCAAGGCGAACAGAGTGGCACCGTTGACTATAGCTACGACTCTTTAATCGCTGAACTTGATAAAGATAACCACTAATGAACAAGTTTGTATTATCAGCTAAAGCAAAATCTGATCTAGTTAAAATTGCAAAGTACACCCAAGCGACTTGGGGGCAAATTCAACGAAATGACTACTTAAAAGTATTAGATAGCTCATTTCACTTATTAGCAGACGAACCCGATATCGGAATCCAGTGTAATTACATCAGAGAAGGATATAGCAAGTATCCTCAAGCTAGCCATGTGATTTACTATAAAGAGCACAAAGAAAATCAGATACTTATTGTTCGCATTTTACATAAAAGCATGGATGTAAACCGGGCTCTATGAGAAAAATATAACGACCTTGTTAGCAATATTTCGCTTTATCAAATAAACCACTATTTCTAGCAACAAAGTACTTATCAATATGTATATATTGGTCATCCCAACCATTAGCCACAGCTATATCTTTTAATGTCGATGGTTGTGAAAGTAGGTTCATCATTTCGGTCATATCTATAACCCCAGAAGATTCATAATCAGATTTTATTTTTTCCACTTGAGCTATCAAATCTTTGCAATCAGATTTTTCAGAGTCTTCGAGATTTAATAGTATAATTTTTAAGAAATTAATTTCAAAATCACGATCAAAGTATCTTTTCTTTCGATTGAATAACCAGTCCCACATACATCACCTATATTGCTAACGCTGCAATAAACGGCGCGTAGGTTAGCGCTGTTTTTGCTGGCTTTTTGTTTTAGCAAAAACAGCGACAGCCGTACTGCGTGATCTTCCCCCGATAAAACGGACACATTTATTTTCACGCTGCTAGCGCTTCATATTCAATCGGAGAACAATAGTTAATTCCTGAATGCATCCTGCTCGTATTGTAATATTTGTTAATGTAACTGCCAACTGTTCCGCGTAATTCTGCATCAGTTTTAAAAGTATTACCACGAATAGCTTCAGTCTTCATTGAATGAAAAAATGATTCCATATGCGCATTGTCAGTACACTTTTCAGCGCGACTTAAACTATGAACTATCCCACTTTGTTTTAAGGATTTTTGGTAGACTTGCCCTCTATACTCAACACCTCTATCACTATGTAGCATTAAATCACCTTGAGGTTTTCTCTTTCTCACCGCATTTTGTAATGTCCGTTTGGTCACTTCCATTGTTCTCGTTTTATCTAAACTCCAGCTAATAATCCGTCTCGAATATAAATCCATAATGACGGATAAGTACCGCCAGGCACCTTTTACTTTTAAGTACGTAACGTCTGCAACCCACACTTTATTCACTGCTGTAGGTATGCCACCATCAGGGCGCAAATTTTCACCGGTAGCGAGGAAACGTTTATAAGCGACGGAGCGAGTCGTCACGCGCATAACCCTAGCTACTACGGTATAAGCGCTCTACACGCTTACCTATACAGTAGCCTTGCTTTTTCAGTGCCATAAATATGCGGGGGCTTCCGTACCGGCCTTTGTTCTCCGTGAAAATCTTCTGGATTTTATCCTTTAATTCAGCATCTTCAATCTCACGCGCACTCGGTTGGCGTTTTCGCCAATCGTAATAACCACTTTTTGAAACACCCAATAAACGTATTAAAACAACAACGTCTATTTCTGAACGCAGTTTTTCGATGAATCGATATCGTCCTGATGTTCCTTGGCAAGAAACCGTTGCCACTTTTTTAACACGTACAGTTCCTCCTTCAGCTGTTTATTTTCACGCTCAAGTTTTTGTTCTTTGGTAAGTTGTTTTTTTACTTTAGGTTGACCTGCTACTTTTTTACGTTTGTCAGCCACAATAATTCCTTCACGATATTCTTTTCTCCATCGTGACAGCATAAAGGGATGAATGTCGAGTTTTGACGTGGTCTAATGGATTTGTACAACCCAGTTAAGAGATAATAACCTCAACTGGAGTTAACGATATGACCACAAGAAAGAAATATACCAAAGAATTTAAGCTAGACGCCATCAGCCTCGTTTTAGAACAAAATTATACTCGAACAGAAGCTGCTAAAAATTTAGGGCTAAATGCCAATGTGCTTGGCCGATGGATCAAAGAACATCAAAATGATGATGGGCAAGCATTTAGGGGGAATGGAAAACTAACTCCCGAACAGGAAGAAATCCGTAAATTAAAGGCTCAGGTTAAACGCCTTGAAATGGAGAAAGATATCTTAAAAAAAGCCACAGTCTTCTTTGCGAAAGAAACGAAGTAAAATACTCGTTTATTACCCTGCATAGAAGACTTGGCCAATAAAACTCATGTGTGACGTATTGAATGTCACCTGCAACGGCTACTATAGTTTTATGCGAAGAAGTTTAAATAAGCCGATAGAGCCACTTCATGAAGAAATGTTGGAATGGGTTCAGGATATTGCAAAAGCCAGCGGTGACACTTACGGGAGCCAGCGCATGAAAGCCGCTATGAATGCTCTTGGTTACCCAATCAGCAGGAACAAGGCCAGAAAGCTCATGAAAGAAGCTGGTACTCAGGTTAAGCGTCAGAAGAAATATAAAGTAACAACGAATAGCAATCATAAGCTGCCAGTATTTGAAAATTTACTCGAACGTCAATTTAATGTTGAACAACCCGATCAGGCGTACGTCTCAGACATCACCTATATCTGGACTCAAGAAGGATGGCTGTATTTAGCTGTGGTTATTGATTTGTATTCCAGAAAAATCGTTGGCTGGAGTATGAGCTCAAGAATGAAAGCACAGCTCGTATGCGATGCATTAAAAATGGCGCTCTGGCAACGTCAGCCGGGTGCAGGAGTTATTCATCATTCGGATCGTGGCTCTCAATATGCCAGCAAAGAAATGAGACGGTTAATGAAAACGAATAAAATAAAGGGAAGCATGAGCCGAAAAGGTGACTGCTGGGATAACGCTGTCGTTGAAAGCTTTTTTGGCACTTTGAAGCAAGAACGAGTGCAATGGCAGAATTACCAAACACGTTATGAGGCTCAACAAGATATATTAAATTATATCTCTATGTTTTATAACGGTTATCGTTTGCACTCATATTTAGGGTATAAAAGTCCGAATCAATATGAGGCAGAGCAGATAGCAAACTTAAAATTAGTTGCTTAACTAGGTTGTAACAATTTGATTGACCACGTCATTTTTCAGCGACGGATTTGATAGTAATACCGACAACAAAACTCAGTTGTACTGCATTAACTTTAAAATCGTTTGAATACTTCCAAGTTCGTCTTGGGTTGTTGTACTTTGGCATAAGACACCTCATCTTTAATTAGATTTTGGTGTCCGTTAAAGCGGGGGAAGATCAAGTTCCGTTTAAATTGCTTGTTATAACTTTAAAATACATTTATCTATGCACATACAATTTCTAAATTTTACTGCGGATTGAGAATTTAAACACGAAACTATAATTCTTGAATGAAAATACACAAGCATAAGGAATGAATATAAGCGGTAATAAATAGAAAATATAAAATAAAATTGAATTCTCAAATATGTATTGAAAACTTTCCCTTTTTCGTACACTTAAACTTTCTGGAGTAATAAAATGCATGCCCAAAAAAAGCAAACTAAAGAATAATATCACTAGAATAAACTGTATAATCGAAACTTTTAGAATTTTTTTAGGAAGGGTCGGAACCAAAAACATCCAACATAAAAAAATAAAAGGCTGCAACACTATATGACTTATTAAAACAAATGAAATTAAATCTGAATGATAAGAAAATCGATACAGGTTATTTATAACTGGAATATCAATAAATGCAAATGAGAGTGAAAATAGATCGAAATAATCCACTATAAGATAAGTATATAAGGCAAACAAAGTAGGCCAAAAATAGCCAACAACTGCCACATCATTTTTCATACGATGGCGTTTAATAACAGCTATATGATCAAATTTTTCGTTATTATGCAAATTAATACTTTACCTCCAATCACTCTACTAAGTTATAACGCCGCAAACAACAGCGCATAGGTTTGGCGGTGTTTTTGCTGGCTTTTGTATTTAGCAAAAACAATGACGAGCCGTTATGCGTCTGCTTGATTTGCCTTGTTATGCGTCGATACCTAACTCGACAAGATATTTTTTAACTTCGATTGTTTTCGCATCTTCAAAAGCAGTAAATGTCTCACCATAATCTGAATATGTAGCATAAATGTCACAACCTTTTTCAACTAAAAGTTTAATTGTGTTTAATGAACTGCCACTACAAGCCTTTAAGAAAGGAGTTTGGTCCATATATCCTCTCCCTTCAAGATCCGCTCCAGCAGATATTAATAAAGATATGATCTCGGAAGAGTCTCTTTCAACACTTTTAAGTAAAGGAGTGCATCCACAATCATCTCGCATATTTACATCTGCACCTAATGATATAAGAAAGGCTACGATACCAATATTCTTTGAATCTATTGCATTTAACAATGGAGAGCCAAAACTAGAAGCTTTATTTATATCTGCACCCTTAGAAATAAAAAATTTAACATTCTCAATTTGTGAAAGAATACACGCATCATTTAATAAGAAGGCTCCATGTTCATCAGGAATTCGAACATCTAACGTTGTTGGATATATTTCAACAATATCTTCGTGAGTAAGCTCACTTAGTATCTCAAAATATGAATCGATCATTGATTAAACAGCTCCAGATAAAAACGCATAACGCCATTTTAAGCCGCGAATTACGAAGGGCTATAATCGCGCAACGATAGCCCGCCGTAATTTGACTGCTTGAAAATTCTTGTTAGATTGTTTTTATACTCACCTTAACATCCTAGCTTACGAAACTCTCGATACGCTGAAGAGCTTAGCCCATTTGGATCCATAGCTGCTTTCCGAGATAGTTTCTTACATTTTTTATCTAGTTGCGCAGGACTATATTTTTTCTTTTGGTGTGTGCGAATATTGGACTTTTCTTTCTTTATAGAAGTTTTGCTCGAATTACTTTTTCTAACTTGTACATTACTAACCTCAATATTTTCAGGCACATTATCGGTGTTTTGAGAAAAGTGAACATTTCCATTTTCGTCTACCCATTTATATATCGCAGCATGACCTTCTCCAATAAAAAGTATCAATACCAATGTAAAAAAATATTTCATCTATTGACTCCCTTACACAACCTAACGAGGCTGTAGAATTACTCCATTTTCAGAAAAAACACATATTTCTAAATTTTATCGCCTTTTAAAACAACACGTTAAAAAGTTAAGATTTTCATAAATTTACAAAAAGTGAGTTATTCTACAGCCTCAACGACTTCCTAAGCGGAAAAGAACGGTTGGCAATAATCGCGAAGCGATGGCCAACTGTTATTTTTCCGTTTAAGCAACTTATATGGCTAACTCTTCAATTTTTGATGTTGCTTGTGCAGGTAACCGTGGAAAAGCAGTTTTTACCTCGGATGGAATCATGTCGATCCAAGCATTTAGATTACTTTCAACTTCCTCTTCAAACCCATCTTGCTCGCATGCGTCACCTTCATCGTCAAATGAGTATCCAAAACGTTTACCTGATGAATCTAATGCATAAAATTCATTAGTCCCATATTCGTCATACACCCTTGTATAAAATTCAATATCACTACCTTTTCTGACAAAAGCTATTGTAATTTTGCTCCAATCCGAACATTCAAAATTAAAGCATACATAACCTGATTTCAAATCCACATCTTCAATACGGCAATCAGTAGATTTAAACAACTTAGAATCAATCTGGGCATGTACGGCTAGTTCTTCGACTAACTCTTTAATATCACTATTTTCACCGTTTTTTATTTTTTGTAGTAAGTCAGTTGGTGCCTTTATCACTACAATTCCATTTTCCTCTGCCATCATTTTTCCTTAAATCATCTAGTTATTTTATAAAGGTTAGCTTTTATTTAGTCGTATAACTCAGCAAACATTTTTATTCCACTTACTGCATTAGGGAGTTCGCTTTCCAAATCTTCTAGTGTCTTCAAACTGTATTGCTCTTTAGAATCATTTACAGCAGAATCTAGTGCTTCTTTTAATTTCTGAGGAGATTGTTCAATCTTTTTATCTCCAAGTTGATAATAAAAACCACTATTAAATAAAATATTACCTAATTCAATTTGCTTAGCAAGATGAGCTTTACACTCTTTAATTGCTGTAGCCATTTCATGATAATCACTGCACTTCTCAAAATACTTTGATCTTTCTTCAAATACTTGAAGCGTCACTTTAATCCGTAAGGTTGGAGTACAAACTCTAATTTCCTGTTTAAGCCTTTCATTGTCATCTTCATGATGAAGGTCTTCACCCCACGATTTCAATATATCTGCAACTAGTCTCATTTTTATTTCGCAATTAATAGTATTCATTTATTCCCCCAAATGAAATATAACTCGTACAAGGCTGATGCCATATAACGCCTTGCTCACCGGCGACAACTGTATCGAGTCCGAGTACAGCAACTTGTTGAACGAAGCCGCTGCGCGGCAGAAAAAACACATAACCTCAATCGAGTATACAAATAAAGAACCGTCAATGTTGACGGCTTTATTTGGAGGTTGTTATGAAACCACTCGAACAAACTCGTTTTAACAATTTATATCAATCTTACCTCAACGAATTGATCTTACAAGGCAAAAGCCCCAAAACGATTGACTGTTATAGCCGTTGTCTTCGTCAAATCACACAATACTTTGATACCTGCCCTGATCACCTCAGCACCGAAGAGCTGAAAACTTATTTTCTACACCTCGTAGAGCATAAATCCTGGAGTCTCGTCAAAATCGCACG
>NZ_KE386792.1:0-53704 GCF_000428725.1 Psychromonas aquimarina ATCC BAA-1526
TAATGGTAAAGGCTGCGCTATAAGTTGTGTCGTTAATTTTATTTAAACTGCTCAGTGCATAACCGTTTATCGTGCCGCTGATACCGCCGCTGCCCGTGGTGTAGTCGTCGCTGTCTGTACTGACCGTAATCGCGGCGGTAACCGTATCCCCCACTTTATGTACGCTGTTCGGAATACTCACCGCACTGATAGTCGGCGCAGTGCCGTCTTCATCATCGCTGATAGTGACCGTCTGCTGTTGAGTACCATTTTCTACTGCACTGCCGCCGGACACTGAGGTGATATCAATAATAATCGTTTCATCGCCTTCCAGTAGGGCATCATCAACGGCTGTAATACCGGTCACTGCACTGGCAGATGTGGAGCCCGCTGGAATAATAATAGAACTGCTGGCCGTATTGTAATCCGTACCGCCGCTTACCGCTGTGCCTGTATAACCTAAATTAACCGTGACATCGGCATAAGTCGCACTGCTTAACGTCGCAGTAATCGTCGAAGTCCCGGCATTTTCAGCTACTGTACTGTTTCCAGTGGTCAAGGTAACCGTCGGCGACGACTGCGCATCATTAATGGTAATCGTCTGCTGGTTAGTTGCTCCTTCACTTCCCACTGACAGACTGCTGATATCTACAATTACAGTTTCATCTACTGCCGCATCAAACAGGGTATCCGCCGTACCGGTTAAGGTCGCGGTTCCGGTGCTGCTGCCGGCTGTAATGGTAATACTGTCGAATTTACTGTAATCCGTTCCCGCCGTTCCTGTGCCTGTATAAGCCAGGTTAGCGGTAATATTATCCGGCCACTGATTATTTAAACTGCCGCTGATAGTCGCGGTTAATGTCGATACACCGCCGTTTTCTGCAATACTGTTAGCGTCTGCTGTTAAAGATATTTCCGGCAGGTTGGCATAAATTGCATCACTGCTCTGACTGACTGCCGTGGTGAAAGCACTGCTGCTATTGCCTGCACTGTCAGTCAGTGTAAGGTTGACCGGTACACCGCTGCCGGCAGCAGCATCACTGCCACCGTCGCTAATGGTAAAGACTGCGCTATAAGTTGTGTTGTTAATTTTACTTAAACTGCTCAGCGCATAACCGTTTATCGTGCCGCTGATACCGCCGCTGCCTGTGGTGTAGTCGTCGCTGTCTGTACTGACCGTAATCGTGGCGGTAACTGTATCCCCAACTTTATGCTCGCTGTTCGGAATACTTACTGCACTGATAGTCGGCCCGACATTATCAGTAACAGTAATAACAGCGGCTTTTTCAAAAGTGGTCTCGCCGTCATCACTTTGAAGACAAATATTATAACTGCCTGAAGCAAGAGAACCTGCTGTTTCTAATGTCAATGTATTGATTTGAAAGCTGGTATTATCAGCATCGTTACCTACACCACAAGTCCCGTTAGCAGCACTGCCGTTACTAACTAATGTATAAGTGAAACTGCTGTCATCCAGATCCGTTGTGCTTAAAGTAGCAATATCGGCGCCTAATGCGGTTAGACCTTGATTAATACTATCCGCTGACAGCGTTATATTGCTAGGCGCATCATTAACAGCGCTAACAGTGATCGTTGAGGACACAGCAAGTGCATTGTTAATATTATCATTCGATCCCGTATTACTGCCGCTGTCTGTCAGTGAAGTAATAGTAATAACACGGTTTAAGGTATTGGGGTTTTGACTGTTGTTTTGATAAGAGGCGCCATCAACAAGGGTTTGCAGGGCGGCTGTCGATATTGTCATGCCACTCAATGTTACTGTAGCAGTGCTGCCTGAAACACTCACCGAATAAGAAGCACTATTGGTGGCTGTCGTACCTGAAGTACCATGAGTTAGTGTAACAGCCGTGCCGTCAATGAGTAATATTTCATTTGAACCATTGTTGACATTCGTCACTGTCAGGGTCATTGCACTCAGTGTCTGCCCGCTTTCCACAGTGGAAGCAGCTGCGCTGCTAAATATACTGGCGGCACTGCCCCCTTCACTAAAGGTCGGATCACTGCCTGCAGCCGAAAGCGTCGGTTGATCATTCAGAGCAGTAAGCACGATTGTTCGGGTATCACTGGCTGATGCAGAATTTGCATCAGTGCCAGTAAAGGTCACTGTACGGTTGGATGTACCGGGATCATCTGATGTACTGCGGTAACTAATCGCCTGTAAAACCTGCTGTACCAATGCATTTGTTGCATTACTGTTAAAAGTGATGGTCAGTGCTGTGCCGTTAGTTACTGTCCCCTCACTGGCACTCAAAGTACCTATAACCGTTGTATTATCGCGCAGTTCTGTTCCGCTGCTGTTGATATTACCAACAACATTATCTTGAATAGACAGTTCATCACCCGCTTCATTATTGGCGGTGATCTGTACCACCAGCGTGCCGCTATTCCAATCGGCATCGCCATCGGCATCAGAGAGTGTTGCGCTTGAATCAATCTGGGTAACAGCATCATTTTCGCTGTAGGACAAACTGGAATTATCTATGCTGATGGCTGGCGTGGTATTTGAAGGAGCAACATTGGCAACCACCAAATTATCCACTCGCATATAATCTAGATCAGAGCCATCATTCTTTTCAATAGTTAACCTGGTAATGCCGGTAAAACTCGATATATCTAGCCCATTATGTGTCTCGAACTCTGCTAATGCATTCGAGGTCACCGACCCTCCAAGGTCTGACGTTATTTTAAAGGTGGTTGTCGTACTTGATCCATTATACAAATCAATCGAAGTAGTATTAAATGTTTCATTAGCTGAAAAATAAAAATACAACTTTTTCAATCCAGCTGTACCGTAACTATTTACCGTCAAGTAATCGCCAGATGCATTAAACTCCTTGCCGTCATTTCTATCTGCAGAAATTTTTACCGTATAACCATTAAAATTATAACTATCAGTTCCTGTATAACCATCTGTAAAACCACTCATATCTATGGTACCAGAGGCCGCCAGTACAGCCGAAAAATCATTCAATGCGGCTTCACTAAAAGGCCGGGATGCTTCGATCTCCCCCGTTTGAATTTCTAAATCCCAGTCTGCATTATTATTAATTGAACCGGTTAAATCACTGGATGCGGCCACATCAATATCCGCACCTGCAGAAATCAATTCCAGCAGCTCTTCACCTTTTTCTGTTTCTGCCAGATTACAGCCGTAAAGCAGCAGATCAGCACCGTCTTTAAGTGCATTATCCAGCGACGCTAAGGTATTTATTTCATGATTTAAAATATCAGAGGTTACTTGAGAAGTGCCTAGATAAATAACACCGTCTGCGGCATGTGAAACAAGATGTAAAGCATCTAGGTTTTGATAGTTTGACAGTATCGTTTTAAGCTGCAGCAGGCCATCCTGCTGACTGTTAATCTCTTTTATTTCAATATTATTCTTTAAATTTTTATAAAATAAGTGTTTATCCGGCACTGTAGCGTCAATGATAATAAGCTCGTTAACCGCAGTGCTGCTGACTAACTCTAAATCATTTTGTCTGACTAAACTGCGGCTGACCTTATTTTCAGCAGATAAATCTGATATTTCAGCTGAGCCGTAAGCAGAGAGCACAAGCTCACCGGCGACCGGAGTCTGCTGTAAATTTATCGAAGTATATTCAGAGCGTTTATTCTCATTAAGGCCGGCAATAACGGGCGCACTTTTATTTCTGCCGCCGATATATGTATAAGCACCGGCAGCCTGTGCCGCCGCATTATTTAATCCCATAGGCAGCATAGCTGCAGCGATAGTGCTGAGTAAATACTTATTCATAAGGACATCCTGTTCCGTTGATCATTCAGCAGCTTTATTACTAAGTACTGATATTCATGCAAAAATACCAAGCTGCAGTATGTTGTTTTTACTTTATTCTGATTTAGGGGCAATTATATTAGCGGCCGTCCCCTGCGTATCTTGCCAAAAAGCCATTTCACTGTATTTTTGGAATAGATCCGGCGGCAATATGCTCCGCCTTGCTTTAAATTCCACTTTTTTCTTTACGGTATGTAAACCAGCGACACCAAGCTGCTGATCAAATTCATTTGCATCATAATCAATATTGTCAAAATCATGTGCATAAAGATCTTTTCCTAAAAACTGATAGATCAGCTGCATTGAACGCTGCGGATGCTGGGTCAGCAGATCGTAATCAATTAACAGCAGGCGATCTGAGTATTCACCGTAATAGGCTTCTTTTAAAGCAGTCCAGGCACTGCCCACTGTACCCCCGGCATTAATCAGAGAATCACAACGTGAATAAACCGTTTGCCGGCTCTGTGGATTAAACATACGGCTGTAGTCAAAAGGGTTTTTACGATAGATGCACTCAAAGCTGTCCATAATCCATGCCGGATTACGCACACAGCAGATTACTTTGAAATCATCGAACAATTCGCTTAACTGGTGAAGGCGTGCCGTCCAGATACGGTTGGTATCAAAAATAACCGGCAGGCTCTGCTGCTCATGGTAATAAGCATTAAACAATGCATGACAGATTCGTTTGCGCTTATTCTGATCAAAAAAACTGACAAATTCTCCCCCTGCCCCCATCTGTTCAAGTGCACTGTTCATCATAGGTGCAACAGGGCTGGACATAGATGCATGAAAATCCGGGTTTTGCTTTAACAGCGCGGCAAGCAGTGTTGAACCGGAACGCGGTAGGCCTGATATAAAATGAACTTGCTGCATTATTTGTTAACCTCAATGCTAAGCTTGTATCAGCTGCCGTTAACAACCGACAGAAGCAGATAACAACTTGACTAAATACCAAAAACATAAAATTATCAGCATTAAAAGAACAATATCTTAGACTAGAATGGCAGGGTTTGATACTAAGAGGAGAGTTTTTTCTAAAAACTTGAAGTAAGTTCAAATGTTTACAAGCAGGTTACCGGTTAAAATAACCTGCGAGAATAAGTGCCTAGCTGCGCGGCGGGTATAATCCGAGCAGAGCAATGCTGTAATTCATTGCCAGTACGGGCTGTATAAGAGAAAAAGCCTTACTGCCGCCGTTTGCATCAACAGTAACGTTTCCTCCACCACCACTGCTGCTGACAGTGACGCCGCCCAAATTAACCGTAGATCCTGCACTTGGAGCACTTTGATATATTTGCTCCGGCTTGTCTGCCCCGCCGCCGGGAGGCTGCGCTTTAGCTAAATAAGCCCCGGCAGAAGGAGCAGCACTGTCCCCTGCATCCGTAGTTGCGGCAAGTTCAACTGTTGAAGTTGCACCTCCGGAAGCTGTAAAAGTGGCAGTATGGCTATGATTTGCCAGCTCAGGAATCGTTAATGTATGCGTTTCTGTTCCCGCATGCTGCCCCATCCGCCAGTCATAGAAACTGCCGGGGTGGCGCCCCTTGCTCATCGGAGTTCGTCCCCGCAAATCCGGCAGGGCAAACGTGGTACGTCCGTCACCGCCGTAAGTAGTCCCAAGCAGCGAGAATAGTGTAGAATTAGCAGAAATAGGCAATAATGCACCGGCACAAAAAGCCCAATTTCTCGGGTTAAAATTAAAAGCAAATAATCTGATTTCACCAATAAACGGATCTGACATAATATACTCCTTAATATAAATAATTATTTTAAATAGATTGAGTAAACACTTTTTAATTACGCGAAGGGAAAAGCCCTTTCAAAGCTATACAGTAATTTGTTATCAAGGTCGGCTGAATAAGGCTGAACTGAGTATTACTACCCGTTGTTCCAACAGAAACAGATCCTTCTACAGTACTCCCCCCGCTGACATTAATTCCGCCTAAATTAAAGGTTGAACCGGCCGATGGAGCTGTTTTATATATTTGCTCAGGCTTATCTGAACCGCCGCCGGGCGGCTTTGCAGCAGCTAAATAAGCACCTTGCGACGGCGCCGCATTATCACCATTATCCGTAGTCGCTTCAATATTCACCGCTGTTTTTACCCCGGCGGCGGTAAAGTCAGCTGTATGAGCATGCTGTGCTAACTCATTCAGTTTGAGCGTATGTGTTTCCGCTCCGCCTGACTGACCCGTTTTCCAGTCAAACTGACTTCCGGGAAAATTTCCCTCACTTATCGCCATCTTGCCGCGCAGATCCGGCAGGGCAAAATTAGACCGCCCATCCCCACCGTACGCGGTGCCAAGCAGGGAAAACAATGCCTGATTACTACTTATTGAAATAATCCCCCCTGAACACTGCCCCCAGTCTTGCGGCACAAAATTGAAACCATACAGGTCGACTTCTCCTATAAAAGGTTCTGCCATAGTATTCTCCTTTTTTAGTGTGTAATTTCGCTATTCAGATTGCCGGCCCGGAGACAAACCCCATACCGGCATTAATAGCAAAGCGTTCTGTAAAACTTATTCCATTGAAGATCCCGTCAGCATTTGCCAAAATATCCAGCCTGACAGCTCCGTCGCAGGTTGCAGCAATCACCCCTTGCGGCTCCCCGATAAAGCAGATGGTTCCCGGAGCCACGCCGTAGGTCGGGTGCTCAATTACAGTTGCCTGCAGCAGACTTAACTGTGTCTGCCCCAGAGTGATAACACTGCCGCCAAACTGCTGATTACCAGCCCGCGTTAATGCGGCTATCTGCTCACTGCCCATGGTTAACCAGTCAACATGCAGGTCTGATTCCCGGGGATGAGGCGCGGCTTTAACTGCAGCCGCCTGAAACGGCAGCAACTGGAGCTTAATCTGACCATTACTTTCGCTTAATTGCGTAAGCAGCTGTGCAAACATCAATGCCGCCTGCTGCGCGACTTTACCTTCAAGACACTGCAGAGTATCCAGAGGGTGAATAATTTGATTATGGCTGACAGCAATATCAGGCATTCCCTCTTCTACACCGGCTTTCTGCAGAATAAGCTGAGTCTGCAGCTGCGAATCTCTAATCTGCCAATATAGGGGCCTTGGTCCTTTATATTGATTTTGAGGGGTGGCATGAAAATAATATAATCCGAATGCCGGGCTGTGTTCACATACTGCAGACAGTTCATAAGGAAAGTTAAAGGCAGCGGCTGCATCGGCCTGCCACACCTCAAGCTGCTTTTCCAACTGCTCAGGAGCGGCAGGATTAAAACAGATACACGGACAACCGCTCTGCTGCAGCCAGGCTGATAATTGAGAAGAAAACGCATCCTGCAGCTGCGCAAAAACCACCCCCGCTAAAACCTGCTGCTGCAGTAAAAGATTAATTGTCGGAACAGCAAGCGGATCACCGGCAAAGACCACTACCTGTAAAGGTTTATTTGTTTCTAGTATGGATTCAGTCATGACTCACCTCCCCTTCATAACAAGTGGCGAGAAATCCAGGAAGCCCGTTTAAACGGTAAAAAAAATGTATTGTATCGCCGCTGTTCAGCAGTAAATCACCGGGCCTGTTTTCACGTGGAATAAAATTAATACACACCTGTGGATCCGGCAGTGGATGAGTGATGCCAGAGTCATATTCACCAATTCGAATATCTCCATAAACATCTATTTGTGAACATAAAAGCAGACTTTGCTCTGCGCACTTTTCCGGGAGCATAGGGATCGTCGCCTTACCGCACTCAATCAAGCGTGTATGTTCATCTAAAACATGCTCCGGCAGCGTCAGCAGGCTTTCCGCAGTAAGTGAAACAATTTCCCCTAAATCAATACGTGCGGACTTAATAGCGGGATCCATATCCAGCTCAGACAAGTACTCGCTATTTTTCCATTGCTCGACAAACTCCTTCTGTGCACTATTGAGCATTGCACGGACAGAAATTTTCTGGGGAATAAAGCAGCCTTGAGGGGAAAGCAGCCGCGCAAAATGGCGGGCAATACAGAATTGTCCTTCACTGCTTAAGCCATGCTGCATCGCTTCTAATATAACCATATCTACAGCCAAAGCATCCGGCCAATAAGCTAGCGCGTCAATACAGAGAACACCTCGAACATAATCTTTGATACCCATTGTTTCCACCAGCGCCTCGAGACTTTTAACGGCACCTTCCTGAAGATCAATCAATGTTATCTGCAGCTGCTGCGGCGTGTATTTCTGCTGCGTTTTATAGTAAGCGATTAAAGGGAGCAGCAGCGGCGCAAAAGGGCCGCATGCCGGGTAAACAATATGCAGAGGACCTTGATGCGAGGTGAATTTATGGCTTAATGCCTGATCAATACCGCGGACAAATGCATTAACCCGCAGATCATCCAGCTGGGTCGTGATACAGTTATCCGGCGACATAATTAACCCGCTCTGTGCAATAAACTGCCTTTTTCTTAACGCAGGACTTATATCTGCCTGCTCATAGATAAATTTCTGCTGATAATAGAGTTTACTTAACTGCTCGTGCAGCACCACCCGGTTTAGTTTGCTTTCACCAAGCATACTGCCGACGGATTCGTCTACAATAGATAATAAATTTTTCTGCTGCACCTCAGCAGGCAGCGGTGCATTTACATTTTTAGGGGCCTGCTTCGATTTGACTGGCCGAAGCTGCTGTCTTAGCAGATCATTTAAATGCCCGGTATTTAACGGCTCATTAACCTGTACAGCTTCAGCTGTTTGCGTTGTACTAACCCCTGATAATTGTTTATTCACTGATATCACTACCTTTATTATTGCCTGATGGTTGAACACTGCCATACTCACAAAAATAACCAGCTGAGAGCGATAGCCTGTGACACGAACCATTTCAACAAAACCAATAACCACAACCACTTGAAATGACAAATAATTGTATAAATTATGATGTAAATAGAAATGTCAGTTTAGACATTACTCAAGGCAAAACAAGGGGTAACCTATGATGTTGAGATGACTTTAAATAAAACATAAAAAAAAATGTGACAAAAGAGCAAAAATAAGACTGAAACTGAGGCTTAAAAAGAGGAAAAGGTATTTACGAACAAGGTAAAAGTAGTCATTAATTTCCATACTGCATATAGAGGTATTCGTTTTTCATTTCTATTTTGTTAAACCCCAGCGTCAGGTAAAGTTTCAATGCAGGACTACAGCTATGAACATGCAGAGAGAGTGTACTTTGGTTGTGCATTGCCCGCTCCTGCAGCTGTTTAATTAAAAATGTTCCTATACCCAGATTTCGGTATTCTCTAAATAAGCTAATATCAATCAAACGGATATCCTTACCTTTACTCTCTGAATATAAACGCCCAATCACTCTACCTTGATATTCCAACACCTTAAATCCAGCCGGATCATAAACTTGATAATAATGCTTCTGCTGCAGAGCAAACTGCTGTTCTAAAAAAGTCTTTACCATCTCCGCTGGCATACCGCTATTTGCAGCCTCATCATCGCGACAAGCACAATATAATTCACGCAAAATATCATTATCTTGCGCTGTAACAGGTCGTTGAATAAGTGCTATACAACCCATCGCTTTGTTAAGTTTCGATTCATCAGTCATTACGTATCCTTAAAGCTAAACCAGAGGCTCATATTTTGATCTTTATTCCAAGTAAACTAGCTTCACCACATCATCAAACACATGTTGTAAAAAACATAAACATCAAATGGCAACAATAAAGCCACTTTATTAAAACACGTTTTTTTGACAAAACAAAAACAAACGCTTTAAGTATCATCTAAGAGTTAAAAAACTTTGAGTGTTTTACAAACCATTAAATAACGTTTGTAGAGTCCGATGCGATTGTTTTTTAAATTTAGTCTTAGCCATTAATCGATTTCGTACGTACTGCATCTTTCAGCAGTACACATTAATGATCAGCTATTATCTGGCATTTGATAAGAAGGATATCTTGATAAGTTATACGCAGTAAAAAGCAGGCTTTAACTGCCTGCTCTTATGAAAGTTCGGATATCCATAGATTTTAATCCAACTACCCATCTAGCTGAAAACACAATACCAATAGCCCGCATGGTCCAGTCCCCGCGTATAGGATTATTTGCCCTATTGTGCTTGGTTAATTGGTCTATAACTGCCGCCTCTCCCCCTGAATAAAGACCTGGGTGCGGATGGTTTTCTGCAGACACTTAGCTGCCTGAACAGGTGAAATAGCGACTCCGCTTGGTAAATCAACATCCTGCCATTCGTTCATATCAAAGTCAGCCGATACTCCGGTAACTAAGGCTAAGAATTGAGCTAAGGCGTCGGTATGGGTTTTGCCATGTCCCGCATGGGGAGCTTGCGTAATAACGGCTCTATATGGGAGAGGATTTGGTGTTTTAGATCTTTTGATCTCTAATGAGATCATCGTGTTATCTCCAGCTTGATTATTAAACTTTACCTTTTACCCATCAGGCACTGTTAGGTATTTATTTGATGCTTTTAAAACCATTAAAGCGTCCGTCTCAGTATCCATATATGGCATCTTTAAAAAATCATAAATACACAATAAAAGCATAATTTATGTGAATGTATGACAGATCCCGATTCGGATAATCGTACTTAACTCATTCTGGTGATTTTTAATGCCTGGTGCGAAATTACTTAGCGTTATAGCCTAAAAGCGTATATTTTATATCAAAGGCTAAATGAGGTGTTATCAACAGATAAATAGTGAAAAATTTCTAAGGCGTTTTACCCCCAAGCACCTTACAAAACTACAAATTTGTGGCCAGTATTACTCAGCCACACACCTATTTTTTAGCTAACTGGTTAAGATCCAGCGCATGCCAGTGCGGGAAGTGCTGACGTACCAGCTGATTGAAGGCTAACTCAAATTCACTGTATTCATGTTTAACTTGTGTCTCGCTCAAAGCTTCAGTGATCATACCCGCACCGATTGTCACGTTAGTAATACGGTCAATAATGATAAAGCTGCCTGTTGACGTTACCTCACGGTAAAGATCAAAAACGACTTTTTCAGTCAGCAGCACTTCACAGGATGCAATCTCATTAAGTTCTAAAGCATCTGCCGAAGATTTCTCTAAGGTATTAACATCAACTTTATAATCAATTGATTCAATTGAACCGGTAGTTTTTTTAGTAGCGACTTTAATATCATACTGCTGACCTGGTTTAAGTTCATCTTCACTCATCCAGACAATATCGGCTTTAAAACGATTACTCAGCTGCGCCGGGCTTGAAGATGCGGCTAATACATCTCCACGACTTACATCAATTTCATCATTCAGGGCTACAGTGATCGCCTGCTCTGAAAAAGCATGCTCCAGCTCGCCGTCAAAAGTCACCAGTGATTTCACCGTTGAAGTTTTACCGGAAGGCATTGAGATCACAGTATCACCCACTTTTACCGTGCCGGCGGCAATGGTGCCGCTGAAACCACGAAAATCTAAGTTTGGACGATTAACATACTGCACAGGCAGGCGGAACGGCTGCTCTCGATTGGTCGCTTTAATCGGAGCACTTTCTAAAATCGATAATAACGGCCCGTCAGTATACCAGGGCGTAAATTCACTTTCGTTTACCACATTGTCGCCGTTTAAAGCAGAAAGCGGTACAAAATCAATTAAGCGGTCATCTGCACCATTCTCCAGACCCTGTGCAAATTCTAAATAGCTTTCTTTGATTTCCTCATAACGGACCTGCGAGAAATCGACCAGATCCATTTTATTTACGGCAACCACAAAGTGTTTAATACCCAGTAGTGACGCAATAAAACTATGCCGCTTAGTTTGGGTTAACACACCGTAACGCGCATCGATTAAGATAACCGACAGATCGCAGGTTGAAGCCCCCGTTGCCATATTGCGTGTATATTGCTCATGCCCGGGTGTATCTGCAATAATAAACTTACGTTTTTCCGTTGAGAAATAACGGTACGCGACATCAATAGTGATGCTCTGTTCACGCTCGGCCGCCAAACCGTCCACTAAAAGAGCTAAATCAATAGCATTACCTGTGGTCCCCGATTTTTGACTGTCAGAGTGCAGAGCCGCTAACTGATCTTCATAAATCTGGTGAGAATCATGTAACAAACGCCCGATTAAGGTACTTTTACCGTCATCGACGCTGCCGCAGGTTAACAGGCGCAATAGACTTTTATGCTGCAGCTCTGAAAGGTAATTTTCGATACCTTTATCTTTTAATTCTGAAACAATAGTTGAATTCATTTTATCTGCCTTGAAAAATTAACCTGTCCGCTTAAGTAGAATCAGTTATTAAAAATAACCTTCTCGTTTCTTAAGTTCCATCGAAGCCGCCTGGTCTGAATCGATTAACCTCCCTTCCCGCTCACTGGTTGTGGCAATCAGCACTTCTTCAATAATTTCCGGTAATGTTTCTGCTTCAGAATTGATTGCTCCGGTTAACGGATAGCAGCCGAGTGTTCTAAAACGTACTTTTTCCTGCTTGATCTCTTCGCCTTCCTGCAATTCAAAACGATCATCATCAACCATGATTTTGACCCCGTCACGCTCAACAACCGGGCGCTCCTTAGCAAAATAAAGCGGTACAATATCGATATTTTCCTGATAAATGTACTGCCAGATATCAAGTTCAGTCCAGTTGGAAAGCGGAAAAACACGGATACTTTCTCCCTGATTGACCTGGCCGTTATAGGTATTCCAAAGTTCCGGGCGCTGACTTTTCGGTTCCCAGCGATGGTTTTTGTCTCGAAAAGAGTAAACTCGCTCTTTAGCGCGGGATTTTTCTTCATCACGACGCGCCCCGCCGAAAGCAGCATCAAATTTCCATTTGTTTAATGCCTGTTTCAGCCCCTGGGTTTTCATAATTTCAGTATGCATTGAACTGCCGTGAACAAAAGGGTTAATGTTCATTGCCAGCCCGTCCAGGTTCTTGTGAACTAATAATTCAAACCCGTATTTTTCGGCCATATGATCACGAAAGGTAATCATCTCTTTGAATTTCCAGTCAGTATCAACATGCATTAATGGGAAGGGTATTTCACCCGGATAAAAAGCTTTACGCGCAAGGTGCAGCATTACAGCGGAATCCTTGCCCACTGAATACATCATAACCGGGTTATCAAATTCAGCAGCCACTTCACGGATAATATGAATACTTTCAGCCTCTAACTGTTGTAAGTGAGTTAACCTTTCTGAGCTCATGTGTTTCTCCATTAAGCAGAGCTGATTTGTTTAATAATGTTGGCACGATTACACTTTGACCAAGCATGTAAATATATTAAGGCTCTTGAGGAAATGACACTACCAAATTCTTTTAAACAAGTCTCTATCAATGTCAGCGGCAAACCAGTTTTGCCTGCTGATCAAGTACCTGATTTAGTTGATGAACAAGGTTACTTTTTATCAAAAGAGATATTAAGAAAAAAGAAATCACTCTGTACAGAGCAGATATATCAGGAGCTGCAGGCGCAGTATAATAAAGCAGTAAACAGCGGCATTAAAATTAATCATCTTGATACCCACCACCTTGCGGCAACGTTTCCTGCATTTAAAGAAACCTATATTCGCTTTGCAAATGCTCTCGGTTTACCGTCACGCCGTATTGATACTGTTACAGCAGGTCAAACAGGTTTAAAGGTACAAACGCCGCAGGCATTCGATATGCGTTTTTATGATGACGGAGTCGATTTAAAAAAACTGCAGGAGCTGCTGTTTGAATATAAGAAAAAGATCGGCGGCGGCAGTTTCAAGTTATTGTGATAAAAGAGCGCAGGAATTTGCATTATTAACCTCACCCGGCCTTATACAATGGCTGGCTGATAACGAAATTGAATGCATCGGTTTTGAACATTATGCACAGCAATAACGGCTTAGGTTATGGGAGCAATTACGCACAAGGCAGGCATTGATAACCGCTTACCTTTTAAAGCACTCTTTAAACTGAGAAGGGGTAAGCAGAGTATGACGTTTGAAGTATTTAACAAAGTTAGTGACTTCATCGAATCCCAGCTGATAAGCAAGCTGCTGTACCTGATAACTGTCTACAATCAGTTTACGTTTTGCCTGCAGAATAAGATGTGCATCAATCAGCTGTTTAGCGGTTTGATTAGATGCTAGTTTGCAGATCTGATTTAATGACTTGTAGGTAATATGCATCATATCGGCATAAACCGATGCTTCTCTCGTCACTGTGTAATGCTGCTCAATTAACAGAAGAAACTGTGCAAATTTCTGCGCGCGAGACTCACTTAAGTGTTTAAAATGATCTGTACCTCTTTCTCGGGTCAGCTTTAACAGCAGAGTGGAAAAAAGCAGCTGCACAAGTAAGTTATTGCAGTTGAGGTTGTTCTGCTCCTTGTTTATTTCATGCATCAGTGCTTCGCAGCTTTCTTGTAGTGAGGGGGTAAGGATAAGAACAGGTAAATAGGAAGAAACTAAGTGCATAGGAGTAAAAAACGGCAGACGAATATTCGCATGAATGCTGTCGATAAATTCTTCAGTCACCAGCATCACTTTACCCTGCGGACGATTTACGAAATCATAGGCATGGATTTGATTTTTATTAACGAATATAAAACTACCGGCCTGATACTGGTGTTCATTAAAATCAATAAAGTGTGCCCCCTCACCTTGAGTAATATAGATAAGGCAATGAAACTTCACCCTGTGCGGCTTGGAAGGATCATGTTTATACTGCAGCTGTCTTCGGTAAAGGTCAGCAAGCTCTAATACTTCCAGCCCGGGATTTCCGACACTCGGAAAACGAAATTCGACTTTGGGTACTTCTGGGGAATTTTCCATTATTTTCAAATGACCCTGCTGCAGGTTAATCTCAAGCTAAACAAGCATTTTATATTGCGGCTAAAACAGTCTTCCCAGCCGCAAAAAATCTATTTTTCAATCAGCTTCACTGCGTCAATAATACCGCCGGCAAAGGTACTGAACTGTTTTTCGGATCCTATATTTAACAGCCCTGAAGCGTGCATAACATTATTGTTAAAGTTGAAGACCAGCGTAATATAATCAAGCTTAGACTGTTCATACCAGTTAATCATATACATTTTATCAGCAATTTTCCGCGAACGATAAGGCAGATCTTTATTTGTATTACCTTTCATGGGCCCTGCTGTCCATTCATATTTTAATAAACCGTCATACAGCTCCAGACGAACAGCACCACCGTGCTGAAACTGGTATTCGATGATGCTGCCGTCTAACAAATGCTGTACTTTTTCTACTTTTTCTGATGTGTTCTTAGACATAGAACCGCCAAAATCATCTGCTGAAACAGATAACGCAGTGCTGAAAACAACCGGAAAAATAATAAGTGATGTAATAAACCGTTTCATAATTGAGACCTTATAGGTGAAGCACAGCCTTTCAGGCCGTACTGCAGATTAATTAAAACAAAAAATTATAAGTTACCGAATTTGCCGTTGTTATTCTTCCACTGCTCTTTAGGTGCAATGGTTTCTATTACATCCCAGTGTTCAGCTATTTTGCCGTTTTCTACGCGGAACAGATCATAAAATGAGGTTGCTTCACCGGCAAATGTTCCTTCACTGATACTCAGCACAAAGTTTCCTTCACCTAAAACAATATGATTTTTGCTGTAGACCATAGTAATGCCCTGCTCCGCCATAGCGGCTAATGCACTGCCCAGTCCGGACACACCGTCGGCAATAGCCGTGTTGTGCTGCAGATAATTATCACCGTCAAAGTAGTTAGATAATTTATCAAATTCACCTTTAACTAAAATGGTATCTACAAAGTCAGCGACCAGTGCTTTGTTTTCCTCTGTTTTATCTAAATCAGTAATCTCAGCCGGACCGTCTAACTGCGTACGTCCACTTGGGTTAGGCAGCTCTGATTTAACCGCAAGGTTATCCCAATGTTCAACAATCAGACCGTTTTCAAAACGAAACAGATCAAATCCAACTTTCGGACCAAAAAAGTTATAATCTGTATGAGTGAAAACATAATCACCGTCTGCAAATGCCCGTACAACATTCACTTTTGCACTGTTCTTCGGCAATGCCTGTAATACTGCACCGAAACCAGCAAGCCCGTCAGCCACAGCTAAATTATGCTGGGTATACTGCAGCGGGTTGATATAAGTGACCGCCTGCTGGTCGCCTGTTTCTATGCTGTTAAGTACAGCGACTGCTTTATCTTTATTTGAAATGCCCATATTGCCCTCCGGTGCGGTAACAGCTGATGTACAAGCCGTTACTGAAAACAGTGCGGCGGCTAATGTTAATGAAATCTTCTTTTCCATGATACTTTCTCCGTTATTGTTGATGGGCTTAGAATAACGACAGAGAGCAGCTCACGGCAGGTAATTGCCCGCCGATAAATGGTAAATATCGAACCTTAGTAATAAGGATTAAAAAAATCAGTAGACGTTGAATAACTTTTACTATCGCTGTTCGGTAAACCGTGATGCTTTGCGCTCACCAAGGCCGCAGTTTATTAATAACTCGATTGCAGCGGCTGATTTCGCTGCGTTATAGTACTTATATCTTTTAAGGACGGAGTTGTTATGGATCTGAACCTGATCAAGCCTTTTCTAGCTGTTTATAAGTCTCAGTCAATTACTAAAGCTGCCGATGAGCTGGATCTTACTCAACCAGCAGTCAGCGCGGCGCTTCGCCGCCTGGAAAACCAGCTTAATAAAAAACTGTTCGTCAAAGAGGGCCGGGGTATTACAGCAACGGGTTCAGCAATAATGCTGGCGAATAAACTCGAAGGTGCGATGGAACTGATTGAGACTGCGGTTACCGAAAAACAAGAGATCCATGCCTACGCCATGGAGACCGCACTGCAGCTGCTCAACTCGCTCAGCCGAGTTACATTCCATGAGCCGCCTATTGAAGAAGTACTGCTGCTGGAGCATCTACGCACGCAGAAAATTGATCTGATCATTGACAGCGTATTCCCCGAAGAGCACGCATTTATTGTTGAACATTTATATGATGAGGAAGTCGTAGCCGTCTGCCGCATGGACCATCCGCGAATTAACGGCTCACTGTCTCAGGAGCAGTTATATAGCGAGAGCCATGTGCTTTACCAGATGACACGCAAAAATATCAGCGGCCTGAAATTTAAAGCTGACCGGGTAAAAAAACGCAATATCAAAATGGAAGTATCGTCACTTGCTAATGTGCTGCTGACAGCTGCAAAAACAGATTATATCGGAGCCTGCTCTCGCACCTTTGCTGAAAACTGGGCGGATATTTTAAAAATTCAAATTTTTAAATATCCGATCGAGCTGCCGCGAATTCCTATCAATATGGTTTATCATCGGCGTTTTTTAAACGACCCGGTTCATAAACAGGTACGCGAAAAAATTAAATCAATACTTTGTTAAACAATTCAGCAAGGCGCCAGTCCCCCGCTCTGTGCCGGCCCCTGCAGATAACTTGTACACAAAAACAAAGGAAATATACTCCGCCTCTTAAGTAACCTGCCTCTGTGCTGCATAACTCACATAGTCCTGAACCATAAATAAGATTTAGGTAAGAACAGAAGTCTGCTATGTGTATCTGCAGCTGCGCAGCATTTATCATTTCCCACATGCTTAAACAGGCTTCTCCAGGAAGCTCAGCAGCTCTTATTCATTTGCTAAAACTTACAAACTAAAAGGTAGATCATATGAAAAAATTACTTCTTGCCTCTGTTATTGCTTTTTGCGGATCAGCAGCCGCCGCTGAATTCCCGGTAGATTTTGCTTCCTATGGCTTTACAACAAATGAATACCGTCTGGCAGAAACATCAATACACTTTAATCATTACGCAAATACTCTGGGTGACGGTGTTAATAAATTTACTCATTTAACAGAACTGGTCTCAGTTGAATCACAGTCTGTACCGCGAACTAACAATGATACCCTGTATTCTCTAGCAGTTGTCGATACCCGCAAAGGCGCGTCATTCACGCTGCCGGATACCGGCGAGCGTTATATTTCTGCGACTATCTTCGATGAACATCACTACCCTTACGGCGTCATTCATCAGGCAGGCACACATAAGCTGGACGTTGCCACAAACTACGCTTTTATTATCATTCGTACTGCAGTAAACAGCACCAGCCAGGATGATATTAACTACGTAACCGGCACTATCCAGCCGCAGCTTAGTGTTAATGCGATTAGTAATATTGAATATGCACCAGCAGACTATGATGCCGATAAACTAAGTGCACTGCGTGATGCGGTTACTAAAGAGGGAATAAAGCTAACTAATTTCTCTGATCTCTATCATGAGCGCCCTGAATCACAAAGCGATACTCATAAAGAATGGATGGGACTGATTGCTACTACCGTTGCATGGGGAATCATTCCAGCTGCTGAATCAACCTTTATTATGCAGAATCCTATGCTGCCGGCAGATAAATGTTACAACGCAACTTATGAAGTGCCGCCGCATAATGCATTCTGGTCTATCACAGCTTACGATAACAAGAGCATGTTATTCTCCAATACTCACAGTATCATCAACGAAGATAACGTCACCTTCAATGAAGACAATTCATTTACTGTCAACTTCGGCAGTGAAGAACAGTGCGGTACGAATATAAACCGCCTGGATACCGTAGATAACTTTAACTTTCTGTTCCGAGTTTATAAAGCCACAATGGCAGAACTGCCGGCTTATGAAGCAAACCTTCCGGCATTAGTCCCGGTCAGCTGATATCTGCCGTTACCTTTATAAAAAGAAACATCTTCTAAAACGGAGATGTTTCTATAATCTTCGACAAACCACAGTTTACCAATAAGGTAATGGCGACAGCTCTCACTGTGTTACATTTTTGATAAGATTTATTATGGATCTTAATCTGATTAAACCTTTTCCGGCAGTCTATAAATATCAGTTAATTACCACAGCAGCCGAATCTCTGGATCTGACTCAATCAGTGCTAAGTGCAGTCCTTCGCCGTCTGGAAAAGCGGCTTAATAAAAAGCTGTTTGTTAAAGAAGGCCGAGGCATTACTCCCACGAGTGCGGCTGCAATACTTACCGATAAACTTGAAAACGTGATGGGCCTGATAGAAAATGAGCTGCTTGACAATAAAGACACAAAAGCCAGTAAAAACAACCATAACTGGGATAGTCAGCACTCGCTCACACCTTCTGAAACGGCAGTATTAACAGTTTATATAAACTTAAAGGCTTCTCTGTACCGAACTCTTTAAGCCCCTGGCGCATTAAAGGATAATCTACTGCAGGTTTATCTCTATAGGTGGAAAACAGTTTATCCCAGAAAATCAGGTTAAAGCCATAATTACTGTTAGTTTCTTTGGCTGCTTCTGAATGATGAATCCAGTGCACTTCCGGGGTAATAATAAATTTACGCAGGAATTTATCAGCAGTCCTGGGCAGCTTAAGATTACTGTGATTAAAAAGCGCCAGCCCGTTTAACAGCACTTCAAAAATAATCACCGCAGCAGCCGGAATACCAAAAATCACAACAAACAGCATCTTAATCAGCATGGAAATAATGATTTCAACAGGATGAAAGCGAACAGCAGAGCTGACATCAAGTCCGATTTCCGTATGGTGCATACGATGCACAGACCAAAGAAGCGGTATTTTATGCATTAACAGATGCTGACCGTAGATAAGCAGATCCAGCATCAGCAGCGCTAAAATAACTGCAGTCGCATAAGAAATATCAATCATATTAAAGAGTCCAATTGAATGCTCCGAGGCAGACCGGGCGGCACCGACAGCCAGTAACGGCAACAGAATATTCAATAAAAGACTAGCAATAAAAGCCAGGGACAGATTAACCGACCACTGCCGGAGTCGGCTGCATTTACGTTTGGCGAGCGGAAATAAAAATTCTACGCCGGCGAGTATAATAAAAAGGCTTAAAAATATGCCCAGCCGGATGACATGTTCATAGTCAGTAAATATATTCATTTATAAGAAAACTAAAAATATTGATAAGCAGCCTCTCTACAGGGGCACGTGGGGCTCTTAACCTCATCCGCCACAGCAAAAAGCGGAATTATTCAAGCTGTTCAGCGTTTATTCAATCTCACCATTAGCCGATTTAAAGCGCTGTGGAATCGCTCGGAATTCATCATCTAACTGGGTAAATATCCTGTATATATCAGGGTCAAAATGCGACCCTATGCCCTCTTTAATAATTTCACAGGCTTTTTCATGGGAAAATGGAGGCTTATAAGGCCGTTTCGATATAAGGGCATCATAAACATCGGCGTATGCCATAATACGTGCAGAAAGAGGGATATCCTTTCCTTTCAAGCCGCGCGGATACCCAGAACCGTCCCACTTTTCATGATGTCCGCCGGCAATATCTTTTGCAGTTTCCAGGAATTTAGGTTCGTCAAGAAAACGCTGCGCTTGTGCAATCGTTTGTTCTCCGGCAATCGCATGACGCTTCATTTCGCTGAACTCTTCTTCGCTTAATTTACCCGGCTTAAGTAATATATTATCTGATATTGCGACTTTACCAATATCGTGCAGAGGTGCAGCATTGGCATAGATCTCAACAAGCTCCGGTCTTAACTCGTTTTTAAACAAACTGTCTTCGCTCATTGCCCTGGCCATCGCACGAACATACTCTTTAGTACGCTGAATATGCTCCCCCGTTTCCGGATCTCTATGCTCAGCAACAATGCCCATCACCACCAGAATGGCATCTTTAGTTTTCTGGAGCTGCTCAGTACGCTGTGCAATTCTTGCTTCAAGATCATCATTATGCTGTTTTAACAATAAATGAGTCTTAACACGGGATTTTACCAGTTCAGGTACAACGGGCTTGGAGATATAATCCACTGCACCTAAAGCCAGCCCCTTTGCTTCATCATTGGTGCCGCCCATTGCCGTCACAAAGATAATAGGAATAGCGGCGGTTAACTTATTTTTCTTTAATATATTAAGTACATCATAACCGCTTATTTCAGGCATCATAATATCCAGCAGAATAAGGTCCGGATAAGGAGCGGTGCCCGCAATTTTTATCGCCTTTTCTCCGCTGGTCGCCACAACAATGCTGTAGTCATTCTTAAGTACATTCATTAATATATGAATATTATCAGGCACATCATCAACGATCAGGATCCTGGGTTGAGCTGGTTTATTCGCCATTTTCATCACCAATTAAGCTGTCTATCAATTTATTAAGCAAAACCACCGTTCTTTCTGTTTCAAAGCGGTATAAATGTCTGCTGATCTCATCAATCTGTTTTGCCCAATGAGAGCCTTTATACAACAGCTCCACCTCATTCATAATATCAATAGAAACACTAATTTCATTATCTAGATTATCTAAAACAAGTACTAATTTATCTTTTAAATCAACAGCATTGAACACTTGAGTAGGTAAATTATTATTTAAACTAAGCGGCAGCTTATGGATATCATCAATGCTTGCCTGTAAAGACAGCCTGAATTGATGCGCGAGTCTTTGCTCAGGTAAATTTTCATTCTTCAGTTCATCGTTAATTCTGGTTGTAATCTCATAAAGATCAAGCATACCTAAATTCCCGGAAACCCCCTTTATTTCATGCGTTAAAGCCTGTGCTTTGTGCAGCTTATTAAGGTCAAACAACTGCTGTAAATCATCCGCGCTGGACCTATAAGTCTTAGAAAATTTATGCAGTTGTTTTAAATATAGCTCCTGGTTTCCAACTAAACGCACTAATCCGGCGCTGAAATCAATATAATTCGAAAACGGAAAATGAAATAACTGCGGATCCGCGGCTGCAGAAGCGGAGCTCAGTGAGGATAAGCTTAAAGGCGGGCTGTCTTTAAGCCAGCGGGACAAGACCTGCGACAAATTCAATGGAACAATCGGTTTACTCACATAATCATTCATTCCTGATGCCAGTGTTTCCTCGCGATCTCCTTCCATCGCTTGTGCCGTCATGGCAATGATGGTCAGATGCTGATAATAATCATCATCCAGATCGACTGCCAGCTGTCTAATGGCCTGCGCAGCTTCAAGGCCGTTCATAACCGGCATTTGTATATCCATTAAAACAGCGTCATACTTTTTCTGCTGGACGGCATTAAGAGCTTCAGCACCATTTACAGCTGTTTCGATAGAAGTAATCCCCATCTGCTTAAGCAGCTCAGCTGCAACCTCCCTGTTGATTTCATTATCATCAACCAGTAAAACAGAGGCATTATTAACAACAGGTATCTCAATATTCTGTAAATTATCATCAAGTGTACTGAATACTGCCTCATGCCCTAAAACACCCATTATCGTATCCAGTAAAATAGAAGAGGAAAGCGGTTTAATAATAAAGCCGTCCATCTCAACATCTTTAGCTATGCGCATTACCTCTTCACGTCCATAAGCAGTGATCATGATTGTTTTGGGTTTTTTTATTAAAAACTCCATGGCATGAATTTTTTCTACTAATTCATCGCCCTTCATGCCGGGCATATTCCAGTCAACTAAAAGAATATCAATACTGTTATTTTCATCACTTAGTTTTTCAAGTACCTGATCCGCACTTTCAAGCACTTCAAATTTAAAATTAAGGCTCTCCAGCATTTCACTTAAAATATGCCGGAATGCTTCATTATCATCGACGGCTAAAATATTCACATTATGCAGTGTCGGTAATATTTTAGTTAATGCCTCGCTGCGCTGCTTTTCCTGCTCTACCGCAATGCCGAACTGCGCTGAAAAACAAAACGTTGAACCTTTACCTAATTCACTATTTTCAATCCAGCAGGTACCGCCCATCATTTCAGCCAGCTTGAGACTGATCGCCAGGCCAAGCCCCGTTCCTCCATATTTACGGCAGGTACTTTCATCTGCCTGGGTAAATTTACTGAACAGCTTTTCCTGCTGGGCGGCGGTAAGACCAATGCCGGAATCCTTGACATAAAACTTAAGCATAATGCTGTCGGTTGTCTGCGACATCACTTCGATACCAAGCGTTATCTCTCCCTGCTCAGTAAATTTAACTGCATTAGTACAGTAATTAGTTAGAATCTGTCCCACCCGCATGCCGTCACCGACTAATACAGAAGGAATATCGACGGGTAACTGGATCAATAACTCAAGGTTTTTCTCTCTTACCCGCTGTCCGATAAGATCAATTGAATGAATAACAATCTGATTTAAATTAAAGATAACTGCTTCAATCTCCAGTTTTCCCGCTTCAATTTTTGAGAAGTCGAGAATGTCATTTATGATACGCAGCAGAGTATTAGCCGCATTTTCTGATTTGCTGATATAATTCTTCTGGACAGGATCAAGCTCAGTTTTCTGTGCAAGGTATAACATGCCGAGAATGGCATTCATTGGAGTGCGGATTTCATGTGACATATTAGCCAGAAACATGGACTTGGCTTCCGTCGCATATTCCGCAACCTGTTTTGCTGTTTTCAGTTCAACCGTGCGCCTTTCAACTAACTCCTCCAAGTGCGCCTGATACTCTTCCAGCTGCCGTTCTGCATATTTCTGCTCAGTGATATCTTCTAATACATTAAGCAGATGTTTAACATCATTATCACCCGCTTCAACAATTGATGATAATTTAGCCCAGAAAACCGTATTATCCATGCGTATAAATTCAGCTTCAAATGCCTGTACTCTGCCGGATGCGATTTTATCTAAAAAGTCTTCTCTGTCGGCCGGATTTTTATAATAATCAGTGAAAACCGAGCTGACCATCTGCTCTTTGTTTTCACATTTAAAGATACTCAGCAGCGACTCATTGACTGATATAATTTTTCCGTCGAGTGAAGTCACAATGATGCCTACCGGGAGATGATCAACAAGGTTTTTATACTGCTGATGACTACGGGATAATGCATTAGTACGCTGTGCAACCGTGGTTTTAAGCAGACGATTCCAGACAAACAAAAAAATAAGTAGAAGAAAGACGGGAATGATGATTTCCAGCAGCAGTTTATAATCAAAATCATGCTCATAAGTGATATTAAACCAGCGGCTGTTTATTTCTCTGCGTTCATCTTTATTAATCGCATGCAGCGCTTTCTGCACTAAACCTAAAAGAATCGTATCGCCCTCTTTAACCGCCATGCTCACTTTGTACTTATAGGGAATTTCTCCTGATATTTTAAGGCTGGTTATACCTTCACGGCTGAGAACATCTCCAATCACAGCCAGCGCACCGACAAATGCAAAACTTTCACCACGCAGCACTGCGCCCAGCCCTTCAGAAACACTATTAACTAAGTGCAGATTAACGTTAGGGTGATTATTTGCCAAAAAATCGTAAGAGATATAACCATCAACAACCGATACTTTTTTACTGTCAAGCTCGCTGATATCTGCAATAAAACGAACATTATCCCGGGTCACAATAACCATTGGAAACTGCACATAGGGCTCCGTGAAATCCATCTCTTTTTCACGTGACGGTGATTTTACAATCGCAGGTAAAAGATCAATGTTCCCATACGTAAGCCCCTTTACCATCTCAGGCCAGCTGCGGTTTGTAACCGGTATTATTTCTATGCCTAATAAAACTGCAATTCTTTTTATATAATCTGCACTTAACCCTTCCAGCCCCCCATTTTTATTAATCCATTCTATCGGCGCCCAGTTATTATCGTAACCTACACTGATTTTCGAGTGCCGGCTTAACCAGGCTTTTTCTACGGATGACAGGGACAATTTAAGAGAATCTTTTTCTGCCCAGCCGCCTAGAATTCGATCCCATTCACTGCGGCTGATTGTTGCTGTTGCTTTCTGTAAAATACTGCTCAGTAACGGCCAGTCCTTGCGAACTCCGATGGCATTTACAGATTCAGTTTCAGTTATTTTTTTGCCTATCTGTAAATTATTGATCAGCTCCTGCTTGATGATATACATAGCTACAGCCCGATTTCCCACATAGGCATCAGCGGCACCACTGGCAACCGCGCCAAGCGCATCACTCGTTGAAGCAAACTCATGTACTATAATCTGCGGATGTTTTTCTTTGATAACTGCACTGATAAAAAAGCCTTTTTCAAGCGCAACACTTTTCCCGGATAATCCGCTAAGAGAACTGTATTGTTCATTTTCTCTGTGGATAATCACGTGCGGTACAACCACGTAAGGGTCGGTAAACTCAAAAAACGGTTTTCTGTTTTCACGAGGTGTTATTCCCATTATTGCATCGAGTTTTTTATCTTTAACGGCGTTATAAATAGTGTTCCAGTCATCTGGGTGTATCACAAATTTTCCACCCAGACGCTTATTAAGCGCATTAATAAGTGCAGCGCCGATCCCGGTGGGAAGACCGTCGCGATCCAGATAATCCATTGGAGGCCATGCTTCCATCGTACCTATATTGATTTTCTTAATAGAGTCTAAAAATGCCAGCTCTTCTGTTGTTAAGTTATCTATCAGAACCGGAGACTGGGTAAGAATTTCCACCTTGGCAATTTCCGGGTGGCTCCATTTTTGAAAAAAATGCAGACGCTCAGCTTCAGTTAAACTTGCTAATGATTTTTCTAAAATGGAGGCTAGTTCAGGCCAGTCTTTACGAACACCGAAACGCTGTTCAGAGAGTCCCTGGGCATACAGGGCGGCAAATTTTAAATTTGAATAACCCGACTGAGTAATCAAATAATGAGCCATGCCCATGCCGGCAATCGTTCCGTCAACTTTCCTGGTTGAAACTGCCTCTAAAGCTTCCTGCAGATTATTAACCCAGACGGGCTGCAGATCTGGAAACTCTTCCAGCGCATATTTACTGGTAGAATATCCTTCTACCAGCGCAAATCGTTTTCCCGAAATATCCTCTCTCTTTTTTATACCCAATGCTTGATCATGGATGACAATATACTGCGCCAGTGATAAATACGGACTGCTGAACTCAAATTTTTCCAGCCTTTCCGGACGTTTGACTAAGGTTGCAATCACATCAACCTTTTTATTTAATGCTGCATTATAAAGCGCCTTCCAGGCACCGTCGCCATAAGTCGAAAAGCTTATTCCCGCTCTTTTAGCCGCTTCCCGGGTAATATCAACAGCGATTCCAACATATTGCCCCTTATCATTTTTAAAACTATAGGGCGCATAGTTCTGATCAAAAGCAATAATGATATTCTTGTGGGTTTTAAGCCAGTTTAACTCTGCCTGGGTAAACCCTAAGTCTTTATCTTTATGATAAAAGCCCTGCTGTGCATTTTTCAGCCAGCGGCCCTCCATAGCGGTAAACTGACTATGCTTTATTTTTAATAATCCGCTGTTAATACGAGCCTGTAATTGTTCATCCCCCTTATTGACAACCGCCTGAACAGACGAGGATATACGGTATTTTAAAAACGGGACAAAATCCCCCTGCAGCCCCCGACGCGTTAACATATCATCAACAGCAAATTCATCATCAAAGAACAGCTGAATTTTGTTTTCCGATATCCAGTGCAGAATTTCCGTATAATCCGACGCTATTTGAATCTTCACCCCCGGTATTCTTTTTTCTAATAAATCACCGTAATAGGGAGAGATAACACCAATAGTGCTTCCAGTGAGCTGCTCAACATTATTTATCTTCATTTTTTCAGGCAGGTAAAACAGAGCGTCAAGCTGATAAAACGGGTCACTGCCGGCCTGCCAGTCACTGTCTACAGCGGCCCCGCTATGAAAATCAGCATCCCCCCGTTTAACCAGCTCCAGGCTTCCCTTCCAGTCAGCAAATACAAACTGCACATCAACATTTTCAGCATCCGCCCATGCTTTCCAGATATCAATAAACAATCCGGCGGCTTTTCCCTGCGCATTAAGCATGGTTAACGGCGCATAATCACGATCTGCGGCAATACGATAAATTTCCTTCTCTGTTTTGTTACTGCTCTGCAGCTGTGTTTGTAACCGGGATTTTTCTAATAACGAGCTGCTTTGAAAAGCACTGTTTATTTTATCAAGAGCTATTAATGTTCCTGCAGGCACCGCCATACGATAGGGAAAGCTGCTGTCGGTATAAATTGTGCTGCCGTTAGATGATACCGCCGCTTTAACCAGTGTGCAGATAGAAAAAAGAAAAACTGAAAACAAAAATAAGAAGCGAAAAAATTTCATTAGATAAACTCACTCCACAAACGGCAATTATTTAACAAAATAAAGTAAAGCGAAGAGTTGTAACTACATAACTATAGTTTATATTTCTACATGAAAAAGCTCTTAAGCGGATATTTACAGGTAAAGTGCATATACCTTATCCCGACAGCTAAATACCTGAAAGTTAGAGAACTAACAGGTATCGGCAGGCTTATTTCGTAGAATAGACAAGTATCGGAACAGTGACAGCGGCTCCATAGAAAATTCAAATGAACAATAACGGGAATCTATACAGATAAGAAACAGGCTGAACATAATTGAATCTTTATTTTCAATCTTATTTCATTTCCATAAACTGCATAATAATCTCATCGTAGCGGCCTGATTTTTTCAGCTCTTTTAATCCAATATCCAGTTTATCTGCTGTTTCCTGAGCTTTAGCAGACTTTTTGGAAAGTAACATAAACATACCCGCCTTTCTGATAACTTTAGGGTGATTGGTAAACAGCGGAACTTTAGCTGGTGAAAACAGCCGGTTAATAGTTGCGTAGCCAACAAAAAAATTTGCGGGCAAAGCATCAATTCGGCCTATTAATAACTTTTTAAAGCTAAGCTCTTCTTTTACCGCAATATCAAGATCTATGCCCTGCATTTTAAAACGCTCAACATGTTCATAGCCAAGTGTTCCTCCAATTTTATACTTTTTAAGATCACCTACACTTTCCCATTTAAAATCCGTACTTTTTAAATGAAAAAAAACTTCATTTGCGATAATTAACGGCTCTTTATGATAAATAAAATTTTGCGCTCTTTTTTCACTAAACCACCAGGGGAAGGTCCCGATCATAGTCCCCTTCAGTACCTGATTATAAGAGCGTTTCCAGGGGAAATATTTATATTCAACCTCAATGTCCTGGAGCTTAAAAGCTTCTCTGACAATAACCTCTACAAGCTTATCGCAGGAGCTTTCTTGTGATACATAGGGGGCCCATTCCCCGATTGCTAAAACAACTTTTTCACTAGCCGATACATTAATCGACCAAGCCAGCAGTAAAAAACTAATCAGCAGAGAGCATCTATTATTCATATAAACTCCTTTTTAGTGATTATTATAGAAGATAGACACTGCTGGCTATACAGCTCAAACAACAAATATTTACCATTGAGGCCGGCACGCGGGAAAGACGAGTCCTGTTATTTAAGCCTTTCGCAGAGATGAGGAAAAGTTATAGCAGTTTCATAGAAGCTCGAAATAAAGAGCAGCAGGTTATACAGATAAGAAACAGACAGAGTATAATCAGAACTTTATTTTCAATCTTATTTCATTTCCATAAACTCGAAAATTATTTCATCGTAGCGGCCGGATTTTTTTAGCGCCTTTAATCCAAGATCCAGTTTATCCGCTGTTTCCTGAGCGTTGACAAACTCTCTGGAAAGCAGCATAAACATACCAGCCTGTTTGCTGACTTTCGGGTGATTAGTAAACAACGACACTTTAGCGGGTGAAAACAGCCGGTTAATAGTTGCGTATCCAACTATAAAATCTGCGGGTAAAGCATCAATTCTGCCTGCTAATAGCTTTTTAAAGCTAAGCTCTTCTTTTATGGCGATATCAAGATCTATGCCCTGCTTTTTAAAACGTGCAATATGTTCAAAGGAAAGTGTGCCTCCGATCTTATATTTTTTCAGATCATCTATATTTTCCCATTTAAAATCAGTGCTTTTTAAATGAAAAAAAACTTCTTTCGCGACAAACAGAGGCTCTTTATTGATAATAAAGTCTTGTTGTCTTTTTTTATCAACCCACCAGGGAAAAGTTCCGATTAGCAGACCGCTGCGTACCTGCTCAAAAGAGCGTTTCCAGGGAAAATACCTATATTCAACCTCGATGCCCTGGTGCCTGAAAGCTTCTTTAACAATGACCTCTAAAATTTTATCACGGTAATTAATCTGTGATACATAGGGAGCCCATTCCCCTATTGCTAATACAACTTTTTCACCCGCTAATGTATTAAACGACAAAACCAGCAGCAAAAAACTAATCAGTAAAGACCCGCTCTTTTTCATATAAATTCCTTTTACTGATTATTATAGAGCATAAGCAGTGCAGACTATGTAGTTTAAACAAAAAGGAAAAGCTCTCTGTCCAGGCTGGATAGTGAATAAAGATAACCTCATGATTTAACGGTTAAGCAGAGATAAACAGCTGCATTGCTTTAGCTTATTTCCTTTCCAGAAACTCGATAATAATTTCATCGTATCTGCCTGACTCCTTTAATTTCTTTAATCCTCGATCCAGTTTATCGGCTATTTCCTGGGAGCCGGGGTAGTTTCTGGAAATGAGCATAAATAAATTCCCCTTTCTTAAGGGTTTAGGGTGATTAGTAAACAGAGAAATTTTAGCAGGAGAGAATAGTTTATTGATCGTATCATAACCGACAATAAAATCAGCCGGCAGCGCATCAATTCGGCCGCTCAGCAGCTTCTTAAAACTGAGCTCTTCTTTCGGAGCAACGTCTACCTTTATTCCTTTACTTTCAAGCTGTTCAACATGGGAATAAGAAAGATTACCGCCGATTTTATAGTTTTTTAAATCATCAAAACTGTCCCATTTAAAATCCGTACTTTTTAAATGAAAAAAAACTTCATTCGCGCCAATCACAGGTTCCTTATTGATAATAAAATCAACCTGCCTTTTTTCATTAGACCACCAGGGGAATGTTCCCGCATAGATGCCGTCTTCAACCCGCTCAAGTGAACGTTTCCACGGGAAATACTCGTATTCAACGTCAACACCTTCCAGCTTTAACGCTTCAGAAACAATAACTTCGGCTATTTTATCATTATCATTTCTGGCTGAAACATAAGGCGGCCATTCACCGACAGCAAATACGACAACCTCATTTGAAATGACTTTAAAAGAAAGTACAACAAACAAAAGGCATGCAAGATAAATCCAGCTGTTTTTCATCGAATTTCTCCCCTGCATGACTATAACAAAGCATAGACGTGAAGGATGATTCCGGTCAAATATACGGCTGATACTGCAGCCCGGCAATGATATTTATCAGTGCGCTTCACAGCAATTGAATGCTAAACTAGGCCCGAATATCTGGGCAATAAGGAACCATATTTTGGCGCAACTCTATTTTTATTATTCGGCAATGAACGCCGGGAAATCAACTTCACTTTTACAATCATCTTACAACTACCGCGAACGCGGCATGAATACCCTGGTAATGACCGCATCAATTGATGACCGGGCCGGCGTTGGCAAAGTCGCATCAAGAATCGGTATTGAAAGCGATGCACAGGTTTTTACCGCTGATGATAATTTAGCTGAGATAATAGAAGCAGCCCATAACAAGCAGGCGCAGCATTGTATTTTAATCGATGAATCACAGTTCCTAAGTAAAGAGCAGGTAAGACAACTGACCCATGTCGTTGATAATCTAGGTATTCCAGTATTATGTTACGGTATCAAAACGGATTTTCAGGGAGAACTGTTCAGCGGCAGCCACTATCTGCTGGCATGGGCCGATAAGCTGGTTGAACTAAAAACCATCTGTCATTGCGGACGTAAGGCAAATATGATCCTGCGCCTTGACGGAAGCGGTACTCCGATACGTGAGGGTGCTCAGGTCGAAATAGGCGGTAATGAGAGTTATGAGTCAGTCTGCCGAAGACATTTCAGAACCATCTTCTGGGATTAATTTACCCCGGCTCAGCAGACAAGTTCTGCTTATCCCCTCCAATCGAAAAGCAGGATAACTATCCTGCTTTTTTTCACCATTTCCACATGTAACTATTTGTAACAAATTGAAAAATCAGCTTACAGGCCATAAAACGCGGCACAAAAGAACAATATTTTATAAACTATCCTTTTGAAAGTTGAAAATATAATCATCCTGTATATATTCAGTTTAACAAATCACTCAGCAGCATCAGTGTGCCTTTGTTAGCGCCAACTCGTTGTAAATCATCTTTGTTTCCATATCTACTCAGCCCGCCTTTATGGTTGATTGTGCATATCCGAAACAAAAACAACACAAAAACCTACGTTTTAGATCAACAACAAACAGGAACAAGCATATGCAAATAAACAAATGGATAGGTAACTTGCTTATCTTTGTCTGCCTTTCAGCAGCGATACCTGCGCAAAGTAATGAGGTTGTAATTCACAAGGTCCCCCCACGTGACGGCCTGGTTCAGGATATCCTTTCCTTAATACTCAGCAAGTCAGATCCGCAGGCGAGTATACGCCAGCTGTCAGAAGAGCTGCCTGAGCCGCGCCTGATTGAAGAGATACAGTTAGGAAAAGTCGATTTGATGTGGGCCGGTGCTTCTCCGCATTTAGATGAAAAATTACTGACCATACGTATCCCCCTGTATAAAGGACTGCTCGGCCACCGTATATTTATTATCAAAAAAGAGCATCAGGCGCGTTTCGATGATATTAAAACACTGGCCCAGCTTAAACAGTTAACCGCTGGTCAGGGTACACTTTGGGGGGATACCAAAGTACTGCAGGACGCGGCGATTCCAGTAGTTACCACGCTTAAATACCCCAACCTTTTTTATATGCTGGAAGGCGAACGTTTCGATTATTTTCCACGCGCCGTACATGAACCCTGGGATGAAGTGGCAGCAAGACCTGAACTCAACCTTGCTGTAGACAAAAATGTTCTGCTGGTTTACCCCTTCGCCATGTATTTCTATGTCGAGAAAAACAACCAGGCCCTGCATGATAAATTAGCCAGGGGATTTGAGGCTGCGATTGCCGACGGCAGCTTTGACCAGCTGTTTTTAAATCATCAGATGATTAAAGATGCACTGCAGAAAACCAATTTAAAAAACCGTACCGTCATTAGAATAAATAATCCCAATATGCATCCGGATACACCCGTTGACCGCCCTGAATTATGGTTAGATATCACCAGCCTCTAGGAAGAGAATAATATGAATTCAATTACAAAAAAATCTATGCTGCTGCTGAGCAGTGTTTCATTACTGGTGATGGTTATTGTTTTTTCCACCAGCTATATTTTTGCCCGCGGTTACTTCGATAATTTACTGGCAGAGGAGACGGCAGACTCGCAGACAACATTAGAGATAGTACTTAAGGAGCCTGTTTTTGCCTACGATAAAGAGCTGATCGGGGATATTTTAGGGGCCTTTGTGATGCGCCCTTACATCCACAAAATTTCAGCTTATGATCACCGTGATCAGCTGTTATCGGAAAAAACAGCTGCCGACTCACAACCCGACAATGAGCAGGTTATTTCAAAAGAGGTTGCGATTAACTGGAACGGCAATAAGCATATCGGTAAATTAGTGATTATCTACCGCACAGACAGTAATGACACGCTGCTGACCGCGGTAAAAAGTGCCTTTTTTGCTATCGGTTTTATTTTAATCATAGTCTTACAGTTAACTAACTGGCTGGCCCTTTCTAGCCTTGTGGTGAAACCGCTGCGTACTGTGGGTGATGCATTATCTGTTATTGCATCCGGAGGCGGCGATCTAACCAGCCGTTTAAGCATTAAAAGCAATGATGAAATCGGTAAGCTTGCCGATGACTTTAACCACTTTATTACCCAGCTGCACGCTATTGTTAAAGGCGTAGTAGAAGCCGCGAATGAAGTTAATAATACTTCCACTACCATCATTAACTCCGCGTCAAAAAATGTTCAGGCAACACAGCAGCAGCTGCAGGAAACCGAGCAGGCTTCAACGGCTCTGCATGAAATGTCGCTGACCACTAATGAAATTGCACAAAATGCCAGCCATACCGCTAAAAGCACAGAAAGCTGCAGTAAACTGGCACAGACCGGCAGTGACGTTGTAAATGATACCGCGGCACAGATTAATCTGCTGGGTAACGATATGATGGTAACCGCTGAAAAAATCAGTCAGCTTCGAGATAAAAGTGAATCCATCGGTTCAGTATTAGATGTAATAAAAAGCATCGCTGAACAGACTAACTTACTGGCACTGAACGCGGCCATTGAAGCGGCCAGAGCAGGCGAACAGGGACGCGGTTTTGCCGTGGTAGCAGACGAAGTACGCAGCCTGGCGAAACGTACTCAGGAGTCGACTTCTGAAATTGAAAAAATCATTGACGAGCTGCAGAAAGCTTCCACCGAAGCGAATGATTCCATGGATGAAAGCCAGCTGGCCCTGCAGAAGACTGTTGATGAATCAGCAAATGCCGGTATAGCGTTAACTGATATCCAGACAACGATTGATGAAATCACCGGTATGAATGCGCAGATAGCGGCCGCCTCCGAAGAGCAGAATGCGGTCGCGGCCGATGTCAGCCGTAATGTTACGCAGATCTTTAATATCACCAATGAAGTAACCGACAATGCGCAGGGCGCACGTAGCGCAAGTACACGTCTCGGTGAACTGGGAGAAGGATTGATCACTAACTTGTCTAAATTCAAAATATAACCAGTTATACCCGTTATCATTCAAGATGCAAAAATCAGCAAGTCGTGAGATGAACAGTTTCTAGGCGTGAAGGTGAAGATCTAACGGGTATAGATTTAAATAATCTAAAGCCCTGACAGCAAAAACTGCCAGGGCTTTTTATAAAATCAGATATGAATCGCTATAAATTCAGCAATAAAAGTATAATGCAGTATCATTCAGATTAGACTCAGGCATCTTCGCTGTCTACATGTTTAACCAGAACCTTCGCAATCTCAGTCTTAGCCAGTTTGTCCAGCTCCTTGAAAGAAAGCGCTGCGCCGATGTCATACCGCTAAGTAGTAATTAGAAAAAGCTGATACTTGATAGTGATAAGATCTATCTCTCTGACTTAATTTAATGGAGACTAAACATAAAAAGACGCGTGAATTTTCTGTATCTGAGGTGATTGGTTTTAAAGAAGGCAAAGCAAAAAAGAATACAATCAAGATATGACCTTGAATAATATCTTGATTGTGAAGACAAATAAGGTTTTAAATAAAAAAATGACTAAACTTTTAAAGTCCAGACTATAACGCTAAAATAGAATTTACTATCAACATTACGATTAGTGCTCACACAATTATACAGGAGGTAACATGACAAGAGCAGAGGGAGGCGTTCAAGCAGTTGACTTAGCCGTTGAACCGTTCGGCTGGTTATTATTAGCAATATTTATAGTAGGGTACTACTTTATTGCGGCAGAAGAAAAATATCATATAAACAAAGCTAAGCCGGCATTGTTCACTGGTACATTTATGTTTATGCTGCTCGGCGGTTATTACGCCGTCAATGGACTTGATTTTTCAGCATTTGACACAGAAATAGCACACCTGATACTAGAGATTGCCGAGATTTTCTTCTTCCTGTTTGTCGCGATGACATTTATCGAAGCACTTATTGAGAGAAATGTGTTTGATGCTTTAAAAGAAAAACTGCTTAAATCAGGATATAGTTATAAAAAACTCTTCTGGGTAACAGGATTTTTAGCCTTTTTTATCTCACCAATTGCAGATAACCTGACAACGGCCCTTATTCTTTCGACGGTACTTATTACAATAGAAAAAAACAATAAAGCTTTCTTAGTCCCTGCCGCTATCAACCTAGTCGTAGCTGCAAATGCTGGTGGTGCCTGGTCTCCATTTGGCGATATTACAACACTGATGGCATGGTCTGCCGGTAAGGGAACCTTTATTGATTTCTTATTTTTATTTCCTGCTTCTATCATTGGCTGGATTATTACAGCTTCCTTACTTTCTCGTTTTGTTCCAGAAGGCTTTCCTCAGAAAATTGAAGGTTCCGAACCCGTTCATATTCATAAGGGTGGTAAGGTAATCATAGGGCTTGGTATATTTACAATCGCTTCAGCCGTTTTAGGCAAGCAGCTGATGCACTTACCTCCTATGTGGGGAATGTTATTCGGTCTTTCACTTTTACAACTTTATGCATACACACTTAAAAGATATCATGATCACGACATTCAGATTTATAAATCTGTTTCAAAAGTTGAAAATGACACTTTGTTATTTTTCTTTGGTATCTTAGCTGCCGTTGGCGCACTTCACTTTGCAGGTTTCTTAAGTCATGCAGTTAAGCTATACACTATGTTTGACCCAACATATGTAAATGTAGGCGTAGGTTTCTTATCGGCAATTATTGATAATGTGCCGGTTATGTCTGCCGTTTTAAAAGCTTCACCAGATATTCCTTTAACTCAATGGATGCTGGTTACTTTAACTGCCGGTGTAGGCGGCAGTATGATCTCTTTTGGCTCTGCCGCAGGTGTTGGCGTTATGGGTAAACTTAAAGGAGTATATACTTTTGGTGCGCATATGAAATACTCATGGACGATAGTTATCGGCTACTTTGCATCCGTTGCTGTTTGGTACGCTCAATATGAAGTTTTAGGCTTTTACATAAAACCTGCAGTTAAAGTAGTTTCTGGTCACTAATTTAAAGTTAATTTGTTCTCAGGCTCTGCTTGAGAACACTCCTTCTCTCGATATTAAACTTCAAATCAGATATTAATTATTACTTTCATTTTTTAAAGGCATTTAAATAACAAATGTCAGCATCATAGCGTTATGATTTCGCTTCTCAGTACACACTCAACTTCGTTATCAGTCATTAATGTAGAGTGGCTGCACTGCATGACTTCTGCCTTGCTGAGCATAAAAATAGCCTCCAGCAGAAACAAAGAGCAAAGATAAACAGGCCCTAATGAAAAGTTAAAAACTTTTACCCTCAAATAATTTAAAACCTCAACAACACTAAATAAGGGACAGCCGTTTTTCGTATTCATGCCCTGCCCTGCCCTGTGTCTTTTAGTTAATTCAGAAATACACGCGCTGCGCCCTCCTGAGTAAAGTAATCGACAGCAGCAAACAACAATAAACAGAAGATGCCGCCTTGTTTTACAAGGTGAGAGTGAATATACCCTCTTATTTTTATTACCCTTCAATAACAAACATTTATTAAACAAATCTCGTACTTTTCATTGTTGTTACACTGTATGCCAGTTTGCCGACTACGGCAGATGTAAATAACCGCTCATCAACATAAGTTACTGAGCAGCATAACATATTTTAAGGAAAAACAAATGATGGATAACCTGGCAAGAATGATCGATTTTGACGATGCAAAGCAGCAGAATGACTTTAACAAGCAGCTTAAAACACATTATGATAAAAAGTATAAAACCGGCTGGTATTTCATGAACGCACAGCCGCGATCATGTTTTACATCAGCTTTATTAGATGAAATTAATGAATATCAGGAAAGTGTCAAGAGTGAAATGGAAAGCAGTCAACAAAGTAAATATGACTATCTGGTACTCGCTTCCGATGTTGATAATGTATTTAATTTAGGAGGAGATTTAGCTGTTTTCTTTGATCTGATAAAAAAGCAGGACAGAGATGGTCTGCTTACCTACGCCACAAAATGCATTAATGTTTTACACCAGAATATAACTCACCTTGGCAGTGAACTGACAACAATAGCGCTGGTACAGGGCGATGCACTGGGGGGCGGCTTTGAAGCGGCTTTATCAAGCAATGTATTAATTGCGGAGCGCGGCACTAAGTTAGGACTGCCTGAAGTTTTATTTAATCTATTTCCAGGCATGGGCGCCTACTCACTGCTCAGCAGAAAGGTAAATGCGCCAAAAGCGGAAGAGATTATTTTAAGCGGAAAACTGTATTCCGCCGAAGAGTTATATGAACTGGGAATCGTTGATATTCTTGCTGATAAAGGTCAAGGGGAAACCGAAGTTTACCGCTATATTGATGCAGCTAACCGTAAAGCAAACAGTTATCAGGCCATCAGAAAAGTACGGGATATCTGCAGTCCAGTTCCCTACCAGGAATTGTTAGATATAATCACAATATGGGTTGAATCAGCATTGAAGTTAACTGACAAAGATCTGAGAATGATGGAAAGACTCGTTATGCGCCAGACCGCCAAAAATACTCAGTAATTTATTGCATATTTTTACCTATCGAAGCCTTAGATAAGGCATCATTTAAGGCTTCTACTGTATTCTTAAAAGCATATTCAACAGCATTGACCAGCTGGCTTAATTTTTCTGTTCCAATATCATAGGGCTTGCAGGCCTCACTCTGCCGGCATATTTCAGAAAGTTTATCGGCCCCCAATTCTGAGGCTGCTCCTTTTAAAGCATGTAATGATTCACGAAGCTGCAGATAATCATCGGACGCGGCTTCTTGAATAGACCTGATATGCTTTTCACCATCCTGTGTAAAACCGCTAACCAGACGCTCCATAAAATCGAGATCACTATCCAGTAAAAACAGTTCTTTAAGCACAGCTTGATTACACCAGGACTCACCTGCTCCGCTTATAACCTGCGGAGATGATTCATCGTATTCAGTTGATAGCGGCAGCACAGCAGCAGGCTCCTGCCTGCCTGCTTTATGCGCCATCGTTTTAGATATAAGCGCAATTTTTTCTAATAAGGCACGAGAGTCCAGGGGCTTGGTTAAAAACTCATTAACCCCCAGGCTCACAGCTAACTTTCTCGCTTCCGGCGTGGCATCTGCAGTCAGCATAATAACGGGTAAATCACTGCAGCTGTCCATAAAACGCAAAGCTTTCACTACTTCATCACCTGAACGCTCCGGCATATTTTTATCGACAATTAACAGATCTATCTGCTCAAAATCTGCCGCCAGCACGTCCAGCGCTTGTTCGCCGTTGTCAGTGATAACAACTGAATGACCAGCTCTGCGCAAAATACCTGAAAGGACCTGCTGGTTGACCTTGTTATCTTCCGCAATCAATACATTTAAGACTTTGGCTCCGGTTTGACTAGCGTAATATTCGGCAATAGAGACCACATTAGCGCTATTGCTGTAATTACTTTGTGCCGCATGGATTGCATTGAACAGAGCTGGTTTATTACCTAAATCTTCAATAACTGAAATATAGTGCTGGTCGATTTCATTATTGTATAAATACCCCTCTGCAGGATTGAGCAGCACTAAACAAACATCATCCAGCAGCTGCTCAGACTGCAGCAGGACGGCAAATTCAGCAGCAGTCATATCCAGCAGGCTTAATTCATCGACAAGGATTATTTTATAAGCACAGTTTTGTCCACGTTTTGTTTTTAACTTATTTAATGCGTGCATAGGTGATTTGACAAAATCCACCGGCAGGTCCCATGCAGTCAAAGAAGCTTGTATAAGAGCCTGAGTCTGCTCTGTTGATAAAACTAATAAATAATTATCACTGATATCCAACGGGGCATTAGGCAGGACAGTAAAAGGTATTTCAAACCAGAAATTAGAACCATGGTTTAGTTTACTTTCAACACCTATCTTACCGCCCATCAGTCCGACCAGCTCTTTGGCAATAGTCGTCCCAAGGCCGGTACCGCCGGTGAGGTTATCAGCTGAACTCCCCACCTGGGTGAAATCATCAAAGACGCTGCTTAATAACTGCTTGTCTATACCTATACCGGTATCTTTAATATCAAAACGGATTATAGCCGAATGTTCATTACCTGCGGCTTTAGAAACATGTAGATTAACGGCTCCACACTCAGTAAATTTTATCGCGTTGCCTATTAAATTGACCAGAATCTGGCGAATATATTTCTGATCACCCTGCAGTAAAAAGGGCACATCAGAGTCTATCCGCGATGTCATGCTCAGCCCTTTTGTCTCAGCCATTACCTTTTGTATTGAAGTAACAGAGCTGATTAACGGGTGCAGGTCAAAGGACTCTTTCGTAATAACGAGTTTACCGGCTTCAATTTTCGAAATATCGAGTACTTTTTCAATAAGCTCAAGTAACGATTCTGCAGAGCTGCGCATAGTGGCAACAAGATTACGCTGTTCAGGATCGAGTTTAGTTTCCCTAAGTAAATCGCCTAACCCCAAAACTCCATTCAGCGGCGTTCTCAGTTCATGGGACATATTTGCTAAAAAGCGGCTTTTAGCCTGATTTGCATTCTCTGCCATTGTTATAGCAGCATGCAGCTTCTTAATTAAAAAAATTGAATACAACGGGATTACCGTAATTAAGATCAGCAGACTTACAGCAGAAGACTGGTGCAGCTGCCAGTATTCTCCCCAAATAACAGCACAGACAAAACCAATAAGAGCAACTGTCATAGAAATATATAAATAATTAACACCGTACCTAAAACCGTTGCCTAAGATAACCCAGAGGTAGAACACAAATAGAGAAATTGTCTTATCCGAAGCGATAAACATGATAATCGATAATGATACCAGGTCTAAAAATATGCCTGCTATTCTTCTAGCAGGGCTTGGTTTTGGGTTTATTATTATTGCGCCGGCAATCGCAGCTGCTAAAATGAAATAACCTAATATGACCAGGTTTGCTGTTGATAACTGAATATCATAAAACTTCTCTTCCGCGCGCCATGAAAAACAAAAAATAGCAATCAATAACAAGCTTATACATACACGTACCAGCGCCTGTTCGGGTTCATTATCACCGGTTTTGTTTAAATGCGCTTTGACTGAGCCTAATCTTTTTAAAACAGTTTTCATTCACAGAGTCTTTTCGGTCTTACATGATCAGGATAATCAGTCTGTATTTGGCTAATTTCAGCTAAGCGTTCACAAAACGCATCAACACATTGCGGGTCAAACTGTGCACCGGCTTGTTTTTTTATAAAATCAATCGCATTTTCAACTGACCAGGCGGCTTTATAGGGCCTTACAGAGAGGAGTGCATCAAATACATCAGCAACAGACACGATACGGGCTATTAAAGGTATATCCGTCCCTTTCAATCCGTTGGGATAGCCTTTTCCGTCAAAACGTTCATGATGATTAAGTGCGATAACAGCCCCCAGCTGCATGTATTTTGACTGGCTGTTTGAGAGAATTTCATAACCGATTGTGGTATGGGTTTTCATTACTTCCCATTCACTGTCATTTAATTTACCGGGTTTTAATAATACATAATCCGGTATGCCGATTTTTCCAATATCATGCATCTGTGCAGCATGCTCAAGATCAGCACACTCCTGCTCGCTTAACCCTAGCTCTTCTGCAATTTTCCGGGAGTATTTAGCCATCCTGATAACATGATTACCGGTTTCTTCATCACGATATTCCCCGGCTTTAGCAAGACGTAAAATGGTTTCCTGTTCACGCTGAATAATCAGCTCAGTCGCAATGCTGACCTGCTGTGCTAACCAGTTGGCTCTACTTTGAATTATCATATGCTGCTTATGCAGCTTTAATAAGTTTCTACAGCTGGTTCGGCATTCAATTTGATCGATAGGTCTGGTTAAAAAAGCAGTTGCCCCCGCTTCAAGCGCCTCATAACGCACAGCCTTTTCGCTGACAACGGTAATCATCATAATCGGGATATATTCGCCGGTTCTTGTTCTGCGTACTTCTTTTATAAATTCTATACCGTTTAAACCGGGCATTTTATAATCAGTCACAATAAGATCAGCCGGATTGTCTTTCAGCCATTGAAGAGCCTTTTCTGGATCATCAAAATCGACAACCTTAATATCATCCGCGATCTGCTGGATAATTTTTCCCAGGATCATTCTTCCCGTTGATTGATCATCAACAATAACTACCTGTCTGTGGTTATTCAAATCAGCTCTTCCACTTTGATTAAGAGAATTAGTACTTACAATAGAAGGGACGATATTATGATGCATCTGCTTTTCTCAAAAAATATACCTTGCTGACTATCACTCGTGATTAATGTTTTTACAACCATCTTTAGGGGCTGTTTATCTTTACTCTTTGTTCCTGCTAAAGGCTGTTTTCATAAACAAACAGCCAGAAGGTAAAGGCAAATTTAAAGAAAGTGTTGTGCATATGTTAAAACGTGCACGAAGAACTCGGCTATCTAGGTTAACTGATTGAAATTAATTCGCTCATTAAAAGTCAAAGATAAAACTGTCACCTCTGGTGCGCCTTTGGTAAAAAGCGGCAGAGAAATACTTTTTTAATGATAATGGGTATGTACTTGAAAATAAACTCATTTAACCATTCTTCAGTTCAATTTGACTGGTCAAGCAAATTTGCCGGCTGGTAGTTTTTAAGATAAATGGATGCCCTTTAATACACTAAGAGACTTTTTATCTAACCAGCAGATTAAAACATTGCCGGCATTGAACAGGAAACCATCAGCTCGGAACAGCAGTTAAGCTGTTTCATCCGGCTTAACTGACTATTCTTCGCTGTTTATCTCATCGCCGATATCATTAACAATATCTCTCGAAGTATGACCGATTGTTGTCGTGACCTCTTTTGTTGCATGGCCGATTTCTCGTCCTGCGCTTTTAAATTCTGCACAGGCGCTTAACCCCAGGGTGAACATTAATACCGATAATAAAACAGGCTTTTTCATAAAAATTAAATCCGTAAAGAAGTAAAAACCGCATTAAATTATATACTTTTATAAAGTCAGTGTCGCCATTTTAACTGAATCAGGGTTCAATACGGATAAACAATATGACTACTAGGCATTGCCTTAAATAAGCAGCAGAGCAGCCTGCTGGAATTAAAGGATAGGACAGCTAAAGTTTTTTTGTTTTGAAGAATTAGAAGTGCTTAGAGCCCGCAAACCGCTTTAGAAAATATTAGATAAACAACTCTAAAAGTACGGCCAGAGTCAACCGGCGGCTGCAGTCGATAAATTCAAGATATATATTTTTGCATTGAGCGAGTTCTGAGCCTAGTATGTTACTATCAATTTCTGCCCTGTTTTGCCAAAGCATTCAAGTTGTTATAAGGAACTTACTTGAAAAAAGAAATCTCTCCGGATAAAACCTCATTTTTCAGAAGCATAACCTTCCGGTTAGTAATAATCGTTGCATTGTTTGTCTTATTATCTGGAACAGTCAGCACAGTATTCACGACATCCAAGGTGAAGAACCAGTTAATCAATGATATCCAGAAGCAGCAGCTGGTCTTTTCTGAATATATATCAAATAACATAGATATTGAGATTGGCAGAAGTCTTGTTTTTTTTACTAATTTAGCAGACGAATTATCTAAAAAGCATTTCGGATCAGGTGACCGCTTGATCACCAAGCTGCAGGATGGAATACATGTCCCTCCTGGTTATCAATACGGTGTTATATTAATATCTCCCGACGGAAAAAGATTAATAGCCGAATATCCTGTACTGCCCGGACAAAAAGAACTTTCATTTGTTCAGAGTGAATGGTTTCAAAGGGCTAAGCTGGCAGATCAGGCAGTTATCAGCCGCCCATTTAAGAACAGAATTAACCAGAAACCCAGTATTGTATTTGCGGCTCCCGTAAAAAATATAAAAAATAAAGTGATTGCCGTTGTCGCTGGTCTAGTGGAAATTGAGCAGGCAAAAATCTTCAAGAATTTATACTCTTCAGCAATAAAAGGCAACGCTGATATTATTGTCATATCTCCTAATGATAAATTACTTATTGCTTCGAACATACCGGAAATGGTGTTGAAGCCGACACTAGAACCAGGCAGAAACAGATTATATGACAAGGCCATGAACGGCTATCGGGGAGTCGGTATAACTGTCAATGCAGACGGTGTTGAGGAGTTAGCTGCCGTAACCGGAGTTGAAAGTACAGGATGGTTTGTCGCAGTCCGACTGTCGGTCAAAGAAGCTTATCAGCCTGTGAAGCAGCTGCTGAAATCACTGGTAATATATAATGTGTTGTCAGCATTTATCATAATCTTGATTATTGTTGCAGCCCTTGTCACTATGCTGTCCCCTTTAAAAAAAGCAGCGCTTTTAGTTAGAGAGATGGCTCATGGGAATCTTCCCTTAAAAAAACTCCCAGTTACCCATAAAGATGAAGTTGGTGACTTGATTGACGGTTTTAACAGCCTGGTGGGCACAATAGCTGAACGGACTAATGAGTTAGAAGCTGCAAATCGAAAGCTGGCAGCCCTAAGCATTACCGATGGACTGACAGGTTTAGGCAACCGCCGTTATTTCGATGAGAAACTGGAGCAGGAGTGGAGCCGCGCGTCACGTACCCAGCAGCCGCTGGCGCTGGGGATGATTGACGTTGACTGGTTCAAAAAATACAACGATCATTACGGACATCAAATGGGGGATGAATGCCTAAAAAGCGTCTCCAATGTATTGTCCTCAAGCATCGGCCGAACAGGTGATCTCGTAGCCCGCTATGGTGGTGAAGAGTTTGCTTTTATCGCAGCAGCTACTGATACTGAGGGCGCCCGAGTTATTGCCGAGAAATTTAGGGAGACCCTGCAGAGGCAGGCTTTGCCTCATGCGGGTTCGGAGTTTGGATTTGTATCCGCCAGTATTGGAGTAGCAGTGATGACGCCAGCCGAGGGAGAGGAATTAGTAAGCCTCATCAAGGCTGCGGACAAGGCGTTATATCTTGCCAAAGAACAGGGACGAAATCGAGTGGCTCTATTTTCATGACTGCGTTGATGCTGAACCTATTTAAGAGAAAGACACGAATCAAAAAGATAAATACATAAAGAAACAAATAAAGATTACTCGCATTTTGCTTTTAACTTGCAGCAAAGGCGAAAGTTACTCAGCTGATAATTATAAACGTATAATAAGCCTGTTCGCTTTGTTGTGATTCTTTTAACAGCCTACTCTTCACTGTTTATCTCATCGCCGATACCATTAACAATATCTCTCGAGGCATGGCCTATTTCCTGTCCTGCGCTTTTAAATTCTGCACAAGCGCTTAACCCCAGGGTGAACATTAATGCCGAGAATAATAAAACAGGCTTTTTGATAAAAATTAAATCTATAGAGAAGTAAAAACCACATTAAATTATATACTTTTATAAAGTCAGCGCCGCCATCTTAACTGAATCAGGATTCAATACGGATAAACAATATGACTAAAAAACTCTTTCTAGGCATTGCCTTAAATAAGCAGCAGAGACGGCATCTATACAAGCTGCAGAGTAGTTTTACAACAAACGTCAGGCTGGTGCCGACGACCAATTTACATATGACCTTAGCCTTTTTCGGCCCCCTGTACGACACAGAGCAGCGGCTGCTGGAAAAACAGATAACAGCAATGAACAGATCCAGATTTACTGTTACCCTTGATACTTTGGAACACTGGAGGAAGCCGAGAATACTGTGCATTACCGGAGCCGCTGATGATCCGGCACTGCAGCAGCTGGCGCAGCAGAGCAGCCTGCTGGCGGAAAACTTCAGCGGCTGCAGAAATGAGCACCTTTTTCGTGCGCATATCACTCTGGCCCGCAAGGCCGCAAGCCTGCCCGGCAGCCGGGAAGCGTTCACGCCCCTGACAATTAATGCCGATACACTGCATCTGTTTGAATCAAAGAGCATGGACACAGGTGTCGAATATCAAATCATACGCTCCTGGCCCCTGCATTAAACTAAACAACCGGTAAAACAATCTCCTTTATATCCACCGCATGCCGGCAGCTGGGCTGTTCACTGCCGCGATAGTTTTTACAGCCCCAGAACTGACCGTTTTTACCGGTGCGCAGGGTCATCTGCCCCCCGCATTTTTCACAAAGGGGAAAAATAAAACCGCAATGCTTATCCAGACAGACTTTAAAACCCGGATAGCGATCCCGAGTCATCGGACTTTGCCCGCATTCGCAGGCTCTTTCTTTATGCTCACAACGGGGAAAATTACTACAGGCATAGAAAGTACCAAAACTGCCGCTGCGCGCTGTTAATGTGCCGCCTGCACAGATCCGGCATCTGATTTCATTAACGGCAAGCTGCGCGGGCGGCACAGCAAACTCATTCACCTCTACCTGATAATCACCGTCAATTAACTCACTGACAAAAGGGCTGGCTGCATTCATATCGGCAATAATATAAACACGATGTTTAGCACGGGTTAATGCCACATAAAAAAGACGGCGCTCCTCAGCATGCGCAAACTCCTGCTCTTTAGCTAATAAAGCATCCAGTAAAGGCGGGGTTATTTTTTCTGAGGGGAAACCATGAAGCCCTGAACTCATGCCGATAATCACGCTGTAATCCGCTTCTTTACCCTTTGAAGCATGAAAAGACTGAGTCTGAATATCTAAGTTACTGTATTTATTATTAAGCTGCCGCAGCGCTTTTTTATCCGGCAGCTGGTACCAGAAACGCGCCGTTAAATACACAGAAGCTGTTTTTCCTCGGACTGAAACCTTCTCGGTCAGTTTATCTAATACCTGCTCAAGCGCACCGCTGGCCAGCTCATTTACCTGCTTACCCTGTTTAGAGCGGCTCTGCGCCACACCTTTACGGAGAATAGAAACCGCCGGCTTATCTACCTGGGTGAATGACTTAATCTGTTTATTTATCTGTGCCGGATTTCTGCATACAAAATCAGCAGCTACCTGTCCGATGGAATTATTAAAACGAAAAGTCTGATCCAGTTCGTTTTGTGTGGTTTTACCAAAAAAGCCGGCAAACTCTGTGGTTAAGGTGACATCCGCCCCGCTGAAACGATATATAGCCTGCCAGTCATCACCAACAGCAAATACGGAGGTTCCAGGAAGACTGTCACGCAGCGCTTTTACTAAAGCGGCACGCGGCCGGGAAATATCCTGAAACTCATCAACCATAATATAAGGCCAGGGGGAGATGAATTTCCCCTGCTTAATATAGCTGAGCGCGGTGCAGATCATATCTTCAAAATCAATCTCTCCGGCATTTTTTAAGTGTGACTGATAAGCACCTAAAAGCGGTTTTAATAAAAGCAAAGCTTTACTGACCTGCACGCCGTCAGCAGATGCACCAAGAAGCTTATGTTCTGCTAAAGCATCCAAACAGCTGCCTTTGTACAAAGCAATTAACTGTGCAAACAAACCGGCAAGCTCTGCTGTTCTGCCGCTTTCCCGCAGACTCTGCACGATAAGCGCATCAGGTAACGGGTTTACCTGCACATTTAACCCCAGCAGCGATTCCTGCAGGATCTCAAGCAGCTCGCCGCTCTGCTGCTGGGCTTCAAACAACTCAATGGATACCGTTTGGTATTTCTGGTGGGCGGCGCGCTGCAGCTGCATTGATGCCTTATATTGAGTATCATTAATATAAGGCGCGGCGGCTCCATTTTTATCCGTCGCGTAATAATCGATATAAACATCTAATTCGCTTAAATAAAAGCTCGGCTTGTAACGGCTGAATGCCGCATCTTTTACATTATCCGGGTAAGCGCGCTGATACTGATATTCAATGCCGCGGCTGAATAACCAGTCAGCAATCAGCAGCTCGGCAAAGCTTTTTACTTTTTCTCCTTTGATAGTACAGATATTATTGCTGTTCAAATAATCCAGGTAACCTCCAAGCGACTCAAAATCAAAAGGACTTTTTTCCGGATAATAATAACGGCTGAAATAGTGCAGCGCTGCAGAGCAGTAATTCGGCTGCTCTAATAACAGATTAAAACATTGTTCAACCCACTCTGATTTAGCTTTTTCATCCTGCGCAAAAAGCGACAGCCGGGGGGGCGCCCCTTCCACTTCTGCTATAATTTTTAAACCTAAACTATGAAAGGTGCTGGTTTTAATACTGGTTATGCCGAGCTTATCTTTAATGCGCTGATCCATTTCATCAGCCGCCTGGCGGCCGTAAGCTAATAATAAAATATCCTCTGCCTGTGCCTGGCCGCTGTTAAGCAGATAACCGGCTCTGCCGACCATTACGCTGGTTTTACCTGTTCCTGCACCGGCTAATAAAAGATTATTATCATCATCGGTTATACAGGCGCGGCGCTGCTTTGCTGTTAGAGGGTTGCTTTCTACCTGATCAAAAAACAGCTGATATTTGTGCAGCTGCTTAGACAGATAGGCTTCCCGAAGCTGCTCAATATCCGCCCCCTGCCAGCTCAGTATGAACTTCATTTTGTCCAGTAAATAATTTAACTCCTGTTCCTGCGGATGGTTATCCGACCAGGGAAACCAGCGTTTTGACTCTTTGCGCAGTGCGCGCTGTACCGCTTTTATTAAACTGTGACGCAGATAAGAAGCAGTCGTTAACTGTTCAATTTTAGTTATCACTGCTGCCAGTCGGGGCTGATTGTTTGTTATCCAGTACTGTGTGCACCTTTTTCTAAACTGAGACTGAGTCCTATAAGCCAGTTGAATAACCTGATAGTTCTGCTCCGCGACTTTTATCCTGATACTGCAGCCGAACCAGCCGAGTTTAAATTCCGGCGGACGGGTTATCTCCTGCCAGGAAAAGAATAAAGATTCCTGCTCCTGAGAAAATTGTATCCCCTGCTTAGAGATAACTAACCCGGCTGGCTGACCTACACAGCGGCCGACCCAGGAATGCGCAATAGTCTGTTGCTTCAATGGTGACTCTCTTTAAAACTGATGTTGCTGGAACTAGAAAAAGGATCAGTGTAATGCTTAGCGCCCGACGGAGCAATCAGCAGTGAAGATAGTTGAGGCTGTTTCAGGAAAATCGGCACTAAGTCTTTGCTGCTTAGTGCCGTGATTTCAGTTAAATGGTAAAGCGTTTTATTTCATCGGCTAAAATGGTGGTCTGCTCGGATAACTGATCCCCCATCTGCTCGTTCTGCTGTGCAGATTCACTGGCATTTTCTGCCACATCACGAATAGAAACTACATGGCGGTTTACTTCCGTGGCAACGGCGCTCTGTTCCTGAATGGCTGTTGCAATCGCCGTGGTCATATCCATAATACCGACAACATCGCTGTTTATCTCTTCCAGCAGACGCCCGGCTTCACCGGCCTGAATGCTGCTTTCTTTGCCTTCACTGCGGCACTCGGTGATTAACGTTACTATGCTGGCGGTTCTTGACTGCAGAGAGCCGATAATGCCTTCAATCTCTTTGGTTGATTCCTGAGTACGGCTGGCCAGCGTTCTTACTTCATCAGCTACAACCGCAAAACCTCTTCCCTGTTCACCGGCACGTGCCGCTTCAATGGCCGCATTTAATGCCAGTAAATTGGTCTGTTCGGCAATGCCGCGAATTACATCAAGTACCGAACCGATGGTTTCACTGTCTTTCGCCAGCTCATTAACCACAGCTTCCGATTCAGTAAGCTTCTCGGAAAGCATCTCGATCTGCACAATCGTCGCATCTACGCCCTGCTTGCCTTTACCGGCATTACGGTTGGTCTGTTCCGCTTTATCAGCAGTATCTGTAGTATTGCTGGCGATCTCTTCAATCGTTGCCACCATTTCAGTAACAGCAGTTGCCACCATATCGGTTTCCTGCATCTGTGCATCTACCCCGGCATTAGCCTGATGAATATTGCTGGACAGGGTTTCAGTGGCATTATTCACGGTAGCAACGGACTGGTTAACAGAAACAATCAGATGCTGGAAGTTAGTTATCATGGCATTAAATGCATTAGCCATATCACCTAATTCGTCGTTACTTTTTGAACTGGCATGAATCGTTAAGTTGTTCGTTTCAGCAACTTCTATAATTGAGTTTTTAATACGGGTGATCGCAGAAAGAATACTGCGGGCCAGCAGCCAGGTAATTAAACTTGCACTGATAATCGCAATAAAGAAGATGCTGTAAGTCAGAGTGTTAATTGCACTGACATAAGAAGCAGAAGCCACGGTTGCTTTCTCTGCCAGGGCAGTTAACAGACGGTTAAGCTTAGCGGCGCTTTCCCCCATACTTTTCTGCAGACCTTGATCAGAGCGGTAGCCTAATACCTCTTTTTCCTTAGCAAGCGCCAAAAAGGCAGTTTTATAAGCACTCAGTCCGCTGGAAATTGATTTTTTCTGTAAACTGGTTAAATAACTGCGGCTGACTGTTGATTCTAATTCACTGATAGTTTCCTGGTAGCGTTTAACATATTTATTATCCAGATGCAGCAGAAAGTCTTTTTCTTCACCGCGGATCTTCAGCATCATCAGTAAAAATGCTGTTGAGTCGCCGATAGCGGTTTGAGCTTCATTAACCGCTTTACCCAGTTTGCCGTAAATACCGCTTTTCTGATCCAGACCAATACGCTTCTGGGCATCAACAACAGAAGTAAAATACTGCTGATACTCAGCGGCACTGCTTTCTAACTGCTCAACTTCGGCACTGGAAATATCCACGGAAAGCAGGTTTTCAGATAAGGTTTTAAAGCTTTCCTGCAGCGCAGAAATATTAACGTTAAAGTCATCCACATATCTGCTGTCAGTGCGGGCAATAAAGTCTTTTTCATTCTGCCGTAACTGCAGGACGATATTTTCGATATCACTGATATTTTTTGATACCTTCATATCCTTCTGTAATGAGGAAGTCGCAAAATTAATCAATAACAACATGACCAGCATACTTACGACAAATACAACTGAATTGACGGTTAACTTCTGTTTAATAAGCATTTTTTTAGCCCTACCGGTTTTAAGTTTTATAAATTACGGAGTAAGGTTTCAATCTAGCTTTCGCAGTGCTCAGCCTTACCTGTTTTTCTCACTAACAAACCCTGCTGCCGCGAGAAAATCTCCATACTCTTTCTTTATATTCTCAATTTATTGATATTTCAGAGAAAAGTAACTTATGCCGCCAAAGCCTGTGCAGTCCCTGGCTAATAGAAATTATTCCCTTAATTTCATCAAACTTTTGTGTATCAGACGCACAGGCCGAACAGCACACAAAAAGTCAGTTTATTCTTCCATGAATTCATATGATGTCAATTTCACAATATAATTGCTAAGAGACCGACCTGAGTGTTACAAAAAGTTACATTTTGAATCTATTCAGGTATATCAATTTTCGTCATTTAGTTGTATGTGCACTTTATTCAGCGGCATAATCAACAGTTTAGGCCAGCAATTATTTAACCGGCAGGCAAAAAGCGCTAACTCTATAAACTTCAGTACTCAGTCACAAAAAAACAGCCTTCTGTCTCCAGAAAGCTGTTTTTATATGTAAACGGGCTAAAAACATACCTGTTCAAATATCAAACAACACATTCTGTAATAATCTGTTCAATCTCATTGATACAGCTGCCGCAGCCGGTTCCGGCTTTTGTACTGCGCCCGACCGCATCTGCAGAGTATAACTGCTGCTTGTGAACCGCATTGCGGATAGTTTTTTCACCCACCTGCTTACAGGCACAGATCATTTTTCCACAGGCTAGTCTGCCCTCAACCTGACCGGAAATAATCGAACGTTCAACAGCCGCATCAATATTTTCATCAAGTAATCCCTGTAACCACTGCAGTTCCTGTTCCTGCAGATCAGCAGCTGCAATATAAGCGCAGTGCATTTTCTGCCCGCTGATATCTGCAAAACGATAAACCGCTTTTGAGCTATGACTAGCGGCTGCATAACTCAGTTTTCTGGCGCCTTTTAGTGAAATCAAAGCAGACAGTTTTATCAGCAGATCCTCAGGAGTTACTTTATCTGCAATGCGGTACAGATAACCTTGTGCCACCTTCTGTTTTACCCAGTAATCAAACTCCTCAAACACTAAGGGAGTGCGGCTTAATATCCAGGCTTCACTGTGATACTGCCACTTTTTAATATTAACCGGCGTATATTTAAACTCCGGCTGTCCGGAGTTAGGATCTGAATTGGCTTTAATTAAACGGCATATATTCGCCTGGCTGGCAGTGCTTTTATTCCAGTGGATGGGCATAAACAGCTGTCCCCGGCTCACCTCACTGGAAACGGACAAGCGCGCTAATACTGAGCCGCTGACACTGCTGACTTTGACTAAATCTCCCTTAGTCAATTTCGCGATCTGCGCATCAAGCGGATTGACGCTAACAAACGGCTCTGGAGTATGTGCACTTAAGCGGCTGGAAATCCCGGTGCGGGTCATGGTATGCCACTGATCACGTATACGGCCGCTGTTAAGACTAAAGGGATATGCAGAGCTGCATTCGCTAAGCGGCTTCTGGTGCTTAACCGCAATCAGCCGCGCTTTTTTATTCGCGGTAAAAAACTGTTTATCGGCAAACAGACGCTGTTCAACCGTTTTATCCTGATATTTCAGCACCGGCCACTGCTGCGGCTTCATATTAAAATAATCCAGCGCACTTAAACCTGTTAAACCGCCTAAATTCAGCGCTCTGTTTTTTCCCCCCGGGTTATCAAGTGTTGTCATTTTCACATATTCATCAAAAATCTGCCCCTCATGCATATAATCAAATGCCTGCTTAAAACCAAGGCGCTTTGCCACCTCGCTGATAATCCACCAGTCGGGTTTACCTTCACCGGGAGTGGGCAGAATACGGCGCTGCCGTGAAATGCGCCGCTCAGAGTTGGTCACTGTACCGGACTTTTCCGCCCAGCCCTGTGCAGGTAATAAAACATCGGCCAGCCGAGTCGTATCGGTATCTTTAATACAGTCTGAGACCACCACTAGCGGACATTTTTTTAAGGCGGCGGTTATTTTTTCACTATCCGGCAGGCTCACCACAGGATTAGTAGCCATTATCCATATCGCTTTTATTTTCCCTTGATAAACGGCATCAAATAATTCAACCGCTTTCAGGCCGGGCTTAGAGGCCAGCTTGTCAGTCTGCCAGAAATCACTGACTAACGCATGATGCTGTCTATTTGCAAAATCCATATGGGCGGCCAGTGTATTAGCCAGTCCGCCTACTTCACGCCCGCCCATAGCATTCGGCTGACCGGTTACCGAAAAGGGCCCCATGCCCTCTTTACCTAAACGCCCGGCTGCCAGATGACAGTTAATAATACTGTTTACTTTATCGGTTCCCTGCGACGACTGGTTAACTCCCTGAGAGTAAATAGTCAGTACTTTTTCTGTACCGGCAAACTTCTTATAAAAAACATCTACCTGACCGGCATCAATACCCAGACGTAGCATAAAATCCTCACGATCAATACACTCCTGCTGCGCACTTTTGAGCGTCTCCTCAAAACCCTGCGTATGATTTTTTATATAATCGACATCTGTCAGCTGATGCTTGTACAGATAAGCAAGTAAGCCGTTAAACAACGCCACATCCGCACCGGGGTTAACCGCTAAGTGCAAATCGGCAATACTGCAGGTATCTGTTCTGCGCGGATCTATCACCACAATATACAGCTCCGGACGCAGCTGTTTGGCGGCTTTTAAACGCTGAAATAATACCGGGTGGCACCAGGCCAGATTAGATCCGCAGATCACCACCATATCGCTTTTTTCAATGTCGCTGTAACAAACCGGCATACTGTCTGAGCCGAAAGCACGTTTATGCCCGGCCACCGTTGAAGACATGCATAGACGCGAATTAGTGTCGATATTGCCGCTGCCGATAAAACCTTTCATCAGTTTATTAGCCGTATAATAATCTTCAGTCAGCAGCTGTCCGGATACATAAAAAGCAACGGCATCAGGCCCATGCTCAGCAATCACGGCTGCAAACTGTTGAGCACTATAATCTAAGGCACTGTCCCAGTTACTTTGTGCACCATTAATCATAGGATGGAGCAGACGCTCCTGATGAGTAACCGTTTCGCCAAGTGCTAAACCTTTTGAGCATAAACGTCCGTAGTTTGCAGGATGCTCCTGATCCCCGCGGATATCTAATAAGCCCTGCGCATTCGGCTTAGCTTCTACTCCGCACCCCACCCCGCAATATGCACAGGTAGTTTTTGTCCATAAATTCTTTTTTGTCTGCATATGACCTCTTTAGCACTGCGAGTTTTTTTATTCATGAAGCAGATAGAGCAAAGAGCGCACCAAGTTCGATTGTTTTTAATAACCAGCAAGTTTTATGACATTTTTATTAACAAATACAGTCACTTAAATTAACAATTTTTGTAGAAAAGAATTTTTATATAACAGCAGGAAGCAGACTACAGAGTACAGATGCGCTTTTTACGCTTCATTTTGGTGTCTTATGCACCAGCGCAGTTCATCTGCAGCTCAAATCCACTATTTCTAAGTATCTGTTGATTTACATTACCCCGCAAAAAACAAAGCATAAGCAATTGAATTAATTAGATTTATAAAAGTAACAATGAATAAAACTAAGATTCTGGCATCACCTTTGCAGTCTCGAGTTCACAACCAGTTAACAAACCAGCTGCTGACTAGCAACAAAAACAGGCATAAAAGAGGTGAGATTATGGGCTTTAAAAAAACAACAAGTACAGTGAGCTCTTTCATTACAGCTGACACTGATACAACAAATATCGCACCTATCCATGCCCCCCAAAAGAGAGCGCCGGGAACAGTTTATCTGGTGGGAGCAGGACCCGGAGATGCCGATCTTCTTACCGTAAAGGCACTGTCTCTTATTCAGCAGTGTGACGTAATTATCTTCGATAACCTGGTCAGTAAAGAGATACGTTTACTTTTCCCTGAGCAGGCTTTATCTGTTTATGTCGGTAAAAGTAAAGGCTCCCATCATTTTACCCAGAGTAAAATCAATCAGCTGTTAGCGGATAAAGCCAGGCAAGGACTGAATGTATGCCGCTTAAAAGGCGGAGATGCATTTGTATTCGGACGCGGCGGCGAAGAGATGATTGAACTTAAAAAACAGGGCATACAGGTTGAAATTGTTCCGGGCATAACAGCAGCGGCCGGGTGCGGCAGTTACGCAGGTATTCCCCTCACCCACCGAGGACTCTCTCAAGGCTGTACATTTGTCACTGCACATGCAGAAAAAGAGCTAGATATAAACTGGTCTGCTTTAGCAGAACTGGACCACACACTGGTGTTTTATATGGGCCTGAGCAAAGTGCCCCTGATTGAAAAGCAGTTAACCGCCGCCGGCCTTAGTAAAGATACACCGGCTGCTATCATTGAAAACGGATGCTGTCCAGAGCAGCGCCTGATCACCGGTCAGCTCAATCAGTTAGCTTCGCTGGTAACAAAAGAGCAGGTGAAATCTCCTGCACTAATCATGATCGGCAAAGTCGTTTCACTATCGCAGCAGCTGCAGTGGTTTAACAGCCAGAGCGGCATAAATAGCACAGCTAATGAATTAAGCCGAATATCTGCTTAGCAATAAAAAATATTTTAAACAAAGGAAACAGGGATTATGACTAAACAGCGCATAACAGCAGAGCATTAAGCAGATTAGCCCGTAACAAA
>NZ_KE386792.1:54233-435910 GCF_000428725.1 Psychromonas aquimarina ATCC BAA-1526
TCGGTCACAAATTTATAGATACTGTAATCACGGATGACAGTCTTGATTATGATGTTATTACTTTTTCAGAAGAATCGCGCCTTGCTTATGATCGTGTGCAGCTGAGCGGGTTTTTCTCCGGTAAAACAGCTGATGATTTAGCACTTACCGATGCAGGTTATTACCAGGAGCACGGTATTAACTTTGTGCTGAATGACAAAGTTATAGAGCTTGATACTAATAATAACCGGGTTATCACCAGCAGCGGGCGTATTGAAAGCTACGATAAACTAGTTTTAGCAACGGGTTCTTACCCGTTTGTACCGCCTATTCCCGGCAGCGATCAGGCGCATTGTCACGTATACCGCACCATTGACGACCTTGAAGCCATTACTGAGTCGGGAAAAGTCAGTAAAACCGGTGTCGTTATCGGCGGCGGTCTGCTCGGTCTTGAAGCGGCCAACGCACTGAGCAACCTTGGCTTAGACACACATGTCGTCGAATTTGCACCGCGCTTAATGGCTGTGCAGTTAGATAACGGCGGCGGTGCATTACTGCGTCGTAAAATTGAACAATTAGGCGTTAAGGTTCATACCGAAAAAGCGACCAGTGAAATTACTGTCGGCGAATTCTGCCGTTACCGTATGAATTTCGCCGACGGCAGTTTTTTAGAAACTGATACCATTGTTTTTTCTGCCGGTATTCGTCCGCAGGATGAGCTTGCCCGTCAGTTTGGATTAGAAGTCGGTGAACGCGGCGGCATTGTTATCAATGATCAGTGTCAGACCAGTGTGCCTAATGTTTATGCCGTCGGAGAATGTGCTCTCTGGCAGGGGCAGATCTTTGGTTTAGTGGCGCCGGGTTATCAGATGGCTAAAACTGCCGCCTCTCATATTAAAGGTGAACAGCTGTCTTTCAGCGGTGCTGATATGAGTACCAAACTCAAGCTGCTCGGTATTGATGTTGCCAGCATCGGCGAAGTGCACGGAAATACGCCGGGCGCTCAGTCATATACTTTCAGCGATGAAATTGAACAGGTCTATAAACGCCTGATTATTTCACAAGACGGTAAAAAACTGGTCGGCGCAGTGCTGGTCGGTGATGCGCAGGCCTACGGGACATTACTGCAGCTTCTGCTTAACGATATGACTTTGCCTGACAATCCCTCTGTTCTTATTCTCCCGGATACGGGAGAAGAAAACAGTGCTGGTTTAGGCATTGAAGCTCTTCCCGACAGCGCCTCAATTTGTTCATGTTTCGATGTAAGCAAAGGCGATATTAAGCAGGCGGTGGCCGCCGGCTGCTGCACTATGTCTGATTTAAAGGAAACAACCAAAGCCTCAACGGGCTGCGGCGGCTGTTCAGCTTTAACCAAACAGGTATTAGATGCCGAGCTGGCCGCTTTAGGTTTTACCGTCAACAACCATATTTGTGAGCATTTCGCCTATTCCCGTCAGGAGCTTACTGACATTATCCGTATCAAAAAAATCAGCACCTTTGCTCAGCTTCTTGACAGCTGCGGTACTGGTTTAGGCTGTGAAATATGTAAACCTGCCGTGGGCTCGATTCTCGCCTCTTACTGGAATGATTATGTGCTTGAAGATGCACATATCGAGCTGCAGGACAGTAATGATCTGTACCTGGGTAATATCCAGAAAGACGGTACCTACTCAGTTGTGCCGCGGATTGCCGGCGGCGAAATTACCCCGGATAAACTGATCACATTAGGTCAGGTGGCCAATGAATTTGACCTGTACACCAAGATCACCGGCGGACAGCGTGTGGATCTGTTCGGTGCACAGCTGCATGAACTGCCGGCTATCTGGAAGAAACTGGTCGATGCGGGATTTGAAACCGGTCACGCCTACGGAAAATCAGTACGTACGGTGAAATCCTGTGTCGGCAGCACCTGGTGCCGTTACGGCGTTGATGACAGCATGGCGCTGGCCGTTAATATTGAGAATCGTTATAAGGGCCTGCGCTCCCCTCATAAAATCAAATTTGCGGTTTCCGGCTGTACGCGGGAATGCGCAGAAGCACAAACCAAAGATATCGGCATTATCGCCACCGATAAAGGCTGGAACATGTATGTCTGCGGTAACGGCGGCATGCGTCCGCGTCATGGAGATCTATTTGCTTGTGATCTTGATCAGCAGACCCTGCAGTCTTACATCGACCGCTTATTAATGTTTTATATCCGCACCGCCGACCGTCTGCAGCGCACCTCGGTATGGCTGGAGAACCTCGAAGGCGGACTGGATTATTTAAAAGAGGTGGTTATTGAAGACAAGCTGAATCTAGCCGCCGAACTTGAACAGGAGATGCAGAGCAATATCAACAACTACCAGTGTGAGTGGAAAACGACGCTGCAGAATCCTGAAAAACTCAAACGTTTTAAGCACTTTGTTAACAGTGACACAACAGACAGCCATCTGGCTTTTGAACTGGAACGCGAGCAGCGCATACCGGTAAAAAAAGTACAGCAGCAGAGCATTAAAATAATTGAACTGACTGAATAAGGGCCAGGGTTATGAGGTTATGGATAACCGTTTATAACAAATTAATGAAAAACCCTATGTTTGCCGCACTTGCTGATGATAAAGGCAGTAATTTGTCTTTTATCAGCGATCAACAGCAGGGGGTGAAAACCGATAACCACAATAAAAGAGTTAAATCACAACAAAAGAGGAGATCAAAATGAACCAGTGGACAACCATTTGTAAGCACCAGGAGCTTAGCGAAAACAGCGGCGTATGTGTTTTGTTTGAAGAGCAGCAGGTTGCCGTTTTTTACTGCAAACGCAGCGCAGCTCTGTATGCAGTTTCTAACTTTGATCCGATTGCTCAGGCTAATGTTATTTCTCGAGGCATTATGGGCTCAACTCAAGAGCAGACTTATGTGGCATCGCCTTTATATAAACAGCGTTTTGACTTAAATACCGGTATCTGCCTGGACTCACCTGAGTTTGCACTAAAAACCTTTTCAGTACGTGTTGAAGCAGAGCAGGTGCAGCTGAAAAAAGCTGGATAAAGTCTGCGTAACAGCAGCTCTGATTAAGCGCCGCCTCGGACGTTTAATAGTATTTTTTGTATTTAAGAAAGGACCAAATTGTGGATAAAACGGCATTTAACATATTCTCTTTTTCAGGAAAGATGAAAACACTGCATTTAAGCTGGATGGCATTTTTTATTACTTTTGCAGTCTGGTTTAACTTCGCACCGCTGCTGCAGGCGGTAAAAGAAACCTTGGGATTAAACACCGAACAGATAAAAACACTGCTGATATTAAATGTCGCCCTGACCATTCCTGCCCGGGTGATTGTCGGTTCATTAACCGACAAATATGGTCCGCGTGTGGTGTACTCAGCACTATTGGCGCTTTGTTCCATTCCCTGTTTTGTATTCGCTTTTTCGGAAACATTTTTACAGGCGGCTGTTGCCCGTTTTGCTCTGGGTTTTATCGGTGCAGGTTTTGTAATCGGTATCCGCCTGGTTTCAGAATGGTTTCCGCATAATGAACTGGGCACGGCTGAAGGCATCTACGGCGGCTGGGGCAACTTCGGCTCGGCAGCCGCTGCATTTACCCTGCCGACTATTGCACTGCTGTTCGGCGGTGAAGACGGCTGGCGTTATGCCATGGCGCTTACCGGTCTGATCAGTCTGCTGTTTGCATTTGTATTTTATGCCAATATCAGTGATACACCAAAAGGGGCAACCTACTTTAAACCGGCCAACCTGACAGCAATGGAAGTGACTTCAAAAGGAGATTTCTTTTTATTATTAATAATGAAAATTCCTATGTATGCCGCTTTAGCATTATTAGCATGGAAATTATCCCCTGCAGGCATCGCCATAATTTCCACTACCGTTACCTATACTGTGTACGCCGTCTTAGCGGCTGTTTATATATATGAATGGTCACAGGTATGGAAAGTTAATAAATCCATTTTCAGTACACCGGTGGCGCAGATACACCAGTACAAATTCAAGCAGGTGGCAGTACTGAATATCCTCTATTTTGCCACCTTTGGTTCAGAATTAGCGGTCGTTTCAATGCTGCCTTTGTTCTTTTCTGAAACCTTTGAACTGACACCGGTAGCTGCCGGCATGGTGGCATCTGCCTATGCATTTATGAATCTAGTTTCCCGCCCCGGCGGCGGCTGGATTTCAGATAAATTCGGACGTAAGTCTACGCTGGTCATTCTGACCGCCGGTCTGGCCTTAGGTTACCTGCTGATGGCGCAGATTACCGGTGAGTGGACTCTTTGGCTTGCAGTGGCAGCTGCCATGTTGTGTTCGTTTTTTGTACAGGCAGGCGAAGGAGCCGTTTTTGCAACGGTACCGTTAATTAAACGCCGTATGACCGGGCAGATAGCAGGCATGACCGGTGCTTATGGTAATGTCGGCGCCGTAGTTTATTTAACTGTATTGTCATTTGTTGATTACCAGACCTTTTTCTACGTAATTGCAGTGACAGCCTTTCTCGGTCTGCTTACACTAACCCTGATGACCGAACCTGAAGGACAGATGGCAGAGGTTAACCAGGACGGCACTGTGACCCTGATTGATGTCAGTTAGAGGTATTAAAAATGAAGTCCAGCAATAGTCGGAAAAAACAGCACAAAGCAGAGCTTGAACTATGTATCGGCGGTTATTCCAGTCCGGGCAGACGGCAAGTTAATCAGGATGCTTTTGCGGTAAAAAAACCGGCTCTTGCTTCAGAAAGGAAATATAAAGGTTTTACCGCCTGTATCGCTGACGGGGTCAACTGCAGCAGCAATGCGCAGCAGGCCAGTCAAACCAGCGTGACACAATTTATTGCTGATTATTACAGCACACCGCAAAGCTGGAGCGTGCAGAAATCCGCCGGAAAAGTATTAAATTCGCTTAACTCCTGGCTTTTTCAACAGAGCGGCCGCAGTGATTTACGTCATAACGGACTGATTACCACATTCAGTGCGGTTATTTTCAAAGCCGCTAAGGCTTATCTGTTTCATGCCGGTGATACACGCATTTATCGTTACCGGGCCGGCAGTCTGACCCTGTTAACCAAAGATCACAGCCGTCCCCAGTACGGTAAAAAAGATTTTCTTATCCGCGCCCTGGGCATGGACTGTCATTTAGATGTTGATGTTCAGACCATAAAACTGCAGATCGATGATATTTTCCTGTTAACCAGTGACGGCATACACGACAGTTTAACGAACCGGGTCCTGCTGGAGCATATGGAGGCTGTCAATAACAACACATGCAGTTCAGGTTCATTTGAGCAGTCAGCCGAAAATATCAGTGAGCAGGCGCTGATAAACGGCAGTAAAGATAATTTAAGCTGTTTAATTATCGCTGTTAAACATGTACCGCAGGAGGATGCCGTATCGCTCTACCAAAGCCTGAAGCAGCTGACCATTCCACCGGCGCTGCACAGCGGAAATACAATTGACTGCTTTGTTATAGAAAAAGTGCTGCACCAGGGAGCGCGCAGTCATATTTATCTGGCCCGCGACCAGCGGGATAAGCAGCAGTACGTATTAAAAATGCCTTCTTTAAATTTTGCCGATGATCCTGTTTATCTTGACGGTTTCAGCCGTGAGCAGTGGGTCGGCACAAAACTCAAAGATGCGCGGCTGATGAACATTTTACCCGCAATAGATAACTCCCCTTTTCTCTACCATATTTGTCAGTTTGTCCCGGGTATTACCCTGCGTCAGTGGATTTATGACAACCCAAAACCTGCACTGCAGAATGCCCGGGAAATCATCCGCAGTATAGTCAGTGCAGTAAGGGTAATGCAGCGTGCTGGTCTGGTGCACCGGGATTTAAAGCCGGAAAATATTATGATTGCTCCGGACAATTCGATCACCTTAATCGATTTCGGTACAGTAAAAATTGACGGATTAGATGAAATATCGCCCGCTTTAAGCGATAACCTGCCGCTTGGGGATCTGAATTATATGGCGCCGGAATATCTGCTTCAAGGCAGGGCAGACAGCCAGTCAGATCTGTTTTCTGTCGCTGTTATTGCCTATGAGCTGCTTTGCGCTGAACTGCCCTATAAAAAAATTAATACGCAGTCACTGCAGCGGGCGAAACAATCACACTGGAAATATCAGAGCATCAGCCGCTTTCGCGAGGATCTGCCGTTCTGGCTTGATTATGCACTGCACAAGGCACTGCTGCCGGACACAAACAAACGCTGCCAGGCAATGAGTGAGTTTGTTACTGATCTCTATACACCGAATCCGAAACTGCTTAAAGCCCATGAAAAAGCCCCTTTAATTGAGCGGAATCCGCTGCGTTTCTGGCAGTTATTATCAGCAGCCCTGCTCCTGACCGCATTTGCAGAGTTTATTCTGCTCCTGAGCTGATAATTTTCCTTTCTCTCACCACTGTACAGTGCGCTCTCAGAAACCTCAGGCGCACACAAATCTAAAAAAAGACCTAAATTTGACCTCTGTTGCAGGTATGCCCTAACCTAAGCCGCAGTAATGGCCTACTCTTATTGTAAATTATATTTTTTCGATATTTTTCAATACTTAATACTAATATCTTTAAGCTCTACAGGACAGTTACAGCTTCAACATAAAGGATAAATACACTATGAAATTAACGATTAAAGCCCGACTTATTCTCCTGGCACTGCTGCCGGTAGTGGTTATTTCGTCGATAATTATGACCTTTACTTATATTGAGACACATAAGTTAAGCAGTGCGCAGATGGAAACAACACAGGCGCAGATGATGGAAATGAAACGCGCGGAGTTAAAATCCTATATTAGTATTGCCGAAACAGCTATCACTCAGCTCAAACAGGATAATGCCCCGCTGGAAGAGGTGGTTAAAACACTGCGCAATATAAAATTTGGTAAAAGCGGTTATTTATTCGGTTACACCTCCGACGGCGTACGTGTTTTACTCGGCTCGAGCGATAAAGGCATCGGTGATAATTTTTACTCACTACAGGACAAAGAAGGTAATTACTTAATCCAGGATATAATCAAAACAGCACGCAGCGGCGATGGTTATTCCGTGTATTATTTTCCAAAACCTAATGGAAGTGTTGCCCTGCCAAAGCTCGCTTACAGTATCTACTTGTCTCAATGGGATTTAAATATCGGAACAGGTTTTTATACCGATGATATCGATGCAGTACTGGCGCAGATGCAGCTGCATGCAGACGAACAAATGCTCGGCAGTATGACCACCATCGGGCTGATAACAGTTGTTGTGGCGCTGATCGTTGCCGCACTAGGCATTACTATCAACAAAAGCATCACCACCCCGCTGGAGCAGTTTGATGAGTCAATCCGCAGTTTTGCCAGCGGCGATGCAGATTTAACCGCCAGGCTGCCGAGCTTCAACATCCCTGAGTTTAATAACTTAAGCCGTAACTTTAACAAATTTGTGGTTAAACTGCATGAAATCATCGGCCATGTATCACATGTCAGCGATCAGGTTGTCAATGAAACCTCACAGATGACCGAACGTTCGTCACAGGTAAACAGCCTGGTGACCAGCCAGCGTTCTGAAACCGAGCTGATATCAACAGCCATGACCGAGATGACCACTTCTGCACACGAAATATCACAAAATGCATCGCAGGCGGCCCATTCAGCACAGGATGCCGATACGAATGCGCAGACCGCAATGAGCACAGTTAATGAAGCATCTGAGTCAGTAAAAACACTGGCTGCAGAGCTTGATGAAGCAAGTGCAGTAATTGCCCGGCTTGAAGGAGATGTACAGAATATTGCCGGAACCTTAACCATTATTCAGGAGATTGCCGAGCAGACTAACCTGCTGGCATTAAATGCAGCCATAGAAGCAGCCCGCGCCGGCGAGCAGGGGCGTGGTTTTGCAGTGGTTGCCGATGAAGTCCGCAAACTGGCCAGCCGCACTCAGGAGAGTACTGCGCAGATTCATGAACGTATCAGCGCATTAAAATCAGGCTCGGACTCTGCGGTGCAGGTAATGGAATCCAGTAAAAACTTCAGTACGCTGACTGTTAATAAAGCCGTGGCGGCCGCCGAATCTTTAGTATTAATTATTGATTCAGTTGGTAATATTATGGAAATGAATACTCTGATCGCTACCGCGACTCAGGAGCAGAGTGTTGTCGGGCAGGATATTTCCAAACGTATTGTATTAGTTTCGGATCAGAGTGCCGACTCGGCGGCATTAGCTAATGAGAACCGCGACGGCAGCCTGGTATTAACAGAAAAAGCTAATGAGCTGTCAGACTTAGTGGAGCGCTTCAAAATTTAAAAAAACTGAGTTTAGTTTAACCAGCGCCTTGATGTTCATCCGCTGAATATCAAGGCGCTGTGAGAGACAACAAATTACCTGCTGATTAACCGAGCATGCACAATCAAACTGTCTGTATAACTGAAACCGTAACCAAAACCACCGTCTAAAACGGTACTGGCATGGTGCGAACCGGAAGTGACAGGGACTATCGATACAACTTCAAAACCCTCTTTATTGAGCTGTGCTACCACATCGGACAGATCCTGGCTAAGGCGCTTCGAATCAACCTGACAGTCAGACTGATATTTGGTTTCCAGCCAGATGGTTTCTTCGATGGTACTGCTCAGCTCACCGTCAGCATGCAGCTGTCCGGTGGGAATTTTCAACGTTTTTGATTTTAATTCGTGGCCGAGGTAGGCAGGTACCAGCACTATCTTATCCATAAGTTGATCTTCCCTAGCTGTCTTTATAAGATAAGTTTAGCCGCTAATTATATTTTTATTAACCATACAAAAAAGGCGCCTGAGCAGGCGCCTTTTTAAATTATATTAAAACTTCAATTACATTTAACCTTCAACCGGGTAGGTAATTTCAGCATCAGCCATCAGCTGTGTTACTAATGCCTGGTAGGTTGCTTCTGATGTTGAACGTTCAAGGAGCTGAGTAATCTGCTCTTTTACCTGATTATCAGCAGCTTCAGGTTCAACAATTTGAGACAGTTCGATAACTGCAAAGTCACCGCTAGCCGTTGTAACCCAGTCACGTGAAACTTGATCAGCAGCTGGTTTAGCTAGTTTAAAGAGCTTCTGCACTACCTGGTAATCGTAGCTGCGGTTATCACGACCGAATGTCAGGTTAGAGCTGAATTCAAGACCTTTAGCTGCTAAGTCATCGGCAATAGATTCCTGTGCATTTAACTTAGCCGTTAACGACTCAACAAATTCTTTTGCCTGTGCCTGTGATTTTTCATCTTTCAGCTGTGACTGGATCTGTTCAGACACTTCCGCTAACGGCTGTTTAGATGCTTCTTTATAATCACTGACACGCACGACAATCGCTTTATTATCACCAAGTTCAATCAGTTCAGAGTTCATACCCTCTTCACGGAAGTTAAGATCAAATACCGTCTGCTGTACTGACTTGTCTGCTAATACAGCCGGAGCCTGATCAGCGGAGAAGAATTCAGTCTGCAGCACATCAGAATTAACGACACCGGCAGCTTCTTCTAAGTTGTCCGGAGACTCAAAAGCAACTTCACTTAAACGCTGCTGCAGTTCGTAATAAAGTTCACTGGTTTTATCTTTCTGCAGTGCAGCTTTAACCTGAACTTCTACATCAGCCAGCGGCAGTGTTTCACTTTCTTCAACATCTAGCAGTTTAATAATATGGTAGCCGAACTGGGACTTAACAACTTCAGACAGAGGTGCTTCTTTAGTTAATAAAAAAGCAACCTGATCAAATGCTTCATCCATCACGCCGCGTTCAAACCAGTCCAGCTCACCGCTGTTTTTAGCAGAGTAAGTATCTTCTGATTTTTCTGAAGCAAGCTGAGCGAAATCAGCACCATTGTTAATTTCAGTTAGAATAGCAGCGGCTTTCTCTTTAGCTTCTTCATTGTCACCCTGTACTAAAATATGAGCAACTTTACGACGTTCAGTACGCTGGTAATCAGACTGATGTGTGTCGTAGTAGTTTTCGATATCCGCCTGGTTAATACTTACCTGGTCCGTTAATGCCGCACCGTCTAATAAGACGTATTCAACACGTACCTGTTCAGGGTTCTGGAAGAACTGGCTGTTATTATCGTAATAAGTCTGCACTTCCTGCTCGCTTATCTCACCGATATCTTTAAATTTATCAGCACTTACCATCAGCACTTTTGCTACACGCTTTTGTGCCTGCAGTTCATTGACCAGATCAACTTCTGCCGGCAGAACAAACTCGCTGCCCACTAACATCTGTAATAACTGGCGGCGTGCTAAATCCTGTTTTAAACCGGCACTAAAATTAGCGGGAGTATAACTTGCACGACGTAACAGAGCTAAATACTGCTCGTTGTTGAATTTGCCGTCAACCTGGAACTCAGCCATTTTACGAATTTCATTTTTAACCTGTTCATCACCAACACGTAAACCCATGTCGTTGATTGCCTGTGCAATTAAACGCTCTGAAATAAGTCCCTGGGTAGCTTGTGCTCGAACCTGCTGAGCAAAATTAGGGCTGGAAGCGATAAGGTCAAACTGTTCGCCGTACTGCTGCTGTAAACGCGCTCGTTCATTATTATAAGCTTGTTCAACACTTGCCTGGCTGATCTCTTCACCATTAACCTTTACAGCAACAGCGGTGCTTCCGCCGCCTAAATAACTGCTTACCCCGGCTAAAGCAAAAGATAAGATGATTACTATTAATACAACTTTTGCAGCAACCCCTTGTGAGCCTTCGCGCATTTTATCTAACATAAATACTCTTCTCTGAAAACTTATAGCAATTGATTAAACAAAAAAGCGCATCATATGACGCGCTCAATTCATTACTCAACAACCAAACGATTAAGCGTTGATTGCGTCTTTTAATGATTTACCAGCTTTGAATGCAGGTACTTTAGCAGCGGCAATCTGGATCGGCTCGTTTGTCTGTGGATTACGACCAGTACGTGCAGCACGCTCTTTTACAGAGAAAGCACCGAAACCGATAAGAGAAACATTGTCACCTTCAACTAATGCATTTGTTACGCTGTCAATAAATGCGTCAAGTGCACGGCCGGCAGCTGCTTTAGAAATATCAGCACTTTCAGCGATGTTGTCGATTAGTTGTCCTTTGTTCATTTTAATATCCCCATATAATAATTATTGTGTTCACCTTTAACCAGGTGTTAAACACGAGTTGAAATGTAGTGGCGTTAGGCTACGTTGCTATTTAAACTGGTGCAAGTAAATTCATAAAAAACTCTGCAACTAGCCCATATTTTATGCGGTTTATCACCTATTTTGGTGCTTTCTCCAGAGAAAACCCTTTCAGACTGTCCTGCAGGGCAATTTCTAACACTTCATCAATCCAGCGAACCGGTTTAATTTCCAGCTGATCTTTAATATTCTCAGGGATATCTTCCAGGTCACGCGTGTTCTCAAAAGGAATTAAAACAGTTTTTATTCCGCCGCGGCGGGCCGCTAATAACTTCTCTTTTAAGCCGCCGATCGGCAGTACTTCACCACGTAAAGTGATTTCCCCGGTCATAGCAACATCAGCACGAACAGGAATACCTGTCAGGCTTGAAATCAGCACGGTACACATTGCCGCACCGGCACTTGGACCGTCTTTTGGTGTTGCGCCTTCCGGTACATGTACATGAATATCGCGTTTTTCATGGAAATCCGCATTAATACGCCATTGCTCTGATTTGGCACGTACAACCGTCATTGCCGCCTGGATTGATTCTTTCATCACATCACCAAGCGAACCGGTATAAGTTAACTTGCCTTTACCCGGTACTGAGGTTGCTTCGATAGTCAGCAGATCACCGCCGACTTCAGTCCAGGCCAGCCCCGTTACCTGACCAACCTGATTGCTTGAATCCGCTTTACCGAAGTCAAAGCGGCGCACACCCAGATAATCTTTTAAGTTATCAATAGTGACGTTAACTTTTTTAAGTTTCTTATCCAGTAAAATCTCTTTTACCACTTTACGGCAGATTTTAGAGATTTCCCGCTCTAGAGCACGTACACCGGCTTCACGCGTGTAATAACGCACGATACCGATAATCGCACTGTCATCAATGCTTATTTCAGTGTCTTTCAGACCGTTACGCTTAACCTGTTTACTGGTTAAATGCTCCTTGGCGATATTCATTTTTTCATCTTCGGTATAACCCGATAAACGGATCACTTCCATACGGTCAAGTAACGGACCAGGAATATTCATTGAATTTGAAGTCGCAACAAACATCACATCAGAGAGATCGTAATCCACTTCTAAATAATGATCATTAAAGGTATTGTTTTGTTCCGGATCTAATACTTCAAGCAGTGCTGAAGCCGGATCACCACGCATATCCGATGCCATCTTATCGATTTCATCCAGTAAAAACAGCGGGTTTTTAACCCCTACTTTAGTCATTTTCTGGATAATTTTACCCGGCAGTGAACCGATATAAGTACGGCGGTGACCGCGTATTTCAGCTTCATCACGTACGCCGCCCAGTGCCATACGTACATACTTACGACCGGTTGAGCGTGCAATAGACTGCCCTAACGAGGTTTTACCTACACCTGGAGGCCCCACTAAACATAAAATCGGCCCTTTGAGTTTGTTAATACGCGTCTGCACCGCGAGGTATTCTAAAATACGCTCTTTAACTTTTTCTAAACCATAGTGGTCGGCATCTAACACTTCCTGCGCTTTAGCAATGTTCTTTTTAACCGGAGAACGTTTTTTCCAGGGCACATTCACTAAGCTCTCAATGTAAGTGCGGATAACACTTGCTTCCGAGGACATTGGCGACATCATTTTTAATTTTTTAAGCTCAGATACCGCTTTGTCACGCGCTTCTTCAGACATGCCTGCCTGTTCGATTTTTTCAGCAAGCTGATCATGATCATTAGGGCCGTCTTCAGAGTCACCTAACTCTTTCTGAATCGCTTTCATCTGCTCGTTAAGGTAATACTCACGCTGACTGCGTTCCATCTGTTTTTTAACGCGCGAACGGATACGTTTTTCAACTTTTAGAATATCTTCTTCGCTTTCCATCATCGCCATCAGATATTCAAAACGTTCGGTAATTGAAGTTAACTCCAATGCAGTCTGCTTATCTTCCAGGTTCAGCGGCATATGCGCGGCTATGGTATCGGCTAGACGCTCTGCTTCATCTATACCGTTAACCGATGCCAGCACCTCAGGCGGGATCTTTTTATTCAGTTTGATATAGGATTCAAACTGCCCCATCACGCTGCGCAGTAAAGCTTCTTCTTCCTGTGCATCAATCGCTTCACTTTCCAGCAGTTCAACTTCAGCAAAAAAGTAATCATCATTGTCGATATTATTGATCAGCTGTGCACGCTGCACACCTTCAACTAATACTTTAACGGTACCGTCTGGCAGCTTCAGCAGCTGCAGAATATTTGCCACAGTACCTATGGTGTACAGATCTTCCAGTTTAGGATCATCTAATGAAGCCTCTGTCTGCGCGACTAATAATACTTTTTTTCCCTGCTCCATGGCAGCTTCTAAACAGCTGATAGATTTCTTTCTACCAACAAACAGTGGAATAACCATATGCGGATATACCACTACATCGCGTAAGGGTAACACTGGCAGTGTCAACTGCAGGTCTGATTCAGTTTTCATAATATCCCCAGAAAAATATTCGTCTGCTTTATAAGATTTTAAAACAAACAAACTTTATAAAATCGTAGGGATTAATACTGGGGATTATGTGAAATTTTTCAAGGCCGTAAATGAAAAAAGGGAGCATAAAGCTCCCTTTCTTAACAATTAAATGTTTAACTGCTTATTTATCAGACGATACCAGCTTAGCCTGCTCTTCTGAATAGATCATTATCGGCTTTGATTCACCTTTAATAACATTTTCATCAACCACAACTTTAGTCACATTTTCAACTGACGGTAAGTCGTACATTGTATCCAGCAGTACTGATTCAACAATTGAGCGTAAACCACGTGCACCGGTTTTACGGCTCATCGCTTTTTTCGCCATAGCGATCAGTGCTTCTTCTCTAAACTCAAGCTCTACATTTTCTAAACCAAATAATGCAGCATACTGTTTAGTAATTGCATTTTTAGGAGCCGTTAGAATTTCAACTAATGCGGCTTCATCTAATTCAGTTAATGTTGCCAGCACAGGTAAACGCCCGATAAACTCAGGAATTAAACCATATTTAGTCAGATCCTGCGGTTCAACTTTTTTGAATGTTTCACTCAAAGAGTCTTTTGAATCACTGTCACGTACCGTTGCACCAAAACCAATACCGGCACCGGTATCTACACGCTGCTCAATAATGCTGTCTAAACCGGAGAATGCTCCACCACAGATAAACAGGATTTTAGAAGTATCAACCTGGATAAACTCCTGGTTAGGATGTTTACGCCCGCCCTGCGGCGGAATCGAAGCAACCGTACCTTCAATCAGTTTAAGCAGCGCCTGCTGAACACCTTCTCCCGATACATCACGAGTAATAGACGGGTTCTCTGATTTACGGGTAATCTTATCGATTTCGTCAATATAGATAATACCGCGCTGCGCTTTCTCAGGATCGTAATCACATTTCTGGAGCAGTTTCTGAATGATGTTTTCTACATCTTCACCAACATAACCGGCTTCAGTTAATGTTGTTGCATCAGCCATAGTAAACGGCACATCTAATAAACGCGCCATAGTTTCAGCCAGTAATGTTTTACCGCTTCCCGTTGGACCGATTAACAGAATATTACTTTTACTCAGCTCAACACCGTCAGCAACATCACCATGTTTTAAACGTTTGTAGTGGTTGTATACGGCAACAGCTAATACTTTTTTAGCCGTATCCTGACCAATCACATAATCATCTAAATTGGCACGAATTTCATGCGGTGTCGGTAATTTTTTACTTTTATTGTCCGATTCAGCAGCACTTGTTATTTCAGCAATCTCTTCTTTGATAATATCATCACAAAGATCAACACATTCATTACAAATATAAACAGAAGGGCCGGCAATCAGTTTTTTAACTTCATGCTGACTCTTACCACAAAAAGAACAATAAAGAAGGCTGTTGTTATCACCTTTATCGCCATGTTTATCTGTCATTTGGTACCCTTTTAATTATTTTCTCTGCGTCAGCACTGAATCAACAATGCCGTATTCAACCGCTTCATCTGCGCGCATAAAGTTATCGCGATCGGTATCCTGCGCAATGATTTCAATATCTTTACCAGTATGAAATGCCAGTAACTCATTCATACGGCGTTTAGTCGCCAGAATCTCTTTAGCATGAATCTCGAAATCTGACGCTTGTCCCTGGAATCCGCCTAACGGCTGATGAATCATAACTTTAGCATTCGGCAGACAATGACGCTTGCCTTCCGCGCCGCTTGCCAGAAGGAATGCGCCCATGCTGGCAGCCATACCCATACATACTGTGCTTACATCCGGTTTAATAAACTGCATAGTATCGTAAATCGCCATACCAGCACTAATTGAACCGCCTGGAGAATTGATATAGATGTAAATATCTTTTTCCGGGCTTTCAGACTCTAAAAACAGAAGCTGTGCGGCAATAACGTTCGCCATATGATCTTCAACCGGGCCTGTTAAAAAGATAACACGCTCTTTTAATAAACGAGAATAAATATCATAAGAACGCTCACCTTTTGCTGTTTGTTCCACAACCATAGGAATAAGCGCGTTACTAATTGGATCGGTGTTTCCAGCAAATGGATTTGACATGTTCTTTCCTAGTATATGTATATAAGTTTTAAATTAGTCGGCATTATACCCGAAAACTTTAATATGCAGGGCAGCCTGGGTATATAAATAAAAATGGCCCGAGTGAAGTCACCCGAGCCATTGAAATGCCTAACTAGTTGTATTAATAGTAATTAAACTATTAAGCAACCGTTTTGTTCATAACTTCATCGAACGATTTGTTCACTTCGGTTACTTTAGCTTTTTCAATGATAAAATCAACAGCTTGCTCTTCTAATGCTACATTTTCCATGTTCTGCATCATTTCTTTGTTGTTTTTGTAGTACTCAATTACTTCAGTCGGGTTTTCGTAAGCAGATGCAGCAGACTCGATAAGAGCAGTTACTTTATCCTGGTCAACTTTTAATTCGTTAACTTTGATTACTTCACCTAGTAACAGACCTACTTTAACACGTTTTTCAGCTTGTTCTGTGAACAGTTCAGCTGGAAGTTCAGGAAGGTTGTTAGGATCCATCTGCTTGCCGTAACGCTCCATTGCCTGTTTACGTAAAACATCAACTTCACCAGAAACAAGTGCTTTAGGCACTTCAATTTCGTTACCTTCAACTAACGCAGTTAATACTTTGTCTTTTGCAGTGTTTTTAAGTACCTGCTCAAGTTCACGAACCATGTTTTGTTTAACATCAGTTTTCAGAGTTTCTAGTTCACCGCTTTCCACACCGAATTTTTGTACAAATTCAGGAGTGATTTCAGGAAGAATCTGCTCTTCAACTTTGTTTAAAGTAATAGCAAACTGAGCTGCTTTACCTTTAAGCTGTTCTGCATGGTACTCTTCAGGGAAAGTTACGTCGATAGTAAACTCTTCACCCGCTTTTTTACCTACGATGCCAGATTCAAAACCAGGAATCATACGGTTGCTGCCTAGTACGATCTGGAATGCTTCAGCTTTACCGCCTTCAAACAGTTCACCGTCGATTGAACCTTCGAAATCAAGTGTTACCTGATCATCGTTGGCAGCTTCACGTTCAACACTGTTCCATTCAGCATGCTGCTTACGCAGTGTTTCGATCATTTTGTCAAGATCTGCTTCAGTTACTTCAGCAGACTCTTTTTCAACTGCTAACTCTTCAAGAGCGGCTAGTTTAACTTCAGGGTAAACTTCAAACGTTGCAGTGAATACAAAGTCATCACCTTTTTTACGCTCTTTTGGTGTTACCTGCGGGCCGCCGGCAGGGTTTAATTTCTCAGCCATTACAGCTTCGAAGAAGTTACGCTGCATAAGTTCACCGGCAACTTCCTGCTCTACAGCAGCGCCAAAACGTTTAGTAATTACAGATGCAGGAACTTTACCTGGACGGAAACCGTCAACACGCTGAGTTTTTGCTAGATGACGGATACGACCGTCAAACTCTTTATCAAATAAGTCTCCAGCAACAGTGATTGTTAATGTGCGTTCTAGACCTTGTGTAGATTCAACAGAAACTTGCATTTTATTTCCTTTATCTTGTACGTTAAAAATTTAAATTAGCTAATTAAGAACACCATTTACGGCATTATTAACTTCTAAGGTGTATTAGCTTTAATAAGCCAGATAAAAAAATAACACCTCAGAGAAATTCTTGAGTTTAATTTCTATGGTGAAATTTAAGACGCGCCATTATAGACACTGTTTTATCGATAGTCGAGTTTTACAAATCAGCAAATTTTACGTATCAAGCACAGTTTTGACAAATATTTTCCTGCTGCAGACAGCTTCTCGGGTTTATCGCTGTTTATACTAAGGTGTTTATATTGATAGAAAGAGCCTTAAAATGATCTGAAAAAGTCAACTCCCGCCTGCCCTTTTCCACTTCATTACCCTTTTAATCCACTTTATCGTAAAGCAGTTGCCTGCCCGGAAGTCTTTTACCTACACTCTTCTCATCAACATAACAGTAGATATTAAAAGGACCTTAAAATGAAAACAACAATGCTTAAAACCCTGCTTTCAGCTGTGACACTTTCACTATTAATCAGCACAGCGAGTTCTGCAGCCTCCGGTCAACAAACCTGGTCAGCACTGATGGAGCAGTACACACAAACCCAGAATGAACAGTTTAATGCACAGGATAATGTCGACAGCTTCGAAGCTTATCTGGCAGAGCATCCGGATCACGCTTTAGCTGAGCTGTACACCGCCAGCAGTTACTGCTTTATCGGTCGGGATGCCTGGATGCCCTGGAACAAGTTAGATGCGGCTAATATCTGCATCGACAGAATGGAAGCTGCTTTAACGAATGTACAGCAGCAGTACCCGGTTAACAGCGAAGAACGTTTACGCAGTTATTTAACCTTTGGATTAACCAGCGCCGCCCTGCCGGACCGTTTTCAGATGCGCCAGGCCAGCCGGGACACATTAAGCAAAGCGAAAAATCATCCTGCATTCAACCACCTTCCCGAAAACCTGCAGTTACAAGTATTTACCGTTTTAGCAGACAAATAGTAAGCGCTATATTTATTGAATAATAGATAAGGAAGAATATATGCAGGCCGTTATCAATGTTAAACAGATCGGCAGACAGTTTCTGCAGGGCACGCAGACAATCAACGCATTAACTGCGGTCAGCTTAACTATCTGCAAAGGTGAGTTTGTCGCCATTAATGGTTATTCCGGCAGCGGTAAAAGCACTCTGCTCAATATTATCGGCACACTGGATAAACCCGGCAGCGGTGAACTTGAACTGTTCGGCGCCCCGGTTGATTTTAATGATGACCGTTCATTACAACAGTTTCGTGCACAGAAAATGGGCTTTATATTTCAAAACTTTAATCTAAACCCGGTGTTAACTGCATTAGAAAATGTACAGATGCCGCTGCTGCTGACCGATCTCAACAGCAGACAACGGCGCGAAAAAAGTACAGCAGTACTGACTAAAGTCGGACTTGCAGAGCGGATTAACCACAAACCCGGCCAGCTCTCCGGCGGTCAGCAGCAGCGGGTTGCAGTCGCGCGGGCATTAGTTTCCGATCCGCTCCTTCTTTTAGCCGACGAACCAACGGCAAACCTTGACAGTGAATCAACCGAGCAGCTGATGCTGGTGCTTAAGGAGATGAATGAACAGTCGGGACTAACCGTCCTGTTTTCCTCCCACGACGAGCGTCTGTTAAAACATATCAACCGCACCATTACCTTAAATGACGGCATGCTAATAACTCCAGGGAGTCAGCTATGAAATGGTTAAAATTAAGCTGGTTAAATGTACTGCGCAATACCAGGCGCTCAATCATTGCCGTTTCAATTATTGCTTTCGGTAGTTTTTCACTGATAATCGCTTCAGGTTATGTCCTGGCTTCCTTTGAAGGGTTACGTGAAAGCACAATTCAAGGAGGACTCGGTCATCTGCAGCTTGCGCAGCCCGGAGCATTTACAGATAAAGAGATTGATCAGGGTGGTTTTACCCCGCAGAAAAAGCTGCAGCTGCAGCGTGATATTGAAGCTATGCCGGAAGTTCGCCTTACCACTGAGCGTATCCTTTTCGAAGGTTTAGCCTCCAGCGGGGATATTACCATCGCGGTGATCGGTAAAGGCGTCAATATCAATAAAGAGCGCAAAATAACCCTGTTTACGCCGATCATCGAAGGCGGCAATCTGCCGAATATTGATCCGAACAGTAAAACTGAAACAGCGGAGCAGATCTATACAGCTGTGATTGGTGAAATTCTTGCCCGCGACTTAAAAGTTAATGTGGGAGACTCAATAACATTATTAGCAACGACCAGTTATCAGGGGATCAATGCCATTGATGTTACTGTTGTCGGTATTAACCGCTCCGGTATCCCTGAATATGATCAGCGCAGTGTAATGATTCCCGTTTCTGCAGCAAAAATACTGCGCGACTCGGACACGGTTAACCGTTTAGTGATATCACTGCGTTCAACCGCAGATACCGGCTTAATCAGCAGCAGAATTCAATCCTCATTTGTAAATATTGAACAAAAAACCTGGCTGGAGCTGTTTCCTTTTTACAGCAATGTGGTGTCTCTTTATAAAAATATCTTCGGGGTAATGGGCTCGGTTATTCTGCTGGTGGTTTTAATGTCGGTAAACAATACCATGGTAATGGCGATTATGGAGCGTGTTGCAGAATCGGGCACCCTGCGCGCCTATGGATTTACCAGCCGCAGGATCAGCGGCCTGTTTGCTAGCGAAGGCATGATTATGGGACTGTGCGGCGCGCTGCTGGGCACGGTCTTGGCGGCACTAGTTATAATCTTTATTAATGTCAGCATGTTTGAAATGCCGCCGCCGCCGGGAAGAAGTATCGGTTATCCGCTGGTTTTAAACTGGAATATTTATGCCGTTACCCTGATCAGTCTGGCGATGATCATCAGCTGTACGGCCGCAGCCTGGCTGCCGGCGAGAAAGATGCTTAAAAAGAACATTATCGATGCAATAAATCATCATTAAGAAAGGAATCAAACATGCACTATTCAGTATATTTAGTATTAGCTTTGCTTACTACACAAGCCGGTGCACAAAATACAGCGCCGGAGTATTCCCAAGCGCAGGTTAAAAACTGGCTGATTAAAGCGGACAGTTATCGTCAGCCCTTTAAAAGCGGTGAACTTAAAACATCACTGACTGTGTATAAAGAAAATAAGCAGGCAGAAAGCAGCAGTTTCTTTGTGCAGCTCAATGAATCCGGCGATTCACGTGTCACCATGTTAGATACACGCAGTAAAGGACAGAAAGTGCTGCTCACTGAAAGCGCCATGTGGCTGTATATACCGCGTACCCGCAAAGCGATCCGCATTACTCCGATGCAGCGCCTGATGGGCCAGGCAAGTTACGGGGATGTATCATCATTAAGCTGGCAGCATGAATATCAGTGGGATAACAGCCCGGTAATAGAGAAGCAGAGTAATAACACAATAAGTATCTGCTTCAGAGTGCAGGCAGCACGTAAATCTGCGACTTACCGGTCTATCAATTTGTGTTTAGATAAAGACTCTTTACGCCCGGTTAATGCGGACTTTTATCTGGCCAGCGGTAAGTTAATGAAACAGGCTGTCTATCTGAGTTCCAGTGATACACCCGATATGATTGATCAGACTAAATTTATGCAGCCCGGCAAAAGTAATCAGCATACCATGATGAAAAATACAGACTACTTAGAAAAGCAGCATAAAAAGAGCATTTTCACTCGTCAGGGTTTTATTAAAAAATAACGGATCACCAACAGCTATGCTTATTCGTCAGCAGTTATGGTTTTTAATATTATCTATTCCCACGCTGTGCAGTACTGCGCAGCCGGTCTTCTGGGATGAACTGGATAACCGCTACACACTTGCCAGTCGTTTATTCACTTTTGATCACAGCCAGCACAGAGGTGACTATTTAAATGAGAATGCTTTTCTCGCTTATCATAGTTATCAGGAGTGGGTGCTGGCATGGCGTGTCGATAACCAGATTTATCAGGCGCCCGCTGATGATCATTTAAGCGCTGAGACACAGTTTGAATTAAGTGAATTATCCTGGTCGCATAGCTTTTTAAGCAGTGAAGATGATTTATGGCAGGTAGGAAAATTCAATCTGCCGCTGGACCCCGGTTATGCATTTCAAAGCACCGCTTTCTTCGAATCAACTGCTGACCCTTTTGATGACTTTGCTTCCAGTGAAGGTATTAACATGCTCAGCGGCTCGTTATGGATGCGGGATTATTATTTAACTGCCGTTTTTGCTTTGGCGGGACAAGATAAAACTTATCAGGATAAAAAACAGTGGGCCGTGATAGCGCAGCGCGATTTTGACGCTCTGTCCAGCAGCTTTATACTGCAGCAGTACCAGGACAGTAATCCTGGTGCCGGTACAACATTCACCTATGTTAACGGTGAAAGCTGGGAGCTGCACGGCAGCGCTTTTATACGCAAAGGCAGCTTATGGTTAAACTCATTCCGGGAAGCTGTACCCGATGGTGCAGATATTGAAGATGATTTCAGCAGCAGAGAGAATCAGTGGCTCCCGGAAATTATGCTCGGCAGTGTATGGTCCGGTCTGTCACAGCAGTTTTTAGTTGAATGGAGTTATCAGAAAGAGAAGCTTTCAGCAGCCGAAATAAACAGCCTTTATCAGCTCAGCAGCAGTCCGAGAACAGAGACAGATACTAACAGCTCCCCTTTTAGTAAAGAGGTTAGCGGCCTGTACCAGCAGCGTTATCAGCAGCAGTATCTGTTCCTGCAGTACCAGTATACCGTGACAGATCACACTATTACGGCTAACTCGTTGATAGGGCAGGATCAAAGTGCATTATCACAAGTGAAGTATGAATATCTGCCGAATCTAGATATAAGCCTGTGGTTAGCTGTTGAGCTGACTTCCGGCAGCGGACAGACGGAATTCACTCAAATCCCCTGGCAGAAAAGTTTACAGGCAGGTTTACAATGGAAAATATAATCGTCAGCAGAGAGGATCTGCAGGAAGTTGTACAGTCAATCAAGATTACCTTTGTTATCAGCAGTCTGATTGCGGCTTTTAACAGTCTGCTTATTGCCGGAACGACTTTTATTACGCAGTTTTTAGCGGCTCAAAGTATCGGTTTAACGATTGTCAGCATCTATGGTATCGCTAATATCCTTTATCCGCCTCTGATGAAAAAATTTATATACCAGTATTATTTTCTACCCTTTCCGGTGTTAATTGCCGCATTAATCGGTATGAATTTTCTGCATGAATACAGCACTTTTTTGCAGCTGTATACCTTGATTCTGATCGTCAGTTTACCCGCCCTGCTGGTTTTTCATTATCGAAACACCAATAAAACTGCAGCAGCTTCGCTCAAGGAGGAAAAACAAAAAAGAGATATCAGTGAGAAGCAGCTCCTAGAAAGCAAATTACTGTTATTACAGGCACAGATAAACCCGCATTTTCTTTTTAATACCCTGGCTAATATCGACGCTTATATTGATTACTCACCTGAGCAGGCAAAAATGTTGCTGCAGAATTACACCAATTTTTTACGTCAGAGCCTAAGAACAACACAAAGCATGCAGGGCACACTAGTCGATGAAATCAACCTGATTAATGCTTATATGAGTATTCAGCAGACCCGCTTTCCGCAAATTCAGTTTTTTGCAGATATAGAAGAAAATCTGTTAAACAGCCCTGTTCCGCCGCTGCTTATCCAGCCGCTGATTGAAAATGCCATTATTCACGGCCTGGCTCCCAAAGGTAATCAGGGCCTGATCACTTTAGAGATTAAAAAGATTAATCAGCACATTATTATCAACGTCAGTGATAACGGTGTCGGCCTGAGTTCAGATAAAAGCACTAATAACGGTATTGCTTTAGAAAATATCAAAGAGCGCCTGCGCCTGTATCAGGGGAAAGCGAGCTTCACTCTTACACAGAGCCCATCAGGAGGTGTTAATGCACAACTTAAACTGCCGCAGTGAAAGCGGCAGAAAATACCGCGCGATCATTGCCGAAGATGAAGCGCCGCTGGCACACGTATTAGCCAAAGCTTTAAATGAATTATGGCCGGATCTGGAACTGGTCAAGATATGCAGCGACGGCAGTCAAGCCCTTAGCCTGTTAGAAACAGAGTCCTTAGACATCGCATTTTTAGATATCTCTATGCCCTATAAAACCGGGATAGAAGTTGCGCAGCAGTGTCTTGCTGAAAAAATTCCGACACTATTAGTATTAGTTACTGCCTACCCGGATTATGCACTGCAGGCATTTGAGTTTAATGTCTGTGATTACCTGGTAAAACCGCTTTGCCGGGAGCGTTTAGCTGAAACTATTAAACGCCTGCAGGATCGTTTACAAAGCCCTTTACCAGACACTGCTCCTGAGCCGAAACATTTACAATTTCTGGCGGTACAAAAAGGGGCTGTTAATCGTTTAATTTCTGTTGATGATGTCTGCTATTTTGCCAGTGATCAAAAATACGTACAGGTAGTCACCAAAGATGATTCATATTTAATCAGCAAAACCCTGGCTGAATTAGAAAAAGAGCTCGATGACAAGCAGTTCTGGCGGGTACACCGCAGCAGTATCGTTAATATCAGGCAGATAGAACAGAGCAGGAAAACCCTCACCGGACGCTTAGAGTTAACGCTGAAAGAGTGTCAGGATCACCTCACGGTCAGCCGTAAGTATCTGCATCTGTTTAAAGCAATGTAATCCTGCTAATTCAATAGAGTACATATCAAACTCTTCAAAAAAACATAAACAAAACATTTCACCGCTGATAGGATAACCTTGTTATTCAGGAAGTTATTTTGTTCAACTAACAAATATAATAAAGGTAGAATATGAAAATAAGAAACATGTTCAGCAGGGGATCCGCAGCGGCTGCTCTGCTGCTTAGTTTAGCAGCCTGCTCCAGTAATACAGAACAGGCTAGTGATAACTGTGAACAAGCCGCAGGAATCTGGACAGTACAGCAAGTCATCGATGACACTCAATGCGGCGGTATGGGTATAATGGAAAAACACAGTTATACGGTCAGCCAGGTGAGCTGTCAGATATCGATAGCAGAAAATGGAGCAGTCGGGCAGATGATCGGCTCCGAAGTTCACTGGCCTGCTTACTCTTACCCGATTAACGGCGGCACTACTTATATTGCAAAATCAATCACCAGAGTTGACGACGACAAATTAACCGGGCAGAGCCACTGGACTTGGAGTAACGGAACTCAGGAGTGTTCAGGAACAAGCGAAATGAACGGATATATGAACCAGGCTGACGGACAAAATACAGCTGATAAGAATAATCCTCTGCTCTCCCCGGCAGAGGGCACTTTTGAGCACATTTTTTCTGTAAATGCACCAAATGCCAAGCAGGTCTATCTTGCCGGTGAGATGACCGACTGGCAGCCTAATATACTTAAAATGAAAAAAGGCCCCGACGGTGTATGGTTTTTACCTGTGTATCTGGAGCAGGGAGCCTGGCAGTACAAGTTCGTTATTGACGGACAGTGGATCTATGACAAAGCCAATCCGGTCACCACGGACGATGGGTTTGAGGGTTACAACTCAATTATTATATTAGGTGAAGAGGATGCTGACTCTAAGGCAACTGCTAATATTCCTCACGGCACAGTGGAAAAAGTTAATATACAAAGCAAAGCCTTAGGAACAAACAGCCCGTTTATGGTTTACCTTCCACCGGGATACTCGCAGAACAGTGAAAAAAACTACCCGGTTTTGTTTCTGCTGCACGGTTATGGAAATAATGAAGGACAGTGGACCCGCGACGGAAAAATCCACAACTTTATGGACAACTACCTGGCTCAGGGCTGGATCCAGCCTTTTATTCTTGTGATGCCCTTCGGTGATACCAGCATGTATGTGGGAGACTATGAAACACATATTTTAAAAGAAGTGAAGGCTTATGTGGACAGCAGCTACCGGGTGAAAACAGGCAAAGCTTCCACGGCTGTTTCCGGCATGTCCATGGGAGGATTCGGCGCTTTTTATCTCGCACACCGTCATCAGGATGTGTTCGGTTTATCAGTTCCTCTCAGCGGCTATTTCGATATGAGTTTATATCCGGAGCTGGGCAAAAGTGAAAAAATAACCATGGACTCTGAACTGCATTTTTACTGTGGTGAAGACGATACCATCAGCTTTGCTTCCAATGAAGCCTTAGTAAAAAGACTGCAGAAAAACCATGTTAACTTCACTTATCAAACAACAGCCGGCGGTCACACCTGGCGGTACTGGAACGGCATCAGTAAAGACTTTTTAAAGGTGGTTTCTGACTACTTTGATAAGTCGTGAATACGCAAAGAGTCTGCATATAACACAAGAGCAGGAAAGCAAAATTTTCCTGCTTCAGCCCAGCTCAAAAGTAGTAATCCCGTAGATCTTATTGTGCTCAATATCCGGAAGCCCTTTTTGATACATACGCATAGTCGCAAATACCTCCTGCATGGCGTTTTCACGGGCGAGCGTCATGGCGGCAGGGTTGTTTTCCGGAACGTCCAGAATCACTATCTCCCCATGAATGTCCTGCTGCAGCGCCTTGAAAAGCTCACGGGCTATATGGATATTATCTGCAAACAGCGGACCTATCTTATATCCCTGCTGGCATTTTCTGCGCACAGCAAAACCTTTTATTTTTCCCTCAAAGCTATAAAACAAAGCTCTGCCTTCCGGCTGCTGAATCCATTGCCGTAAAAAGATCTCTCGCTTAGCCGGAAAACACTGGCGGTCATAGTTAATAATTTCAGTTATGTGCTCCTCAGAGATCTGCTCAATAGATTTGTTATCAAAATCCTGCACAGAGGCTTCCGTTTGAAAGCGGTGATTCATATAAAAGGGTTTATAACCCACCCGCTGATAAATCTCGACGTTCTCCAGCACCCCGTCAATGCCGATATTGCGATCCCCGCACTGCTCAAGACGGGCTTTGGTCAAAGCAAGCCCTAAACCGCGCCCTCTAAACTCTGGAGCAACAATATAAAGACCGCAAAAAGCGTAGCTGTTGTCATAACATACGGCACTGCCCACTGCGGCAATGCGTCCGTTTATCTCTCCGGCAAAAAATCCCTGTGCATCTGCGTTAAAAAACAGCTCTGCGTCATGCAGACCTGGATTCCAGCCTTCTTTAGCGGCCCAGTCAACGGCCAGCTGCAGTTCATCTTTACTCATCTTCCTGATACGGTAATTATCCATGCTTAATCCTTAACTGCTTTGTTCCTGTCCTGCTAAGCTGTGCTTCATCCATTAACAGAATCTCAGCATCAGTACATAAAGCCCGGGCAAGCAGCCGGGCATTAATCAGGCTTACAGTTCAGATAACGCCTGTTTCACTTTTTCTGCAGTTTCAGGGCTAACCCATTTTAACCAGATATCTTCATTGTTGAGCAGAAACTCTTCCGCGGCTATTTCACCATCGGCCTGATTATCCTCCATCCAGGCCAGCAGCCCGTTCATCTGAACATTAGTGTAAGAACGGGCAGTTATATAAGCAAGAGCTTCAGGCGCTCGTTTAGCAAAGCTTTCTGTCACAATCGTACTGACTTTTGAAGGCGGGAACATGGTCGGTTTCGGATCCATACAGTCTGCCTTGGTGATACAAGCACGATAATGGGCTTCATCGGTACCTGAGCCAAAATCAACCTTTACCATTTTATATTTTCCAAGTACACCTGTCGGCGCCCAGTAATAACCCAGCCATGGCTGCTTACGTTCATAAGCTTTAGCAATCGAGCCGGCAAGGCCCGCACCTGAGCCTGGATCAATTAATTCAAAACCGGCATCTTCTAAGTTCATCGCATCAAACAGATGACCGGTAGTGATCTGGCAGGTCCATCCGGCAGGACAGCCCATAACGGCTGATTTATCCGGATCTTCAGGGTGTTTAAATAGTTTTGCCTGCGCTTTGATACCTGCAATGGTTGCCAGTGACGGATCTTTTTCAACCATATATTCCGGTATCCAGAAACCTTCCTCGCCGCCGTCAGACAAACTTACTCCCGCGTAACGGATTCGCCCCTCTTTCACACCGGCATCGAGCGATTTTTTCGCCGAATTACTCCACAGCTCAGGTGCAATATCCGGTTCACCTTTCTCAACCATGGAAGTGCCCGTCGGCATCGTATCCCCCGGCACGAGCTCGGCTTCACAGTCATAACCGTGTTCAAGAATGAATTTATCAACGTTAGCGATCAGCGTCGCAGAGTTCCAGTTCATATCTGCAATAGTCACTTTACCGCATTCACTGCCCGATGCAGAAAATGAGACAGACGCAAGCATAAGTGATGCAGTGAGTATTTTTCGCATATTTATATCCCTAATAGTTTTTGTTCCGTTAGCAGTAGAATCAAGGTCACATACCGTTAACAATTTTGTTTTTCGTATACTAAGTAATTATTGCTTTAGTTGCAAAAATGACTATCCCAAAATCAATAAGTTATCCTATTATCCGAATTTAGGCTGTTTAATGTTCTCATTTCTGCCGGTTATTTTTCATCACTTGTTCCCATGTTCGAGCAAGGTTCACTGCACATATGTAGAAATAAAAGATTAACCATAGACAGCCGGCAGTCAGCTATAGTATTTCAACTGCACTTGTGCGAACAAAAATGTAATAGTTGAAAATTCACAGCAGCACTTTGTTAAACCTGATTAGGCAGAGAGTTAACTTTAAAAAGAGAAGCGGCTCAAAAAATAGTTTTTTTCGAAAATATACAATCACACTCCCTTAATACACTAGAAAAAGGAATGCTTATGTCTGCCCATAAAAAAATAAACTATTTAGAATTTCCCAGCAGAGATTTATCTAAAACCAAGTCTTTTTTCAGCACGGTTTTTAACTGGCAGTTTGAAGATTACGGGCCTGAATACTGCGCATTTTCCGGCGAGGATGCAGGTATCAACGGCGGTTTTTATCTGTCGGAGCTTAGTTCAACTACAAAAAACGGCAGTGTTTTAACTGTGATTTACAGCAGTAACATTAATCACACAGAGCAGAAAATAAAGCAGGCCGGCGGCTTAATTATTAAACCTGTTTTTGCCTTTCCAGGCGGAGTGCGTTTTCATTTTGAAGATCCAAACGAAAATGAATACGCGGTATGGTCAGAAAAGCAGTAACTAAACAGCAGGCTGCTGTCATTTTATTTAAAACCTGCAAACGGAAGTAATAATCGGATTCAACGGTTACCACGAAGTTTGAAAAACATAAACACGGCCAGCCAGGCCATAAGCAGACCGGCCAGCGGTCTGCCGATATGCTCTAAATGAATGCCGTTCACTAATACAGCTTCTTTGGGTTTATCCGGATTAACATAAACCGTAACCGCTGTGCCCGCAGGAAAGCTATCCACCCAGTCCTGGGCGCCTTGCCGGTTGTTTTGGCATTGATAGCCCGAATAGAGCAGATCACCATTAAGCTCATAGCCATTTAAAGAATAGCGGTAAAAAATATCAGCGCGGTACTCTTTGGAATTCAGCCCTTGACCACGCCCGCAGGAACGAACTTCAGAAGAGATAATAACCCCCTCTTTTTCATCCCAAAGATATGATTTAAGACCCGACCAGGCATCCACCAGCCCGACTCCCGTCAGTATCAAACCACCGGCAAAAAAAATGGCGGCCATTAGCAGCTCTGATTTTTTACCCACTATGTCCTCCCTGGAAAATGGAATTTAACGGCTTAAAACAGAAAACCTTTAATACCGGAAAATATAATCTGTGCGCCGATCGCCGAAACAAATAAACCGGTTATTTTAGGCAGTACCGCTAACCCCTGCTTACCGATTAAATGCTGCAGCTTATTAGAAAGCAGCAGCACACCAGCCAGCGAGATAACTGCGGCTAACAGTGACAGAACAACTATCAGCGTGCCGACAATGGTGTTTACCTCAGCACCGATCACCATCAGAATACCTATCATACCCGGGCCGACCGTTATCGGTATTGCCAGCGGTACAATTGCAAAATCACTGCCTGATTCGAGTTTCTCCGCAGGCACCTCGCGGCCGCCGCGGATCATATCCAGCGCACTTAAAAACAGTACAGTTCCCGCACCGATCTTAAACGCATCTAAGGTAATGCCGAACAGGTTGAATATATATTTACCAAACAGTAAAAAGATCAGACTTGAGATAACAACAGCAACTGACAGCTTGAAAATGACGCTCTTTTTCTCTGGTTTGGTAAGGTTTTTACTCAAACTAAGAAACACAGACAGCACAAAGAACGGAACCATCATAAAAAACAGTTTTAAATACAGGGTAAAAAACTCTTCCAACATCTCAGCATCACTTTCAGGTTAATTAAAAAACGTGATGCTAACACACTTATTCAGCGTTTAAACAGCAAATAATCATTAACTTTTACTGCGCCAGAACAGGCGCAGAAACAAAGGCTGCTCAGAGACATAATTCAACAGCAGATGCATTTAATACACGTATTAAATCCTGCGGATTTAACTCAATATCCAGCCCCCTTTTACCGGCGCTGACATAAATACTCGGCAGCCCCACTGCACTGATATCCAGCAGCGTTGTCAGACGTTTTTTCTGCCCTAAGGGGCTTACTCCACCAAGTACATATCCGGTAGAACGCAGCACATCATTTTTATCTGCCATCTGTGCTTTTTTAGCACCGGCGGCTTTAGCAGCATGTTTCATACTGAGTTTTTTATCTACAGGTAATAACGCCACAACAAGCTGCTTTGTATCTAAACAGACAACTAATGTTTTAAATACCACTGAAGCCGGTAACCCCAACTTTTCAGAAGCCTCTAAACCATAAGATTCACTTCCTGGCTGATGATCATACTCATGTACCTGATAGGGGATTTTTTGTTTTTTGACAAAATTAACTGCCGGGGTCATAGATATTTAACCTTTTAATGCGTATTGAACTGCGCTGTGTGCATGGATTGCAGTGGTATCGTATAAAGGCACTGTTGTGTCGCCCTCTTTTACTAATAAAGCAATTTCAGTGCAGCCGAGAATAACCGCCTGCGCCCCCTGTTTAAACAGCTTGTTTATTATCTGCACATACTGGCCGCGTGAAGAGTCAATAATGTGGCCGTTACATAATTCATTATAAATAATGTCATGCACTATGGTCTGATCCGATTCGCAGGGCACAACAACATCAATCGCAAAATTATCCGTTAAGCGCTTTTTATAAAAATCCTGCGCCATGGTAAAACGCGTACCCAGCAGTCCTACTTTAGTTATATTATCAGCCACGAGCTTAGATGCAGTGGCATCAGCTATATGTAAAACAGGGATATCAATACAGCTGTCAATTTCTGAGGCTACTTTATGCATAGTGTTAGTGCAGATCATTAAAAAGTCTGCGCCCGCATGCTGCAGTGATTTTGCGGCTTCGCTGAGGATATCCGCCGTCTCATTCCATAACCCTGCATGCTGAAGCTTTTCTATCTCTGCAAAATCCACACTGTTAAGAATAATTTTAGCAGAGTGTAAACCGCCTAGCTGCTCGTTCACCCCCTGATTAATTGCCTGATAATAACTTACTGTTGACTGCCAGCTCATCCCGCCTAATAAACCTATTGTTTTCATTGTATACCCATCTTGTATTCGACAACGCAGTTGCGTCCTTTCTGTTTTGCTTTATATAACAGTTTATCCGACAACGCAGTTGCGTCCTTTCTGTTTTGCTTTATATAACAGTTTATCCGACACGCAGTTGCGTCCTTGCTGTTTTGCTTTATATAACAGTTTATCCGACAACGTAGTTGCGTCCTTGCTGTTTTGCTTTATATAACAGTTTATTCGACAACACAGTTGCGTCCTTTCTGTTTTGCTTTATATAACAGTTTATCCGACAACGCAGTTGCGTCCTTGCTGTTTTACTTTATATAACAGTTTATCCGACAACGCAGTTGCGTCCTTGCTGTTTTGCTTTATATAGCAGTTTATCCGACACGCAGTTGCGTCCTTTCTGTTTTGCTTTTATATAACAGTTTACCCGACAACGCAGTTGCGTCCTTTCTGTTTTGCTTTATATAACAGTTTATCTGCCCGTTTGACCAGCTCATTGATACTTTCATTAGCCGTTAACTGAGCAACACCAATACTGATGGTAATACTGTCTCCCTCAACGTTGAGGTTTGACTGAATATGCCCCCTAATACGATCACAGACAAGCAGTGCTGTTGGTAAATCTGTTTCAGGTAACAATATAATAAACTCTTCACCTCCCCAGCGGTAAATCATATCAATATTACGCGTAATATCAGTAAAAAGGCTGACCAGTGATTTTAAAACCTGATCCCCGACATCGTGTCCAAATTTATCATTAACGGCTTTAAAAAGATCGATATCAACAAAAGCAAGGCACAGGTTACGCTGATGGCGAAGATGACGTTCCCGTTCCAGATCCGCATTAGTTTCAAATTTTCGGCGGTTTCCCGCCAGAGTTAAGGGATCATGCAGCGCTGCATCTTCGGCCTCCTGGCGTAATAACTCGGTTAATGAGTTTGCGGCCTGCAGTGCATCTGCCCGCTGTTCAATTTCACTTTCAAAGCGGCGCTGCAGCAGCCACAAATATGCCAGAACAAAAGCCAGTGAATAAGCCATTAGAACCAGCATAGTGAACTGATGTAAAAGGCCGGCGTAGGCAAAATCTGAACTCACCATTCCAGCGGCAGTCACTACCGCACGCAGAACCATAAAACCGGTAAACAGCATGATCAGGCCGGCAGTGTATTTATTCTCAATCGCCGATGAATTGCTGTGCACCGGTTTAACCAGATCATTGACGCTGAGAATTGAAAAAAATGTAACATACAATGAAAAAATAATAACCCGTATATCGGTATCAAAATAGATGTAGGTAAAATAAAGAGATAAGCAGATAAATACAAACAGTGCACCTAATACTTTCCAGACCGGGAAAGCTAACCTTTGGAAATCACGTATTGCCCGCCACAGGAAAACCACCCATAACAAAAAAGCCGTATTAGCAATAATAATGGAGGAGAAATAGGGCAGGGAATCGCGGGTTGAAACTAAGAATGTCCCGAGAGACTGGCAGGCGAATGCCAGCGCAATCCAGCCCAGGCTTAAGCTGGATTTTTGTGTACGCCAGATAACAAACATTACCAGGGCAATAATGAATGTTTCTATGGTATTAATGATAAACAGCGTATGAATATCCAGATTCATATGTTTACCTTCATGGTTACAGAAGAAGGACTCTCTGAATATGATTATAGCCGTCAAATATCATTAGCATAAATATCAGGAGCAGAAAGCTGCTGATATATTCTATAAATCTGCAATAGAACGGCTTTTAATACCGTCATCTACCTGCTTTATAAAAGAGCTGTCCGCACCGGTATTCTCAGCAATCTCCTTGCCGAAGGATATTTTCATAGCCTCAGGCCAGGTATCACTCTGCCATGTTTTACTGCGCAGCAGGGCTTTACCACAATGGAAATAAGCATTATTCACCGTTACTTCCATCACCAGCAGTGCATTGTGCGACAGCGAGGCCATCTGTTTGCAGATAAGCTCACCGCTTAGCAGACGGCAGGTTCCATGCACTCTTAATGTTTCAGTGGTACCGGGCAGAATAAAAATCAGCGCCACTTTATTATGTTCAAGGATATTAGTTAATGAAAATGCCAGCTTGTTACCCCGTAATTCAGGAATGAGCAGCTTATTATCCTGGGTAACTTTCACAAAACCGGGTTTATCTCCTTTCGGAGAAATAGTCGGAAAACCGTTTTCATCAAGGGTAGACAGCATCAGCAGCGGAGACTTGCAGATAAAACTTTTCATGTGCGGATTAAGGTGATCATAAATCTTCTTGGCCGCAACAGGATTAGGCTTTCCAATCGTTTCTCTTAATGTTTTCTGGCTTTTAATCTGCTGCATGACTATTTCTCTTTAGCGTTTTGTAAACGCTCAACTAAACGACTGAAGCGCTGTGTTTTATTGCGGATCGCACTGGCCGTTAATGACAGATCTGCAAACAAAGTCAGCTCTTTTTTAGCGCGGGTGATACCGGTATAGATCAGCTCGCGAGTCACAACCGGTACCGGAGTTTCAGGCAGGGACAAAACGGTATGCGCAAACTCAGAGCCCTGGCTTTTATGCACCGTCATCGCAAACACGGTTTCGTGGCTAGGCAGACGGCTTGGCTGAAAATCTGCAACACTGCCGTCTGCCATCTGGAAATACACACGCAGCTGATTTTTTTCATCACTCAGACATAAACCAATATCACCGTTATATAAACCCAAGTGGTAATTATTCTGGGTGATCATTATAGGACGGCCCACATACCAGGTGCTCAGTTCGCCAGCCGTCTGAGAAGACAAGCTGTCTATCAGACCGGCTTTGTGCAGTACTTTCTCACAGCGCTGGTTTAATCCGTTAACACCCCACTCGCCTTCACGAATCGCACACAAAATTTTAAACTGGTTAAACAGCTTGAGCAGATTTTTGGCACTGTCACGGTTGTCTGCACCGATCACGCATAAAGCTTGTAAATAAGGCCGGTAACCGCTGAGCATCAGTTTCTCAACAGCCGGAAGACCCTGCTCATTATTCGTATAATGCTGCAGATCCGCATAATCACTGCACAGCTGTACAAGCTGTCTGCCTCCGGCCCGGCCGCTGTTAATCGCTTTGGCTAAAAAACCAATACCTGAATACTGATCAAAACGATAACTTTTGCGCAGCAGACACAAATTATCCGCCATCGTCTCACTGCTGTGCCTGTCTTTCAGCAGAGATGAAAAACCCGTGAGCTCAGATAACTGCCGCGCTTTTTCAGCACTGTATCCGGACTCAATAAAAGAACAGATATCCCCAAGAACAGCGCCGGCTTCAACCGAGGCTAACTGATCTTTGTCGCCTAATAAAATCAAACGCGCATGATCCGGCAGCGCCGTCAGTAATTTTGCCATTAACGGTAAATCTACCATTGAGGCTTCATCCACCAGGAGCAGATCTAAATGTAATTTTTTATGCTGGTCATGGCGAAAATGGTTACTGTTAGCTTTCACGCCGAGCAGACGGTGAATGGTACTAGCTTCACTGGGAATTTTATCTTTTAAACTCGGATCAATATTGAGTTCGTTCAGCGCACTGCTGATAGACTCAGTTAAACGCGCGGCCGCTTTACCGGTCGGTGCGGCCATTTTTATCAACAGCTCGGGCTGCGCATTTATCAGCAGCGCCAGCAGTTTAGTTACTGTGGTTGTTTTACCCGTGCCCGGACCGCCGGAGATAACACAGCGTGCAGAGCTCAGTGCCAGGGCCGCACTCACTTTCTGCCAGTCACAGCGGCAGCTCTCCGGAATTAAGATCTCCAGCGCCTGCAGCACATCACTGTTCTGTGCCTGCTTAAACAGGGTTTCCACCGGTCCCCAGTCAATCGGAGCAGATTCCACAATATCCAGATACTTCTCACATAACAGAGACACAGACTGACTTTTATCTGCGCACCATGCCTGCCAGATATATTCATAATTAACCGCAAATAAAGCGTCCAGCTGGCCTTTAACATTACCGCTTAAAATAACCTGCGGCTGATGCAGCAGTTTATCGGCAATCAGCTGCTCAAACTGCGCGTAACGGGCAAGATACAAGGCATTAAACTGTAACTGCAGCGGTGCATTTTCACCGACACACAGCGAGTCACTCAACAGCGCATGGGCCTGTTCATTATTCTGCAGTAGACAGTCAATATCATGCTTCTGACAAAACTCCGGCAGATTTATCTCCGATATCAGACACTTTTCATTAAGGTGTGCGGCTATCTGATCAACAGGCAGACAGATATGGCCAAGCCCTAAATACTCACTGGTAAAAGCAGCACATAACTGAGTCAGGGGATCCGCCCCTAAATCAGCCGTAAATTTTGCAAAATGATAATCAATTGAGCGCAGTAAGCCCTGCTCTTTCCACTGTTTAAGCTGCTCTAACATAGCGGCTCCTGTTGTACCTGTGCTGTGCTGTTTTGTCCGGAAAAGAGCTTATCAAGGCCGTCGATTAAAGCAAAACTAGGTTTATTAAAATATACACCGAACTCGTTTTCTCCCTGCATACCGCGCAGGAAAGTATAAATAACACCGCCAATATGCTTGTCATAATCATAATCCGCTAAACGCGACTTAAGCAGGCGGTGCAGTGCTAAGGTATAGAGCTGATATTGAAAATCATAGCGGTGCTCAATAAGGGCATTTTTAATATTTTCCTGACTATAATCCTGTAAATTATCACCGAGATAATTCGATTTATAGTCCAGTACATAATACTTCTTATCCGCCACAAAAGTCAGATCGATAAAACCTTTTAAGAATCCCTGAACTCTATGGAAGAGCAGCTCTCCAGCAGCAGCCGATAACGGATCGTGCTGCTGAATCAGTTTATTAACCGCACCGGCATGCACCGGCGCCATAGGAATAAAGAACTGCATTTCGACCTTTTTCTGCTCTGGAGCTAAGTGTCTTAATTTCAGCTCTGGACTTAACTGCTGCCCTGCTGACAGATCATGCTCTAAAATCTGTTCAAGCCAGTTTCCTAAAACCGGAGCCCACAGCTCGCTCTGCTCATAATGGCGTTTATCTAACTGCTCAACTAACCACTCATTTAAAGACTCACTGTCTGCAGATTCAAAATCAATCTGCTCAAACAGCTCATGCAAAAATGTCCCGTGTTTAGCGCCCCGCGGGAAACTAAAGGGGGTCTGCTGCGGTGCGCCTGCTATTACCGGCAGATTATCTAAAGCCTCTAGTTCAGATTCGACCTGCGGCTCGGACTGCGGTGCAGGAGCATGTAAACGCGACAGCGAGGAATAACTGCTTATCCACCAGTTTTTTTCCACAGCGCCCGCAAAAACCGGCGGCGCCTGCAGTATCTGTTCGCCACGCTGCACCACATAGGGTATCTCATTTAAAAGCGGCGTGCTGCGCACCGAAATATTATTCGATGTTTTACACATTTTTTCGAGATGACTGTTCAGCAGTTCAGTATTACCGGCAAGCAGATCTTTCCCTCCCTGCAGACAGATATAACCAAGCGCACTTTTGGCCAGCGGACTGTTTTTTACCCGTCCGGTTTTATAACTGGAAATACCGATATAGCAGCGGTAAACACTGCGGGTCAAACCCACATATAATAAACGCAGATCTTCTGCCAGCTGCTCTTTTTCTGTTAATTCAAAATGACTTTTACCGCCCTGCAGATCATAAACAAGGCGATTATTTTTAGCCGGATCATGATATAAACACTGCCTCGCTTTCTGATATAAGCCGGTAAAGGGCATAAATACAATATCATATTCCAGCCCTTTAGATTTATGCAGCGTACTGACCTGCACCAGATCTTTTTCGCTTTCTAAACGCTGCTTCTGTTCGCCAGGATCCCCGTCGGCCTGTTTCAGCTGTTCACTGAACCAGCGCACTAAAGCAAAATCACCGTCATAATCTACGCTGTTTTTCTGCAGTAATTCAGCAAGATGAAGCAGATCTGTAAGCAGACGTTCGCCCTGCATATTCTGCAGTAAATAGCTGCTTATACCCTGTTGGTGAAATAATTTATGCAGCATTGCCAAAATACCACTTTTTGCCCAAAGCGCGCGATACTCAATAAACTGCCCGATTTTTTCTTCCCATAAACGCGTATCCAGCAGCAGCTGATGAACCTGATAAGGGCTTAAAGCAAACAGCTTACAGGCGACTGCGGCACGTAATAAACGTTCATTTTCAGGGTGCAGACAAGCCTGCAGAATACGCAGCAGATCCTGTGCAAGCGGGGTTGCGTAAACACTTTCTTTGAGTGATAAATAAACACTGTTAATATTTTCTTCAAACAGTGCTTTACGGATCAGCTGTGCTTCTTTACCGGTGCGTACCAGCACCGCAATATGATTTGCACGGACTGCAGTCTGCCCGCCGTCTTGATCTTCAAGATAAGCTTTACCCTGCTGCGCCAGGAGCAGTATATTTTTTATTTCATTCACGCAGCCCCGGGTTATTGAGTCTTTAAATCCCTGCACATTTTCACCGCCGACCGGATGAATAAACTGTAAAGCGGTCTGCGCGCTGTCATCGCGGTTGGCAATCACCAGCTTTTTACGTTTAATATTAGGTGCTTCTACCCTGGAAAAAGGAATATCGTCTTCGTAGATAAAAGGCGCCGGACAAAACTCAAAAAAGGCATTAGCGGCATTTATCATTTGCGGCGAGGAGCGGTAGTTATAATCCAGGCTGTAATGCGCACTGACATTCTTTCTCGCCTGCATATAAGTAAATATATCTGCACCACGAAAACTATAAATAGCCTGCTTAGGATCGCCTATCATAAACAGGCCGGCACTTTTATCTGCCTCAGCCTGCTCTTCAGTCTGTTCGGCCTGCTGATAAATAGTCTGGAAAATACGATACTGCACCGGATCGGTATCCTGAAACTCATCAATCAGGGCAATCGGGTAGGCAGCTTTAATCTGCTCTGCCAGATGGTTATCCGGCGAATTCTGCAGGGCATCATCTAAGCGCGTAAGCAGATCATCAAAACCTAACAGCATGTGCATTTTTTTACTCTTGCTCAGATGCGCACGGATCCAGTTGGTAGCTTTAATCAAAATCGTATTCTGCAGCGATAAATCCTGATCAAGGATTCTCTCAACCGCAGTAAATACCGGATGGCTGGGAATAGCCCCCTTCGGCGTTTTCTCATCTAGGGTCTTCTGGGAAAACTTCACCAGGTTTTTAGGCAGATCTAAAGAGTGACCGGACTGATTCGCCCACTGATTAATTTCAGTTAACCAGTTTGGCAGATTCTTCTTGGTATAACTGCGTTTTGATACATCGGAATGACTGATAATATCAAAATAGTCATCGGCATCCTTCAGCCAGCTCTCTTTTAACTCTTCAATTGCCTGCAGGCTGTTTTCATATTTTGCTTTAAAATCAAAGTCCGTAATCTCAGGAATAAAGGTCAGATCATTACGTGATAACCAGCCGCGGAGCTCATTCTTTAACTGCTCAGGGTTCTGCCAGTAACTAAAAATCAGCTCAGTCAGCGGCGTGGATAAATCATAGAAAAAAGTACGCCAGAAATCATTACAGGCCTGCAGCAGAAGATGGGCATCATTTTCCAGCAGAGTCTGCTGAAAAAGACTGCCCGATTCAAATGCATTCTGCATCAGCATACGCTGACAGAATCCGTGAATAGTATAAACAGCGGCTTCATCCATCTGCAGTTCGGCAAAACGTAATAAGCGGATAACACCAGGGTGATCATCACTTTGATTAATCAGTGTCTGGGTAAAAGGGTCGCGGCTGCTGCCCTGCACAAAATCTAAACGCACCAGCTGAATACGCTCGCGGATCCGCGAGCGCAGCTCTGCGGTGGCGGCTTCGGTAAAGGTCACCACCAGAATTTTATCCACAGTTAAGGGCTGCTGATGGGCATTACTGCAGGCACCATGCTCGGCATTAGCCAGACGGTCACCGTGACCTAATAACAGACGAATAAATAAACTGGCAATGGTATAGGTCTTGCCGGTACCGGCAGAGGCTTCAATTAAACGCTGGCCGTATAAGGGAAAGGTTAATGCGTCCAGCGGCTCAGCCGCGGCGCTGTTTTGCTTGTTTGTATTCAATTGTTCCATTACTCTTCACCATCCCATGCGCTGTATTCGATGGTTGATATATTGCTTAAAACAGGTTTAAAAATCTGCATCGCCAGCGTTTCAAACTCTAACCAGTGATCTTCAAGGTTTTCATAAATACGGGTGATATAGGGATCTTTACCTTCGGCATAGCTGCGCTCATTGGCAAAAATATCCAGGGCGGCTTTCTGTGCTTCAGCGCGTGTATCAAACTCTACATCCTCAAGCACAAAACACTCCGGCTGCTGATAATGAACTAAGGTGCTCCATGCAAATGCACTCTGGATAAAGAAAGGCAAAGGAAACTGCAGCCCCTGCTCATATAAAGCAATTAACTCTGCAATTGTCCGATAAGCAAAATCGGCGGGCACCTCTTCAAAATAGATACCGTTATCCTGACCAAATAAACTGGAGTTTAAGTTCTGCCCGTGTGCAATACAGTAACAAAGGTGCTCTAACCATAAAGATAAAATATCCTTGCCTTTAATACCGCCGGTTTTAACCCGCACTAAACCGTTTTCACAGTGATCGCTTAATTCACCTGTTAAGCGCTTTTCGGCAAATTTAATATCAATACTGATAGTTTCTATTTCACCAATAAAATAACTCGCGGTTAAATCCGCAAGATCCTCCATGGCCTGCAGGTCTTTATTAAAGATCAGAGGTGCAAATTCACCCAGGGGCAGTTCTCCGCCGGCTTTAATTTCAACAAACAGTTCATCCAGCGATCTGCCCTCTAAGGCATATTCAAACTGCTGGCTTTTAAGGTGATAATGCTGCAGATTATCCAGTGAAAACGGCTCATCATTATCCTGTTCACTGTCGTCAATTTCAAAATAGACATCTAAACGCTGGTTGAAAAAAGCTTTGCAGGGATGCTTAAGAAACTGTTTAAGCTGGATCAGCTGTACTTCCAGCAGGGGTTCATCAAGGGCTACCGGCGAGCTGCTGTCGGACAGTTCGGTTTCACGATTATTTAAAGCCAGCCACCAGTTACGGTTATAGGTTTTAACATCCTGCAGATAATAAGAGTCACTGAAACTCTGCATCGGATAACTGTGTTTAATAAAGTCCAGCAGCGCTTTTTCAGCTGCATTAGCCGTATCTTCACGGTTCTTTTGTAAAACAAAACTCTGCTGACAGTAATTAAGCAGTTCCGAAACTAATACCGAGGCCGTTTTTTCGCTGTTATCGTTAATATCCCGACCGATATAACTGATATAGAGATTATCCTGTGCCGAGAGCAGTGCTTCTAAAAACAGATAGCGGTCTTCTTCACGGCGGGAGCGGTCACCGCGATGACGATGACCGACCATCAGATCAAATCCCATGGGTACAATACTGCGCGGATACTGACCGTCGTTCATGCCTAATAAACACACCACTTTAAATGGAATCGAGCGCATCGGCATCAGAGTACAGAAGTTAACCTGTCCGGCTAAAAAACGCTGGCTGTTAGACTGAGCGGAAAGGTGATTTTCCAGGTGCTCAATCAATACAAAGAGTGACAGCTCCTGCTCAAATTCAGCCTGCTGGGTATGCTCTAAAAGAATATCAAGCTGTTCCCGGATCATGCTTAATACCGCAGAATTGTCATCATCTTCAAGGTAAAAATCATCAACCAGCTGATAAACAAATGCCTGCCACTGAGCCGCGTTGTAGGATTTTTTCAGCTGTGTTTCCAGCTCAGTCAAGGCATCAATAAAATCGATAAAACGCCCCAGCAGATCGCCCTGCAGTCCCTGCACTTCATCGTAGGGAGAAATACCGGCAAACATGCTGTCACCCATGGCATAACCCAGGAGCATACGTCTTAAACCAAATAACCAGCTGTTCTGTGATAAGTTCGGCAGATCCCACTGGGCGGCGCTTTTCTCATGCAGCCCCCAGCGGATACCGCTTTCATTGATCCACTTCTGGAGCAGAATAAAATCATCCTGATCCAGTTTAAAACGCTGCAGAATAGCCGGGACTTCTAGCAGGGCAAGGATATCTTCACGAGTATAACGGCTCTGATTTAAATTCAGCAGCTGCAGAAAACTCACCAGAATCGGATTTTCCTGCTGCGCGCTGACATCTGAAATACTGAACGGGATATAACGGCTGCTTTCCACGCTGGCAAAAACCGCCTGTACATAGGGAGCGTACTGATCAATATTCGGCACCATCACGATAATATCTTTTGGTGTTAATGCCGGATCCGCTTCAAACATAGCTAACAGATTATCGTGCAGAATTTCCACTTCACGCATCACGCTGTGCGCAAGGTGCACAGTTAATGACTGATCATCAAGATCAACAGCAATACGCTGTGAAGCATCTAAACTCAACACCTGACTGCTGTCCTTAAGGTCTAAAATATCCGCCTGAATATTATGCAGCAGAGTGTCGCGGTGAATATCAACAAAGGCATCCACCTCCTGCTGCTCTAAGGAATACAGCTGATATAAAAAGTCGCGCCCCATTTTTCCCATGGAAGCTAACAGAGGATTACCTACTTCACTGTCAACGTCCTCACTGACTGCCCATTTAAGATGCTGTTCATCTTTCTGCCAGCTGGAGTCCGCGAGGTTTTTCACCTGACCTTTTTCTACGGCGAGCTTAGGACGGCTCTGCGCAAAACGTTTGGCCAGCAGTTTAGGATCAACAATATCCCCCCAGTAATAGCGGCAGGGATTGGTTAATAAAAAATGCACATCACAATGTTTAGCTAAACCTAATAATGCCTGTAGGTAAGACTCAGGAAGTGCAGATATGCCGAATACAAAAATACGCTTAGGCAGATGGCTTAAGTTTTCCTGTGTACTGAGTTTTTCCAGAAAATCTTTATACAAACCGGCCCGGTGATAAGCTTTACCATGCTCGGCAAAGCTCTGCTCAATGGTTAACGTCAGTTTTTTCCACAATTTGGCCTGCCAGCGCTGCTCGTCAATCCACTGCGGCACGGACTGGCTGTTTTCGCTGTTCCAGGAGCTGATCTCCTGCTCATCGGCATTCTGCCAGGTCTCAACCCAGTCCGGCCGGTAAACTAAATACTGATCAAAAATATCGGCTATTTTCTGGCTGAGCTGAAAGCGTTTGCGTAAATCAGCATCATCTTCAAGGTAGTGTAATAACGAAATAAAATCTGGATCCTGCAGACACTCCGGCAGCAGCTTCATAATCTGCCAGGTCATGGACATCTTGTTAAACGGGCTTTTATCAGGCACATCCTGCAGAACATGTTTAAACTGCTGCCAGATAAAACTGGCCGGCAGCGGGAAGTCAATATTGGCACAGATCCCGGTTGACTGTGCAATCTGCAGCTGCAGCCACTGTGCCATGCCCGGACTCTGTACAAGAATGGTTTCATTTTCAAAGGGATCTTCCAGCTTATCGCCCTGCATGAGCGCAGCTAAAAGATCTTTTAAAAGCTCAAGCTGATTAGAATGATATACCTGAAACACAAACGCCTACCTTTTTCTTATAATTTACAGCCATAATACTTCAAGATACAAAGTCAGCAAGACAAACTGCCTGATATAAGACAGGATGACTTTTATCTGCCCGTATTGCTTTTATTTTGCTTAATTTTTAATAGTATAGCGCTGCTTAGAGCTTTTATTTACCAGTCATTTCACAAAATGGTTGTTATAAAACCAGTATAATCATTCATCTTATTTAACTGCATATTCAAAAGGAGGTGAGGATGCTGCAGAGATTTCTTTATATTTTACAAATTTTTTTATTACTCTTCACCGTTCCGTTTTCATCTGCAGAATACAGCCTTTATGAAAGTTTCAAGGTTGTGGTTTCCAGAGATGTCAGAGATGACTATTTTCGTTTTATAGCCGGACGAGATCCGCTTTCTGTCACGGATTTCTCCGGTGCTTTCAGCCGCCGCGATGTGGTTGAACTGGTACTGCTGCAGCAGGCGCTGCATTTGGGCGGTAACAAATATCCTTATCAGTTAATCTCTGTTGACTCAGACCACACTACCATTGATTACCTTAACAAAGGGGCAGTATTATTAACCGGCACCTCAGTATGGCAGTCCATGTTCACCATGCAGAATGAAATCTATTTTTCTATTCCAATTATTAAAAACGGGCAGTTTGAAGCGGGTTTATATACCCGCCCCGACAATGCAGAGATGCTTAAGGTTAAAAACAAACAGCAGTTACGCGCTTTCAGCGCTGTATCAAACAGAATATGGACAGCGGACTGGTTAACACTACAGTCATTAAAAATCAGCAATGTTAAACATACCGATAAATGGGCATCAATGGTCGATATGGTACACAGCGGCCATATCGACTTTTTATTAGCGCCTTTTCAGTCAACCGAAGATCTTTCATTAACCTATAACGGCATTAAACTTATCCCGGTGCCTAACCTGAAAGTCGCGCTGCACGGTACCCGCCATTTTGCCATATTTAAAAAATCTAAACATTCCAAGCGCATTCTGCAGCAGTTAAACAGCGGCCTCACACAGCTGCAGGCCAGAGGCATTATCGATAAAGCCTACCGTGAATCCGGTTTTTTTAATGACCAGGTAAAAAACTGGAAACGTCTTAACTAATCGGGCCAACTGCGTCAGCCCGGCTTATTCATTTCCTTACAAACCTTTCTGATACTGACTGTTAGTTGTCTGCCCAAGCATATTATGGAGCCGCTCAGCCGCGTCCACCTGCCCCTCAATCAGCTCCCTAAAGCCTCTTATAATCGAAGTTTTATCTTTTTCGCGCGCCTCTGTTATACCGATATCAGTTAAATCGATAAAGAAAGCGCTGAACTGCTCCGGTGCATCACTAACAATATCCGTATTAAGAAAATGCTCATTGCTGTACATATTCACATAATCACCCTTTTGTTTATTAATAGCAAAAGAGGTGCCTTTAAGATTAATAATAGAGGCCGACTTTTCACACTTATCCAGACACTTGGCGTCCATAGCGGCTTTTTTACAGCCGACCGTCTGATGAAACAGACACTGCCTGCTGCTGAGCAGTAAAAGCGGGTGGTAAATACTGTAATAGAGCTGGACATTTTCCGGGCTGCGAACGGCTTTTATCTGCTTTTTATTAATCTCATTAGAGATAAATGCACCGCTGCAGTTAAACTTCTCTTTAAGGCAGGCCAGACTGAAGGAGTTAGTAATATTCAGGTACGGCCCGGCAGTCCAGTCGATGCCCAGCTGATAAGCCAGATAAGCAATACCGGTATTATTGGTAACAATTTTTTTCGGAGACAGTTGTTTAAGCAGCTGTGCAGCCGCCTCATAATCAGCGCCGATCAGAACTGACGGAAACCAGGGGATCAGTCCTTTATTATCAGCAAACAGATCCACATATTCCGCGCAGCCCTTTCGGAAACTATCCGGCAGCTTATAATAAACATCGACTCCATCTACACTGCACAGAGGCAGATCCTGCTTACTAGAAATCAGAACCGATAACTTCGCTTTAGCTGTCTGCGGGGGTGCATAGTTTAAAACAGGAAGTTCAACAGGTGAAACAGCTTCTTTTGCACCGTTTAACTGATATAAGATGCTGTTTTTTATAACGGTGAGCTCTTTAAAGGGAATAAACAGATCGGCATCCAGGCAGCGCATGCAGATAGACTCGATGCAGGTTAATGCATTATTCAGCCCTTTCCATCTTTTATCTATCGCGCTTCGATTAAGCGAAGCATTTTCTGTATGAATAAGCTTACTTTGCGAGCGCACCATAAATACACACTCAGGCGTGCTTACCGACACGCATAACGGTTGACCGGACTGACCTGAAAGTGTAATGGTTAAAGGTATTTTATCCGTGTTTAAGTGCTTAATTTTTTCTGCAACCTCTGCCGCCATCGCAGTTTTCTGATCATAAAGGTCCTGTTTGGCCTGCTCAATCTGCAGATGACTTAAACCCGCATTACTCTGCTCAACATGTTTGAGGGTATTATCTCGCGGGTTATCGATAAACATCAGCTTATTGATGGTGCCCTTTAAATAAGAGTTTGAGAAATCACGGTTAAACACTTTATAAAGCGCAGAGTTATCCGAAAGTAATTTTCCCTGCGAAGAATAACTCAGCAGCTGCTTTTTCCAGCTGCTGACTACGGTGTGAACGTAACTCGGCCCTTTTATCCGCCCTTCTATCTTTAATGAATAAACCCCGGCATCAATCAGTTCTTCAAGATCAAAAAATGCCGAATTATCTTTAAGATTCAGCGGATATTCTTTACCGGCATCGGTCGGCAGATATTTATCCCTGCACGGCTGACTGCATCGTCCGCGGTTACCGGAGTTGCCGCCGTGAGCAGAGCTTATATAACACAAACCGGAAAAACCGATACAGTATGAGCCGTGCACAAAAACTTCTGATAAAACATTTCGCTCAAGCCCGAACTGAGTTAAGGATTTTATCTCCTTAATATTCAACTCGCGCGATAAATTAACCCGGGAAGCACCGAGTTTATTTAAAAACTCTATCTGTCCCCGGTTATGGGTTGTGACCTGCGTGGAGGCGTGGATATCAAGGCTTGGAAAGTACTCTGATAATAGATAAAAAAGCCCTAAGTCCTGAACAATCACCCCGTCAACAGCAGTGTTAACCAGTTTATTGAGTAAAGTCAGCAGCGGTTTTATCTCATTTTCTAATATGATGATATTAAGCGTCAGAAAAATTTCGCAGTTATGCTGATGAGCAAGCTTTATCACCCGGTTAAAATCATCAAAGCTTAAATTAACGGCGCGCTTTCGCGCATTAAAACTGTCCAGACCGCAGTAGACAGCATCCGCGCCGGCGGCAATCGCAGCCTTAATAGAGTCAAGATCACCGCCGGGTGCCAGTAATTCAATTTTTTTGTTCATAACCTGTTTTTCAGTTTTAGTTTTTAATGGCCGGATTTTAACTGCCTTTCTTATAAAAAGACAGGATAAGCGAGCCGGTTAACATTTCCAAAATTACAGCAGAACATATGCGCATTAGATAAGTTAACAGTTACTTTATGTGTTTAATGCATAGATTAAATGATTAAGTTTCACTTTTATCATAATCAATTCAGCACTACACTGCTGTTATTAAAACATCCCTATATATCTCTCGGAGACTCCTTATGTTTAAAGCGCTTATTCTGGATCAGCAAGACAAAAAAACAACCGCAGAAATTCGTCAAATCGATGAATCACTGCTGCCTGAAGGTGAAGTATTAATTGCTGTTGATTATTCTTCTTTAAACTATAAAGACGGTTTAGCGATTACTGGTAAAGGCCGTATTGTCCGCCAGTTTCCTATGGTTCCCGGTATTGATTTGGCGGGCAGCGTTATTGAATCAACAGATTCTCGTTACCAGGCTGGTGACAATGTAGTACTAACCGGCTGGGGAGTAGGCGAAGGTCACTGGGGCGGCATGGCAGAAAAAGCCCGTCTCAAAGCAGACTGGCTGGTTCCCCAGCCGCAGGGCATCAGCAGTAAACAGACAATGATGGTCGGCACAGCGGGTTTAACCGCCATGTTGTGTGTGCAGGCATTAGTTGATGCCGGTGTTAAACCAGAAAGCGGTGAAATCTTAGTAACCGGCGCAAGCGGCGGCGTCGGCTCGGCTGCAGTTACTTTATTAGCGCAGCTGGGTTATAAAGTTGCAGCTGTCACTGGACGTGCGCAGGAAAACGGCCCGCTGTTAAAAACACTGGGTGCACAGTCTATTATTGAACGCAGTGAATTTGAACAGCCTGCCCGTGCTTTAGAAAAACAGTTATGGGCTGGTGCAGTTGATACTGTCGGCAGCAAAGTACTGGCCAAAGTATTAGCACAGATGGATTACAACGGCGCTGTGGCGGCTTGTGGTTTAGCAGGCGGCTTTGATCTGCCGACTACAGTTATGCCGTTTATTTTACGCGGCGTTAAATTATTAGGTGTCGATTCCGTTGCATGTCCTTATCAGAAACGTGTTGATGCCTGGGATCGTTTAGTAGAACTGCTGCCACAGAGTTTTTATCAGCAGGCCTGTCGTGAGGTTGGTTTAGAACAGGCGGCAGAATGCGCTGAAGCGATTACCCTGGGTCAGGTAACCGGCCGTACCGTTATTAAATTATAATAACTGATTTATTCTGTTGATGAGAGGCCTGCTTATGCAGGCCTTTTGTAATAACAATAAAAATTAGTGCTCATTCAAAGCTGGAATACGGGCCGCTGTTATTTTAAAAACCAGCGCCATAATCTGCTTCCTTTCCTGAGCAGATAAAGCAGATAAAAACTCCTCATTACAGGAGCCGGCAATAGCGGCGGCCTGTTTTTCCAGCTGCCGCCCTTTCTTTGTTAAATAAATCAAATGCACTCTTCTGTTAGTCGGATGCGGCCGCCTTTCAGCCAGCCCTTTACTTTCCAGAGTATCCAGTACACGTGTTGTTGTATAATTTGCCGTGCCGCACTGCTTAGACAACTGTGCCTGAGTCAGTCCCTCTTCTTCCCACAGTGCAAACAGTGTCGGCCATAGCCCTATATGTAAACCTATCTCTTTCAGTCTCAGGTTAAGCGACTCAGTCATATCCGCCCCCAGCACTGCAATTAACCAGCCAAAACTTGTATGCCTAGGTAATTTCGGTTCGTTTACATCTTTCACCAGTTTCTTCCTTTTTAACGAGCTGTACCGCCGCAATCAACAGCAAAGCTGAATAACATCCTGATTCACCAAACATAAGGCGAAGTATTAATTGTAACAGACCGCCGGCCGACATCTACCCTGTAACTATAAATATCCATAAAGTAATACGGGACAGACTGCTGTGCAGAAATATCAATTTAACAACGTTTATCACCACGCAGTCATAATAATAGCAATTACAACCTTAGCAATTGCAATAATATCATTTGCAATCTATGATGCGCGCCAGTTCAATCCGGCAGCAGAAACTGCTGGATAATCCGCGCCCGCCGATCAGCCAGTGCTGCTCTGCAGACAAATCGGGCGTGATGTTTTTAGATATTACAAAATATTAGCGATAGAGAAACATATGAAACAAATAAAATTAGCGGCGGCGGCCGCCGCGGCGGCTGTATTAATCAGCGCGTGCGGCAGCGGCTCTGAAAGCAGCACCGCCGGCGGTTCAACGGCTGGTACATCAACAACAGGCACATCAGAGACAACAGCAGCTGTAAAAAACAGCTACGCAGATGTGCGCTATGACTTGTCACAGGCTTTTAAAGACTTCAGTCAGGCGGCCGCCAAACTTGATGTATCTTTTGATAACAACGGCGCAGTATACAATGACCGTCAAAAATTACTGATCGATAAAGAGGGAAGCCTGGTAGATTTCATTATCCACAGTGAACCGGCAGATCTCAGCTCAAGCTGTATTCTCAAGCCGATCAAGCCGTCACTGGATGAAAACCTTGATAATCTAGAACTACTACGTATCAGCAATGCGAATTTATATCTGATGCATATAGAGGGCTTTCCTGCCCAGTTTAATGAGCAGAGCTGTCAGTTCAAAGAAAACGACAGCAGTAAAGAAGAGACTGTACTGGTTAATGAAAACGGCGATATTACCAGTCTGGATTTTACTATAGACACTCTTATCCCATATTCACAATATACGCGTAACTATGATGCGAGAACACTGGCTATAACTGAACAAGGAGATGTTTATCGTTTTGATTTAGATAATGATACCAAGCTGCCAAAGGTAACTAAAATTGCATCGACAGATAACAGCGAATGGTACTACCACTCCTTTGAACTGCTTGCGACCAAAGCAAAGGACGGGCTGCGCTTCAATATCTACGACCTTGCCGGCAAACAAAGCTATGACTATATTTCCAAGGTCGCAATCAAAGAGCAGGGTGTGGGATACAAAGGACGATTATATTTCTCCACCTGGGATGACCAGTATTATATTCTGGAAGTTGAACCTAACTTTCATATGGTGATAACAACCGCTGTTGAGCGCTCAGAGATTCTTGATCCGCCGAAACAGGCTGCTTATGAACTGCACGATGAATGTAAATTCACTAATAAGAATGTGGCAGATGAAACTATCTACCACTGGAGAGATGAAAGCTTATTTGAGAGTGTTCCGCAGGAGCTGAAATCACAGGAGATTTTCGACAGCCGAGGCCAGACTAATTTCCTGACCTGCCGTTCTTATAACGGCCAGTATCTGGCAGCACTTAATGTACAGAAGGTTGGTTACGGCATCTATGATTTTGCTATGCAGACTCTTTACCGCACACCAGATACACAGTTAATAGCGGGCTCGCTTTATACTAAAGCCGGTGAGAATGCCTACAATACCAGCCGTCAGAAAGTATTTAAACTGGTTGAAGAAGGCAATCAGATTATTGACTTATCAAAACAGTATGAATTACCAGAAAATAAATGGGTTTCCGGGATCCAGTCACTGGATTTCTAAGAATACAATTTAAACTACAAGCAGCCGTCCCAGGCTGCTTTTTTAATATTAACAAGCTCAACATCAGCCTGCCCCCTTAACCTTCCAGACGCAATTCAAGACTCTTTTCTAAGATTATCTCCGCTGTCAGCAGTACAAAATACCAGCATAAACAGCTGTATTTCTAACGCTGCAGCTGAACTTTTAAACAGCTAAAAATTGACCATTGAATGATTTTTATTCAGTTGAAAATCAATCAATTAGAGCAAACATTAAACACGCATCACATTAAACATTGAGATATTCAAAAAAACATGATTATTATGACATTAAAAGCTCATAACGTGATCTGTATCACTTTAAAAATTTCGTTTTATTAATTTTTAAGGTCAAAATCCAGACCAACTTATTTAGCCGGATCACAGGAGCGTGACCCTTGTAATTTTAATTGTAAACTTATGCACACATAGTTTTGCGTGCATTTAAAATAATAAAGAAACAGCATTATGAAAAAACAAAAACCACAACTTAGTTTCTGGCAGATCTGGAATATGAGCCTCGGCTTTATGGGCATCCAGTTCGGCTTTGGACTGCAGAACGCCAATGTCAGCCGTATCTTTGAAACACTAGGTGCGAGCATCGAGCAGATTCCAATATTATGGTTAGCGGCACCGGTAACCGGTTTACTGGTACAGCCGATTATTGGTTATATGAGTGACCGCACCTGGAATTTTCTCGGCCGCCGTCGTCCCTACTTCCTGATCGGAGCAGTTCTGTCATCCCTCGCACTGATTATTATGCCGAACTCGCCGCATCTATGGATTGCAGCCGGCATGTTATGGATGCTTGACGCGTCAATCAATATTTCCATGGAACCGTTTCGCGCTCTGATAGGGGATAATCTGCCTTCACAGCAGCGCACCCAGGGTTTTGCCGTACAGACCTTCTTTATCGGTATCGGCTCGGTTGTTGCCTCCTCAATGCCCTACATCTTAACCAACTGGTTCGATATTGCTAATACAGCACCGGCAGGAGTCATCCCGCCGTCGGTTAAAATTTCCTTTTACGCCGGCGCTGCTGTCTTCTTCGGCGCAGTATTGTGGACAGTATTAAAAACCCGCGAGTACAGCCCTAAGGAACTGCACGAATTTGACGGTACTCAGGAAATAATAAAAGAGCAGGCGGCGCAAAGCGGTCTGCGAACTATGATTAATGATATCAAACTGATGCCGAAAACCATGAAGCAGCTGGCATTTGTGCAGTTTTTCTCCTGGTTTGCCCTGTTTGCTATGTGGATTTACACCACCTCGGCGGTAACCAGTCATATCTACGGCTCTGCAGATGCCTCTTCAGCCCTGTATAACGAAGGCGCAGACTGGGTCGGGTTATGCTTTGCTATGTATAACGGTATCAGTGCGCTGGCGGCCTTTGCGCTGCCCTGGCTGGCGGCGCGCAGCAGCCGTAAAATGGTTCATGCTGTGTGTCTGACTATTGGCGGCATAAGCCTGGCGGGCATGGCATTAGTTGAAGATCCGGCTCTATTAATGATTAACATGGTCGGTATAGGTTTTGCCTGGGCAAGTATTTTATGCATGCCTTATTCAATCCTTGCCGGCTCACTGCCAAGCAGCAAAATGGGCTTCTTTATGGGAGTGTTCAACTTCTCTATCGTGATCCCGCAGATTCTGGCTGCCGGTGTTTTAGGTTACATTACTCAGACATTCTTCGCCGGCAATGCCATGACAGCCCTGATACTCGGCGGCGCCTCTATGGTTATAGCAGCAGGTTTAACTCTGTTTGTTACGGATCAGGATGATCCTCAGGAAATTAACAAACCGGCAGCCGATACGGCGGCAGCTTAAGCCTTCATCATAAACAAGACTACTGGTGCCTGTCAGCAGGCACCAGCATTCATAGCAGTCCCATATCCTCTACCCGTTTATCAATCAGCCTGCCGCACTGCTCTTTTAATAAATTACGCAGCCAGTTATGCGGTGCAGAATGCTGGCAGCGGGGATGCCAGATCAGTGAATACTCAAAAGGTTTAAACTCAAAGGGTAAAGGTTTCACAATCAAGTTGTGCTTTTCTGCCACTAAATAGGCTAAATCTGCAGGTACGGTAATAATCAGCGGCATTTTATCAACAATCGCTAAAGCGGCTTCTAAATGATATGCCCGAAGTACGGTTTTAGGTGCAGGATGACCGCTAAGCGCATCCTCAATCAGCGCTTTAACGCCGTCACTAATCGCAATTAACGCATGCGGATAAGCAAGGTAATCTTCTAGAGTTATCTCTTTCTCGGCCAGCGGGTGAGATTTTGACAGCATGCAGAATACACTGACTAAACCGAGTTTTTCCTGCTGCAGAGGTTCAACCTGCTGAGTCGGACGGCAGATAGCCATATCACAGCCTTCAATACTCAGCTGCTTAAACATCTGCTCATGCTGCAGCGGCGGAAACTCCAGGGAAATATTCGGCGCTTCTTCGTAAATACGCGGCAGCGCATAGGGCAGAATGGTCTGCATTGCATAATCCGTAGTAGCAATCGCAAAATGCTGTTTACATAACTGCGGATCAAAATCAGTCGGCGAAAGCAGGATACGCAGCGACTCCAGCGGATCATTAAGCGCCAGACTTATCTCAACAGCACGCTGTGTCGGCAGCAGCCGCTGCCCCTGACGAATAAACAGAGGATCATCAAGCAGTTCCCTTAACCTGCCTAATACACGGCTCATCGCCGACTGACTTAAATTAAGCCGAACAGCACTGCGGCTGACACTGCCCTCTTCTATCAGTACCTGCAGCGCCACAAACAGATTTAAATCGCGGCGGTAAACCTCTTCCAGTTCCATATTCGAATCCACAGTATAAACAATGATTTATTATGACCAACAACGGACATCACATCCAGAGCTATTAACACAGAGTAAAGATTAACGGCATACTGCAGCCTCATTATCACTGCGTTATCTTGAAAGGATCTCGTTAAATACAAGTAAAATTCACTCTTTTTAAGAATAATTCACACCTTTTCACTTTCCTGTATCTGTCTGATTTGTAAATATTAACATCTGTTTAACAATTACATCTGCCGCAATGAAATCTTTTAAAATGTTTCAAAGCAATAGGTAGTAAATGCGTTTTACTATTATTTTCCCAACAGGAGTTTATCAATAAATGAAATTTGCCAAAAAAGCACCTATTACCCAGTACAACAGAAAAGCAGCTCTAGGACTGTGTAAATTAGGGTCTGTATTATTACTCGTTTCCAGTTCTGGTCTATCGGCTCATGGTTTTGTTGACGGTCCAGAAAACGGAGCCGGTTTACAGTCTCGCGTTGATTTATGTGTAGCAGGAGGACCTAATGACGGCTGTGGTAATATTCAATACGAACCGCAAAGTTTAGAAGCTCCCTCAGGTTTTCCTAACGACGGACCACAAGATGGCCAAATAGCCAGCGCCAATGGTGTCAGAGGTTTTGAGTTAGACATACAGACAGCTGACCGCTGGTTTAAAAACCCAATTACTGCGGGACAAAACCTCTTTGAATGGAAAAAAACAGCCCCGCATGTAACAGCTGAATGGCGTTATTATATAACTAACCAGGACTGGAATGTGAATGAAGCGTTAAGCAGAGATTCATTTGATCTAACGCCTTTCTGCACTGTTGACGGCGGGATGGTACAGCCTCCTCATAGAACAGTTCATAATTGTGAAGTCCCCGAGCGTACAGGTTATCAGGTAATACTGGCGGTATGGCAGGTTGGTGATACGACTAACAGTTTCTACAATGTTATTGATGTGCAGTTTGAAGACAGCCCCACTGCCCCGCTTCCTGGCATAACTGATGCCGGCACCATCCATCCGTCGAAAAACTTAGATGCAGGTGACAAGGTTATGACACGTGTCTTCGATGCTGAAGGTGAACTTCCGGAACTGCAGACAGTTCTTACGATTGCTAATAAAGCACAGGGCGTTGCTGAAGTATGGAGCCATGATCTTGCTGAAAAAATCAATCGTGAACAGCCGAATATTAAAGCAGGTCAGGCAAAAGTATCAGGGAAAACTCCATCTTTTTCTCCAGTTTTCGGCACTAACCCTGTCTATACCAGAACAGCAAGCGGCTTAGTCAGAGTTGAAATCGATTTCGACGAAGTACCGGAGCCGGTTGTGGACGGTATTGAAGTGACTGGACTTGAATCCCAGTATTCACTTAATGATAATAATGAAGTAACGATTGATTTTGATGTCACTGCAACGGGTGAACTGCTGGTCAGCAATACCGTTTACGACAGCAGTAACAAAGCTAAAGGGCATGCACAGGAAGAAGTTCACAACAGCACTGAAACTTTCTCAATGCAGTTAGATGATATGACACCTGGCGTGCATACACTGGTTACTATCGGCGATGATAAAAATGGTAATTTAATACAGGAAAGCAGCCAGTTCACCGTAGTCGAAACAGCTGAGCATGATTATGTATTCCCTGACGGTCTGAGCTCGTACACAGAAGGAACAAGAGTACTGCAGAGTAAAGACGGAAGTGTTTACCAGTGTAAGCCCTGGCCGAACACTGGCTACTGTCAACAATGGACCGAGACAACAACGCAGTATGAACCTGGTGTGGGCAGCCACTGGCAGGATGCATGGGATAAAGTACAGTAACCCTTTAAACAAGTAAGCTGAAAACAGCTGACAAGGTAAATGGAATACACTTACCTTGTCTGCATATTCTAAGTATATTGTTTTAAAATCATCTCTACAGCCGTCTGTGCAACCAGTGCGCTTTTCTGCTCATTAGGGAACTCCTGCCCCTGCACCAGCTGCGGCCAGAAACAGAAACCTTTAATTACAGCAATAAACTGGGTTACCACTATCTCCGGATCTGCACACTTAAGGACACCGGCTTGATATGCTTCGTTAAACCAGGCGGCTAAAGGCGACTCCTGTTTATTAAAGGTCTGCATAACATTTGTCATCAGCTCAGGAGAGTGCATTAATTCACCGAGAATCACTTTTGCCGTCGGCAAAAAACCGTCGGCTTTAAGCAGTGCTATTTCCTTATCAGCTAAACTGCGCAGCTGCACTTCAAGGGGAGTAGTGAGTGAAAAAGGAACATGCTCAAAAGCACATAACATAGTCAGCATCTCTTCTAAAATTGCCTCAAACAGCAGCTCTTTACTTGCAAAATGGTTATAAACAGTACGCTTGGAAACCTCGGCACGTTTGGCAATATCATCCATGCCGGCAGCTTTAAAGCCCTTATCCTGAAACTCCAGCATAGCAGCCCGGATTATTGACGCATGTTTAAACTGCGAGCGGGTTAATTTTTTTTCTTTCATTTTCAATTTCTTATATATAGAGAACCGGAATATATGAACGGCACAAAGCATAATATTTAGACAAAACTACACTTTACAGTTTACTTTTAATAAAAACGGCATAAACTACACTCACAAGTTTACTTCAAGGTTAGTAACAATGAAACGAATTATCACATTATTAATACTTCTGCTGGGAGGCACAATGCTGCTGATGAAAACACAAGAAACACAGTCACTCACTGCATCAACAAATGTATTAAAAAATCACCACAAAAGCGGTGGTGGTTTTACTAATACAACCGCCGATTTTACTAATGATACAGCACTGTTAGGACTTATCGGCCGCTATATCAGCGAATCACGCACCGATGCATCTCCTGTGGATGCTCTTCCAGTAACCCCGCTCAACAGCACGCAGCTGAATAACCTGCCTGCAGATAAAGATGTGGTGATCCGCCTGGGACATTCTAGTATTTTTATGCAGGTAAGCGGACAGAAATGGCTTATCGATCCGGTTTTTAGTGAGCGCGCTTCGCCGTTCAGCTTTGCCGGGCCGAAAAGATTCCATCAGCCCCCTATTACTCTGCACTCCTTACCTGATATCGACGGAGTCTTAATTTCACATGATCATTACGACCATCTGGATAAAAACAGCATTAAGTATCTAGCAGACAAGGTGACACATTTTGTAGTGCCTTTAGGTGTTGAGCAGTATCTGCAGGACTGGAAAGTGGCACCTGAAAAAATTCACAGTCTGGACTGGTGGCAGTCTGTCAATATCGAAGGCCTAAGCTTAACGGCAACACCCGCACAGCATTTTTCAGGGCGAGGTTTATTCGACAGAGATAAGACTCTATGGGCCTCTTATGTGATTGAGTCGAGTGATAGTAAACTATTTTTCAGCGGTGATTCAGGCTATTTCGGCGGCTTTAAAGAGATAGGTGAACGTTTCGGCCCCTTTGATTTAACTCTGATTGAAACCGGCGCTTATGACCGTGACTGGCCGACTATTCATATGACACCGGAACAAAGTCTACAGGCGCATATTGATCTGAAAGGTAAGCAGATGATGCCGATTCATAACGGTACTTTTGATCTGGCATTTCACAGCTGGCATGAGCCGCTGCAGCGGATCAGTGAATTAGCGCAAAAATCACAGGTTGCCCTGCTCACACCGGTAATGGGACAAATCATCACACTCGACAATATACCCGCCACCTATTCCTGGTGGCAGAACAAAGAGCAGCTGGAAAGTGAGCGCCAGGCTGTTGCAGCATTGTAGGTGATGCAGTGCAGCTGCAGTAAAAAAGCCGTCAAATGACGACTTTATTGTATCAGTCAAAATCACTATACAGGCGAAGCGTACCTGGCGGAATTTGGATAGGCTGCCAGCGATCGCTGAAGGTATATTTGAGATACACCATAAAATGGTCAGGCTCATAGAACTCGGAACGCTGCAGGTCTAAAGAAGCGCCTAAATACCAGCGTTTATTGACCCGCTTTTCTACTGCCGCCTGAAAACTGTAACCGAAGCCGCCGCCGTCGCCTGCTTCGCCTGTAGAAAGGTACGGCGCATCTTCCTTGCTCCATGAATTTGACAGCGAACCACTGAGCGCATATGACCAGGTATTACCATAACGTGCGTAATAGTTCACCGGCAGCGAAACCGAAAAATAACTCTGCGGACTATAATAAGCCCCATGCCCGTAAGTATACTCACCGAGGTTTTTCTCATAACCAAGGTACATCAGGTTCATGCCGACACTCAGGCGCTCATCGTCGGCTGCGGTTAACTTATAATAGCCGCCCCCAAGCAGACCTAATCTTGTATTGTCTTCAACGTTAACGCCGCTTAACTGGTGGTACTGCAGACTGCTCCAGAAACCAACTGGACCGCCTAGATCATGGCTCGCACCGAGTTTAACTCCGGCTCTAACCACCCCACCCCACTGATCACCTTGAGTATCGCCGCCGATACTGCCGGGAACGGTTAAACCCGAGTATGAAAGTATACTGCTGGTTTCAGGCCGGCGAGAGATAGCTGCACTCCAGCCAAAATCCTGCAGTTTGCCATTGACAGTAAAACCACCTACCCATGTTGAGTGGTCAAAACCCAGCGGCGTGCTGCCTATATCAGCACTCCATGATTCAGCCTGCCAGCCCACACCTAATGCAGTACCGACGGCATGCTCATCAAGCGGCACTCCTGAGTCTGCCGCATTCTCTTTATCGTAGTAACTCAAATCACCAGAGCGGATATTAACTGTATCCGCGCGCAGCAGTAAGTGTCCTTGCAGCTCTTCAAAGGGAATTCGAGCTTCAACAGGTACTTGCGAAGTCTGGTTTTGCCCGTCATGTGAGCTGTAATCAAAACCAATAATCACATGACCATCGCGGCGGTCATGAAGAGTATCAATATCCGACTTCACATTTCTGGTTAACCAGTAGTCATCAGCATTATTGTACAAAGTCCGCAGTGCAGGTGTTTCTACCATTGCAGCGCCGCGGTCGTCACTCTTGGCAATACGATCAGCATTTAATGCTTGATAAGCGCGATTTTCAGCAAGCTGCCACTGCTGATTATCCATCGCAAGCGCCATACTGTCGCGGTAATCCAATTCATCCGCATCAGGTTTACTTGCTAATAAAACGTTAAGCGCATTAGCCTGCTGTTCAAAACCTAACTGGTTGAACAGCGCCGCAGTCTGCATCAACTGCCTTGCGGTTAACTTGTGCTGCTTATAATAAAGAATCACTGACAGCTCCTGCTGCTGCTGAGAGCTGCCGCTGTGAACACTTGCGCTTAAAGCGCCTATTTGCCCTTGTGTTTGATAGGGTTCTTTTTCTTTGGCAGCTTGACGGTACAAGTTATCTGCCAGCTCCCAGTCACTTTGGCGCATGGCAAAATCAGCCTGAGCCAGGTCACGTCGAATCGTCAACTCATCAAGAGCAGTCAATTCAGCAGACGACAGCGGCTGACCAGCAGCACGGTCTTTAGTTTCTGCAGCCCATTGATCAAATTCACTAAACAACCCTAGCTTAACCATAAGATTTCCATACGCTAGTCTGCTTGAAAAAGGCCAGTCATCACTCGGCTGCATTGACAGATAAATAGTATTCGCCCGCTCTATTTCACCAACATCAAACCAGCTCGATGCCAGACGAGCTGACGCCTGCGGATCATCTGCGTACTGCAGCGTTAACTTTTCTAACTGCGCGCCGGCCTGCTGCGGATCCGCAGAGTAGCCGGCTTCAATATTCTGCAGCTGCTTGTCTAAGGTTAAGCGGATCAAGTTACTCGACATTGCAGGCGTGCGCTGCTGCTCCGGAATTCTATTGAGAGTCACAACAGCCGGCTCTAAACGCTCAGTACGGGACAGATATAAACTGTAAGCAAACAGCATTTCGGGATCTGTACTTTGCTCCGACCACTGAAGCATTAACTGGTCCGCTTTATCTTGCTCCCCAATCGACTGCAGCGCGTCGGCAATATCGGCTCTCTGCCATGGTGAATCAGGGTTTAGATCCAGTAATTGTTCGGCATACAAACGAACAGCACTGTCATCCGCTCTCACAATCGAATCGTGGAGATGTAAAAGAATGCTTTGCACTTTCATAGCAGTGATCTTATCCGCCGCCGCTTTTTGCTGCTTTGCAGAATAGCTGTCGGCGAGTCTTAGCGCTCCGTCTAAACCCTGCTGAAACAGCTTCACATCTAAACGGCCGGACAAAGCAGATGCATTAAGCGGCTCATATTTTAAAGCAGTCCGATAGATCTGATCAGCATGTTCATAATCCTGCTGCACTAAGTGCAAATAGGCCAGCTTGTTGTATGCATAAGGCGAGCGTTTATCAACCGATACTGCTTTGTTGTAAAACTTTTCTGCCTGTGAATATCTGCTATTTTCAAGCTGCGTATCACCCTGGTCTAAGTATGCCCAGTAAGATGATGCATTAACCAGAGACTGCCATTTAGAGGCATTGTCCGGATCTTTGTCGATCTTTTGTGCCTGCTTAAAATATTCGAGTGCTTTACTTTGCTCACCTTTGCGCAAATATATTGTGCCCATCCCGCCTAAAATCTGCGCATCATTCGGGCGTGTGGTTAGTGCATAGCGCAGCTGCTTTTCTGCTTGAGTATTCCTGCCCTGTTCTAACAATGCTAAGCCGCTCAACTTTGCCAGATAAGTCGGGTCTTTACGTAATTCGATTTCTACGGCTAAACGTTTTTGTGCGCTCTGATTGGCACGCTGAATTTCAAGATCCGCAGGGTAATAACCGGCAAGAACCGCGTATTGGTCGGCAACAGATTGAGAGATAGGTAATTGATCTAATGCTCTTAGCCATGAACTCGCGGCTGCAGAGCCGATATCAGGTCGTAAGGAAAGCTGACGATAAACGGCAAGGATCCATTTATCTGAGGGATCTTTTTTACGAATATGGTTAGCTAAAGCCAGTTGATATTGCGGCACACCCGGGTATTGAGCATTAAGACGCTCTAATCCTAATTTTACAGTCTGCCAGCGCCTGTTCATATTGCCTTCAACCTGCAGATATTCAAGCTGCAGGGCTGAGGTCGGCATGCCGTTAGGAAACACTTTTTTATAGGCCTGCAGTGCCTCTTGATAACGGCCGGCTCTCGCCAGTAATCTTGCCTGCTGAAACGCGCTTTTGTTTTTACCGCGGCTGGCTAATAAATCATTAACAGCCAGGGTCTGCTCTGCATTAGGCGCAAGGCGATTGAGAGTTTCAGTGGCCTGCGCAGCTTTATCGCTCTCACGACGCTTCAAATACATGTTGGTTTGATAATACAAACCGTCTAGATTGTCAGCTTCAATTGCAAACAAACGCTCTAAAGTACTTTCAACAATATCATCACGATTCATCGCGTCAGCAAGCTTCAACTGCTTAAGCAGCCACTCCACCGAGTCTACCTGCTCCAATGAAGAATTAAAGCTCACTGCCGCCTGCTCAACATTGTAGACCTGCGCCCGCTGCTGCTTGGTTAACGGCGGATACTGCAGTGCATATACCAAGGGTGTTCCACTCAATAACAAGGCCCCCAGCACTAACAAAATCAGACGAGTTATTGAGTCGACCTTTATTGACATGTCGAATTCCAGTTCGGCTGCAGTTGACCGTTAACAGCAAACCGGAAACGCTTCTGGTACCAGCCTTCACCAAATAACGCCAGCACATTATCGTAATAGTGACCGGCGGTATCACGCTGTAGTTCGTTTTGCGCCCGTTCAGCCTGCTGCTTGGCAAGCAGCGGCTGCTCAGCGGAAACCAGCAGCGGCAGCAGGGCGGCAGAAAAGCCCGGATTCCCGCGATTGTGATACTTAGCCGTTTTCGTATTAACTGATTCCGGCGGCACTTGATTTGACTGCACCGCTGTTACCATAGGCTGCATCAGCTGAATCAGTGCAGTTTTTTCAGGTACTGCGTCATTAAGCATGCCTGCCCACAGGTAAGTACGAATTGCATTATAGCTGCCCACGTCAGCGGTTTTTCTATCACTTAAATAACGCTTATCCTGCAGGGTGGCCCAGTCCGGGCTGAACCCTTTCGGCATAGTACGTCTTATCATCTCATAGCTAGTCTGATACATAGACTGCCACTGGTATTGCGGGTAGAGATCGGCCATTCTGGCAGCAAGCTGCAGTGGAATATAGCTCGGGTTGATCCGGTAGCTGCCGTCCTTATTTTCAAAGCCTGCTGGTGCCGGCAGAAGCACGGTACCGATTCCATCAACCTCTGCTGTTTCTTCACGCAGAATTCTAGCGGCCAGTAGATGAGCCAGAGACTGGTAGTAGTAGTTATCCCATAAGCGTCCTGCTTCGGCCAGGCTGTACGCTATCCATAAGTCGGAATCAGACGCAGGGTTTGAATCAATAACAGCATAACGGCCGTTACTCTGCCTGCCCCATAACCAGGCAGGTAATCGAGCTGTGATATCCCCCCCGGCTAAATGATCTTGAGTCCAGTTAAGCAGCTGCGAAAATGCCTTTTTATCATTGGCGACTAAGGCAAAAAACAGTCCGTATGACTGCCCCTCTGAAGTGCTGATCAAACGCGGATCACTGGCATCAATCACACGCCCGTCTTCAATGTACAGCTGCTTAAACTGCCGCCACTCCTGCCATTGACAAGTATTACCCAGTGCCTGGGCGGAAAACAACAGCGCAGCAGTCATAGCTATCCACTTTCTCATTGCTCTCCCTCCCCTTCAGCTATACGTCTCTTCGAAATATTACGCAGCACCCGCCATAAGCCGATGGTCACGACCACAACCAGCAGCATAGCAATAAATGCTAAGAAAACCGGGCGGTTAGAAAAATGATACCAGATCAGCTTCCAGACAGGCAGTTTACCAACATAGTAATGATCACCAACGTTATAGCTGGCCACTTCATCATTGCGCAGCGTCACTACTGAACCAAACATATGTTCGATTTTGCCCGAATCAGCCAGGGCACTGTCAATTAACGAAAAATCATCCGGATTAGCCCCCATAATCGAAACAAGGCTTCGGTTCTTAGTAAACGGCGACTCAGCACCGGTTATCGCGGCAAAGGCTCCATAAGCATCCACAGAAACAATATCGCTAGCATCCTGCGCCTCGTTCGACGGATCTAACCAGTTCATGCCCAGCTGCGGTTCATTCTTACTCGGTAAGCGGATAAGACGCTCGCCCGCTTTCAGCACTAGATTCACCTGGTCTTCATCAAAGGCTGCATCACTTAGCTGCGGAACGACACCGATACTAAGGATATCTTTATTATTCAGCTGCTCTTTACTCCACTGATCCGTCACTGCAACATTAACAGCCGGATAACCTGAGTCAGCACCGATAGAACCAAGAAGATTCAAATAAGTCTGAATCAATTCACGCGGCGGATTCGGCGGCAGAACGACGACGGTCTCTGATAAATCAGCCATGCGGGTAAATGGATAACCCGATGCGGCAAACGCGCGCATATTAGGCATTTCCATATAATGCGGGAAACCGCTGAAATCAATGGTTGAATCACCGTCTACAACTGCATACTGCTTACTTGGCAGCGCAGCCTGGCACATGCCGTCAGACGATGAAGCAAAACCAAACTCAAACTCAATCTGATTGTCACTGCCTGCTTTAAATGCAGGAATTCGCACTCTATTGCCGCCGCTCAGCATGTTGTTGTCCAGTACAGGCACACGGATACGTTTCGACTCGCCAGCTTGACCGTCTGTGGTTAAATTAAATGCTTCAATAAACTGATTGTTGATACTCAGACTTAATCGCGATCCAGAGTTATCTGATACAGGCGGCGAGTAACGGTAGTTGAGATCCATCGGTATACCGCGGCTGTCCCAGGTAAATAGATCCGGCGGTAATTTAAGCGACACTCGAATTGGCGCAGGGATACGTCCTTCCACCTGAAGCTGGTTTTCATGCTCAGTCAGTTCAGACAATGTGACAGGTTTAGAAGTGGTTATCCAGTTGGGTGCATCATAGGGCTGACGCGGTTTTATCTGAACCGCTTTATTGATTTTTGCAATTGGCCCGGTCAATAACCGGGTCCCTAGAGCTAACCCTTTTACCGCCGTATTGAGATCTTCACTGTCACGGCCGATTACCAGCAGAAGTTTTACATAGGGGTTGGCTGGATGACTCACCACCTGCAGCATAGGCCCTTCGGCATCAGGAAAGTCTCTTAAAAACTCCGGCTTATTATCATTGCTTATAAATACAACAGCATTACGCTCAGGTGCTTTATCATAGAGCAGCGGGAATTCAGCACCTCGCCACTCTGCCAGAGAACCAAAATATGAAGTCAAAATTCCGGCCGCTTTCAGCTCATTCAGATCGTAACTTGATCCCATAACCACAGGCAGTCTCAGTTTACTGAAGTCTCTTTTATCAAAAAACGGCGCCGGCAGTAAGCTTAAGTCGCTTTTAAGTTCGGTTTTTTGTACCTGCATAACAATACGGCTGCTTTGACTAATCTCAGCCCAAATACCAGGATCATTCGGGTTAGCACAGGTATTACTGGTATTCCCGATCAGCTCAAATCGAATCTGATTATAGTTGCTGAAATAACGGGTATCCAGGGGTATAGAAAGACTGATTTTTTTTCCCTGCTGGCCGTCATCAACTGCAGCTACTCCCATCAGTTCATTATTAAGGAAAACCTTTATATGCGACATCAGTGCAAGCAAAGCAGGTGAGGAGGTAATATCAAAGTAAAGATCAGCTTTTGAGACGACCTCATCAATACGCGAGCCGAAACCTACATAGGCATTGCTCTCACTGCCCATCATGCTGATAGATCCCTGATAGCCTAACTGCTCGAATGTTATGGTACGCTCACTGACAATTGAAACTTGATTATCCGTCTTTGAAAGAGCCGTTGTCTGTTTCGCATCTGCATCGCCAGGATTTGTTGAAGTAAGGACTTTACCTGATGCAGCAGCATTAAACATAAGGCTTAACGCAGCGGCTATTAATGTAATATTTTTCTTTATTCGCATAGTATTAAGTTCTTTTCTGAATATATTGAGGCCTGAATGAGTAAATAAATCCGCACAAAATTTGTAATACCTTCACAAGAGAAATTACAATCTGAGGACTATATCTGAGCAGTCTTTTATAACCATTAAAACCAACCTGCAGCACAGCACGCATACTGGCTAAAGGCTTATCTGTGTGATAATTCTGCTGCCACCTCACCCATGTATCGGCTCTTGCAAAAGTACACTGCACATACGCTATATGCTGCGCGGTTGTTAACTCTGCCAGCTGCAGGCCGAGCGTCCCCTGGCTGGAATAAGACACCTGCATTGGAAAAACAAACTCCTGCTCTGCCCGGTTCAGTATTATTTCTAAGCGCTGCTTGTTAAAGAATTCCAGCTGCATCTCACTAAAACCAAGCACCTCGACGCGCACGCCGCCGAGAGAGAAATCCTTCATACTTGCCTGAAGCAGGTGACCCGAATTTAATCTCAATGTCACAGGAATAGAAACGTCAACGCGGTGATCTTTACGCACCTGTTTCGCTTCCATTGCAACAGCAACAGCGGCCCCCAGGATAAGCAGATTATAAAGTGTCCAGATTATGTTGATCAGAACGGTTCCTATTTCATCATTCGGCCCCCAGCCTAGACGGTAGAAACCAAAACCCAGGCCGATAATATTCAGCATTACCAGCACCAGATAAGGCTTAGATATCAGCCAGTCATAGTGAGACTTTTCTACAAGTCCGCCTTTTGCTGTTACGTTGAAGGTACCTTTGTTCGGAGCGAACAATGCAATTGTTGTGGGACGGGCGATATACCATGCCAGTACGGTTTCATACACTTCACCCCAGAACGAATAACGGTAATCGCCCTGCATTCTTGAGTTAGTTATACTGGCATGAATCATATGCGGTAATACATACAAGATAATCGCCAGTGCGGGAGCGTAAATGATATAGGAATGCAGCAGTAGAAACGCCAATGGTGCGATCAAAAAAACAATGCGTGGAATACCCGATAAGAAATGCAGCATAGCATTGGCATAGCATAAACGCTGCGGCCACTTCAAACCTTTACCTGTCAGCGGGTTATCTACTCTGAATATCTGCGCCATGCCCCGCGCCCAGCGGATTCTCTGACCAACATGTGCCGATAACGTTTCAGTCGCTAAGCCGGCAGAAATCGGCTGCTTCAAATAAGCAGAGCGATAACCGAGGCGGTGCATACGCAGGGATGTGTGTGCATCTTCGGTTACTGTCTCAACCGCGATTCCGCCGACTTCTTCTAAAGGCTCTCGTCGTAATATCGCACATGATCCGCAGAAAAATGTACTGTCCCATAAGTCGTTGCCGTCTTGAATCAAACCATAAAACAAATTACCTTCATTCGGCACGTTGCGGAAATTCGACAGGTTACGCTCAAACGGATCCGGAGAGAAAAAATGGTGCGGCGTCTGTATTAACGCCAGCTTCGGATCTTTCAGAAACATCCCCATGGTCAGCTGAAAAAATACACGCGTCGGGATATGATCACAGTCAAAAACAGCAACGTACTCGCTGCTGGTTTGTGCCAGCGCGTAATTGATATTACCGGCTTTCGCATGTTCATTAGTCGGCCGGCGAATGTAGTGCACACCGACCTCTTCAGCAAAATCACGAAAACTATCGCGTTTACCGTCGTCTAAAATGTAGATGTTGATTTTATCCTGAGGCCAGTCAACCCCGAGTGCGGCATAAACGGTTGCCCTGACAACATCCAGACCTTCATTATAGGTTGGAATCATAACGTCAATGCTCGGCCAAAGCTCTTTGCTCTCCGGCATCTTGGACGGCTTACGATTCAGCGGCCAGATATTCTGGAAATAACCTAAAATCAGCACCAGCCATGAATAAGTCTCGGCCAGCAGCAGCACGCTGCCAAGGAACAAAGCAACCGGATCATCCCAGTTCAAGGTAGAAGAAAAACGCCACCATAAATAGCGGCATGATACTGTCACTGATAAAATAATCAGCAGCATAGTCGGGAACCGTCCAGGCATGCGGCGAAACATCATCGCTAACAGCCAAAGTAAACAAATAAATACCGCCTGCGCGACAAGACCAAAAGGAACGGTAAAACAAAGCACAGCAAGCAGTAGAACCACAAAGAACAAGCCGTAATTGTTCCACTTACTCTTGCGGGCCTTTTCAGCCGCTTCGTTTAGGTCTGTAGACTTGTTTTTATCGGCTTTTGTCTCTAACCATTTAACCAGCTGCGCGAACTTATTAAAGGGCAGGCTGAATAAATTATTAACAAAGCGAAGCGCCTTTAATAGATACAACGTCACGTAACGATGAAAACGGCGTGAGCCATACTGCCTGAATACAGTCAGCCAGACGGTCTGGATCACAAAGCGAACGGGGTCAAACAGCCGAGGTCGACAGAATGTAATCTGCGGGTAATAAAGCAGAGGTAATTTCCAGGACGGAACACCTGCGATGCTTGGTTTCAAGAATACAAAAGCAGCAGTGAACCAGCACGTCAGAATAAACTCGCCGAGCCAGGAGCTAGTTTGACCCGCTGCAGTTTCATATTCACTCAGTGGTTTTTTAAACCCTTCAACAATCCAGGGTTTAAAAATCAGGCTTAGGCTATTCAACATTTGAGTTTTCAATTTCTGATGCTAAATGCGATACACACCAGAATGCCAGAGACTGATAATCTTTGGCAGCCTGGCTATGAGGTGCAAATTGAGCAACGGTTGTCATATTGGCGGCACTTTCGACTACTGCCGTGTCTTTATGTAAAACAGTCGACACAGCAAGATGCTGCAGCTCTTTCTGCATAATAAGTAAGAAATCCCGCCCGACACTGGTTTCCGGCTGAAACTGATTAATTAATACCTTGAGTTTATTATTATTCAGTAAACATTTAGCCAGTTCATTGTGCTGCAGAAAATGTTTCAATAAACTATAGTTCAGTGGTTCCGGGTTCGTTACAACAAACAGCAGTTCACACTGCTCTGCAAAATCGGCAATAATATGATTATGAAGCTCCTGCGGTGATAAATGGATCAGCTGCCACTCTTCAGCGTGCTCAGATATTGAAACTTTGGAAAATTCCATCAGCATAGTTCGAAGCAGTCGTTCTTTGTCTGCCTGATAAGAGGAGATTTCAGCACAATGCAGCTGTCCAAAAGGAACAAAAGTGACACCTGACGGGCTTTCAAAACCCGCGTCTTGCCAGCTTAGTTCATTAAGCATGCTCTTCGCCCAGCCGTCTTCAGCTTCATAGGGTAAACCAAGGTGAAGTTTAAGCAGGTTAGAGCTTTCGCAGTCAAGAGCGGCCACACTCTTGTTGAGCTGTACTAATGAATGCGCCAGGTTAGCAGTAACCGTAGTAGAGCCGGCACCGCCCTTTAAACTAATTAGCAGTATTCGCTTCATGTGACGCCGTCTTATCTTTTTGTGAGTGCCGATGCGGTTTTATATTGGATAATTCTCCAGTCGAATTAAGGACGCGCCATTTACTCTTGAGTTTAAGATAGGCTTCCTCTTCATTCATCTCAACATAATCACATTTTTCAACATCAAATGACGCATAAATTGCATCAACATCCTGCAAAGGTTTAGACATTTTTCACACACCTACGCAGTGAACCTTAAACGTTACAGCATGACACTCTTCGTTTAAAACTCACATCCAAAAAAACACTTATATATAAAGATGTTATGGACTTCCGTGACCAGTATTTCCCACTTATAAAAACTCATGGTAAAAGTAAGTACTCTCACCTTGAGCTGTCTATACACCCGGCAGCGCCGCCGCCTGATGAGTGCTGTGTTCCATTTTTCAGCTGCCTGCTGACTGAGACATCGAATTACATAGTAAAGCAGTAAAAGATTAAGAAATTCTTCCTTAATCTAAGATTTCGGCATTCTATATCTATTTCAATTGCTGAGCAAATTGTTTAGTATTGGCGGCATATTTTGCGCTGCAAAACCTTACCGGGTTGCTGTACTGCATTAACAATAAGTTATAACTCATCAGGGTTAAAGGTACGTCAAATGTCCGCTATACAAGGCTTAACACCGCTAACACAAAATATTGATATCAGCAGAATCTATGTAACTTTATTTGCATCGAAACAGCTTGCTGTCGATTATTTTTCCAGCTTGAGTGTAACCGCCGACAATATCACGCTTGCATCAATTACAGACAAGATAAATTTTTATTCCGGTTTAAAGAATAACAGCCGGAATAATCTTACAAATAAGAGCAATATTAACAGCGCGTATTTCTTATCTAAGAAAACCACCAGGAAATCGATATCACTGTTAAAGATGATTGACGATCTGGCTTTATTAAAATTAAAGCCGAACACCACCTTTACGTTATTTATTCCAGATACAGCATTATCAAACAGCGGCGAAGAAACTGTTATTCGATTCTTGTCAAAGGCCGCCGAAATGGCTAAAGAAAAAACGATTACTATCGTAATGCTTATATACGGCCCGTTAACATCCCCGATCATTAAACCTATGCTCCTGACTAACAACCAGGATATTTCAGGAGTTGCATCCTTAAGGCAGTCTGGAGAAAACAGCTACAGCTATTACATTGACTTCTGGTCCAATAGTAACGGCGTAAAATCGGAAACGGAATTCACTGTTTGCCTCAATAAAAAGAGCCAGTTTGAAGTGCAGGCGGACACCTCTGCTTCAGCGCAAGCCGTTGTTATTGATAAAGCAGACAATGATCGCATTTTCATGAGCGAAACCGTATTAGACAATAAAACGGCAGCCGCCAAACACGTAATCACTGCAGCCGACAATAGTGCTTTGATCGCACAGCTCACTCAACCTCGCGCTTCTACCATTATACTCAGCTGTGAAACGCAAGATGAAGTCCGCCGGCTGGCCGTACAGTGTTATCAACTGCGCCGACAAGCGGGTAATCAGTTAAAAATCATCATACGCGAAAGAAAACAGTGTTTAAGATACACTGATGAACGTTTTTTACTCCAGGCCGGCGTCAACCTGATCGTTCCTTATAATGTTTCCTACGCCCGCTTTGTAGGCCTGGTTGATGCCGTTCAAGGACAGGTATTAATGCGCCCCCTGCCGGACTCACTAGAAGAGCTGCAGCAGCATGATCATAGTTACGGAATGAAAGGCTATTTACCAAACCAGGAATTCGCAGGTTACTGTAAACACGTGATAAGCAGATCGGCGCAGACACGTATCCAGTTTGCTCTGGTTAAACTCGCCCTGCTGCCGGGTATGACAGCCGGCGAATGTTTACGTCTGTGTCACATTAGACGGGACGGTGACGTAATTACAGCATGTGAAGACTCCATTTATGTTTTGTTTACAGCAGTACGCCATAATGATGTGGAAACGGCACTCAATAATATCTTTGAATTCTCAGCAGGGGATCTTTTCCGCAGCTTTACTGCCTTTGATAACCTGCATGATATAGAAACCGAGCTGCTGACGGTTGTTGAAAAGAGTATTGAAGTCTCTAATGAAGTCGAAGGTATTACAACTCAACATACTATTTTTTCTTCACAACCAGCCCCCGCTGCAGAGGCCCCTCTGTTTGCCGTACGTAAAAAAATTCAAGTTAGGTAAATATGAATATTAACGACTTCTTATTAACTGTTTCGATCAGCCTGACAGCCGGCATTGCTGTCGGATATCTGGCCAGAGACTTCTTCGCGATGCTGAAAAGACTGCATGCGAAATACATTAAACGTTCACAATACTTTGAAGACGACAAATCACTCTAAATCCCAAAAAGAAAATTAACTATGACAAGACCTGTTTCAACTCCTTTTCAAAGCCGGCTCTCAGGACTCGGCTGGTGGAATACCTACTTTATCGTCAAGATCGCGCTGTATCTTCAAGGCGTAATCGACTTTCATGCGCTAGAGAACTTAGCCTTTGTACTGCTGCTTCTGCTGCCGGTTAGCCCTCGCCCGCTTATTATAGCCAGAAACATTATCGCGCTGCCGATCGCCGCATGGCTGCTTCATTACGACTCCTTCTTTCCTCCACTGGAGCGTCTGTGGGCACAAGCCGGGCAGTTGATGCAGTTTGAAACAAGCTACCTGCTTGAGTTAGCCGGGCGCTTTGTTTCGTTTAATACGTTAATTGCATTATTTGTGGTTATGGCGGGCTATTACATCCTGAGCAAATACCTGCGCGTCTCTGTATTCGTGAGCGGCACTTTACTGTACCTGGCCATTCCACAAGGCGGCCTTCAACCCGCACCAGCCGTGGCTCAAGAACAAGCGGATATTACCCGGAGACCTGTAGAGACAACAGCAGTTAGCGAAATTAACGATGAGGTGCTGAATCAGTATCAGAGTGACTTTTTCAGCAGTGAGGCCGAACGAAGCGTTACTTTTTCTCCGGCATCTGCACAAGATGCCCCGTTTGATCTGCTGTTTTTAAGCATCTGTTCTCTCGCATGGGATGATATTAAAATTACTGAACTGCAGGATCACCCGCTCTTCAAAGAGTTCGACATTATGTTTGACAACTTCAGTACAGCAACATCCTACAGCGGCCCTGCCGTTATTCGCCTGCTGCGTGCAAACTGCGGGCAGGAGGAGCATACGCGGCTGTTTGATGAAGCGCCGAATAAACAGTGCTACCTGTTCGAAAATTTGAAAAGTCTCGGCTTCGAAGAACAGCTGCTTATGAACCACGACGGCGTGTTCGACAGCTTCTTAGAACTGATAAAACGTGACGGCAGGTTAACTGCTGATTTAATGCCGCAGGACAATCTAAAACCGTACCAGAAAGCCTTTGACGGTGCTGAAATATACCGCGATAAAGATGTACTCGATAAGTGGTGGCAGGAACGAGTTACCTATGGCAGTGAGAAAGTAGTCGCACTCTACAACACGACTTCTCTGCATGACGGTAACCGGCTGCTTAACGCAAAATCTGCCAGCAGCCTGATCAGCTATAAACGTCGACTGCAGAACCTGCTCGACGATTTATACAGTTTCTTTAAGCAGCTGGAGCAGTCAAAGCGTAATATTGTGGTTGCACTGGTGCCGGAGCATGGCGCAGGAATGCGCGGAGATCGGATGCAGATTTCAGGTATGCGTGAAATACCCGCACCGACAATTGTGCATACACCCGTTGCCGTAAAAATATTTGGCGAAGGCATAAAACGTAGCGGTGAAACGACACATATCAAACAACCATCGAGTTACCTTGCACTCTCTCAAGTTGTCGAAAACATTCTTGAACAGGATGTTTACCAGACTAAAAAGCTTGATGTGAAGATGCTGACCAGCAACTTGCCGGAAACACCACCCGTTGCGCAAAACTCCGGCTCAACTGTTATGAAAGTGAACGGGAAATATTATATATCACTCGATGGAAACAGCTGGACTGAGTACCCCGTTAGGTAAGCAGCCGCTCACTAAAACAGCCGGCCCAAACTGCAGGAAGCAGTTTGGGCTTTTTTACAATTCCAGTCTCAGCAATGCGGCAATACCATTGCGCATAAACATCTGCTCAGTATTAAGGAGATATTCTTATCGCCTTAGAAGCAATTTTTCCTAATCCTGCAATTGAGATAATAACCAGCAGTAAAATAAACCACTGCTGCCAGCCGGAAAAAGGATTTTCTAATAAACCTGCTAACTGATTAGACTGAATACCCACATAAATCACCAATATCGTACGCGGCAGCATACCGATGGCAGCTCCGATAAAAAACAGTTTAAGCCGCGCACCGGCCATGGCTAATAAAATATTGCTCACAGCAAAAGGTAGAATAGGGCTTAATTTACTGAGCATTACTATCCCCAGTTCCTGCTCTTTTAATGAGTTAATAATCTGCATCGCCTGCGGGTGCCCCTGCAGACTAGACATAAACCTGCCTGAATCAAGCAGCCGGGCGGCAAAATAGCACAGCACTGAAGCGAGAAGATAAGCGGGAACAATAAAAACTAAAGCCTGCCAGCCGAGAAAATAACCGCTGCTCAAGGCGATCAGAGTTGTCGGAGTTAAAGCAAAGGCCATGGTAAAAACACAGGCAGAAAACAGCAGCAGCCACTGCTGCGTATCAAAACTTCTTAACAGCGGTTCATACTGCAGAGCCAGATAAGTCATAGCGCCGCTGAACAGTAAAGGCAGTGTAGTCAGGAAGACAGCAAATCCCAAAGAAGTACCGTTAGCTCGTAAAATTTTAAAAAAAGTACTCATAAATCAGCCGAATAAATATTTAAAACAACAGCCCGAAAAACGAACTGTCACTGTTAATATCGATCTTATCACAGATCACAGCCCCCTCTTGTGTATCATTTCACTATCAAGCTTTCCATTAGAAGGTAAATAATGCACAAAACAATAATTGCTCACCGGGGAATGTCGTCACTTGCACCGGAAAATACCTTAGCGGCTTTCTCTTTATGTAAAGAGCACGGCGTGAAATGGTTCGAATGCGATGTAGATATTCTCCAGGACGGTACTCTGGTTATTTCCCATGATGACACCCTGGACCGTTGTACGGATAAAAGCGGACGATTATGTGATATTACCCGTAATGACCTGGAAAGTATCGATGCGGGAAGCTGGTTTGGTGATGCTTTCACGGGGGAAAGAATACCAACACTGCAGCAGCTGATCTGCTTAGCAAATGACCAGCAGCTCAACCTCAATATTGAAATAAAATCATTGCCTGCCGGTGCAGAATTAAGTCAGCTTTTAATCAGTAATCTAATCTCAGAGCTGCAGGCACTTAATTCAGCAAGAGAGTTGATTGTTTCCAGCTTCAATCATCAGGTTCTTGCTGAGTTTAAACGACGCAGCCCGAACACAAGCGTCGCCTGTTTATTTGAAAGCCATACTTTGGGCCATGACTGGCAGACAATTATTGAATACTGCCGGGCCGATTATATTCATCCGCAAAACGAAGGATTAACAAAGGAAATGGTCAGGGAATTTAAAGACTCCGGTATTAAGGTGAACGTCTGGACGGTTAATGATTTAGCCAGGGCGAATGAACTGTTTAACTGGGGAGTTGACGGAATATGCACAGATATCGCCCAGCAGTTTCCATCGAAATACAGAATGTAAAAAGGTCATATTATGAGTTTAGTAAAAAAGTGGGCTTCACCTGCAAAAACAGTGTTACGCCTTTTTTTCTGTTGTGATGTCCGGGCAGATTATTTATTACGCATTTGAAGTGAAATTGAGCAGTGATTTATATTTTGTAGTTCGCTTTGGGCACAAAATGTTTTGTGCCCAAAGAGACTTAGTATTTATCTCTATTGGTGCTCATTCAGAGACTGATACTTTCTTGACGTATTCACATTTTCAATCGATGTTTTCTTAAATATAACGGCAAAAAAAGCAAGCATTAATATAACGACTGCTGGAGGTTCAGGTACTTGCAGAAGGAATTCTGAACTTTGAGCATCTCCTGTGTGTGATGGAGAAAATTCTAATGCATAGATGTAACCTTCAGACAACATTCCCGTTGTTTTTCCTGCACGCAGCCAGTCAAACTCACAACCAGGCGATAAACATTCATGGAAATGACTTCCGTCTGGATAACGCATAAAGCGTGTGTTAATCATATCGACAGATGCTTCAAGCGTGTACTTAACGGGAGCCCCCTGTACTCTAAATGTAAAGTGAGACTCTCCCCAGGCATGAGTATTTTCGGGGATTGTCGTCATTGTGGACTTGATAGTGACACCATAGTCTTTAATTCGCCATGTCATTTGATTATATAAATCATAATTAAATGCCTGCAGCTGCGCGGCGCCTCTATCGACACCAGTTTGAAAGTCAAAGCCGCGGTCAAACCCCGTGCTGGGATCGGAGTTTCCCGAGTAACCAATGCCTCCATCAACTCTACTAGATAAAAAAATGATCGAAGCAGAAGAAGAAGTTGTCAACAAGATCAGTAAAATCAATGCCATACATGGAGTCTTAATGAAAATGTTTTTTATGTTCATATGTAACCTCCTTATAAGTGAGGTAATAAAGGCTGCCTGTTCATAAATTTCGTTTATATCAGCCTTAGGTTACCAATTGACAAAAAAAAATAGCAATACTACTGATTACAATAACAGCAACAATTATGCCGCACTGCAAACCCCTTGCTTTTAAAGAGGTTATGGTTTTTGTGGATTCGTTGTTATTTTAAGTGTAAAAAATTACGACGCTTTTATTTTAAAGTTTTCAAAACAGCATTAGAGCACTATTGAATACTGCCGGGCGGGTTATATTCATCCGCAAAACGAAGTATTAACAAGGGAAATGGTCAGGAAGTTCAAAGAGACCGGTATTAAAGTAAACGTCTGGACGGTTAATGATTTTACCGGGCAAATGAACTGTTTAACTGGGGAGTTGACGGAATATGTACAGATATCGCTCAGCAGAATACAAACGATAAGCGAGTATTTCTTATAAAAAAAAGCTGTTCATTTTCATGAACAGCCTTTTTTATATAGTTACTCTTCTCTTAAACGAATACCTGCATCTTCAATATCAATAATACCTTTGCGGTATAACTGACCAATCGCTTTTTTGAAGTTACCCTTACTCATTTTCAGAATTTTCGCAATCTTATCCGGCGAGCTTTTATCTGAAAGCTGCAGGTAACCCTGATGCTGATTAAGCGACTGCATAACACGATCTGCCATGCCGTCAATTTTACTGTAACCCACTTCAGTCATGCTTAAATCGATTTTACCGTCTTCACGGACACGGCGGATGTAACCTTTACATTTTTTGCCGATGCCCATTTCACCAAACACTTCACTGGTAAACAATACCCCCCAGTGTTTGTTATTAACGATCGCTTTAAAACCAAGATCAGTACGGTCAGCAATCAGCAGATCAACCTTTTCACCGGCACGGTAATTCGCAGGTTCACGGTCTAAGAAACGATCCAGTTTTGAAGAAGCAACTAAGCGCTCGCTGATATCGTCCTGATAAACATAAACAACGTAACCGTAACCCTGTTTCATCGGTATTTTCTGCTGGTTAAACGGCACCAGCAGATCTTTTGGCAGCCCCCAGTCTAAAAATGCGCCGGCGCGGTTGGTATCGATCACTTTCAGTGAAGCAAATTTGCCTGCTTCTGCTTTGGCTTTTTGTGTTGTTGCAATCAGTCTGTCTTCTGAATCAAAGTACAGAAATACCGTTATAGTGTCTCCGATCTTCATATCATCTGTAACATAACGGCGAGGCAGCAGTATTTCGCCTTCTTCAAGACCGTCAAGGTACATGCCGAAGTCAACTTGTTTGATGATAGTCAGCTCATTATAAGCACCAATTTTAATCATATTTGTTTCTCTTTATTTTTCATCTGTTTGGCTTTTATATCAGCCTTTTGGTCGATTAATAACGGCGACAGTCAGTCTTGAAGTACAGACCAGCTGCTGCCGTTCATTTTTAATTTCTATCTGCCAGATCTGGGTACTGTAACCAATATGAACAGCCGTAGCGGTGCCGGTTACCAGACCTTTTTTCATGCTGCGGATATGGTTGGCATTCACTTCCAGACCAACACAGACTCTCTCCTGCGGCACGGCTAAATTAGCAGCCACACTGCCGAGCGTTTCCGCCAGAACAACCGATGCACCGCCGTGCAGCAGACCATGAGGCTGATGCGTGCGCGCATCAACCGGCATCGTTGCCTGAATAAAATCATCACCTATCTGTGTATATTCAATGCCTAGAAGAGAGATTATCGTATTCTCACTGGTGGCATTGATACGCGCCAGATCTGTATTTTTTTTCCACACTGTCATTTATAAAATCTCTAACAGGGCCTGCACTGGATGTTTCAGTGTCTGCCCTTCTATGCGTTTAACCTGACTGCGGCAGGAATAACCCGTTGCTAGACAAGCTGCACGTTCACGTTTTGCTATCTCTGCTTCCCAGCTTAGACTGTAAATCGCTTTTGAGTCAGCCAGTTTTCCAGCATCATGACCGAAAGTCCCCGCCATGCCGCAGCAGCCGACCGCCACATCACTCAGCTGACCGCCGAAGTGGGTAAAGATTTTCGCCCAGTCACCGCTGGAGGTCGGCTCAGCGGTTTTTTCCGTACAGTGACCGAACAGGAAGAACTGTTTATCTTTGCTGGCCTTGGCCTTACCTTTCAGGCGTGGTAATAACCACTCCTGAAACTGCTGTACATTAAACTCGCCGCGCTGCTCACCTAGGGCATGTTTATATTCGTCTCGGTAACAAAGTACCATCGCCGGATCCGCGCCTAACATAGGAATATTAAGCTCGGCCATCTTATTTAAGAACTCTGCCGTGTTCTTCGTTGTTTTAGCAAACTTATCTAAGAAACCTTTAATATGCTGCGCTTTACCGTTCGGTTTAAAGGGTAAAATCACCGGCTTATAACCAAGTTTTTTAACAGTTAATACCAGATCACGTACCACATCGGCATCGTAATAAGTGGTAAAGGGATCCTGCACAATCAGCACATAGGATTCACGCTCAATCATAGGCAGCGCCTGCAGTTTAGCTAAATCAAACTCGGTGATATCCTGTTTGTGCAGCGAGGCTTTTAAGGTCGGGCTGGAAAGCAGCGGAATATCCACCATACCGACATATTTTTCAGTGAGTGACGCAGTTAATTTCATCTTCATAAAGAAGTTAAAGAAATCCGGCATTCTGCCCATCAGCGGCGCGTACTGCTCCACATAAGCCACAAAATAATCTTTAAGCGGACGCAGATAACGGCCGTGATAAAGGTGCATAAAACGTGCGCGGAAAGTCGGTACATCAACCTGAATAGGACACTGACTGGTACAGGCTTTACACGCCAGACAGCCCTGCATCGCTTCCATCACTTCATGGGAGAAATCATATTCCCCCCTGCGTTTAGCTAATGTATTAGTGAACTTTTTAAACACACTAGCGTTTTTACCGGCAAAAAGATCACTCTCCAGCTGCAGCACATCAATATCGTTATTGGCTAACTGACGCAGCCATTCACGCATTAAACCAGCGCGTCCTTTCGGCGAATGCACGCGGTCACTGCTTAATTTAACCGACGGACACATAGGTGACGTCGTATCATAGTTAAAACATAAACCGTTACCGTTACAGTCTAAGGCTTCACTAAAACTTTCACGCACTTTAACCGGAATCTGGCGATCATAGAAACCGCGTTTCACAGCATCCACACTGACCAGCTGGTCACTGGATTCAATAGGCGTACAGATTTTACCCGGGTTAACACGGTTGTTCGGATCAAAGGCGCCTTTGATTTTACGAAGCTCAGTAAACAGCTCTTCACCAAAAAACTCCGGGCCGTATTCACTGCGGAAACCTTTACCGTGTTCGCCCCACATCAGACCTTTATACTTAGCAGTTAATGCCACCACTTTGTCTGAAATACGGCGCATCATTTTTTCCTGCTCCGGATCGCACATATCCAGTGCCGGACGCACATGTAAAACACCGGCATCAACGTGACCGAACATACCGTAATGCAGGTAATGATCATCTAATAACTGACGGAATTCTGTAATATAAGCGGCTAAGTTTTCCGGCGGCACACAGGTATCTTCAGCAAACGCAACCGGTTTAGCAGAGCCTGCTGTATTACCTAATAAACCCACCGCTTTTTTGCGCATGCCGTAAATACGGTTGATATCAGCAAGATCATCACAAATCTGATAAGCAATCACACCGGCTTTTTTATCAGCAATCAGAGCATCTAACTGGGCGGCTAAAGCTTCTACTTTAGCGGCCTGAATCTCAGCATCTTCTTCAACAAACTCAACGATATTTAAACCGTCAACCACTCTGCCGGGAACATCAGTAATCAGACTGCTGACGCTGTGCCAGACAATATCCTGTTTAGCCAGATTAAGTACTTTTGAGTCAATGGTTTCCACTGATAATGCATTTGCCTGAACCAGGAAAGGTGCATTCTGCAGAGCAGACTGGAAGCTGTCGTACTTAACATTAAACAGGGTACGGTAAGTTGGAATTTTCTGAATATGCAGTTTAGCTTCAGTGATAAATGCCAGTGAGCCTTCCGCGCCGCAAAGAATACGAGTTAAATCCACGGTACCAGTCTGTGCATCATAAACATGTTTTAAGTCGTAACCGGTTAAGAAACGGTTCAGTTTTGGAAAACCCTTTTCAATCTGCTCCTGTTTACTGTCACAGGTTTCAATCACCTGACGGTAAATAGCGCCGACAGTGTCCTGACGTTCAACCTGTTCAATTAAATCCACCGCCGTTAACGGCTGGCTGTCTAACACGGAGCCGTCGACTAAAACCGACTGCAGCGCTAAAACATGGTCACTGGTTTTACCGTAAACTAAAGAGCCCTGCCCCGAGGCATCACAGCTGATCATGCCGCCGATAGTGGCGCGGTTACTGGTTGACAGTTCCGGCGAAAAAAACAATCCGTAGGGACGCAGGTATTCATTTAACTGATCCTTAACCACACCAGTCTGTACACGCACCCAGCCTTCAGCTTCATTAAGCTCAAGAATATTGTTCATAAAACGCGACAGATCCAGAACAATATCGTTAGTTAAGGACTGACCATTAGTGCCCGTACCGCCGCCGCGCGGCGAGAAACGAATAGCGCGGAACTCTTCAAGCTGCGCCAGTTTACAAATAGTAACAATGTCCTGAGTCGATTTAGGAAAAATCACCGCCTGCGGTAAACACTGGTAAACGCTGTTGTCGGTAGCAACAGCCAGACGGTCGGCATAACTTTTTGCTATTTCACCTGAATAATCACTTTCATTTAACGCTTTGAGAAATGCGAAGGTATCTTGTTTGATATTCTCTTGGTGGCTTAAAATTGGGATCATGTTTAAAACGCCCTAGTCCATTATTGAATTTGTAAGTTTCGACATAAAAATAGTTGTGGATAATATCACAAATATTGAGCGGTTTGGCGAGAAAAATTAACCATGATTCAGCAAGGTAAATAATAAAAGCAGGCTTTTACTTGTGAACCTTTGCTGTAACATTTATCACTGCAGTTTCGCCTTGTCGGCGACTTTACTTTTCTCTCAACAGCAAGAGAAAAGTAAGCAAAAGAGTGCTGCCTGTACAAGTCAAGTACATCCATGTGCATGCCAGACCTAGTGAAATCATCCAGGATTTCACTTGCTAAAGCAGCTGTTCATCACAAGAAAATGGACGGGGAATCCGTAGCCGTATTGGTTAGGCTGTATAAGCAAAAGGCAAGACACGACCCGAATGGCATAACAGAAACAATGCAGTGGCTTGTGGGATACCAAAATAACTGAGGATAAAGTATCTTAACGGCAATCGATTACTAACGCCCCGCCTTCACCTTGTCCGTATAATACATAATCATCATTACCATCAATTCGTCCACAAGGGCCTTCTAATTTAGGATCATAGATAATTTCATCTAAATCATGATTTAATACAAAAGGATTTACTCTATCAGCACTAACAAACACACCGTGTTTATTGACAAAAAAAGTTTTCCCTAATTTTTTCTCCTGATCATAAAACCTCAAGGTATGGCCAGGTAGATCATAATAAGCGAGAAAATTTCGATAATTGCTTCTATTTTTATCTGTAGCCCCACCTAACAAATACAGCCTGTCATTATAATAATAAAATTGAAGCGAACGTATAACTTCTTCATTTAATAACTCTGCAAACCAGTTATAAAGAATCTGCTCTCCAGTTTTCAGGTCTAAAATCAAAACTCGATATTTATCATGACAAACAAAAATAACATACTTTTCTGTTAAAACAGGTATTAACCAACCAGGTTCAACTAGCTCTTTATCTAATTCAAAGGTCCATTGTTTAATATCGGTATTAATTTCACGACACTCGACCTTGGTATCTGTAATTGCAATATAGCAATTTTTACTTCGATAAATTGCTTCACCTAATTCAACCATTGTTTCGTTAAAAGTGACTAGATCTTTTTTTATTACACTGGCACTTTCTCCGGGAGAAACGGGGGTATATAAATATTGTTCGGTAAAAAAAGCATTAAGCCATTTTTCCGTTGGGGGTTTACCCTCTAATTTACAAATTACTTTACCTGTTTTTAATGAATATATTTTCTCACAAAGATAAAACCATTCTCCATCATCACTAACTGGGATCGCTTCATAAATATCACGCTTACCCGTTAATTTGTTTATTATAACTTTATCTTCAGTAATTGAAACAATACGTAAGTACTTACCAGCAACACAATAAAATGCTAACTCATTATATAATCCGCACAGTTGCGAGTTCCCTTCACCATATTCTAATATAAAATTTTTCATCTTTTTAATTCACTATTGGGTGGATATTATCTTTAATAATATTAAAGGTTAAATTGCTTAATTCTCCAGGGCATTTAAAACCAGCTGCCACTAATTTTGCGAAAACACCTTGCCCACTTTCACATATTTCAATCATCCTAGCTTAAAAATCACAATGAAAAAATCGGGAGAAAAAATCGGGGACACCCAAACCTTTTTCATCATATCCCCCTTATTTTTTAAGATATGATAAATGGATGCCCCGACTTTAAAGATAAGAGGCGCCAGACTTCTGTGCCTCTAAAATATGAATCACCTCTATTTATCCGTGATTGAATCCGGAAGACTCTTCTGAGTTACTGCCATGGACAACCGGGTTCCTGGCAAAAAAGGCGATACAGCGCTGCAGGTCGTTAACCAGCAGATCGGCTTGATCGCGGCTGAAGCCGTGACGTACTAGAATACGCATAATGACCAGATCTTCTCGTTTTGGCGGCATCGCATAAGCTGCTATCTGCCAGCCTCGAGAGCGAATTCTGTCCGACAAATCAAACAGGTTGAAGCCCGGCTCAACACCTTCTTTCAAAGACCAGCTCATAGCAGGAATACCGCCATGTCCGTCATAGATGATATCGAACATACCTAACTTTTCGATTTCAGCAGAAAGATAATGCGCGGTTTCGTAACAGGCATTATGAATCTTGCGGTAGCCTTCTTTACCTAAACGTAAAAAGTTATAGTACTGCGCAACAATCTGTCCGCCGGATCGAGAAAAGTTCAGCGCGAAACAGGGCATATCGCCCCCCAGGTAATTGACGTGGAAAATCAAATCTTCGTGCAGTGCCGAGGCATCGCGCCATACTATCCAGCCGACTCCTAACGGCGCCAGTCCGAATTTATGACCCGATGCATTGATAGACTTAATACGGGGCAGACGAAAATCCCACTCCAGTTCCGGGTCACAAAACGGGGCTACAAATGCGCCGCTGGCACCGTCTACGTGCATAGGAATATCTAAACCCGTATCTTTCTGCAGTTGATCCAGCGCCTCATGAACCGCCTTAACAGGTTCATACTGGCAGGTAAAGGTAACACCCAGGGTGGGAATAACACCTATGGTGTTCTCATCACAGCGCTTGATCACTTCTTCTGCTGTCATAATTAAGCGCCCGCCTTCCATAGGAATCTCACGCAGCTCTACATCCCAATATCTTGCAAATTTATGCCAGCATACCTGTACCGGGCCGCAGATCAGGTTAGGTTTATCGGTCGGCTTACCCAGCGCTTTCATCTTTTCGCGCCACGCCCACTTTAATGCCATGCCGCCGAGCATTGCGGCCTCGCTAGAGCCGGTGGTAGAACAACCTAAAGTATTTTCTGCATCGGGGGAGTTCCAAAGCTCTGCCAGCATATGTGCGCAGCGCGCTTCAATTTCGGCAGTCTGCGGATATTCATCTTTATCGATCATGTTCTTGTCGACACACTCATCCATCAGCTTGTGAATTTCATCCTCTATCCATGTCTGGCAGAACGTCGCCAGATTCTGACGAGAATTACCGTCCATCATTAACTCGTCATGAACCACTTGATAAGCATGGCGAGGGTCATGTTCATTTTCCGGCATTTTATACTTGGGCATTGATAAAGAAAGGTCGTGTGATGAATAGACATCATCAAGCAGGTCATCTCTAACTGAGTCTTTTGCATGAAGCGGCATTGAGTTTACTCCTGTAAATTTAAGCTAATAACGTATAGCTATTGTTATTAATATCAACGAGGTAAAAATAGAACATAAAAATTAACTCTACTCTTTTTCTTTATAAATTCATTGAGTATGTCCACAAATACAGCAATATATTAGACGGCACAGGCAATCAGTCAAAATAACATCAACAACAATAACCGGCCTGCATATGTAAATCGTCAGGGCCTTTAGTTTGGATTTTTCAGAAAAACATTAAGATTAAAGAGCAGTTCCGGACGGAACTGCATTAAGGTATGACCCGGCTTGTTCTACTACAAGTTCGATTTAGCCGTTACTCACTTCATAGAGCACAAAATTCCGGGGACAAGTACTGCTGTATGATGCTAAGTAATTATCCATTTTATCAAACGGGATTGGTTTACTGAAAAAATAACCCTGGGCATAATCACAATCGAGCTTTTCTAAGTACTCAAGCTGCTTTTCTGTTTCTACACCTTCAGCTATTACTTTTAAATTCAGCCCGTGCGCCATAGCTACCGCTGCTTTTATCAATGTCTGGTCTGATGGAGAAGTCGTTATGTCATCAACAAAGCTTTTATCAATTTTCAGCACATTAAATGGAAATTTTCGTAAATAGCTAAGTGAAGAATAACCCGTACCAAAATCGTCCATCGCAATATTCACGCCTAGTTCACTTAATCTTTTAAGCGCATCCTCAATATACTGCCCGCCCATCAGTACACCTTCTGTGATCTCTAATTCCAAGCAGCTCCCTGAAGAAAAGTGTTTTTTAACAGTATTTTCAATATAGTCGATTAGATTTGGATCTCTAAACTGACGCGGCGATAAGTTGACCGCAACAGTTAGGTCCGGATCATATTTTTGCTGCCATTCTGCTGTATCGCGCATCGCTTCGTTTAAAACAAATTCCCCTAACTGCACAATTAAACTATTCTGCTCGGCGATGGGAATAAATTCAGCAGGAGAGACATTACCTAATACAGGATTACACCAGCGCAGGAGAGCTTCTGTTCCGGTAAATTTATTAGTACTAATATTAATTTTAGGTTGATAGTAGACAGTAAACTCATTTCGCTCAAGGGCGCCGTGTATTTCGTTTTCCAAATTTAGTCTACGCGACATTTCTGCATTCATTTTATCTGTAAAATAAGAATAAGTATTTCGCCCGGCCTCTTTAGACTGATACATAGCAGAATCAGAATTACAAAGCAGTGTCGTCCCAAGTTCACCATCATCTGGAAACATCGATGCTCCAATACTGACAGTCAAGGTTAATTCGCGATTGTCAATAATGTATGGAATTCTAAATTGACTGACCAGTTTTTCAGCTATCATGCTTACTGTAGAAGCCTCCGAAATGCCGCCTAAAATAACAACAAACTCATCTCCTCCAAGCCTGGCGACCGTATCATAACTGCGAACTTCAGCAGATATACGCCCAGCCGCCTGACGTAAAATATCATCTCCAGCTTTATGACCAAGGGTATCATTCACTTTTTTAAAGTAATCTATGTCAAGAAACAAAACGGCGACTTTGTTATTTTTACGTTTAGCTTCGTCAATAAGCTGGGTTAGGCGTTCGAGCATTAAAATTCGATTAGGTAAACCAGTTAACCCGTCAAATAAAGCCTGTTTTCTGAGCTTCTTCTCTGAAATTTTACGCTTGTCATATTCATAGCGTAAACGTTCGTTGATATTTTCTAGTTGTTTAGTGCGTTTCTGCACACGCATATCAAGCTGAGCATTTAAAGATTTAAGTTCTTTTTCTGTTTGTTCAAGCTTAATGACACTCGGCAGCCATAGGTAAAAACCAATTGCCACGAATAACAGGCCGAATAAGGTTCCAACTACTTTCTCTAGAAACGCTTCAATTTCAGTATCACCAATGACTACCAAATGATTCAATTGTGGGAAATTATCCGTAATATCGATCAACATACCGAAAAAAAGCAGGCAAAAGCCAGTTAAGATATATTTAGAACCCGGCAGCTGAAGAGCACTTTTAACCCCCATGTTGTAGGTTAATACCCATAAGATGATGCCGGCAAATACGGCACCAAAAGATTCCATTATAATATCACTCATAACTCACCCCTTATAAGGAATGTAAGTAAGACGACAAGACAGCCGAACTTTTGAAGAATACAGACATCAGCCAGACTTCACGCATATAGGCATCACCTGTTGAGGTAATATCAGGCCCGGCCGTTTGCTTTAGTAAACGAATAAAATACTGACACCATGTTTACATATTAGGCTCGATCCTGAATATAACTATTACCCCCTATTACACCACCCTATATTGAGTATGGTTATTGCCCTCTGTTTTATCTCCTGCCGCCTCATCAGTGCGTTATACCTTGCTCTGCACTCTTCATATAACAAGATCCATAACAAGTGACCACTATTGTTATATCGGCAGTTCGGTGCAGGGCTGGATTAATATCTGGTCAACGGCTACTTTCGGCAATATTTCCGCTGGGAAGGATAACGTCTGAATAACACTTTTTAGAAAGGATGAATTGAAAAAAACTGAGCACCAAACCTTTTTATATCATATCACCATGATTATTAAGGATATGATAAAAGCTCCCAGCTTCTCGTCAACAACATTAGGCGGCACTTCCCTTCGGCGTCATATTAAAGTGACGCTTAAATTCCCGGCTGAATTGAGAGGTACTGGTATAACCTACAGAATGAGCGGCGTCATTCACACGCCGCCCTTCCAGTTGAATCAACTCTTTGGCTTTGTTTAAACGCACTTTCTTTAAATACTGCAGAGGCGATTCTAAGGTCACTTTACGAAAGGCTGAATGAAACGCTGATATGCTCATATTGGCTTCCTCTGCCAGGTGCTGAACCGTTAATCCATCAGCATAAGAGCGGTGCATTTTATTCAACGCTTTAGCCACTCTTGCGTACTGCCCGTCATGATGCGCCAGATTAAATAAAACATGCCCTTCAGACCCCGTAAGTACTCGATACACAATCTCATTTAATAAAGACTCGCCTAATATTTTCGTATCCAGCTCACTATGCAGTGCGAGCATCAGCCGTTTGCAGCTGTCCAGCATATCATCGGCCATTTTTACCGAGGTTAACCCAAATCCCTCCTGATTTGAGCTGCAGGGTGCTTGAAAACCCGCACCTTCAAGCTCATTCACTAAGCGGTGCAGTAAAGTTGAATCAACATTAATACTTAAACCCAATAACGGTTCATTCTCTTCAGGAAAGGCTTCGCATTCTAACGGCATGGGAACACCAACAACCAGATAATCATCCGGCCCGTAATTCACAGGCTGACTACCAATATGAATTTGTTTACGCCCTCGCCCCAGCACAATAATGCCCGACTGATAAACAAAAGGCTGACGCTGATTGCCTTTGCTGCTGCGGTAAAAACACAAACCGGGAACCGCCGTTTCTTTTATCCCCTCAAGATCGTTGAGGTTATAACGATCCGCATAGATCTGCATTAAATCACCCAGTGACTTCATTTGTTATTCCTTAATTATACTCAGATTACATCTGCCTGAGTCTGCTTTGAAAAATACAACTAATTGTAGAAATAGGCAATAAAAATAGATTAATCCACCTTTTTAAAGCCGACCCACAGGACTAATATGCACTTATTAAAATTACAGACTCTGATATATATATCCTTTACCAAGAAATGAGGTCAAACAATGAAATTCTCTTACGTTAATCCGACACAAATCCATTTCGGCCAGGGGCAAATCGCTGCAGTTGCAGCATCTATCCCGAAAGATCAAAAAGTCTTGATGATTTACGGCGGCGGTTCAATTAAAAAAAATGGTGTTTATGAGCAGGTAACGGCGGCACTATCAGATCATTCCTGGATTGAATTTTCAGGTGTTGAACCAAACCCGACGGTTGAGACATTAGATAAAGCCGTGGCTATCGCAAAAGCAGAAAACATAGGTTACATCCTTGCTGTTGGCGGCGGCTCTGTGATTGACGGTTCAAAATACGTGGCGGCGGCCGCAAAGTATGATGGTAACGGCTGGGATATCCTGCTTGGTAAACATACTGTAACGGAAGCTGTTCCAATTGGTGCAGTTTTAACACTGCCGGCAACAGGCTCTGAATCAAACTCCGGCGCAGTGATCACCCAACAATCAACACAGACAAAACTCCCCTTCATGACACCTATGGTGCAGCCGAAGTTTGCAGTTCTTGACCCTGATTCAATGAAAACATTACCAGAACGACAGTTAATCAACGGCTTAGTTGATGCATGGGTGCATACCTGTGAGCAGTACCTGACTACGCCTGTCGGTGCTATGGTGCAGGACGGCTACGCTGAAACCCTGCTTCGCAACCTGCTGACGCTTGCCGCTCAATACGACAATCGTGATAATAATGAGTGGCGTTCAAACCTGATGTGGACAGCAAATCAAGCCTTAAACGGTTTAATTGGTGCAGGTGTTCCTCAAGACTGGGCAACGCATATGATCGGCCATGAATTAACAGCTCTTTACCATGTTGACCACGCTCGCTCTTTATCTATTATTCAACCATCACTGCTTCGCAACCAGATTGAAGCAAAACGTGCGAAGCTGGAACAATTAGGTAAAAACGTATTTGCTTTAGAAGCATCTGACGATTTGGCAGAGCGCACTATTATTGAAATAGAAACCTTCTACCACAGCTTAAAATCACCAACTCAATTAACTGAACATGGTGATGATAAAGCAGCTGCGATTAACGCCGTTATTAAACAGCTTGAAGCGCACGGCATGGCAGCATTAGGTGAAAACCAGAAAATCACGCTTGAGGTATCACATCAAATTCTTGAAGATGCAGTTAAGTAACAGCATTACGTAAAGGCTCAGGAGTTACGTCGGAAACCTATAAGGAAATACCTGCACAGTTAATCTGCCAAGTATTTCCTTTCCCCCCCTTCTCAATCAGCACCGTTTTACAGCATTGAAAAACCTGCAGGTCCTTGCTTCCGAACTGCTGGCGTTTTTAAATCCCAAATATTCCTAGGGTTAAAGATTAAAAATGCAGAGCTAGACCGCAATAATTAGTTAAATAATCAGTAGTTATGCAGCAATATTTGCCATAGCAGCAGGTTATATGTAAATCTGCAGCTGCTTAGAATCAAACAGGTATTTAGCTTAAGCGACAATAAAGAATTCAGGGAAAAACGGCCCCCAAGACCTTTTTCACCATGATTTTTAAAGATATGATGAATAGATCTCCTCGACTTTCATGGCTATTGAGTTTCCATTTTCAATTACTATTTCTCTGTTTGCCGGCTATCCCATAATCAAGCTACCGGGAGCGCAATGAGAGCAAGCAGCCAGTTCAAATCAACCTGACTGGTTATTTATTCTTTCTATACCCTATACTCCGTCAAGAAACTAGAAACACCGGTGAACATATGAAATATAAGAACAGACTGAATCGACTTATTCTCTCCCTTGCTGTCATCAGCCTGCTGCAGGGCTGCGCAATGTCCAAAATTACAACGGTACATTACGAAGTTCAAAGCGGAAGAAACGAGAAAGCTGTAAAGCTCTTTGAACAAGAGATCGGATCCTATGAAAACTGGGTACCGGAAGATAAGTTCATGGAAAACCCCGCGCACGTATGGGGACTGATTGACGTCTGCAATTCTTATTACGAGCTTGGAAACATGTCCAAGGCCGAAGAGTGTGCTGAAGCTTATGCGGAACTCTTTTTAGAAAAAATACCTGAAACTGAAAAAGGGTCATGGAACCGCAACTATTTTGAATTCCGTTACCACAGGATGCTCCTGTCTCTTTACTTAGAGCTGGGGAATTATGAAAAAGCCCGCTACCATGCGGAAAAAGGCATTGAACTTTACATCACAGAAATTGGACGCCTTACACTAACAATGACAGGCAGCATCAACAGCCAAGCCAGCTTTATGGCAAACGCCGCGATTGCGTTTGCAAAAACTGGAAATCAAAAGCGGGCAAAAGAGTTACTTGCCGACATCCCTGCTATAAACAGATGGAAAAGCATAGATACTGCAGCGACTAAAAAGCAGAAAAATGCTCATCAGGCTCGAGGGTACATTGCAATTGGTGACTACGAGAATGCCAGAACAGCACTAGAAAGTGATCTAGGCATAGCCTCATATATTCCACGAAGTATTATATTTATCCAGTCGCTGGGGCTGTCGGAAGTTTTAGGAACGGGCGAAGAGTTGACAGATCCGCTCAACCTGGATGAGTTGTTTTTAACCTCTAAAATGTACCTTCATACGGGCGAATATGAAAAAGCAAAAATCGGTTACGATGCCTTGCTCAACAACTCTCATAAAGTATCAGGCATGGGTCCTTCCCGTGAATCGCTCGACCTGAGCAAGCGTCCGAGTTTTTATTATGTCCTTTTTCATGACCGGGGCAAAATAGCGCTGCACGACGGCGACCAAGAACTGGCGGTATCTTCTTTCAGACAGGCCTTGGATATCATCGAGAAGCAGCGGGCAACTATCCACACGGAAAGTTCCAAAATAGGATTTGTGGGAAACAAGCAGGATGTCTATCGGGATATGACGGCCCTGTTAATTGAAATGGGCCGCTTTGAAGAGGCCTTCGCCATAGCCGAGCGGGCCAAGGCTCGAGCCCTGGTGGATATGCTGGCTTCAAAGAGTGATTTAAACGGTGGGGAGCGTGCTGACACGAAAGAGCTCACCGGGCTACTCCGGGAGGTGGATGACCTGGAGCTCAAAGCGCAGCTTGTTGTCACGGGAAATAAAGCTGAACAGCAGTCAGCACAACGAAGCGTAGAACTGAAGCAAAAACAGATCCTGCAGACAGATCCTGAATTCTCATCCCTTGTTGCAGTAAGCCCCCCGGATGTGAAAGCCATTCAGGCCCTGCTTGCCGAAAACGAAACGATGATCGAATACTACGGCGATGAAACCGAGCTCTTTGCCTTTGTGGTCAGCAGCAGCCAGATCCGAGGCGTAAAGCTGGGGCCCGTTGATATCAAAGAAAAGGTATCCAGGTTCCGCACCTGGATTCAGGCTCCTCCGGCAGAAGTCCGAGGCCTCAAGCTCAGCAAACCCAAAGCGCCGGTTTCCCATGAAAAAAAAACGGGTGAAGAGCTTTACAATGCTCTCATCGCCCCGCTTTCTAAATACATTAAAAATGCAAACCTCACCATAGTTCCTCACGGTGCCCTGCACTACCTGCCGTTCAACGCCCTCTCCGACGGCAGCACATACCTCATTGATCACTACCGCATCAGGGTCCTGCCCAGCGCCAGTGTCATGCCATTCCTGAAAAATAAAAAGCAGAATTATCAGGGCAAACTACTCGCACTCGGGAACCCGGATCTGGACAACCCCGCCCTCGACCTTCCCGGAGCGGAAGAAGAATCCCGGGCCATCACCAGAATGGTTCCCAAAGCCAGCCTCTACACTGGGAAACAGGCCACCGAAACCTTAGCCAAAGCAGAAGGAAGCCGTTACAAGTACGTTCACTTTGCTCTGCACGGGACCTTTGACGCGGAAAAACCTCTGACGTCGGGTCTTCTCCTAGCCTCAGACGCACAAAACGACGGCATCCTGACCGTTGCAGAACTTTACACTATGAATATCCCGGCAGATCTGGTCACATTGTCGGCCTGTGAAACAGCTCTGGGAAAAATCGCCAACGGAGATGACGTGGTGGGCTTTACCCGGGGATTCCTCTATGCCGGAACTCAGTCCATTGTATCCACTCTCTGGAAGGTGGATGACCAGGCCACATCAATACTGATCCAGAAGTTTTACCGGGAACTTGAGAAAACCGATAAACGCCGCGCCCTGAGAAATGCTCAGCGTTATGTAAAAGATAAGATCAATGACCACCCGTATTACTGGGCAGCCTTCCAACTGACTGGGAATATATAGAAAAAGCGTCTGCCCTGTCAGGATAAAAAGGCGAAACAAAGAATAATCGGGACACCAAAATATTTTTTCATACCTTCATGATTTTTAAATATATGACAAGTGTACCCGACTTTACTTCAATAACTATCGGCGGCTGCATCAGCCCCGTAGAGCATCAAGGTAGACTTATCAATTAAAGAATATGCTTGTTTAAGAATTCTTGAGCAGCTTCTGCAATAGCTTTGTCTTCGATAAAATAAAATTTATAAAAGGCAGGACCCCCAAACATTTTCATCATATCCCATTGATTTTTAAAGACATGATAAATATCTCCGAAATAAAAAACTGGGTGCCCAGCCTTTTTTGGGTATTTAAACATTTCCCTTAAACCATAAGCGACGAATAAAACAGATGATGAATGAGCCATTTTCTTAGCGAATAAGTTAACGACTGCATTCATAGCTGCGGTAACTTAGTTCAACAGAGTCGCTTCTTTCCCTGCTTTTTCTTTTTCTTCAAGTCTTTCTCCGTGTAAAATCAATTTCTGAATGACACGTGACAGAGCGAAGGTCAAGACAGACATAAATGCAGCAATCTGAGCCAGCATATAAAAGTAACCCGTATAGACCTCTGCAACCACTTCCGGTGTAAATACAATGTCTTTAGGCAGTGCAATTTTAGTTGCGATTACCGCGGCCAGAATACCACTTAGTGAAATCGCTACAGCACGTAAACCAATAGAGAATGCGGCTAGGTAGCGAGGAACCATCTCAAAGATAAAGCCGGCACCTAATGCGCCTACAATCAGCTCAGCTCCAGACTGGAAGAAGTGTACCAATAGAATCCAGTCTGCTGATATTTTGCCGTCAGGCCCCATGTTTTCTGAAGATAGACCCAATAACGTAAACGCGACAGCACTTAGTACAAATGCGCCTGCGATCTTAGTGGGAATCGTTGGAGAATAGCCTTTACGATCTAACCAGGCGTATAGCTGGATCATTGGCCCACCCAGAACAAAACACCATAGTGGATTGAATGCCATATTTGATTCAGGATAAATTGGAATGAAGCCAAGCAGCTTGTCGCCCATCAGGTTAATAGCGTATATGTTCATTGACGTGAACATTTGACCGTAGAAAAAATAGAACACGATTAAAATACAAACAGTGATTAGTACCGCAACCATTTTGAACTGGTAAGCGCGAGTTGCTTTAGTTATTTCATAAATAAAGTAGCCGATAGCACCAAAGCCTAGCGAATAAAGAATATATTTCCCCATTTCTAAGTTTGAGAAAATCCAGAATACCAAAGCTAAAGCCGCAATTGAGCCTGCAAGAAAGACTGCCCATGTTATGAACGGCAGCGGCGTTTTATCTAAATCGTTACCCACACTCGCGAGATCTTTGCGGAACTTGAAAAATATGACCAGGATGCAGGCCATGAGCAGCCCTGCGATAAAGAAAACACCCTGGTACGCAAGGTAAGCAATCAAGAAAGGAAATAGGTACTTAGCAGAAAAAGAGCCAAGATTGTTGATTGAGTAGTTTACCGTCAGACCCTGTTGGAATGCATCTCGATTGGTCTCGGAGTAGGAGTTACCCAAAAGAACTGTCGGGCAAGTAGCAGACAAGCCGCGTGCATAACCAATTAATGCAATCGCAAAAATACTTAAAGGTACATTGAGCTCACTAGCACCAATCCCTAGTAATACAAATCCAGTTAAATACACGGCATAGCCAATATAAACAGCGCGAAAAGCACCAATATATTTGTCAGCAACAAACCCGCCAACCGCCGAGAAGACAGGACCAACCGCACCGAAGGCACCCATCATCATAATGGTGTCTGCTTCACTGTAATTTAAGTCATTTAAAAAGAACTTAGTTAAGAGCACGTACGTACCGTAGAAGGCAGCTCCCCAAAGAAATTGTCGTAAGATAAGAATCTTAGAAATCGTAGGGAACCTTGAATTATGGTCTTGCATGTTTTACTCCAAATATGTGGGCTTAATTGGGTAGGTTGAGTGCCTTATTAATTAGGCATCATCTGTTTCTCTATAGAAACAGTTGGATAAAGTATGCGGAAGGTTACGCTTAACTGGACTTTTGAATATATTGATATAATTATCACAACCACCTCTACAGATAAACATTGTGTGATTATTATATCACCAGACATATTTAAAACTGCCGTGTATGTATCAAAATTTGTGGATATTGTAGAAACGTCAATAAGTTACGATCTTTGTCAGCACTCACCTTTGTAGTGCAACAACTTCAATTTTTGTGAGGAAAAGTGCGGGCAGGCAAACCTTTTTGACTGATTGAGAATCTATTCCCACTATCATAAGCAGTGTTTTTACATGCACATATAAAGGTAGATATGATTCGGTTTAGAGACTCATTAATTTTTATTGTTGATACGCCTCGTATTACCATGATGCCAATCGGTCAATAACATTTAACGCGATCACTTTTTTGTCTGTTTGTCGTTCTCAGTAAAACCTAACTTAAGCAATAGAATTGTAGAACTGAGCGTACAGGTATGAAAAAGGCGCATTAAGCGCCTTTTAATCATACGTATTTGTCATTACTTAACGAAATTAAATGAGCCGGCAATCTTGGTCAATACTTTCATTAGTAGTTTAATACGAGGTTCGATAGTGTCGAGCTCTAAGTACTCATCAGCACTGTGGAAACCAGCACCTGCAGGACCAAGACCATCAAGTGTTGGAATGCCCATTACCGCTGTTAGGTTGGCATCTGATCCACCACCCACTTCCTGCCATTTAATCTCGATATCAAGCTCTTTGCCTGATTCTTCAACCAATGCCATCAGTGCTTCTGTTTTCTCTGTCGGCACCATTGATGGTTTATGAGCTTCTCGTTCAACCGTGATAGTCACGCCCTCAACAAATGGTGTTTCTGTTAGGATCCGGATTTTTTCATCAGCTTCTGCGTATTCGTTATTATCCCAGAAACGTACATCAACAATAGCTTCAGCTGAATCAGGCACAATGTTCGCACCTGCTCCACCTTTGACGACACCGACATTTAACGTAGTGCCTGATTCAAAATTGGTTAAATTGTTTATCGCTAAAATCCAGTTGGCCATTTCAGTAACAGCACTACGGCCGTTCTGTGGTTCATTACCAGCATGAGCGGCTTTACCTGAGAATGTCAGGCGGTAACGAGCCATACCTTTGCGCGCTTTCACTAAAGAGCCATCAGCACGTGCGGCTTCTGCAACAAGTACATTCTTTGCATTTACGGCAACGCTTTTTAGCCATGCTTCAGAGTGCAGCGAACCGATTTCTTCATCAGGGTTCATACAAATGCAGATAGACAGCTTATCGAGTATTTTTTTATCTATATTACGTAAAGCATGAACAACATTAAGCAGGCCTGATTTCATGTCAGAAACGCCCGGGCCGTATACGCGTTTTTCATCAAACGTCATTGGTCGTGCCGCGGCGGTACCTTCAGGAAAAACAGTGTCCATGTGACCAATAAGCATTACGTCAATGGCACTGCTTTCAGGTTTATTACGTACTTCTAAACCAGTACCTGCAGCACCACAATCGATACGGTTGACGTCCCAACCCATATCCAGATATTTTTGCTGCATCTGAGCAGCAATAACTTCGATACCGTCTTTAGTATACGTACCGCAATCAACATCAATTAATGGGCGCAGTTCTTGTAAGTAATTTTCTAGAGAGAAATCATGTAGAGCTAAAGTCATCGGAAACTCCAAAAAGACTCAGTAGTGAGTTCTAATTGTGAAAAGAAAGGAGAGAGTTGAGTTTTCTCTCCATTGAAATTTGTATACGGAAAATCTATAGCAACAGGTTCATTACAAACATTGCTGCAAAAGCGTTGAGCACAGATAGAGCAATCATCACTGGAATGTATCGTCCTTCAGTGCCGATAGGACCCATGATGCGCCCCATGTATTGAACCTGAGAGCCCATAAGGTAGATAGCAGGGGCTAAAATTGCGATGTGCTGGCCATTCAAGATACCTTGGTCGAAAAGTGTAATAACGACACCTACCGCACCACCCATCGACATCCAAGCACCAATCAGTACAGCTGCTGATTCACCAGGAAGACCAAATACAGCCATAATTGGTGAGAATAGGGTACCCATGAGCTCTAATGCGCCAGTAATCTGTAATGCTTTGATGATCACGAAAGCCATTAATACGTTTGGTACGGTTGACGTTGTAGCAATTACCCAACCTTTTTTAGCACCTTCAACGAAAATGTCTGTCACCATTGGTTTTTTAGCTGTAGTCATTATGCTGTTTCCTCTTTCATTTCAGGTTTTAAATCTTCTTCATTAACTTTACCTTCAGTAATGTTCAGGTATAAGCGGAACATGTTGGCACCGACAAACTTAAAGACAAACATGATGACAACAGCGAGACCAATTGATGATGTAACCGCTGGCGTACCATCAGCATTGGTTAATGTGAACAGTACAGCGCCAGAAGAGAAGAAATTAACAATGGCCGCACCAGCAGAGAATTGGAACATGGTGAAAACATCGGTTTGACGTTTGTTTAGGTGACCATTGTCTTTTAATTGACGGGTCATTGCGGCACCGGCATCTGTACTTTGCAGTGAGGCAATAAGTGCAAGGCCGGAGTTACCAGGAATACCCATTAACGGGCGAAGCAGCGACGTTAGAATTTTACGAGCCGCATCCAGCGCACCATAATGTTCTAGAACATTGATCATGCCTAAAGCGAACATTACTGTTGGAATTAATGTTAACGCGAATAGGAAACCGTCACGAGCACCACTACCACCTTGACCGCGCATGGATGTTGAAGCTGTTTGGATACCGTCGGCCGTTTCATTTACGGAGTGAACAACACTGCCAAATGAACCGTTTAAAGTTGTGAAATCAAAAACGCCATACCACTCGTTTGATTGAAGTAACCCAGAAAAAAAGACAACGGCAAAGGCGAGGGCAAAGTAGCTGCCAATCGTTACTTTGCGGTCTTGTCCAACCTGATTGCTCATGAATATAACCCCTTAGTAAATTAAAATTGTTAATGCAAAATGTGTTTGCCATTCTGTTCAAAATTTTTAATGTTTTGATATAAATGAAAACTAAGATTTAAATAAATTCGCGATATTTTCGCTGAATCTGAAGGGGATTTATTGATTAGAATCAATATGTGATACTGAATATTAACAGTTCGGATCTGGTTAGTTGTTTTGTGATTCCATTCACCAAATACAGATGTTTTTGTGGTTTTTTAATTTAATGGATATTTCTACATGATTGTTAATTTAAATCGATTTGCCACATAAGTTCATATTTGCCAGCACAAATATAAGTCAGTGATATTGTTGTTATTGCGCGCCATTTCGATACAAAGGCAGGCCTCAGCCAAGTGCTCTTCTTTGGTGGGGTTAGTTTATGTTTTATACTGTCAAACTGTTTCTTTAGTCACTATCAGCTTGTTGCCACCGCCAGCTTATTCAGCAATAATTGACGAATTTATGACAAAACCCAAACCATGTAAAGTGTATCGATAGTCACGCTGATACAGACGAAGCTTAAGCGCATAAATTGTGCGTAACACAAAAGCAGGGCAGCCTCACTTTTTGTTTTGAAAATAAAAACGGGACACCCAAATCTTTTCATCATATCCCGTGATTTTTAAAGACATAATAAATGGACATCCCAACTTTACAAGATTAAAAAAGCCTGTTGGTCCCTGCCTAAGAAAGGGCGCAGGTTTTAAATTTGAAGCTCTTTTAGGATTAAACCCAAAAAAGAAAAATACAGAGCTAGAGCGCAATATTTAATTAAATATCCAATAGTTACCCAGCATTATTTGCCATAGCAATAGGTTCTATGTAAATCTGCAGCAGCTTCGAATCAAACAGGTATTTAGCTTTGAGCGACAATAAAGAATTCAGCGCCCTACTCGCACAAAATTTAGGCATCACGCATTTTCTAATCGGCAGTCAGCGCTGGCATATTAAAGAGCTGCTCAGCGTGCAGAACATCTTATTGTGCAATGCCCCTTCATTAAAAGAAGGCATTTTATGGTGGAGTAAATCCCTCTCTTTGTTTGATCGAACGCTTTACGTTGAAAGTAAAAACAGCAGCGGTTTTTTATCGCTAACCTTCCGTACTCACGGCAATACCTCTCTGCCTAGTTTTACTTACTCGGCAGCACAAAACTTACTAGCCCTGCTTGAGCGCTTTACTGAATTTCACCATAGCTGGATCCAGACAAAATCACATAACTTTCCTCAACTAAGAAATGAGTTTAGTAACGGGCTGCAGATCCATTTTGATTTACAGGAAGTTAATACAGCTGCGGCCCCGGAGGCAAACCTGTTCGAGCTTGCCAGGCAGTTTTTTGCACTGCTGCAGAAGCAGAGCATTGAAAAAGAGGAGCTGACCTACCGCTTAAAAAAACAGATCCGTAATGATATTGCTTCGCCGTTACGTTTACCTGATTTAGCCAGGAGTTTAGGCTTGTCTGCAAGAACCCTGCAGCGAAGACTGCAGCGAAGACTGCAGCGAAGACTGCAGCGAAGACTGCAGCGAAGACTGCAGCGAAGACTGCAGGATAAACAGTTAAATTTTTCTACTTTGATTGAAAATGAAAAAAAGACCGTTGCTCTGCGCCTGCTCGCTGATACCGATTTAAACAGCAGTTCCATTGCGGCCCGCCTTGGTTATGATGATTCATCTAATTTCCATCGAGCCTTTCGTAAGTGGTATGCATTCACTCCGCAAAACTACCGCGAGCAGTGCATCAATAACCGCATCCTGCAGAAGCACAATCCTATCCGCCTGCATTACGCCACCTGGAATGACGATGCCCGTCAAAACAAGCAGGGACAAGTCTGGCTTGAAGTAGATAATATTGCATTTGAAAAAAGCGTAAGCGTCGAATGTCAGGACCGGGACGGGGTGTGGCGCCATTATCCGGCTTTTTTTGAGTATTTTTTAAGTAAAGGAACAGAGCTCTGGTCTACTGCTAACTTACCTGTTGCCGGCCCGCTGAGATTCAAATTATGTTATGAAATCAACGGCAGTAAGTTCATAAATGATAACCACCAGCATAACTATGTAGTGAATGAAGGTATTTTAATCGGCCACCCCTTAATCGTACTTCCCACCATGATTATGGTGCATGAAGGCGGCGGATTCCGCATGGTTATCGAACTTGTCTGTAAGAGAGCAGATATAGATAAAATCGACTGCATTATTGATCATCACAACGGCGATGCTATAAAAATGCACAAAGTCAGTGAGAAAAACAATTATGTTTCCTGGTCGCTGTCGGCCTATTTAGAAAGTCTTCCCAAACGCTGTTTTTTTAAATTACACAGCTTAGATCAACAAGAGCTTTTTTGTGATAACTATCAGAATGGTTACATTTTCACTGCACCTAGATGATGTGCATCTCAAATAAAATCGAGACTGACACAATCTGACCATTATTATGGCGTAAAGTGACACTCAATTTTTCTCCTGCCTCCTTTATTGTCTAAATCCATACACAATCAAGGAGAGAATGAAATGCCGATTAACTCGTCTAATAAACTTAAAATACTATCATTATCCATTGCTCTGGCGCTTACCGGCTGTAACTCTGGAGACAACAGCAACAGTGCGGTCAGTGTCAGTGATGATAGCGGCAATAACAGCAGCATCAATGATAACAGTGACAATAATAACGGCGGCAGTACCGATAACGGCACGCATGTGGCGTCACCTGACTGGCAGGATCAGATCATCTATTTCTTAATGATTGACCGTTTTAACGACGGCAACAGCCAGCTCAATGCTCAAGGCCAGGATGAATACGACCCGACCTCAGATAAAAAATTCAGCGGCGGTGACCTGCAGGGGGTTAATGATCAGTTAAGCTACATTCAAAATTTAGGCGCAACATCGGTCTGGATCACGCCGCCGGTTGCTAACCAGTGGTGGGATTCAGAGCAGAATTACGGCGGCTATCACGGTTACTGGGCACGTGATTTCCAGCAGGTAGATGAGCACTTTGGTGATTTACAAAGCTACCAGTCCCTGGCTCAAGAGCTGCACAGCCGCAATATGTTCCTTATTCAGGATATTGTCACCAACCATGTGGGCAACTATTTTACTTACGACAAACCCTATGAATATGATCCGCAAAAACCTTGTACCGGTTTTAGAGTCATCCCGGACGCACTGCCGCAGGGGCAGACTCTGCCTTACCCGCTTAACCAGATTGAATGCCGAAGCGACGGCAGCGGCACTTACCACTGGACAGCAAGCATTACCGACCACAATGATCCCGTTCAGGAAAAAACACGGCAGCTGTCTGATCTTGATGATCTCAATACTTCAGATGCTGAAGTACGCGCTTATTTAAAAGAAAGTTACCGCAAATGGATCCGCGAAGTTGGTGTGGACGCATTTAGAATCGACACCGTAAAATTCGTTGAACATGATTTCTGGAATGATTTTCTGCACAGTGAAGACGGCATTTTAGCGCAGGCTAAACAGACCGGCAGACAGGATTTCTTAACCTTTGGCGAGGTATTTGAAACCTCGACACCTTATAACACTGAAGGTGAGGAAAAAATGCTCACTTATATAGGTGAAAACGGCACTCCGGCTCAGCTTACCGCTGTACTTAACTTCCCGCTGCAGGCGACTATGACGCGTGTATTTGCTTCAGGGCAGCCCACAGATTACCTTCGTTACAGGCTTGAACGTATGATGGAGATGTTCCCTAACCCGTACATTATGCCTAACTTTATCGATAACCATGATATGCCGCGTTTCTTATCCCAGGGCAGTCAGCAGGATATGCAGCAGGCTCTGATCACCATGATGACAGTTCCAGGTATTCCAGTCATTTACCAGGGCACCGAACAAGCAATGACCGCCAGCCGCGATGCTATGTTTGCCGGGGGATATCGCGAAGACGGCAAGTCAGTGGACTCTTTTGACAGCAGCAGCGGTATGTATCAGTTTATCCAGACGTTAGCCAGACTGCGTACTGAAAACCGCGTCTTAACTCACGGTGAACTGAAAGTGCTCAGCAGCGATAAAGCCGGCGCCGGTATATTCAGTTTCATCCGCCGCTTAGACGATCAAGAAGTGCTGGTGGTAATGAATACTTCATCTTCGCCTATGCTGCTTAATCAGCTGAATGTGGAGCAAGAAGCAGGCACTATTTTCGAAAATAAAATCCAGTCAAACTGGGCTCAGGCGCCGCAAACCCTAAACGTAAACAGCCAGGGAGAAATCAGCCTGGAGATGGCGCCTAAATCAGCCGTTGTCTACTTCAAAACAAATCAGACTGGTGATTTTGAGCAGGCAGGTACAGAAGTAGAGTTAGACGGCAGCTGGGATAATATTACCATCACGCAAGATACTCTTATTACCGGTAATGCGGCGCCGGGCGACACCTTGAAACTGGTTGTTGACGGTAACTTAGAAACCGCTAAAGATATTCACGTGGATGACTCTGGAAACTGGTCGACTTCACTTTTAATCCGTCACTTTACCATAGGTAAACAGCAGCACAGATTTGCAGTCTACTCAGCTGAAAAGAAAACGGCTACAAAAGATATTCTCTTCACTTCTGATCTGTCCTGGGCAGATACAGCGGATCAAGTCATTGATGATTCCGGCGATGCTCAAGACGGTGCCGGCGGCCTGAACGGTTCATACTCCCTGCCGACCGATCCGACGTTTGACAAAACCAACAGTCAGCTGGCTGTTGATAAAGCGGAATTGTTCTCAGTCGGCAGTAATGTCCGTCTGAAACTGACCATGAACAATATAACTAACAGCTGGCTGCCGCCGAACGGCTTTGACCATGTAGGCTTTTCGATCTTCATCGGCCTGCCGGCTGAAGCTTCACAGGGATTAACGACACTGCCGAAAATCAATGCGCTGATGCCGAGCGGTACGTGGAATAGAAACGCAGTCGTATTCGGCTGGCAAAGTTCGATTTACAATACCCAGGGAGCCGATGCGCAGACGTGGGGAGAAAGTGTCGCGCCGGCACCAGTGGTCACAGTAGATAAAGACAACAAAGCAATTTATTTAGACTTTGCCAGCGATGCACTTGGCCGTCCAGATACGCTGAACGGGATTAGTTTCTACATCACTACCTGGGACTTAGACGGACTGTCTGCGGCCTATCGTCCCCTGCAAGCTGAAAAAGGCCCATGGAGTTTCTCCGGCGGCGATAGCGGTGAAGCAAAAATCTGGGATGATTTACTTGTAATCACGCTAAGCGAATAACTGGAGATTAAAAATCGGGAAGGTGGAAATATAAGGTGCTGAACTAAACCGCTAAAACATTATATCTTTCTCAGCAGAGATATAATGCTCCCCTTCCCGTTCATAGATAAAGGAAATATTATCCATTATTTACAAACTAAAAACGCCCAGAGGTTCATGAGAGGCCGTTACGAAGTAACCACCTCAAACATCCGCATCTATCAACCATCACGCGTTTTTTGAAATTATATACAAAGAAACTCGGTCCTCTATTATATCTCCGTTACTGTCAACGGGGTAAAAAGGAGAGAGTATAATGAAAAAGCTAATCTCAGTTATGGCTGCAGTGATTATTTCCATGTCACTGTTTATATCACCCGTTTCAGCACTGCAGGAGCAGCAGTTCCTAGATAAGCAGGCTGTACATAATGGAAATGATATGCAGGAATTTCTACTAAAACGCTGCACACAAGGCTGTGCACATTAATTATTTGTCTACATTTACAGCGCGCTAATTATCGAAACAGATATTAAATAAGGCTGATCCCTCAAGTCACTGCCGGTATACAAATGCAGGATACTTAAAAAACATTCGGAGGTAACGCTATGAGAAAACTTGTACTGCTGATCCTGCCGTTGTTATTTGCCTTTTCATTTATGCAGTCAAGTGAAGGGTTTGATCCTAATTTCAAAACCAATTTTTCAAAAAGTACAATAGATTTAAAAAAAGTAATCGCAGGGGGTCCAGGTAAAAACGGAATTCCTGCTATTGATAACCCCAGATTTATTCATATTAAACATGCAGATATTCGCGATGATGCTTTAGGTGTTCTGCTTAAAGTTGAAAATGAGACGCGTTTCTACCCTTTTAACATATTAGTCTGGCATGAGATTATTAATGATCAGATTAGAGACAAATATATAGCAGTTACGTTTTGTCCCCTGTGCGGTTCTGCAATTGCCTTCAATAGAAAATTTGCAGGCAGGGTACATAATTTCAAAGTATCGGGTTATCTATATGAGTCCAACCTGCTTATGTACGACAGCATAACAGAAAGCTTCTGGTCACAGTCTTTAGGGGAAGCTGTTATTGGCGATTACAGCGGAAGGAAACTGGAAATCATGGATGTCAGTTTATTACAGCTTAAAGACGTAAGAAAAAAATATCCAAATTCATTAATATTGAGTACAAATACCGGATTCAACAGGAATTACAATCATTATCCTTATGAAGATTATGAGACATCATATGAAATCTATTTTCCTATCAGTAAAATTAATGCTAAGTACCATGCGAAAGAAATCATGTATGTATTTAGATATAATAATATCTCATTCGCATTTCCATTAAAGGCCTTTCAGTCTGATAAATTCACCCATAAATTTTCTGATACCCTTATAGATATAACTAATGATAATGGAGAAATTAAGATACTGATCGATGGAGAAGAATTCCCCGGATATTATGAAATGTGGTTTAGCTGGGCAATACATAACTCTGACACAGGTGTCGTTTTAGATAAAATTAAGTAGTGTTTATTCCCGTCTCCGACAGCAAAATTTGCACCTCAAAACAATCAACAGATGTAAATTTCCCTATTTCTGTCTTCACAAAAATACTATTGATTTCCCTTAACCAGCGTCTTTCACTTTGATACAGCAGCTGTTCCCGCTGCACAAATAATCATTTGAAAAACACCGCGAAGATATGTAAGGTGCATTTCCAATACAAATTATTGACCTATTTATTAATGATGGAAACAGGGAGCTTTTCTATTATGCCGGGTTATATTTACAGGAGTTGAGTATTTAAATGGTTTTATCGGCAAATGAGCAGCAGAACTTAAAAACAATGGTTCGAATAAAATGGTATTCACATTTAGCATTCTTTTTAACACCGATTGTCACTTTTATATTTTTAAATGAATCTGAAAGTTATATTTCCGTAAAAAACAAACTGCTTGAGCAGTTCAATAATTATATGTGGCCGTTTACAATTACTGCCCTGCTTTTACTCTGCCTGTCTATTTACCAAATTATTGTTTTGAATCGTAATGCTTCTAAAATGGCCCCCTATTTAGAAGGGGAAATTACTGAAGAGATAAAAAACAAGTTCAAAGGACTGCATCTATCCTTAATAAAATTTATTCGAATCAACAGCTTTATCGCCTTTCTCTTACCTTTCGCTTATATTTCAGGTTTGGGTTTATATTATACGATCGCTATTACAATTATCGGCGCTTTGACACATATCGGCTATTACAAAATATCGCCGATATGGCTTTATGATAAGCTGTAAAATCATACTGCATCCTTGTTCCGTGCGGTGGTGCATCATCTTTAATCTTCATTGATTATCAGCTGATTACCTCCCTGCTGTTTGGCCTGAATAAGTGCTTGATCAGCTCCTTTTAGCAGGCTCTGCAGCGTTTTTGTTTCCTTTACCAGCTTTCCGCCCAGACTAATGCTTATATTTATTTGTTTTCCTGAAAACTCTATAGAGTGTTTACTAATGTGCTGCAGCAGGAGTTTTAGAGCTAACTTTATAACCTGCAGCTCTTTATTTTTGATAAAAACCGCAAACTCCGCCCCGTTCAGTCGTGCTGTTATATCCGTTGAAAACTGCGTTTTTAAAATATTCGCAATTTCAATAAGTAGTTTGCGGCCTAACTTATAACCATATTTATCATTTAATTCCTGGAATTTATCAATATGCAGAATAGCCAATAATAATACCGAAGGCTGCTCATATTCAGTATTGAGCATGATTTTAGTCTGTTCAAGAAAGCAGCGGCGGTTAAGCAAGGCTGTAAAGTCATCACTATTTGCTAATTTTTCCATCTCTTCTACATGACTTAACCTTTCAATGTTCTGCAGAATTCGACAATAGAACTCTTCAGAAGAGAAAGGTTTTTTTAGATAATCATCAGCGCCGTTTTTAATGAAACGCTCAGCTTGAAAATGATGTTCAGCATCAGTTAAGCCCATAATAATCAATTCGTTTGCAGCGTATTTACGGCGAATTTGCTGTACTAACTGCACCCCGTTTGTAATCGGCATCTCCTGTTCAACGATAACCATCTTAATATCACTGCGCTGATCTAATACGGTGAGCGCTTCAGCAGCGTTCGCCGTACAGTAAACAGTGAAATTACGACGCTTTAATAAAAGTGCTAATTTATTTCTGGCCGCAGTGGAGTTGTCCACCAGTAATATACCTATATTACTGTTAGTTAATTGACCGCTTAATATTCGTAACAGATAGTGATAGGCCTGCGCATTTTCTTTCATTATGTAGTCAATGACCGGCAGGTTTAACACCTTGCGGTGCGTCTTCTCATCCATTCTGCCGGTCATAATGATACTCGGCATACCGCGCTCTATCACATAGGGGATAACTTCACCGTTAGGTGCATCGGGCAGGTTAAAATCCACTGTTGCCACAAAGAACTTCTGCTCATGAGCTAACAGACTTTTCACTTTAGCGAATGATTCAGCAATGGTAACCTGATAACCAAGGGAGTCGCCAAGGTGTTTAATAACCGAAGCAATAGATTTATTGTCTTCAATAACAAGCAGCTGTTTTGACATATGCCCTCATTAAATTCAGCTTTTTAAAATACTATTATTTGATAAGCAGAATAAAATTTAGTACAACATTGAAAATAAGGACAGCAGCAGTTAGTACAATATTTACAAATTGAGAACCATACAAAATATTTAGTGTTCATTAATAACCAGCTGATTGCCTCCCTACTGTTTGGCCTGAATAAGCGCTTGATCTGCTCCTTTAAGCAGACTTTGCAGCGTTTTTGTTTCATTTACCAGCTTTCCACCCAGACTAATGGTTATATCTATCTGTTTTTTTGAAAACTCGATGGGATGCCGGCTGATATACTGCTGTAAGGATTGTAGAGCTAACTTTATGACTTCCAGCTCCTTGTCTTTGATAAAAACGGCAAACTCAGCACCGTTAAGGCGTGCGGTTAGTTCTGTTGCAAACTGCATTTTTAAAATATTAGCAATTTCAATAAGTATTTTATTACCTAGCTTATAACCATATTTATCATTTAACTCTTTGAATTTATCAATATGCAGAATGACCAGCAGTTGTACCGGGGGCTGTTCGTATTCTACTTTGAGCACCATTTTAGTCTGCTCAAGGAAATGACGGCGGTTAGACAAAGCAGTTAAGTCATCGCTATTGGCTAATTTTTCTATCTCTTCTATGTAACTTAACCGTTCGATATTCTGCATAATACGGCAGTAGAACTCTTCAGAAGAGAAAGGCTTTTTTAAATAATCATCAGCCCCGTTTTTAATAAAACGCTCAGCTTGAAAATTATGATTACCATCCGTTAAGCCCATAACAATCAGTTCGTTGGCGGCATATTTTCTGCGGATTTTTTGTACTAACTGCACTCCGTTTATAATAGGCATCTCCTGCTCTGTGATAACCATTTTAATATCACAGCGCTGATCTAATATGGTGAGTGCTTCAGAGGCATTACCTGCACAGTAAACAGTGAAGTTGCGGCGTTTTAACAAAAGTGCCAGTTGATTTCTTGATGCGCTGAAATTATCAACCAGTAATATGCCGATTTTATTATTGGTTAACTGACCGCTTAATATGCGTAACAGATAGTGATAGGCCTGCGCATTTTCTTTAATGATGTAGTCAATAACCGGCAGATTTAACACCTTGCGGTGCATCTTTTCATCCATCCTGCCGGTCATAATGATACTCGGCATACCACGCTCTATCACATAGGGAATAACTTCGCCGTTAGGCGCATCGGGCAGATTAATATCCACTGTTGCCACAAAGAACTTCTGCTCTTGCTCTAACAGGCTTTTAACTTTAGCAAAAGATTCAGCAATGGTAACCTGATAGCCAAGCGAGTCGCCAAGGTGTTTAATAACCGAAGCAATCGATTTATTATCTTCAATAATAAGCAGCTGTTTTGACATAAATGCCTCATTTAAATTGAGTTCTACAAATATAATTAATTGATAAACAGCATAAAATTTAGTACAACATTGAAAATAAGGACAGCATCAGTTAGTGCAGTATGTACATATTGAGAGCTGTATAAAGTGTTTAATAATATTCTCAGTCAGTATAAAAAAATCTAACTTATCTTCCCATTCTCAATAAAAACACCTCGTTCTTACACTCTGCGTGGTAACACATAGCTTTATGACTGATGCTGCAGCTGACAGTCTGAATTCCCACGCAAGAGCATGGGAACTAGTTAACAGCCGGGAGAGCATCGTTTTTAAATTAGCGCTTGTCTGCTAACCAGGCTTGAGTGCTATAGCTCTCAGCGCCAGCAAATGAAAGGGACAGCAGATTGACGGCGACAATTTGTTCTCCTGTAAAACTATGCTCCTGATACTGCAGAGCAGGAGCTGCAATCGCATCTTCAATCACGGTGCACTGATAACCCTTATTAACCGCACTGCAGCAAATTGTCTGTACGCAGGCCTGCGCCATTGCCCCTACGATAACCAGCTTTTCAATACCTAATTCCACCAGCGTCTGCTCCAGCGCAGTATCGATGAAACTGTCTATCTGATGTTTAACGATCACCGCTTCCCCGTCGACAGGCGCCACACGGTTTTCTATTTCCACTCCTTCGCTGCCGGCTGTAAAGAACGGCGCATTTGCATCTTCGAAAATATGCTGAATATGAATAACCGGCAGCTGCTGCTCTCTGAAATGGTTAAGCAGTATTTTGGCCTGCTCCGCAGCTTCTGCAGTTTTGTGCAGCTCAAAACGTCCGCCGGCAAAATAATCTTTCTGCAGATCAACCAGGACCAGCGCAGTGCGCTGAGCATCCTGCAGCGGCGTCTGCTGCTGAGTTAACACACTAAAATCATCTTCCTGCAGATACCACTGCCCGTCATCTGCTAACGCCCATAACTCTTTACTGATAAAACCGCTGCCGATATTCATCGACCAGTTAGCCGACAAAACCGCCTGTTTTTCATTAAGCACCTTAATCTGCACATTACGATAAACCAGGTTTCCCGGCTTACTCTGTGCAAACTGCAGCCAGAACTCCCCTATTGCTTTGCGTCCTGCAAAAGACCCGAAAGGCGATACCTGCATGCCGGCATCCGGCAGGTAGCGATCGATACAGGCTTGGGTATCACCTTCATTAAATAGTGCAATCCATTGACGGCTGGCCTGCATAACTGCATTACGAATTAATTGACTCATGGTTTATCTCCTTGTTAATTGATGCAGTGAAGTTTATTCTTATTCAAACCAATAACAATTAGCCAAATAGTGAAAACAATGTTCATAAAAAACGAACAAAAGAGACTGGCCTATCAGATGCTGGTATTTGACGAGGTAGTGCAGAAAGGCTCTTTTACCGCAGCAGCAAAATCACTGGGACATACCAAGTCGGCAGTCAGTCACTACATAAGTCAGCTGGAGGACGGACTAGGGGTACGCTTACTTAACCGCAGTACACGCAAACTTAACCTGACGGTTGTAGGGCTGCAGTTTGCCGAGCGCAGTCAGCAGCTGCTCGAGCTGTTAACAGATACACTGGAAGATATACAGGAACATCAGCAGGCCCCCTCCGGGCGTATCGCTATTACCGCGCCGCATGCATTCGACGGCGCTTTGGTAACCCCCATTATTGCCCAGCTGTGCAGTGAATATCCGAACCTGCAGCCTGAACTGCTGTTTAGCGATCAGCGCCTGGATTTACTGGAGTACAAATTAGATCTTGCGGTATCAGTGGGGCAGCAGAAAGACAGCGCCTACCGCGCCGTCGCCATCGGCAGGCTGGACAGTATTCTAGTTGCCGCACCGCAGTATCTGGCCCAGACCAGTGCGGTTACAGCTGATAATTTATGTGAAAATAAACTGGTGTTACTGCCCTGGCAGGAGAACAGCCTGCTTCATGATAAACAGGGTAAATCAATAACCTTCAACAGTACAAAAGCCTTAAAGGTGAACACCTCAATCAGTGCCGTAAACAGTGTGAAATGTGCGCTGGGAATCGGTTTAATACCGACTATTTTTGTGCAGAGCGACCTTGACAGCGGGCAGTTACAGCGAGTATTACCGGCATTTCAGGGGGAAGTACGTGATGTTTATGCCCTGCACTCCTATCAGCAGCAGCTTCCCCCGCTTTTAAGACGTTTTATCGACAAATTAAAAACGGCATTTGCGCAAGTGAACAGCAGAAAATACTAAATTCCTTGAGAGACTGAAAACAGAAATATACCTAGTTCCACAATCTGAGTGATGACGAATAGTTTTAAAACTGATGCGGCAGCTGGCCGTATGAATTCCCACGCGGAGCATGGGAACTAGTTACAGCACACAAGTCATCAGAGGCTGCGCAGAACATGCCGGCTGGTGTTGATAATGATTATCATAATATTGAATCCTGTCCCTGTTGGTCCATACTGGAAACAGGAGTATCTATGTTTGAATCAATTCGCCGCTTTGTAAAAAATGAGGCTTCCAGCGGCCTTATGTTAATAGCGGCAGCCGTACTGGCATTAGCTGCAGCTAACTCCCCCTGGCATAATATCTACGAAGTGCTTATTAATTTAAAGCTCACCGTTGCCGTTGAAGAGTTCGCCATTTCTAAACCCCTGTTGTTGTGGATAAACGACGGCTTAATGGCAGTATTTTTCCTGCTGGTCGGCCTTGAATTAAAGCGCGAAGCCATCGAGGGTGAATTAAATACGCCTAAAAAAGTCATACTGCCTGCCCTAGGTGCGCTGGGAGGCATGATATTCCCTGCGCTGATTTATACCAGTATGAACATTCAAGATGATGTAGCCATTCAAGGCTGGGCTATCCCCACAGCCACCGACATTGCCTTTTCTCTGGGTATCTTAATTATATTAGGTAAGTGTGTTCCTAGTTCATTAAAGATCTTTTTAGTCAGTCTGGCCCTTTTTGACGACTTGGGCGCGATCATTATTATCGCTTTATTCTATACGGAGCATCTCTCCATGGGAGCGCTTCTTATCTCATCCGCCTGCATTGTGATTTTATGGGCAATGAACAAAGGTCAGGTGATAAGCAAAGCGGCCTACCTGATGGTGGGCGTAGTGATGTGGGCTTCTTTATTACAATCCGGTGTTCATGCCACTTTAGCCGGAGTTATATTAGCCCTGTTTATTCCTATGCACGGCATAGACTGGGACTCTAATAAAATGCAGCCCCTGCACGAATTAGAACGGGATCTTCATGCGCCTGTAGGTCTTATTGTTCTGCCGTTATTTGCCTTTGCTAATGCCGGCTTGTCTTTTTCACAAATAAACCTCAGCGAGGTTTTTCAAAATATTCCTCTCGGCATTATTCTCGGCTTGTTTGTCGGCAAGCAGGCCGGTGTCATGCTGACCGTCTGGCTGGGTATTAAATTTAATTTAGGGGCCATGCCGAAAAATGTCGGCTGGTCACATATGTACGGCATTGCTGTGCTGTGCGGTGTAGGTTTTACCATGAGTTTATTTATCGGCGGCCTGGCATTTGAGCAGTCCGGTGATGACCGCATAATGCAGCATCGCCTGGGAATTTTATTAGGCTCATTGTTATCCGCTGTGTGGGCAGTTATCTGGCTGCGCTGTTTCTGCTGCCGGGATGATAAAAATGAAGAGATTAAAATCTAAGCAGATAACTTTTTATTTTAGCAATGTCCGGATACAGCAGCAGAGCGCAGTAAAACTTGCTCTGTGTAATATGCACACTATTCTAAAGTAGACAGAAAGATGGTCGAGCGAAATGGAGAAATTATTATGAACGAGAAAGATACAAATAAATCCATTGATATCTTAAATAAAATTATGGAGCTTGAGCTGGCTGGCGTTGTCCGCTATACGCATTACTCATTAATGGTTTACGGCTACAACAGAATACCCATTGTCAGCTGGATGAAAAGCAACGCGCAGGAAGGATTAACTCATGCGCACAGGGCTGGAGAGCTGGTGACGCTTTTAGGCGGCCACCCGTCGTTAAAAATCGGCGCATTACTGGAGTCAACCAAACATCACATAGGTGATATTCTGCGTGAGAGTCTGGAGCATGAAAAAACGGCACTTGCCGCCTACTATGAACTGCTTAGAATAGCCGAAAGCAGAAAGTCAGTGCTTCTCGAAGAATACGCCAGAGAAATGATTGCAGCAGAAGAGATGCACCTTGACGAAGTGAACAAGATGCTGAGAAATCCTGGAGATATTCAGGCATTTAAACCCTAGTATGCATTCACTGCCGAGCGGCCGGTTAGCGGAAAAATTCCATCTAAATCAAGCAGAGTAGCTTTAATCATGAGCCCCCTCACCCGCTGTTACTACATTAGCTGATGAGGGGAAGCAGTTACTCCTGCTTCGATTTAAACTTTAACAAACGCAGCGCATTAAGGGTAACCAGAGCGGTAGCACCGCTGTCAGCCAGCACTGCCATCCACAGACCGGTGATACCAAATAATGTGGTCACTAAAAATACGCTTTTTAACCCTAGCGCCAGAAAAATATTCTGACGGATATTGTTCAGCGTTGCTCTGGAAAGCTCAATCACCATAGGCAGTTCTGCAATCCGGTTATGAGTTAACGCAGCATCGGCTGTTTCCAGCGCGACATCCGTACCGCCGCCCATAGCGATGCCCACTGAAGCTGACTTCATCGCCGGAGCATCATTAATACCATCACCAACCATAGCCACATGGCCTTTAGTATTAGCAAGCTCCACTTCCTTAACCTTGTCTTCCGGCAGCAGACCCGCGCGGTAATCCATATTCAATTCGCCGGCGATAGCTTTAGCCGCCCTGTCATTGTCGCCGGTAAGCATCAAACTGCTAACTCCCAGCTTAGACAAAGCACTCACGGCCGCCTTAGCATCCTCACGCAGGTTATCCCGCCACGCTAACATGCCGACAGGAACCTCATCATAAAGCACGACTACCAGAGTCTTACCCTGCTCCTGCAGGGAAATAGTCTGCTCAGCCTGCATGCTGCTGAGCTGGATATGCTCAGGCAGACGATCGGCAGCGCAAAGCAGCACAGTGATATTATCAACTTCCCCCTGTACCCCCTTGCCGACTATTGCTTCACGATGATCAGCTTCAACAACTTCAATGCCCAGCTTTTCAGCTTCCGTTACCACCGCTTTTGCCAGCGGATGAGCAGAGCCCAGCTCAACCGCGGCACTTCGAGCCAGCATCTGCTGCTGGTTAACATGCCAGGCAACGACATCAGTCAGTACAGGTTTACCCTCGGTAAGCGTCCCCGTCTTATCAAACGCAACCTGCTGAATATTACCCAGCTGCTCCAGTGCAGCTCCGCCTTTGATCAAAGCACCGCGTTTTGCAGCGGCTGCCAGACCAGAGGTAATAGCAGCCGGAGTAGAAATCACCAGAGCACATGGACAGGCTATTAACAGCAGCGTCAGGCCTCGGTATACCCAAGTGTCCCAGGGCTGAGCAAAAAATAGAGGAGGAACAACAATCACCGCGGCTGCCAGTACCATCATCGCGGGAGTGTACCAGCGACTGAAGCGGTCTAAAAATCGTTCCAATGGCGCCTTACGTGATTCTGCTTCTTCAATCAGGTGCAGGATCCGGTCGATGGCATTAGCGCCCGGCTCAGAGGTAATTTGAATTTGAACCACACGGTCCGCAGACAAAGAGCCCGCCATTACCTTTTCATTTTGCAGACGTTCAACAGGAACTGACTCACCGGTTAACGCACTTTCATCGAAACTGGCAGCACGGGTCAGCAGTACACCATCGGCGGGCAGGCGACCACCGGGAGCAACTTCAATAATATCACCGGGATTCAGCTGTTCGGCAGAAACAGACTGCCGCTGCCCGTCTACTATCAGAGTCGCCTCTTCAGGTACCAGGGCCATTAATGACTTGATACCGCTGCGCGCACGTCCCGATGCATAAGCCTCTAATCGTTCCCCGAGCATAAACAACAGCAGCACCATAGCCGCTTCAGCTGTTTCACCCAGATATAACGCACCAACCGCCGCCACACTCATCAGAGTTTCGATAGCAAAAGGAGTGCCGTTTTGGGCCAGATTAATAGATTTTCGCACTATGGGGATCAGCCCCCAGAGAGCAGCCAGAGTGAATGCGACCTGGCCGTATGTTTCAGAAAAACGGCTGACTGCAAAAGCAGCGGCCATCAACAGGGTAAGAATAATCAGGCTGGCATTTTGTTTAAGCAAAGATGCTTCGGCTTGTTGTGAATTGGATTTACGGCCCTTACTAGTCAACGTAAATCCAGTTTTTTCCGCAACCTGCTCGACCGTCTCCAGCAGCTCCGGCCCGGCAAATTCAACCACTAGTTTTTCGGTAGCAAACAAAACCTTCGCTTGTTTAATACCGCTAATCGCCTTTACTGCTTTTTCTATTTTTTGAGCGCAGCTTGGGCAGTCCATGCCCTGAATTTTCCAGCTGTAGGAATTTTTAAACGGGATATCTGTGGTCGGTTTTTCACTGCTGTGCTCGCTGGAGCAGCAGCTGCTTTTCTTATGACAAGATGCAGAGGGTGGACTGTCGGGCTCCGAACCAGGATCATCATCCTGTTGTTCTGTTGTGCAGCAGGATTCACCCGGAGCAGCAGTACCTAGTGAGGCAGGTGCCTGAGTTTTTACATTTGGAACCGCAGTTTGATGGCTGGGCTCTTTACATACATGGCTGTTACAGCAGTGACTAGACATATAAACTCCTTAATACAATTAATATGTGACAAATAAAAACAATATGGAAATTATAAACCTTGGACTAACATCCAAGGTCAAGCTTTAATTTGTACTTAATTGAGCGGCTCATTTATCAGCAGTGAAATTATTTAGTTTGAATTAACGTATAGTTATAACTAATTACTGCAGCTGTCCCTCTGAATTCCTGCGCAGAGCATGGGAACTAGGTAGAGTTAAAAACGCCCTTTTCTGCAGTTTATTCCTTTCCATGAAATATACGTTTTTTGTTTTTCGCATGTTGTACAGAGCCTTCTAAACGCATTAATTTACAATTAGAATTTAAAATAATCTTCGTTGGGATGCCGTTCTGCAGGACTGCGACTCGCCAGCTGTCATTGCAGTACTCTAACTCACCTATCGCAATAATTTGGCCGTTTTTCCCGAAAATACCAACTTCATCGGACTCGCAGATATTGCCTATGGGTGTAAAGAACACAATAGTGCCTTTCTTATAACGGGTATCATAATTATCAATTTCGACGGTGACATAATCCCTAATGGTTGCCATACGCGGCATGATAATGAAAGGGTTACTAACCTTTCCCTGCGACAGCGTCTGCTTGACTTCTGAAGTAAAAATGGTGGCATCCAGGCTGTACCATTCTTCTCCTCCATGCTCGAGGCGGTGGTGAAAGTAAGCGGGAGGCCGGTTTACCATTTGTGCAAAGCGGGAAATGAAATCGGTGTTAAGAGCAATATTTCCGCATAAATACTGGGAAAATGCCGATTGTTTCATTCCCAGCTGCTTTGCAGCCTGCGCCTGGCTGACTTTGTTCTCCTTTTTGTATAAGAACCAGCTCGATTGAATCTTGCTCAGCACATCATCATCGTAAGCACTTTGTTTTACATTATTCATTGCGGTTTCTCATATTATTAAATTCACTAATAAGTGGCAGATTATCCCGCCAAATTAATATCCTTATTATTCATAATGTTAAGTTGCAAACTCATACTTGGCCAGCATAAAAATATTACCACTAATAATATAACACCTGCAAGTCACATAACAATTATTATTAATACTAATTTTCTAGTGTTCGCCCCCCTGCTCCAGTAGATTGGCGACCAGCTTTAGACCTGCAGGTCATTAAATACTACTTATAAAAGGGTCATAGAATGAATAAATTATCTCTTAAGCCGCTGGCGGCCGCATTAACACTTTCTTTCACTGCACCGGTATTTGCGAACTCAGGGCATCCGCTGGCAAAGTATTTAACCGCACCAGGTGCTTCTGTTACGCTGCCGGTTGAGGCCGCGAAACAGCCTTTTGACAGTGAGCTTGTACAAGCCGCCTACGACAGCTTCAGCAGCTTCCATGCGCAGATGGGAGGCGATCATACACTTTATTACCTGACTAATTTTACATCAGTTATGCGTACGGACTGGATTAACCCCCATGACAGGCAGATTGAGCTGAAGCGTAATTTAAATGCCGATATTGGCAAAATCACCTTTAATACCGACAGCGAAGGAGAGCTGACACTGGATGAGTATCTGGCGCATCCAACATTCCGCCACCAGGGCGTTATGATGATTCATAAGGGTGAAGTGGTATACGAAGCCTATCCCGGCATGGCGCCGACTGACGTTCATCTCTGGGCTTCGGCAGCTAAGTCTGTCACGGGTCTGATTTCGGCAATGCTGATTGAAGAAGGCCTCCTAGACCCTAAAGCACCAGCGTCCCGCTACGTTACTGAGCTGAAAGGCTCGGCATGGGATGACGTGACGGTAATGGATTTAATTAATCACACTAGCGGGCTTGATATTGAAGAAAATAACAGCAGCATCCTGGATCCAGACTCAGTGTTTGTCCGCTTTATTATGGCAACTTTCGGGACAACCCAGACCAATGTAGAAATTGAAGACTGGCGTGAAATATTAAAAGAAGTAGAGCCGCTGCCCGGAGAAAAACCGGGAGAGCGTTTCCGCTACTCTTCATTGAACACCCAGGTACTTGGTCAGGTTATCGAACAGGTTACAGGAAAACGCTGGGCTGATGTCGTAGAGGAACGTATCTGGGGTACGCTTGGGGCTCGTATGCCGCTGCTGGCACACCTTACGCCGGATGGTACGGCGCTTAACCTGGGCATCATCTCGTCAACGCTGGAAGATTTTGCTAAATACGCAAACCTGTTTACCCCCAGCTGGCCGAAGTCAGGGCATAAGCAGCTAGTCACACCAGCCCTGCTGGAGCGTATTCGCAGCGAAGGCACAAGTGAAGCTTTTATCGGCGGTGCTAAAAACAAACAAGCATTAGGATTATTTGCAGAACAGCCCCTTAAAGGAGCCTACCAGTTCGACTTCATTTTTGAAGACGGTGCTTTGTATAAACACGGCAATACAGGTCAGGGTATGTATGTTGATCCAGAGCGTGACTTTGCCGCCGTGTATTTTTCAGCGACTCCTTATATTTCTCCCTATGGTGAAATCAAAGCACCGGCTTATTTCAGAAAGGCGGCTAAGCAGCTGACTGAAAAATAAGTCAGGGCAGCGGAATACAATAAATTAAAGCGAAATGATACAGGCACAACGGCCTTAGCTTTCACTATTATGCGGTAGCTGGCCCAGACAGAGCGTGAGAACTTCTTACCAGAGACGATGGAATGGTAATACGTATAGGAAACGTCTGACTAACAGGATTGTTGGGAGGGCGTTTTTTTACGCCGCAAGAAAATAGTACAGCAGAAGCAGCAGTTCATCAGAACACCAATTGGCCGGGATCCAGACAGTCAAAAACCGGCGGTATTTTCGGATTTATTTCAATGCCTGCAGCTGAAGAAAAATATTAACTAATTAATTAACAAAATAAGGGCTTACTCCTATGAATGAAAAACAGAAAAAATTCGGCTTATGGTCAATTGTATTACTTGGATTTAACTCCATCATTGGCTCGGGAATATTTCTCTTACCCGCTTCGCTTTATAAGTTTGCCGGTGACTGGTCCGTCGCTGTCGTGTTTATCACCGGGGCTATCGTGGCAACTATCGCGCTTTGTTTTGCAGAAGCTGCAGGATATTTCAGTAAAAACGGCGCAGCATACGTCTATACCAAAGAAGCTTTTGGAAACTTTGCCGGTTTTGAAGTCGGATTTTTGAAATGGTTTATGCAGTGTATCGCCTGGGCGGTTATGGCAGTGGCATTTAAAAACATTGTTGCTAATACGTTTGAATTTACTGATAACACATTTCTTTGTAATTCCATTGTGGCAGGTATCATAGTATTACTTACCGCTGTCAACTTACTCGGTGTAAATGCGGCTAAAGCTGTGAATAATATTTCCACAATCGCCAAGATGCTGCCGCTGCTGTTCTTGATTGTGGTTGGAATCTGGTACATCACACCGGAAAACATCATCCCTAACTCAAACCCTAATCCGACTTACTCTCTTAATTCTGAGACTCTCGTTTCAGCGTTAATTTTAGCTTTCTACTCATTCACCGGGTTTGAAACCTTTGGTACCGCTGCCGAAGATATGGATAACCCTAAGAAGAACCTGCCCCGAGCTATCTGCTTATCTCTTGGTATCGTAATAATGTTCTATGCATTGATTATGGCTGTAACGGTCGGTATTCTTGGTGAAAGCGTTGCTGAATCAGGCACTCCACTGGCTGATGCCGCACATGTTATATCGGGTAACTTTGGTTACTGGCTGATTACTATCGGCTCTATTATTTCAATTGCAGGTATTAATACAGCAGCATCATTCCATATTCCACGAGCACTGCTGCCGTTAGCAGATGACAAAATGGTACCCGAATTCTTCGGCCGCAAAACTAAAAATGGTGTGCCGGCTGCCGCTATCATTGTTTCCGGCTTAGTAACTGTTCCTGTCGCTTTAAGCGGTTCATTCGCAGAACTAGCAATGCTCTCTGTTGTAGCCCGCTTCGCTCAATACATTCCAACATGTATCAGTATCCTGATTTTCCGTAAAAGGTTTGCAGGAGACAAAGAGGCACAATCATCCTTTAAAGTGCCATTGGGCCCGGTTCTACCAGCGGCAGGAACAATAGTCTGCCTCTATCTTCTGTCTGACCAGGATCCAGTGAAGATCCTTATCGGACTTGGATTTATGGCATTAATTTCCCCGCTTTATTTTATTGCTCAAAAGAAAGCTAAGTCAGTAGAAGTTAAACAACTCGAAGCTAACTAATCAGAAGGTAATAATTATGCTTACAGCAACAGCACCGCTCACTATAAACGAACAGCTGACTCAGCAGGCAGCCGGCTGGCGTAGAGAGTTACACAAGATTCCAGAACTTAGCTTTGATCTGTACAAAACTCAGGAATACATCATTAACTTACTGAAACATTGGAACATAGCGTATGATCTTGGTTACGGTAAAACAGGTATTGTCGTTACTATCAAAGGTAAAAAGCAAGGCGATACAATAGCTTTCCGCTGCGATATGGACGCACTTCCGATGCAGGATGCCTGCGGTAAGTCATGGGCTTCTACACATGAAGGATGCTCCCATTCATGCGGTCACGACGGACATATGGCTATTACTCTAGCTGTTGTTAAACATCTCGCTGCTTACAATGAATTTAGCGGATGTGTAAAAATTCTGTTCCAGCCGAGTGAAGAAAACGGGCAAGGTGCTAAAGCAATGATCAAGGATGGTTTATACAAAGATCATCCCTATACCCAGCTGTACGGTTTTCATAATATGCCCCGCCTGCAGGACGGGACAATTCAGGTTCGTTACGGTGCGACTACCGGTGCCGGTGAGGTGTTTACGCTGTCAGTGACGGGTAAAAGCGGCCATAGCTCCGTACCTCATAAGTGTATTAATCCAATATCCGCAGCCTGTGAAATCGTTAATGGATGGAACAATATTACAACAAACATTAAAAATGATATGGCGATTATTTCTACCTGTAAGTTAAACGGCGGCACTGCTATGAATGGAATACCAGAGCAAGCGTTAGCCGGCGGTACTATGCGCTACTTTGAAGCGCACATTGCCGATTACATGCGCGACAACATGCATCAGATCGCTAAAGAGGTGTGTAAAAAGTACGGCGCGGTCTATGACTTATTGTTTGAAGTCCTTTGCCCTGCAACCATTAACACCATTGAACACACAAACACTGTCATTGAATGTGCGAAGCAGCTGTATGGTGCAGAGAATGTTGTTACTGACGTACCAGCATCACCCGGCGGTGAAGATATGCAGTTTTTTGTTACCGACAAAGTTGACGGTGCCTGCTGGTTTATGATCGGTACCAAAGGAACAAACACACATACCGCTAGTTTTGATTTTGATGATACCTGTATTCATAGAGCAGCATCTATGCTGGTGAATATCGTTTATAACCGCTTAGCAAAGTAACAAGGAAACAACATGAATTCATTTATTAAGTGACCATAGTTCGATTTAATTTTTATCATAATCGGTTTAAATTAATTTTAGCTCATCATCTGCCAGCTTGATTTTTGGTTTCTTCTTTTTTTTAAAATATATAACTAAACCTGAGATCAGTTGATCATAAAGCCATTTTGCTTCTATGCCGACTATGTTCTATCTGAGATATATCATTAATCATCTCAATGATATATCTCTTTGATAACATGGCTCTATTAAATACAGATATAACTTTAGCTTTCATATTTTTTCGTACTGTTGTGACTAAATTGATATCTTTTTCGAAGAGTTTTTCTGCCCATTTTTTACCAATGCAGTCTTTATCAGCAAAGAGTTTATCCGTAATATTTTTACACAAATTTGTCAGCTGCGTTCTGTCATTAGTATTGCCGGCCGTTATACTTACCGAAAATATTTCACCAATATGATCATTGTGTCTTTTAAATGCCAGCCTTACATAACTAGTTGGTCAGCAGCCATCTTGCGGTTTGCTCGTCGGTCACTAAACCATTTAGCCATTTGCCTTTAAGCGCAGCTAAGATGGCGGCTTGTTTTTCGCTGCCGGATGCAATGGCTATGACATTTTGCTTTTTATTATTACGCACATCATAACTGGTAACACTTTTGTTGATCTTATGATCAACACCACTCCCCTGCTCATCAATAAAACGGCCCAAAATTTCTCCCACCACACCAATTTTTCGTAATGATTCTGATTTTTCATTATCAATAAATCGATCTTGTACGATGGGGCTTTTATCACCTATCGATCCAATACCAATAAAAATCACATCTGCGTTATCGGCTTTAGTAGTGATATTCTGATACAAGGGGTTGTTGCACCACATATTATAATCTTCTTGATTATTGGAATAACGTGGGGCAGGTAACTGGTAATAACGTGCTTTGATTTTACTGGCAAATAATAAGGGAACATCATCGTAATAATTACATAGACCTTCGCTATCCATGGCGCTGATTAAGGCGACACATTTATGTTGTGGTCGATCAATTTTTTCCAGATAGTTGATGGCTTTTTTTAAGGTTTTTCCTGAACCTAGCCCAATCTTTATCGGGGTTTCTTGGCTAATGTATTGCGATATGACTTGTGCACCTCCGTAGGAAAGGGATGTTTCTTCATCGGTTTCACTATATTTTCCATTGGGAACAATATGGCAAAGCTGCAGCTTAAACTTATCTTTTAATAACCCTTCATATTCAAGGCATGAGGCAATAGGGTGATTAATGCCGATAGAGATAATGCCTTCATCCTTTGCTGCTGCAATCATACGCTGTGCGGCTGGTCGCGAGACACCTAAAGCAGCAGCCACTTCGCTTTGATTAGCACCTGATACATAATATAACCATGCAGCCCTGACGATACTGTCTATTTTCGAATTACTCTCTTTCACGGCTTGATTCCTGCGTTATTATATTAGGTGGTTAGCTTAATAAGATTGATGTAGCTGCTTATTGTGATCCTGCTAGTTTAAGTAAAATCTAACGTGAGTGTTGGTGGCAGGTCAAGTAGTTTAGTTTTTTGTGTATAGCTCCGGTGCGGATTCATCGTTTTCCGGATGCTAGCGCAAGGCAATAACGATAACCTTCGTTGTTATCAGGCTTTGAGTTAGCATGCTAACTTATCTTTTTTACGGCCGGTATCTGCGCTGGTTGCATCCCTGACTTGTTCCACGATGGCACGTATCGACTTGCCTCTCCAATTTGATTTGTATTTTAAACTTGCTTTAAAGAGGCGCTGTAGTGCTGTTTTTGAGCCGTCAAAGGGAAAATAAAAGTAAGCTGTTGGAAATAATGCTTGCTCACGATAAAGCATTTAACAAAAAAATAAGATACACCTATTGTTCAGGGATATGCATGAGATAGGGGGGGTATTAATTTCAGCAAGCTCGTTTAGATGCTCGCTGTTTGTCTAGCTTACCATTATAAATTGTCATTAATCTTGTTCTCTCTTCCTTTTAAATTATATTTTTGTTCAGCACGTTATATTTGTCTTGTCTGTTTATTAGCTAATTATTAATGATAAAAACACAGTAAATTTCTCCCTCAATTTATCGATTGAACTCTGCTTTCATTTTCTTCTGTTCGACTTTTCAACAAAAAAATTAGACTTGAGCACTATTGAATAATAATTCAATTTATGGATAATTGCCCAATTATGATCAAAAGCCCAGCTTTTGGGCAATTGCTCAAGTATAGTCACTGCTAACAATTAACTGGAGGTAATAACATGACTAAATCAAATAAATACACTTGGCTGCATATCGGATTGGGTTCTTTTCATCGTGCACATCAGGCGTGGTATTTACATAAACTGATTGAATCTGGCGATGACTCTTGGTCTATTTCTGCTGGTAACATTCGTAACGATGCTGAAGATATTGCCGGCCACCTAGCAAACCAAGATGGTAAATATATGTTAGAAACGATTTCCCCTAAGGGTGACAGCGCCTATGAAGAGATCACGTCTATTCAAAAGATTATTCCATGGCAGGCAGATTTGGCACCATTAATCGCGGAAGGCATGAAAGAATCAACGAAAGTTATCGCTTTTACAGTGACCGAAGCGGGTTACTATCTTGACACTAGCTTTAAGTTAGACCAAGAAAACAGCGCCGTTGCAGCGGACTTAGCGGGCGATAATCAAACCATTTATGGCACGGTAGCAAAAATTCTTCGTGAGCGAATGAAAGCAGAGAATGGACCCGTTACCTTATTGAACTGCGATAATGTTCGTCACAATGGTGAGCGTTTTCACGATGGTCTAATGGAGTTTTTAGCACTAAGCGGTGATAGCGAACTGCTTGCTTGGTTAGAGAGCAATGCGACTTGTCCAAATACGATGGTTGACCGTATTACACCTCGTCCAAGTGCTGAATTACCCGCGCGTATTGAAATGAAAACCGGCATTGCTGACAAAGCGCCAGTGATGGGAGAAGAGTTTATTCAATGGGTCGTCGAAGATAAGTTTATTACTATTCGTCCCAATCTAGAGACGGTGGGTGTTGAGACCGTTGACTCAGTTATCCCCTATGAAGAAGCTAAAATTCGCATTTTAAATGCTTCTCATAGCTGTATTGCGTGGGCTGGAACGTTGGCAAATCAATCTTATATTCATGAAAGTACATTAACCGATTCTATCTTTAAAGTCGCTTACGATTATGTTACTGAGGATGTTATCCCCAGTTTAGGTAATAACGGTATCGATTTACCGACTTATCGAGATGTGGTCCTTGAGCGTTTTACCAACCCCTATATTCAAGATACTAACCAACGTGTTGCAGCTGATGGCTTCTCTAAAATTCCTGCCATGGTTACTCCAACAATGATTGATTGTTATAACCGTAACGAAACGCCAGATGCGACGGCGGCACTACCCGCGCTCTTCTTTACCTTTATGCAGAAATGGCACGAAGGTCAACTACCTTACGAATACCAAGACGGCATTCTCGATGAGCAGGCTGTGCATGCTATGTATAACTCAGCGGATCCCATTAAAGCTTATGCGACCAACGAGATGTTATTCGGTGAGCTAGCGAGTAAGCCTGAATTTGAAACGCTGCTAAGAAATAAAATCGCAGTTGTTTCACCAATGTTTAGCTAAAGGAGCAGGTTATGTATTTAGGTATCGATCTTGGCACTTCTGAAGTTAAAGCGATTGTCATCAATGGCAGTGGAGACATTGTTGCCAGTGAAAGTATGGCATTAACTATACAGCGTCCATTTACGTACTGGTCAGAGCAGCAACCAGAGCAATGGTGGCAAGCGACGCAGCAGATTATTCCAAAACTACGTGATAAATGTGCTCAACATTGGGCAAAAATCAAAGCAATTGGTTTATCAGGGCAAATGCATGGCGCAGTGCTGCTTGATGAAAATGGAAAATCTTTGCGTCCTGCAATTCTTTGGAATGACACACGCTGCGCGAAAGAGTGTGAAGAATTTGAAAAAGCGGCTCCGAAGTTACACGAGATCGCAGGAAATTTGGCGATGCCCGGCTTCACTGCTCCAAAATTGATGTGGGTGAAAAAACATGAGCCAGAGATTTTTTCGCAAGTAAAAACAGTGTTATTACCTAAGGATTATTTACGCTATCAAATGACTGGAACTACTGTGTCTGATATGTCGGATTCAGCGGGGACATTATGGCTTGATGTTGAAAAAAGGGATTGGTCTGACTATTTGTTAGAGAAATCGGGTATGCACCGCTCGCAAATGCCGTCGCTGGTAGAAGGGAGTGATGTTTCTGCAGCGCTATCACCAGAAATCGCTATTGAATGGGGGTTAGCTGATGATGTGGTGGTAGCGGGGGGCGGTGGAGACAATGCCGTTAGTGCGATCGGTGTTGGTGCTGTTACGCCCGGTGATGCGTTTATTTCGCTGGGTACCTCGGGTGTTATCTTTGTGGTTAATGAGCAGTATAGCCCGGAGCCTGCCTCTGCGGTACATGCTTTTTGTCATGCATTACCGCTGCGTTGGCATCAAATGAGTGTGATGTTAAGTGCCGCTAGTTGTTTGCAGTGGTTTTGTCGACTCGTAGGGACTAATGAAGCTGAGTTATTGTTGGAAGTGGAACAGTTAACAGAGCAGCAAAAGCAGTCCGCCCCTATTTTTCTTCCTTATTTATCGGGAGAAAGAACGCCGCACAATGATCCCTATGCCACAGGTAGTTTTCATGGCATGACGCATAACACGTCACGTGCGGTGCTTGGTTATTCGGTTATTGAAGGGGTTAGTTTTGGGCTTGCTGATGGATTGTCTGCGTTGCAAAACTCAAAAACTAAGATCACGCAATGTTCGCTCGTTGGAGGAGGAGCGAGGAGTACGTTCTGGGCTCAACTACTTGCAGATACTTTAGATCTACCCATTGTTACCCATAAAGGAGGTGAAACGGGGGGAGCACTAGGAGCGGCTCGACTTGCTCGACTTGCCGCTGGCGGTAGTGAAAACGATGTATGTAAGAAACCTGAGGTATCTAATATCTATATAGCAAATAAAGAGATTAAAAAGCATTTAAAAGAACGTTATCAAACGTTTAAAGATATTTATCAGAATGATCTTAAGTTAAGAAAGTAAAAAATAATCCACCGCGCCTTGACAGACAGGGCGCTGTTAATCAATCGAATTTGAGGAAAACTGATGGAAACAGTAAATAAAACGTGGCTAGGTTTGCCGTTAAATTTAATTTGGGGCTATGTCGCGATCGCTATTTTTATGACAGGTGATGGTTTTGAGCTAGCCTTTTTATCACGTTATATTACTGAGCTTGGCTTTAGCCCTGCGCAGTCTTCAATGGCGTTTACCTTATATGGTTTAGCTGCAGCGATTGCAGCCTGGGTATCTGGTGTACTTGCAGAAATTATTACTCCGCAAAAAACCATGAAAATTGGTTTTATCTTATGGTGTATATTTCATGTATTATTTTTAGTTTTTGGCTTAGGTGATGCCAATTACCCTCTGATTTTATTATTTTATGGTATTCGTGGATTAGCTTATCCTCTTTTCTTATATTCATTTATTGTGGTGATTGTAAACAATGTACGCAGTGACTCTGTAAGTTCGGCACTTGGCTGGTTCTGGACTGTGTATTCTATTGGTATTGGTGTGGCTGGTAGTTACATACCTAGCTTTACCATTCCAATGTTCGGTGAAATGGGTACGCTTTGGTTAGCTTTAGTCTTCTGCCTGGCCGGCGGGATCATGGCAATGATTGCACTGCGTAATGTGAAAGTCCCCACGCATATGCAGTCATTATCAAGAAAGGAGAAGTTTACCGAACTGAGCCGTGCAGTAACGCTAATTTATACCAATAAAAATATTCTTGCTTCAAGTTTTGTACGTATCGTTAATACGCTTTCACTATTTGGCTTTGCCGTGATTATGCCGATGATGTTTGTTGATGATCTTGGTTTCACGACCTCTGAGTGGTTACAGGTTTGGACCGCTTTCTTCTTTGCCACGATTTTCTCCAATGTATTTTGGGGGGTGATAAGTGAAAAAATTGGCTGGATACCAACAGTACGCTGGTTTGGCTGTATCGGCATGGCGTTTTCTACTTTAGCTTTCTATTATATCCCCCAGCATTTTGGTCATAACTTTGCGGTGGCACTTATTCCAGCCATTATGTTAGGAATCTTCGTTGCAGCCTTTGTTCCTATGGCGGCTGTCTTCCCGGCCTTGGAGCCAAAACATAAGGGAGCCGCTATTTCGGTTTATAACCTATCAGCAGGCCTTTCTAACTTTTTAGCACCAGCGATTGCGGTCATTGTTTTACCTTACTTTAGTACCCTTGGTGTTGTCATAGCTTATGCAGGTTTATACCTTATCGCTTTTTGGGTGAGCTATAAAATTGAAGTAAAACAGCCTGGTTTTGGTGAAGAAAGGAGGGAATTAGAGGAGGCCGTAACTTTGGTTTAAGCCGATTAATAGCACAGATAACATCTCTTTAGTAATTAAGGTCGATAGAAACAGAGTTGTATGAGAACTTTGTTTCAGCCTTACAAGTCACAATAGTCATTTTTTGCTAAAGAACTGAATAACCATAAAATAGGCAATAATTAGATGAATAAAAATACAGTTATCTTTGATATGGACGGGGTCATTATTGATTCGGAACCTTTTTGGAGAGAAGCACAGATTAATGAGCTAGCTAAATATAACGTTACAGTCACTGCGGCTGATTGTATCCAGTTCACAATGGGAAAGCGTTTAGAGGATATCGCTAAGGTTTGGTGCTTACGTTATCAATTAGTAGTTTGTCCCTCTATCTTACAGCAAGGCATAATGCAGTCAGTAATTGAATTAATTCTTGAGCAAGGTTGTGCTAAGCCCGGTTTGCATAGCCTATTAAATTATTTAAAAGAGCGTGAATTCAATATCGGTTTAGCAACCTCTTCAAGCAAACCTATTATTAATGCCGTACTACAATCTTTAGGAATTCACTCCTATTTCAGCATTATCTGCAGCGCGGATGATGAGCCTTACGGTAAACCCCATCCAGATGTTTATTTAACTACAGCGCAACGTTTTCAAGTTAACACAGGGCAGTGTCTTGTTATTGAAGATAGTGTCACTGGCATGATTGCAGGTAAAGCGGCGGCCATGACAACTTGGGTGGTTCCAGAGAATAGTCAGAGTCCTGAATTTAGTATTGCCGATGCAGTTTTTAGTTCACTCATTGATGTTCGGCAGCACTTAGATCGCGTTATAACGAAGAATATAAACAATAAGACCCATAGTAATACTGCACAACTAAAACAAGCCATTTAACTTAATAAAGGAGCTGCCAGCAGTATTATTATTAAATACCCATGCTGGTAGATTGAAAGCCAATGAATTTACTTAATCAACTTAAAGAAAAGACAACAGTGGTCGCGGATAGCGGTGATATTGACTCAATTAGAGCATTAAACCCAGTGGATGCTACTACGAATCCCTCACTGATTTTACAAGCGGCTAAACTGCCGCAGTATCAACATTTACTGACGGATGCGATAGCAAAATCTACCCTGCAGGGGAAAGTAGATATTGATGATATCTGCGATCAGTTAATTGTTAATTTTGGTTGTGAGATTTTAAAACATATTCCCGGCCGCATCTCTAGTGAAGTGGATGCTCGTCTCTCTTTTGATACTCAAGCTAGTATTGAGAAAGGACGTAAGCTGATTGCATTATATGAGCAGGCAGGGATCAGTAAAGAGCGGGTGTTAATTAAAATAGCCTCAACGTGGCAGGGTATTAAAGCGGCGGAACAATTAGAAAAAGAAGGGATTGCCTGTAACCTCACGTTACTGTTTAGCATGGCGCAAGCGGTCGCCTGTGCAGAGGCGAATGTTACCCTTATTTCTCCTTTTGTTAGCCGCATTTTAGACTGGTACACAAAGAATGAAGGGCGATTTTACGCTGCCAGTGAGGATCCGGGTGTTCGCTCAGTTAGCGATATTTATAATTATTACAAACAGTATGGTTATAAAACGGTGATCATGGGAGCGAGTTTTAGAAATATAGGCGAAGTGATTGAGCTTGCTGGCTGTGATCTATTGACTATTTCTCCTGCACTATTAACAGAATTACAAAACACAAAAGGTCGTTTGGTGACTAAGTTATCCGCACACAAACTAGAGAAAAAATCACAGGACACCATTCAGCCTCTTAGCGAAGCTCAGTTCCTTTGGTTACACAATCAAGATGCTATGGCCACGGAAAAACTGGCTGAGGGTATTCGGAATTTTGCCTTAGATCAAAATCGACTAGAAGAAGTGCTGATACCGATGAGCACCCCAAAAGCAAGCGCCTGATAAGTATATTAAACATAAAATAATAGGATAAAACAATGACTCTCCGTAATGAATTAGCCAACGCAATTCGTGTATTAAGTATGGATGCGGTGCAGCAAGCCAAATCTGGTCACCCCGGTGCCCCCATGGGAATGGCAGATATTGGTGAAGTTCTCTGGAACGATTTTTTAAAGCATAACCCCACGAACCCAGCATGGGTGGATCGCGACCGGTTTGTATTATCAAACGGTCATGGCTCAATGCTTATCTATTCACTGCTGCATCTATCGGGCTACGACCTGCCCATTGAACAGCTAAAACAATTTAGACAATTACGTTCTAAAACCCCGGGGCACCCTGAATATGGTTATACTCCAGGCGTCGAAACCACCACCGGGCCATTAGGGGCAGGTATAGCCAATGCCGTGGGTATGGCCATTGCGGAAAAAACCTTAGCAGCACAATTTAACCGAGCCGATTTTAATATTGTTGATCACTATACCTACTGTTTTTTAGGTGACGGCTGTTTGATGGAAGGTATCTCTCATGAGGTTTGCTCGTTGGCCGGCACCTTAGGATTGGGTAAATTAATTGCCTTTTGGGATGACAATGGCATATCTATTGATGGTCATGTTGAGGGCTGGTTTAGCGATGATACTCCGGCTCGCTTTTCCGCTTACGGCTGGCATGTGGTCAGTGGGGTGGATGGCCATGATGCGGCTGCGATCAAGCAGGCGATAGCAGCGGCCAAGCAAGTTACGGATAAACCAACGCTTATCTGTTGTAAAACCGTGATTGGTTTTGGCTCTCCCAATAAATCTGGCAGTCATGATTGTCACGGCGCCCCGCTGGGTGATGATGAAATTGCAGCTGCTCGTCAGTACCTTAACTGGTCACATCCCCCTTTTGAAATCCCAGATCATGTTTATGATGCTTGGGATGCGAAGGTGAAAGGAAATGATGCTGAACGAGAATGGCAGCTGCTATTTGACGCCTATCAAGAGAGCCACCCTAAACTTGCCCGTGAGTTTGAACGGCGTGTAATAAACAATGAATTGCCTTGTGATTTTGCTGAAAAAGCGGATCAATTTATTGCGCAATGCCAAGCCCAAGGTGAAAATATCGCCTCGCGTAAAGCCTCACAAAACGCCATTGCCGCTTTTGGCGCATTATTACCGGAACTGCTGGGGGGATCGGCGGATTTAGCCGGCTCCAATTTGACCCTATGGTCTGGATCCAAGGGAATCAGCAGCGAGGATGCCAGCGGCAATTATCTATTTTACGGCGTCCGTGAATTTGGTATGAGCAGCATTATGAATGGTATCTCCCTACATAATGGTTTTATTAATTATGGGGCGACCTTTTTAATGTTTATGGAATACGCACGAAATGCGGTGCGTATGTCCGCTTTAATGGGGATTCGAAATATTTTTGTGTATACCCATGACTCCATTGGTCAAGGGGAAGACGGCCCCACTCACCAGCCTATTGAGCAGCTGGCCAACTTGCGTTTAACGCCGAACCTGCAGACTTGGCGTCCCTGTGACGCGACCGAAAGCGCAGTGGCGTGGAAATTAGCCATTCAGCGTAATAGCGGACCAAGCGCACTTGTTTTCAGCCGACAGGATCTAATACATCAAACGCGTGAACAACAGCAAATAGCTGCTATTGAAAAAGGCGGTTATATCCTAAGTGATAGCGAAAATACGCCAGAGCTTATCTTTATTGCCACTGGCTCGGAGGTGGAGCTGGCCAGTGCTGCTGCTAGAAAACTGCGTGAGCAAGGGCGTCAGGTACGAGTGGTTTCTATGCCTTGTACTAATCTTTTTGATGCCCAATCCAGTGACTATCAAGAGTCGGTACTACCGGCGGAAGTCAGTAATGTGATTGCTATTGAAGCAGCCCATGTGGACTTTTGGCACAAATATGTGGGGCGCAAGGGGAAAATTATCGGCATGAATCGCTTTGGTGAATCAGCGCCGGGGAGTGTGCTGCTAACACACTTTGGCTTTACTCTGGAGAACGTGCTCGCGGTGGCAAGCAAATGTTGTAGAAGAATAAGTTAGCAGCCATTAATGTCTCTGGGGAGAGGGAGCTGGTCACACCATTGCCCTGCTCATCACTCGGCCGTGAAAATCCTCAGAGTCCTTCCAATTAGTAATACAAGATGTTGTTAATTTTAAGTTCCATTATTGATAAAATAACCTCTAAACTCTCACGTAATCCATGGGAGATAGTAATTACTTAAGGTTTAACCTTAACCTGAGTTACCTTGTAACCTTCTTTTTCCAGACGCTGCAGTATGCCGTCGGGTCCTATTAAATGCCCTGCTCCTACTAAGATATATTCTGTCCCGGGTTCTTTAAACATGCTTTTAATTTTCGGCAGCCAGTTATTATTGCGCTGCACAAGCAGCTGTTCGTAGACTTCCGGGAAATCCTGTTTCATCTCACTTATAAACAATGCCTCCAGTTGTTTTCGATCACCGTTACGCCAGGCTGAAACAACCCCCTCATACATGGATTTGAGTTCATCGAGATCATGCAGTGATGAACGGACAAACTCCTCTTCTTTTCCTTCTCCCATTTTAGATAAAAACGACAGCTGCTGCTCAAGGGTTTCAAGCTCACCGACAGGCATGCCGTCTGCAACGGCACGTTCATGAAAATAGGCATCTACTCCTTCTATATTCACACCTAATCGTTTCAGCTCTGTCATCTGCAGCACTGTCACTATCATGCTGGCTTTAAACGACATAAGCGAATTAACATTCATGCCTCTTTGGGAAACAGCGTCAGATAATTTTTCCATTGTCTCAGGGCTGAGCAGTTTATCTATGCGGCTGCCTGGTGCAGCTGTCATTGATTTGAGCAGTTTTCCTTGTGCCTCAGGATCAGATAAAGCGGCAATATCCGTTTCAAAAAAAATGCGGTCACTGTTCTTGTAGGCGATATCAAACTCAGGCGGCAGCGGAAAATCAGAGTGACGTAACAGGTGAACGGTTCCCCCGATATAAATACTCTCTTCCCCTAAACTTACTTTCCAAACTGAACTCTCAGCCTGCACCGTCAGGCTGCAGAAAGTTAATGCTAAGGTTTTTAATACAAATTTAAACATAAAATTGTCCCATTTTTTATTTGCTTAGTTTCAGCCTTTCATGCCATTGCGCGATACTTTCTTGCGGGTATTCTGAAAAGCATTTGTCATTCGGCTTGCTCTCAACCTCTACCCAGTTTGCTTTGCTGCCGAGCATTATATGGCTTCTTTCCGGCGGTACTGGTAACTCGCTGTCTATTGCTGATGCAAACAGATAAACAAATTCCGGCCATCTTGGATCATAAACCCAGAGTGCACTCGCGCAATGCTTACAAAAATTACGTTCACCGGGACTTTCTTGACCGTTTGTTACGGCATGATAGCATCCGGTATTTTCCTTGCCCTCAATTTTTAATGTACTAGCGTCTGCACTTATATTTATCGCAAAACCGCCGCCGCCGGCAGTTTTACGACATATCGAGCAGTAACATAAATTAAACGGATACGGATAATGAGATTCAGCTTGAAATTTAACTGAGCCGCAGTGGCATGAACCTTTTAATAACATAATGTCCTCACTTGGTTGTTTAAATCAACGCAGCTTTTAGCAGCGAATAACTGCAGGATAGAGTGTAAAATATAAATGAGCATTCTGCTTTTCGGTTACTAATGCTGGACCGATACAGAAACTCTGAATTCCCACATATCATCCACCTCTCCAATTTCTAGTTTGGCCTCGCCCCCCTCAGGGTTTAGGATAAAAACCGATTGGAGAACAAAATCACCACAGGCAATGTCACTTTCAACAAGTAGCGTATTATCTGCCTGTTCTAAAATCTGGCTTGAATAGGTACAACTATCATTACGAACTTGCTGCCAGCGCCCATCTACAATTTTCAATTGCGGACTAAAAAGCGTTTTATCATTATGTTTCATCGTCGCGGCTAAATCATAGCTTTGACTCGCATTAACGTTAACGCTTATGACCAAAAGCAGCAATACCGCCAATTTTCGACTCATTTTTATAACTTCCTTATATTACCGGCGCCACAAACAGCTGCGCAAAATCATTTCTAACGGAGTAACCTTTAAATCTCCTATTTCAGATTCAAACTTACTCGAAATTGGAGAGCCTAAAGCATTTTGTGGTTAGACATAATATTCATCACTAACTGTCCGATTGTTTATGCTTTTTTACAAAGCTAACAGTTTTTAGAGATTGTAGCTTTCACAACGCGAATTAATTCATCAAACTGTCCCCTACTACTATGATTTCGCCCAATTGAACCTTTATTACCGTTAACCTTTGTAATATAAAGTCTATATTTTGGTCTTAAAATAAATCCAAGCATGAACGCAACTGCAACACAAAAAATTGAAACGATTACTTGCGGGTCCATTGTACTTTCTGTGATTATCTCTGGAAGTATCAAAGCTATAAGAAACCCTGGAAAAAATGAAAACAACAATCCCCAAACTGAAAGGGTTGCGCCTGCAACTAATTTATTTTTAAAAAAGCTCTCTACAACTTCAAGATCTGCTACATTTTTAAGTTTTTCCGTATAACCGAGATACTTAAACTCTTCAGCAGTAAGGTGATATTTTCCCTTTGAATAGATAAATTTCTGTTCCATGTGTACTTCCTTGTATAACGAGGCTGTAGAGTTATCCATTTCCAGCCGGATCATTTAAAAACGCACAGTAATTTATATTTGATTGATATTCAATGGATTTCATGTATTTAATAACTAATCCTGATTACCCATAAAACTCAGTCATACTCAATAGCCTTTGTGGCAAAGCTGGCGTTCGCAGTGCTACGTACACGATTTTGAGCGCCAGGCCTTTAATCTTGACCCTGTGTCTATTATCTGTTCTTCTTGCAGTTCAAAACTAAAAACCCGCCAGCGTCGAATAAAATAGAGAGAAATCGAAAATGAGTGAACTGCATAAGATGCTTTCGGGCGGCATTTACGACCCTAGTGATGATATATTGTCTGAGATGCGCTCAAAAGCCAGAAACCTCACCTTCAAGTACAATCAAACAACTAGAGCACAGAAAGAAGAGAGAAAAAACATTCTTACTGAACTATTCGGCAGTATTGAAGGAAACATCAAAATAGAGCCGAATTTCAATTGTGACTATGGGCAGAATATCTCCGTAGGCGATAATTTTTATGTAAACTTCGGCTGCGTAATACTGGATTGTGCAGAGGTTAAATTCGGAAGCAATTGTTTTATCGGCCCGCAGGTTGGTATCTATACAGCCTGTCACCCAGTTAATCCAATTGAAAGAAACAGCGGTGTTGAATTTGCAAAACCGATAATTATTGGTGATAACTGCTGGATTGGCGGTCACGCAGTCATTAACCCGGGAGTTACTTTAGGTGACAATGTTGTTGTTGCCTCAGGAGCTGTTGTCACTAAAAGTTTTCCTGACAATGTCGTAATCGGCGGAAATCCCGCTCGAGTACTTAAGCAGGTAGAAACACAACAGTAACTGCAGCCGAACTCAATACAACTGCTGAAAAGACGTTACATTACAGGAGAATCTAGTGCCGCATTGTATAGTTGAGCACTCATCAGCCATAGATGGAAATACTTTAATGCCGTTAGTATTTGCAGGAGCCCTGCAGTCTACATTATTTGAAGCAGATGGAAGTGATATCAAAATAAGGACATTGTCTTACTCTAATTACCAAACCGGTAATCAGAAAATAGATTTTGTGCACGTCACTTTAAAAATACTTTCAGGGCGTAATATTGATCAAAAATCAATGCTGTCTCAATTAGTTGCAGAACAGCTAAAAAAATTAGGTTTGATTAACTGCTCTATAACGGTTGAAGTTGTAGATATTGACAGAGCAGCTTACTCCAAGGCAGTAATGCAGGCATAACAAGCGGCCGGCTCCTACATTTTGCTCTTATAAACAGAAAACAATAAAAATACCATCAGGGCGCTCCCTGATCAAAGCCTGCTTGTCAGGCTGCTGCCGTATACTAATATTATCTTAGTGAAAAGGAGATTCCAATGAAACGCTTAATCCTGCTTTGCCTTCTATTCCTTAATATTGGCTGGAATTCCGTCTTCGCTCAACAGGCTTTGGTTTTGGCAACTGTAAACAACTTCCCTCCTTTTAATTATATGCAGGACGATGTGTTAACAGGGATTGATATCGATATTGTCAAAGAAATGGCCAAACGTCTGAACTTAGAAATTAAGATCACCTCAGCTCCCTGGAAAGCGGTTATGCATCATATCGAAACAGGCCGGGTGGATGGAGGGTTTGCAGCATTTATGACCCCGGAACGGCAGCAGTTCAGTCTTTATACAGCCCCGCTGCATGACGAAACCATGTACCTTTTTATGAGAGAAGATAACCAGTTTCCTTTTACCTCACTGCATGACCTGGACGGGAAAATTATCGCCAAAGAAAACGGCGCATTCATCAGCGATGCTTTTACCCAGGCCATAAACACAAATATGTTTACCGTGCATGAAGGTGATAACGTCAAGAACCTTAAGATGCTTGAGATTAATCGATTAGATGCTGTCATCGGGCATCTGGAAGTAATGCAGCACCATCTAAATACGCTCAAGCTAAACCAGCAGATTTTCCCGCAGGCCCCCATCGGCGAGAAGCAAAGCGCTTATTTGATTCTTTCTAAAAAATCCAAATATCCAAATATCCAGAAACTCCAGCAGGAGATAAAAATCGTGTTAGAAGAGATGCACAAAGACGGAACATATCAACGTATCAGCAGCCATCATTTAATGAAGTAGTTCTACTGAATGTTTTAACACTATGGTTCATTTAATTTCAAATTAAATGTGCATAAATATTAGACATCCCGCCCTTTTCCCAGCCTGCACCAGTAAATAATACCGCTGACAATAAATCATACCGGACTGCATAATTAATTTTACTTGATAGCGCAGCACGTTACCTTCCCGTTACCCGGTCTTTTATAAACTAGCCCTGTCAATTCGCTGCAAACACAAACAAAAGGAAAGGCTTATGTTCTGTTCTTCTCGCTATCTGCAAAATATTGTTATCTTAAGTGCTTCAATGGCTTTGACTGCATGTTCTTCCGAGTCAGTCCCCGCCGCCGCCTCAACTACCCCGACAACAACCTCAACGGAGTCGCCGTCAGCAATAACCCCGGCCGACACAGCTAACGTACGTGTTCCAGCTGAATGGGAGCCCCAGGCTGCCGTTTGGATGCAGTATCCGGATCAATGGGAATCGGCTATGCGCCCGGCATTCGCCAGGATCGTTTCCGTCGTACAGCAGTATCAGCCGGTACATATGCTTACCCGCAGCGAGCAGGAAAAAACTCAGGCTCAGCAGTTATTAAGCGAACTAGATGTCTCTGATAAAAATATTCAGTGGCATGTTGTGCCGTTCGACAATGCCTGGATGCGTGACAACGGCCCTATTTATGTCACCAACGGTAAGAAAACCTGGATTCAAAACTGGAGTTTTGACGCCTGGGGCGGCAACTTTGGCGGCACAGTCAGCTACAGCAAGGATAATCTTATCCCGGACTATGTCGCCAAACAGCTGAATGTCGAGTCTAAACAATACCTTGACTACATATTAGAGAAAGGTAATGTAGAGGTGAACGGCGACGGCATTCTGGTGATCAACTGGGACTGCCAGGATCAGCGTAACCCGGGTATGACTAAGCAGGAGCACGAAGCTGTCTTAAAAGAAAAGCTCGGGGTACACACCATTGTCTGGGCTTATGGTCATTACCCGGAAGACGGCACAACCGGCCACATTGACGGCACAGCGCGATTCATCAGCAGTGATACATTAGTTATCACGGTTCTTGATGACAGTACGACAGACGATCAATTAGTGACCGATACGCAGGCGGCCGGGCTCAAAGTACTGCGTTATAACGGCAATCCTAACTGGCTGGTAGGAAACGGCTTTATTGTTGCTATGGGCGAACAAAATGACGATTATAATAAGGAGCTGCAGGTGCGGCTGGAATCCTTCTATCCCGATAGAAATGTCTACCTGATCGACGCTTCTATTATTGCTGAAGCGGGAGGTGGTATACACTGTGTCACCAATGATCAGCCATTGTTTTAATTCAAAAGGAGCCGTTGAATGCAGATACTGTTGGTTGAAGATAATATGGACCTGGCTGAACTGATTATTGAATATCTGCAGGCCGAAGCTATTGACTGTGATATCGCCTATAACGGCTCCATGGCCCTTAATCTCCTGGAAAGTAATTCCTACCAGGTAATTGTTTCTGATGTGATGATGCCGAAAATGGACGGCTTCAGCTTCCTGGATAAACTGCGCGGCGGCGGCAGTCACACGCCCTGTATGCTGCTCACCGCTCGAGACAAGCTGCAGGACAAACTTACCGGCTTTGAAAAAGGCGCTGATGATTATTTAGTTAAGCCTTTTGAGCTGGCCGAGCTGACCGCACGAATCAAAGTCCTGGCACATCGAACTCTCCCGTCTGCAGATAAAATTAACATTGCCGGCCTGGAGATCGATCTGACCGCGCAGCAGGCCTGTCGAGCGGGTCAGCAGCTGATTCTAAGCGCAGCCGAATGGCGGCTGCTGGAGCTCCTGGTCAAACACAGCCCGTCAATAGTAGCCAAAGTTGATATCGAAAACTATGTCTGGGGCAGTGAAGCACCGTCCGGAGACGCACTGAAGATGCTGATTTATCGATTACGGAAAATAGTCGATCTGCCAAATCTCAGCCCTCTTATCACCACCGTCCGCGGCCGGGGAGTGATGATAGCCGCACCGCAGGAGCAGTCCTAATGCTGCCGCGCAGTATCAGCCGTTACATTTCACTGCAGATCATTGTGCTGGTTACAGTGGTTATGCTGGTATTTATCGCCATGATCAATCTGGTGTATGACTGGGGCACCGATGATTCCGTACACTACTTTATGAGCATGAAAGCAGAAAACTATATCCAGCATAAACGTCCGTCTGAAAGTAATGCATCTATCGTGGTTTATCCTGAATACAGCAGTTTGCCCGAAACTGTTCAGAAAATATTCGAGAATCACTCCTGGCTGGAGGAGGAGCTCTATTATGACTACCAGAACGGCCGCCATCTTTACCTGCTGCCCTACTATAATCCCGGCACAGAGCAGCTGCTTTTCGTATTACACATCTATAATGAGTCGCCCGATACTGCCATGCCCGGCCTGACTATTGGTGGAATGACTGCTATGTTAGCCCTGGTCCTAGCGGTGCTGAGTATCGGCGTTATTTACAACCTAGGCTGGTCTGTATTAAGGCCTGTCAAAGCATTACGCGAATGGAACCGCCAGATAGCCTCAAAAGATCTACAATCTAAAAACACACAGCGGCGTCCCGATTTCCGTTTTGACGAGCTCAATGAAGTGGCCGGGCAGATCCAAAGCTCACTGACCGAAATCAGTCAGCGCAACGAAAAAGAAAAGCAGTTATTACGCGCTTTAAGTCACGAGCTGAGAACGCCTCTGGCAATCACTAAAGCTTCATTAGAGCTGATCAACAAAACCGAACCGCAGCTGACGGCAAAACTCAGCAGTAAGCTGAGCAAGATCCAGCGAGCCAATACTAATATGTGCGCCACCAGCGAAACCCTGCTGTGGTTATGGTCCGATGACTTAGCTCAGTTTGAAACTCAGCCAGTCAACCTTGGTGAAGTCATTAAACATGAGCTGGAGCACAACCGCTATTTAGCCGCCGATAAACTGCTGGATATCAGCCTGTTTGAGCAGGAAGCGATGATTGAGGCTAACCCGGTACTGGTACAGATACTGGTGCGTAATTTGGTTAGAAATGCCCTGCAGTATAGCTCGGAAGGTAAACTGTTGATCGATTATCAACCTGATGCGGGGTTAACAATCACAAATCCAGTCGCTGTTGAAACTGATCATAGCAATGAATTTAATGATTACGGCTATGGTGTAGGGCTGTACCTGGTCACCACTCTTTGCCAGAAAACGGGCTGGCAGTGCACAATTTCACAAGAGACTAAGCAGTTTAAAGTTCAAATAGGTAAATTTGTTTAATAACCCCTGCTTGTCATATCGACAGCAAGGGCTCTACATCGTTTATCAAAGAGTACTGTCTCTGGATCGCAGACCATCAAGAGACAGCGCAGAACGTGAAACTAGTGATTATAGGAATTTATCTAAGGTTCGATATCTAATCTGGCGAATATTCTGCACGCCTTTCGCATTTTTATGGACAGCATTAAAACTTAACATTTCCGGGAGCCAGATAAGATTATTAGCTAAATCCAGAATTTCCCAGCCGACGGGTGAGCCGAGTCCAATACAGCCGTTCTTATTTCCGGCGGCACAGCCTGCTCCTGTTGCCAGCATCCCATGGATAAGCTTTGGTTTACCATCTGTTAAAGAAAAAAAGCCAAGAAAACTGCCCTGCGGTACTTTCCACATCTCCTCACGAGAAGAAATAACCGGATCATCCATACTGACAAAGTGTGAAAAACTTTCACTGGTTATGCTTTTAAGAGTCGGATTCTTGGCCTCACTTATTCCTTTTGAATCAAATGCACAAGTAACAACCGCATCCCAGCACATTTGGCTGGACAGCTTTAAAAAACCGTCTGAGTTTTTATTTGTAGCGCAATACGCGGCTCTTTCAGCAGCTATCTTTCCTTTTATAAACATATGCATTTCCTCATTAGTATTCTGAGCTAAGCATCATATCTTAATTTTCAAAACTGAGCATAAATAGAATTACAATCAGAAAAAATTTGACTAGAGATTTTAAGCATCAGGGACAGATATTTATCTTGTCCCAGTACCTTTTATCTGCCTTATTGAAACTCAAAACTAAAGACCTGGCACCGTCGTTTTCTGCAGCTTCCAACGAATAAGCAGCAGTTGATGGAATATTTCCAGATATAAGAGATGACAGCAAAATCTCGCGTGTCTCGTCCTCAGAGCTGAGCCTAATCCGCAGACATCAGTTCAACAAACACCTGTGCAGATTTTTAGATCTTCTAGGGCCTGTTTATCTTTGCTCTTTGCCCCCAGCAGGATCAAAGATAAACAGGCCCTAGGTGCTAGATATGATCACTGAGCTACGATGCCGAAACGTGGAAATTACGTCGCTTAAATCCTAATCCTAGCAGAGCGAGGCCCAGAATTGCGAGGGCTGGGGGCTCTGGTATTTTCACAAGCAGAGACGCGACTATACCATCGGATTGTCCTTTAGGAGCAAATCCGCCATATTGAACCCATCCCTCGTCTCCATCAATCGAGACTACTGCGTAGCACGACATAGTAATATCAGCATGGCACTCGCCGTCGTTACCGTAAAACAATCGTGAGTCAGGCTCTGCTGACCAGGCTTGAAATGTGTCTCTGAACCAGGTAACGCCAGCATAGTTATCTGTCGACCATCCGGACTCTGCAATGGATCCCAGCAGTGTTTCTGCTTCGGAGCGAGCGGCATACCTCCAGTCAGTACCTTCAAAAGGATACAGAGGATTCACGCTGCCTATTGTTCCGTCAAGCTGGGGTTCGATCCAGTTTCTGGACTGATCTAACGTATATGGCAACTCCAACCATTCAAGACCGCCGAGATTGATACCCAGGCTGTCGGATGCTTCGTCTGCGATCACAGTTGCCCGTGTGCTGCTTATCATTCCTATTGTTAGTATAAGTAGAAGAGCAAAACTGGTCGTTTTGTGAATAACGAGTGATGCCATAACAACTCTCCTTAGTTAGTTAATCGGGCAATCTCACATTAGATGTAGCAATGATTGCACCAGATTAGAAACAACCATAAAAAACAGACTGTTAAGTGTCCCTGCAAATTTACCGACGGGCGAAGTGTAAGATATCTCGACGTTTGGGGTTATTGATGGAAAATCAAGATGTTCACGGACCGGAGGATCGCTTATGGTCTGCTGAAACTCCTGCAGCGAAAACACAGGCCGTCATATCTTTTTGTGCGTACTAAACATGCAAGATTACATCTTCAGTGAAAAGCGCCGGAAGTTCAATTTCAGAGTCGCCAGTGCCGCTGCGCGGTTAAAACTGCACTTCCAAATATAAAAACAGCTCCTTAGTTTTACAGCTGCAGTCACAATGGGATTGTTATCTTTTAAAGTGGCAGGGTTAGAAAAGGCTCTATTTTTCTCAGTGTCGATCGGCCAATACCTTTAATATTCAAGCCATGCTTTGAACACTACCACTATTTCAGCACATCTAATACTTCATCCAACAGTTTTTTCTGAGATTCAATACTCATCTCAATCACTTTGGCGTCACGGAAATCTTGCTCTGTTTTAATTAACAGCTCAGCATTGTAGTTGTAGGTTTCACCGCCCTCTATTTGAGAGGTTATTTTGTCGCCAGCCATAAACCCTTTTTTGAATTTTTCTTGTCCTTCAAGCCTGCTTAGTTCTAAACTCCCCTCTTTCAAGAAATATAAACTATTGCTGCTTTCACTCTCCCGTTCTGTCTCCTGGAATCGGTACTCACCTAAACCATGATATATTTTTTCGCGCAGATACTCTTTGCTGTCACGGTTTTGTTTCATCGCCTGCATTGAAAAATCCTGAATAACCGCACTCACTTCATATTTTTCATTTAATCGATGATCTCGTTCACTAATACCGCCGCGCATCACGCCGTCAAATTGAACTGTGCGTGTTTGTTTTACGGCATCTTTAATCCCGTCAGGGGTTGTTTCAACAGCAACGCTAGTTCGCTGTTTTAAATCAATCTGGTAACCGGTTTTAAGATCCTGCCCCCCCTGACTGATCATACCGCCTTCATTACTCATAAAATTCGCACTAAAATCAACCATACGGTTAAAGCCTTCTTTAAACCGGGCTTTATCTTCATCTTTCAAACCTAAACGGGTGCTCTGTTCATGATTCATTTTAGTAAACAGTGTATCGGCTAACGTTCTCGCCTGATCAAACTTTTTATCCGCTTTATCAAGGCTTTTACCAAGATCTTCAGCTAAATTCATAAAATTTGTCAGCGTATTTTTAAACAGATCACTGCTTCTATCTTTTTCTTTTTCGTTTTCATTAAATTTATAACTTGCATCAGCGGCTTCTTCAATCAAATCTAAATACTGAGCCAGTTCATACTCATTTGTTGTACCGCCAAATTTTGAATTTAAACTGAATTTAGCCATCACCTGATTATCCTGAGTCCAGCTCCCCTGCAGATTCTGATCTCGGCCGTCCTGGTCATAATAATATTCAATTGTTTGACCACTGCCTTTAAGATTTAATGAAAAATCAGCTAGCTGCCTGCCGTTAAACTCTTTAATTCCCATTATTTCATTTAGATCACCGCCCGCTAATAAACTGTCCGAAGCACTGCCGACAGCATTCATCAGATCGCTCAAAGCTTCGTGTTCACTGGCCGATAAGTCTCCTTCAACTTCATATTTCACACTAATTTCATCACCACGCGTTAAATCAAATACACCACGGCTTTGCCTGATTGAAATACTTATTTCATCACCTTCTCTAGTGGTTACCTGTAGAGAGAACTCTTTTTTATGATCCGTTGTTTTATCAAACTGTTCATCCACACCAATCTTCGAGCTTAATTCTGTTACACCTAAACGAGTATAACTCTGGCTTTCGCTGATATAGCTTTCCGTGGCCGGATCAAGTTTACTTAACCCGGCTAATATATTACGTGTTTCACTGTAAGCCTCTTCTGCACCGCGGCTGATTCGATCCATTAATGAATTAAGCTGTTCGGCGCTTTCCCCCTGGGCTTTACCGTAATTAACACGGCGAGTCACTTTATCAATAAATGCTTTATGGGGCTCTGGTTCACCTTGTTCATTTTGACTATAAATTGTCACCCGATTATCGACGGCAGATTCATAAACCTGGTTGAGTTTCTGTGGAGAGTATTCATGCAGCGCAGAACGTAGAATTTGTTTAGTTCTTCTTATATCTTCCGCACTTTGCGGCGCTTCTACAGCTACTTTAGGAGCAGCCGCTGCCATGCTTACTTCTGTCTTGCCGACACTGAGATTGTGTTTCTGTAATGGTACAGCATCGGTTAACAAAGGACTGGACAGATCAAAATGAACGTTCATTAAGTAACTCCAAAGAACAAAGATTGACTCTGTTATCGGCTTGAAAACAGTAAACTTTAGCTGTTATTCACTGTTAAGTGACTATAATTTGACGCAGTGTTGGGGTCTGTTGATCTTTGCCGGCTGAATTTCGTTCAACAAAAAGCAAAGCGCAAGACTTGAGCTCATACATTGAGCAAGTTTTTTTATCTGTTCTTCTCGAAATTAAAAACTTAAATACCTGACCATGTCGATGCTATTTACTGTTCCTCTTTATTGACTTTTCCCCGTCGAATTTAGTAAAAACTGACATTGTAGCAGTGACATTTATACAACTAAAACTTGACACGAACCGCCGTTAAGCCCACTTTTAGCTGTGGGAAGAAGTTTATAAAAACAACTCTAAGAGTAGGGATATTTGATGCATAAAGTCATTCCAGCACCAAGTACTGAACTAATAAAGTACCTAATTCTTTCCACCATTTTATTCACATCTTTATTGTTAAGTTCGATTTTTTGTCTTGCGGCAGCCCCCAGTCAACAGACAGAAGAGATCACTTTTCTGACTTGGGGAGATTATATAAATCCCGAGCTAGTCACTCAATTTGAAGCCGAATATAATGCCAAAGTTAATTTTGTCTATTTCGAATCAGACAATGGTCGAGATGAAATATTAATCAACACGAATGCTTTTGGTTACGACATACTGCTGGTGGATTCCACAAATCTAATATCCTACAAAAAACTGGGCTGGATCAATGATTTTGACCCACAAGCAGCCCCCAATATTAACTATGCACAGTTACCTGAGTTATCCAATCTAGATAAAGAAGCTCAATTCTGTACCCCTTACGCTTGGGGAACCACAGGTATTGCTTATCGTAAGGATCTTGTCCCAGAACCGATTACCAGTTGGAAACAGGTCTTCTCTCCCGCCCCTGAATTACAGGGGAAAATACTGATGTCCAGCATGAGCACAGAGGTCGTCGGCATGGCGCTGAAATCTCTGGGTTATTCCATGGCCAGCTCAAACTCTCAAGAGCTTGAGCAAGCACGGCAGCTGCTGCTTGCCCAAGCCCCTTCAGTCGCAGGGTATTCACCTATTGCCAGCGATACCAAAACAGCAAAACTGGTCACAGGGCAGGCCAGTGTCACGCTTACATATAGTGGAGACGCACTAATGCTGCATGCGCTAGAGCCGCAAGTTGAATATCTTGTGCCTAAAGAAGGCGGCGCTGTCTGGGCTGATTTTATCTGCCTGTCAGCACAAGCAGGCAACGTTAAATTAGCACATCACTTTATTGATTTTATTAATCGCCCTAAGCAGGCGGCTGATAATGCCTTATATCTTTTCAATGCCACCCCAAACTCGGAAGCTGAAAAACTGCTGCCCAGTGAATTCTTAAACAATTCAATTATCTACCCGGATGAAGCCTTAATTGCACAATCTGAAACCTATCAGCTGCTTTCTCCGCGCACGATCAAAAAGCACAATAGCATAATGAGGGAGCTGAAAGAGCTCACTAAATAACTCTATTATTCATACATGGATTGGTAATTAATATGCTCTTGAGACCCAAAATTGCACTATCCATTTTACCCGTTATACTGCTGCAGATTATTGTATTGGTTATCCCTTCCTTCCTGCTTTATCAGGAGTATTTTGCTGAGCAGATTAAAGAGCATATTAGTGATTCCATCTCTCAAGTAGAAAACACCCTGCAGCTGCAGTTAAATACAATGCAGGCTAACAGCTTACTATTTTCGCAAAGTGCAATACTTAATCGTTATCTGCGGACTGAAGATGAAATCATACGCTTCAATATTATGCATAAAGTGTTAGCAAATCAGTTTGCCTCGTTTATGGATGCCTATCCTGAATATATTGAAATTAGCCTGGTAATGCTGGACGGTTATGAGGAAGTGAGCTTACTTAAGAATTCCGGCAGCAACCTTAGTGATGAAGAGCAAGATAATTTATATTTTAAAAACATTGCAAAATCACCACATAATTTCACCATCATTCCACAGATCAACCCCGATACAAAACAGTGGGTTTTGGTGTTAGCTCGAAAAGTTTTTCAAAAAAACATCATTGAGCAGTCAACCTCCACTAAAGAGGAACTCAAGGCTTACCTTATTATTAAAACCAGCTTTGATTTTATCGATAACATCATTACCAGTAATAGCTTGATAGAGCATGGTTTTATGGTGCTGCAGGACACTAAGGGCAGGCCTATTTTAATCAATGGCGATAAAAAACTCACGAGCAGCTCCCTGTCTGAGTTATTTACAACCATGCCCCGCAACCATGTGCTGCAGCTTACCGACTGGGCACTGCAGAAAAAAAACTATATTGTCGGGCAAAAGGAGCTATTCAACGGCTTATTCTTCAGCATTGGCTGGTCTAAATCGGAATTAACTCATCTATTAAAAGAGATGGGCTATACCTCTTTAATCAGTTCTTTTCTGGTGATGCTGGTCAGTGCCGCAACGCTGTTTTGGCTGCTTAATAAACTATTGATTCACCCAATTCTTAAGTTAGGTCTTTCTGCCCAAGAAATGGGAGTGAAGGGCGGGCGTTGGTCATTCTATTCAAAATCTCATGACGAACTACACGATCTGGCTAATACCATCAAAGATATGGGCATAGGGCTGCTTAGACAAAAACAAAAAGTACATGAAACAGCTTATATTGACAGCCTCACTAAATTACCTAACCGCCGCCAGTTTACTGATGCGCTAAATCACCACTATTGTAGATCCAATTATCAAATACCCAATATCGCTTTACTATTTATTGATTTAGACGGGTTTAAAGAGGTCAATGATAACTTTGGTCATGTGACTGGGGATCACCTGCTGATGGCCGTCGCCAAACGACTAAAGCATGCACTGCGGGCAGAGGACTATATTAACCCTGGGCGGCATAAAATTGCGCGTTTAGGGGGGGATGAGTTCACCGTTTTATTAACAGGTACAAATGACCGTCATGCAGCAGAGCATATTGCTAAGCGGATTCTTAAGGTATTAAGTACCTCCTTTATGATAGCGGAACGGGAATTTTTAATTGGTGCAAGTATTGGCATCGCTATCGCAAAAGAGACGGGAGAAAGCGCTATCGATCTTCTTAAAAATGCTGATACGGCCATGTATGAAGCTAAAATGATGGGCAAAAATACCTATCGCTTCTTCAGCAAAACAGCCGCTTTAAAATCATTAAAAGCGATGGAGATAAAAGAAGATCTGCGCCGTGCTATCCATAATAACGAACTGCAGTTGAACTACCAGCCGCAAATCTGCAGCAAAAGCGGAAAAATGGTTGGCTGCGAAGCCCTCGTACGCTGGCACAAACCCGGTAAGGGCTGGATACCACCAGATGTATTTATCCCTATTGCTGAAGAATCTGGGTTAATTATCTCTCTAGGGCGATGGGTAATACTGGAAGCATGTCATCAGGTAAAATTGTGGCAGGCAATGGGCATCCCCGTAGTACCGGTGTGGGTAAACGTATCCTGTGTGCAGCTGGAAAGAGAAGATATGCATAGCGTCATTATTGACTGCCTAATGGAAACCGGGCTGAGTGCAGAGTTATTAGCAGTGGAAATCACTGAATCCAGTATTATGCAGGGTGAAGATTCGATTCTTCAACTGCAGAAAATTCAATCTTCCGGTATTCAAATAGCACTGGATGATTTTGGTACAGGATACTCCTCATTAAGCGCATTAAGAGGGTTACCCATTAACAAACTGAAAATAGATAAAAGTTTTATTACGGATTTAAATAGTGGTGATGACGGTAAAGCAATTGTTTCCGCTATTATTGCCATGGCACATCAACTTCATCTACAAGTAGTCGCGGAAGGGGTAGAAACAGCCGAGGAATTCAATTTCCTGAAACAGTATAGTGCAGATATTATTCAGGGCTATTATTTCAGTAAACCACTGCTGCCTAATGAGATCAGCGAAAGATTCGCAAAGCATATAAAAATTAAGGCGGCGGGATAAAACACTAGCAAAGAATAAGGAGAAACAGCCCAGCCTTTTTCAAGTAAGCCCCGTGGTGTGTATTAGTTCAGACTAGATCGGACATTTCTTCTTGAAATTCAAAACTCAATACCCGGCACCGGAATTTTACATTCAAACCAAGTTTTTTCGCTCATTTTCGAAAGTATATAAACACCCGAATTAAAAACTAAAGACCTGGCACCATCAATGCGTTAAATAGCTCCAAAGAACAAAGACTGACTTTGTTATCGGCTTGAAAACAGTAAACTTTAACTATCATTTATTATTAAATGACAACAACTTGACTTAAGAGGGTAAGTTAGCGGCCCCAAAAAGGTTCATGACAGGGATATCGCGGCTTCTCTTTTGTCATATTAATAAAGGTAATGATTTGAAATAGCTTAACGTATGGATCTCCTACCTTTTATTCTACCTTTTCTGTCTATTCAAGGGATATATACGACATCTCAGTTACAAAATAAGCAGCCGTAAGATAAAACAGCTGGCTCCTGAAATCATTGAAAAGCACTTTCCTTCAAACAATGCATCTCAATTAAGGTATCTACAATATTTTTGCGCTCACTATCATGTTAGAGACGGGTGATATTCATCGATTTATAAAGTAGAAAACTAGGCTTCATATTGTCGCTGCTTAGCAGAAATGTTAAAGATCGATTAATATTAATATCAAGATTCGTTTTCGTGGGTTGCGATAGTGAATATTACTGAGGAGCCCGGTCAAGGGATACTGCACGCCTGGAGCTGTGCTGGCTCAGTCAGGCAGCGGGCAGCTCTACAGCGACGCATTGAGAGAAAACCACATCAACGCAACCGTTTGAAAGGAGAGTGGGACTATGAGCTGCAGACGTATTTTTGGAGTTGCTGTAATAGCTTTAGGATTAGCTGCCTATGCCTCCCTTGGGATGGGACAACCAGTTAAGAAGGTCAGATTAGTAATTGATCCTTGGTATCCCTGGGTGATTGGGCAGCCAAGCGGAGATAATCCTAGCGGAGGAGTTGGAGTAGAACTAATCGAAGAATTGTTCAAACGAATCGGAGTGGAGACTGAAATCAATTTGTTTCCTTTTAAACGGGTAATAACCTACCTGGAGGCAGGTAAAGCTGACGGAAGCTGGCTTATTACTAAGAATAGCGCACGAGAAAAGTTTGTGATTTTTAGTGACCCTTTGTTTTCCGATTATTATTATTTGTATTATTCAGACAAGCGTAAAACTCCCTTTGAATGGAATACATGGGAAGATTTGAAACACTATGAAATTGGGCTGACATCTGGATTTGACTACGGAGAAGAGTTGATTTCATCATATTAAACCAGTCTGTCAGTAATGCCATGCTGCATAATAATGCTGAATTTAAGGGAAGAGTCCGTTCAGCCTCTAAACCCATCAAGAAGACTGTGTTTTATGTTTTATTTTCCAAGAAATCTCCGGCAAAATCTTTAATGCCTCAAGTAAATATTACGATTGAGCAGATGAGGCAAGACGGCAGTATTGAGAAAATTCTAAACCGCTGAAAATAAGAGACTCAAAGAAAGAAAATAAAAAAAACGAGATCCCCATTATCTCTTTGAATATAAAGTTAACGCGATTATGCTTTGCTATTTCAACACCAAAATAAAAATTGGAAAGCTCCCCACTTCGCACTGTGTTGGCTTGAAACAGACATAATCAACTAAATTCACTCCCACCTCAATTTACCAAGCAGTAAAGAAATACTTGTACATTTACATACAATAAATCCCTATTCCCATAAACAAAAGCTAAGTAACATATCTTTTAACACTGAAGGATCGAATAAAAATAATGTTAATTACAACAAAAGGGAATAAGTACAATGAAATCGAGAATAACAATAATATATACCTTATTGATAGCTGGTTCCTTGCTCGCTGGCTGCAATAATAAAAATAATGATAAAACTCCTAGTACTACAACTCCCAGTACTGCAGCTCCCAGCACTACAACTCCTAGTGCTATGACTTATCGTGACACGACTTGTAAAGATATGCTTAACAATTTATCCGTACCGGAAAATGCAGCTTGTGGTTACTTTACCGTTCCAGAAAAACACGCAGTTAATACTCAGCCGGCTTCTAGCAAAACATTAGATATTGCCGTATTGAAGCTGACTTCATCCAGCAGCAGTAAGCAGCTGGATCCAGTTGTTTTCCTGCAGGGAGGTCCTGGGGCCTCTGCAATTTCTAGTATTGAAGCGTTTACTCAATCCCCCGCAAAGTTTTTACTGGCTGATCGAGATGTATATCTAGTCGATCAGCGAGGTACTGGTTACTCCAAACCTGCATTAACATGTACAGAGTATCAAGGAGAAGCTGGAACCTTCAAGCAGGTCAAAGCCTGTAAGGAACGCCTGACAAAACAAGGTATTGATTTTACTGCTTATCAGAGTGTGCAAAGCGCTTATGACTTTATTTCTTTAAGAAAAGTACTCAAGCTTGAAAGCTGGAACCTTTACGGAGTTTCATACGGAACACGATTAGCAGCGACCATCATGCGTGAAGATCCGAGTGGTATCAGAAGTGTGATTCTAGATGGTGTCTTTCCTATCGAAGTTAACGGGATATCTGATACTCCCTGGTCAGTTTATGCCGCCCTAGACCGAGTTATTGAAAACTGTAGAACATCCTTACAGTGTAATCCCGCAGAGCTAAAACAGACAATAGAGTCAATTATCCTTCGATTACAAAATTACGGTCGAGAGCGCGAAGCTGAAGATTTTATAAAATTAGTGCAGAATGCGCTAGGTGAAACAGATCCAGATCTGTTAACTATTATAGAAGCGATCAATCAAGATTTAGACTTAATTAAGAAGCTCACTGATGCCAACAAAGATAACGAAAAATTTTACGCCCCAATGGCTCTGTCAATTGTCTGCTCCGAGGAATATCCATACCTTAATCAAACAGCTTTAGCAGGTTCAAATAATCAAAACTGGTCAACAACAACACATATATCTGCGGATAAAATCCGTCATATGGGCTTTGATGAAGACAGCTGTAAAGCGTGGAATATTAAAGCAGCTGATTCTATAGAAACAGAGCCCGTGACGAGTAATTTACCGACACTTATATTGAATGGTGCTAATGATCCGCAAACACCGCCGGCCTGGGGACATTTAGCCGCAAAAAATATCCCTTACTCGCAGGTTTTTACCAATCCACATGGTGACCATGGTCAGTTATTCAGTGAAAATATTCACCGCAGCTGTATTGATAAAGTCATACAGGAGTTTTTAATCTCTCCGACAAAAACGGTGACAACCCGGTGTACCAAGCACATCCCTGAATTTTCTTATAATTAACCATTCGGGAGCTGGTATTTTGTTTTTTAGGAGTAAATACAATATGTGTATTTACAATCCCGGCAAGCATGAAACAAGCTCTTATAGGTTTGATTAAATTTGTATTTACCTAAAGTTTACCGGCAGCCTGCCGGTTTTAGGTGAATACTTAAACTTAAGGCGATAGAAAATGAATCTCAATATGGGCTTGATGCATACGCAGCTGCAGATGAACCGTCAGGGTACTCTACAGATTAAACACTCAGCGGCAGCCGAAGAACGGCTCACGAAGTCTGAAACGGATAAAAAAAACGATAGCGATAAAGAAGATAAGGTCAGCCTTTCTGTTGAAGGTCAGCAGAAACAGGCGGCAGAAGCCAATGCAGCAGAGAAAAAAGGGGCCGGCAGTGGTGCCGATATGGCTATTGCCTGGATCAAAGAACAGATTGAACAGATCAAAAAAAAGCTAGAAGAGCTGCAGGGTAATGACAGCCCGAAAGCCGAAGAACAGCGTAAGATGCTTAATGATCAATTAGCCGTACTCAATGAGGCTCTGCTTAGCGCCTTAGAAAAGAAAGCGGCAGCCGTCAAAAACAGCCAGTCAGCAATTGGGGGGTAATTACTCTACAGCGCTAAGCAGCTAATTCAGGTACGCATGATTTTAAATTAATTAAAAACATCCTTAAAGAGTGACAGCAGCAGCTCAGGCTCTACCGCAACTTCTTCCTGCGTTGGCGCGACAGCCTGCCAGCTTCCAGCATTCTCGGCAATAACAAATGAGAAGGGGTAGAGCTCTTCGGTTCCCATGCGAATGTCGGTGACAATCAGTTTATTATCTCTGCTGTCAAAACGCAGATAACCACGGCTTATCCACTCGAGCTGTTTAAGATGTGTGGTTTGTAATCCTTTGATTAATTCTCGATTATGTTTATAGGCATGCCATTGCAGCGGTTGGTCTCTGCCTAATAGTGACAACGCTTCATAATATTTGTCATCATGATAGCTCACCACCCGCCACAGCAGGGTATTAAACGGCGTCGGCACAATTAATACCTGACCATTTTCAGCAGTTTCATCATTTTTAATCTGCCTGCTGACAGACCATTGCGCATATTGTCCAAAGCCTAAATATAAACAGCTTAAAAAGAGTGCTGCTGAATTGATCCGCTGCCATTTTAAAGTGTTGCGGCTAAACCATAAGCCTAATATCGCTATCAGCAGCGGCAGGGTATACAAGGGATCGATAATAAAGATACTGTTCCATGCGATAGGGAGAGTTGATAACGGCCAGAATAGTTGAGTGCCGTAGGAAGTGAAAGCATCCAGTAACGGGTGGGTAATTAAAGGCAGGAAAATAACCGCAAAGAGAGTGCCTTTATGATCCGCATAGTGAGGCTTAAGCTTAATAGTGAGCAGATAAATAATAATAGAGAGTGCAGTTAATACAAACAGCGAGTGACTGAACGAACGATGAAAAACATAGTTTTCCACAACGCCGCCGTAATCAACAAACACATCTAAATCAGGCACGGTACCTAATACAGCACCGGCTATCAGCACCTTACGTCCGAAAACTTTACTTCCAGCCGCACCCGCAATACTGGCACCTAATGCGAGCTGAGTTAATGAATCCATGCCCTGATTCCCCTGATATACCTATGATACTTCAAGATGCAAAGTCAGCAAGGCAAATTGTGCCGAGATGCTAGACATAAAATTGAACCTTTCGAGCGATTAACTACGTTAATCCTCTTTCGGTAGAATTAAAATAAAGACTTTAATTCTTTTATAGTTATTCTACATAGAAATTTTATAACAACGCAGATTGGTACAAGCTGCCTTGCCCTGCGGGCGTTAGCTCGAAAACCAGCCCTGCGTTGCAGCAATCGAAAAGTGAATAACAATTACCTCATACTGCGCCTTGATCTGGTGTTCGAGCTGGCGCCTGACAAAGTATCTTGAGGTAACATAGGTATAAACTTCAATAATAGGTTATAACAAATTATTTAGACGATTTGTTATAACCTGCCCTTAAAAAAACGAAACCTCGTTTAAAACGGCGGCTTACTGCTGTTACATTGTCACTCACCGGTAAATTTTCCAGCGCAGAGTGCGGCTTTGCTACTTCAGTCAAAACAATAGCGTACAGGCTCAGCTTTTACTACTTTACCTGCATTTCAGCAGGATGTTTATGCAGATAGTTAATTAACAGGCACAATGCTCGCGCTGTTATTTTCCGCGCTCTGCTTTTTAGATTCAATTTTTTTCCAGACTTTTTCATGAAAGTAAAACACAACGGTATTCACCGCCGGTTCAATTAGAGCAACCGCCCCGCCGATCACTATGCTGCCGGTTAATAAATAAGTAATCGTAAAAGCTACTGAGAAATGTAATATTGCAAAAGTCATTGTCTTTTTCATGCTCGAGCCCTCTTTAGTTAATATTAAAAACACACCCAAATGATAGTGATTATCATTTGGGTTGTAAACACCCGTATAATAAATTTTTCTTTTTAACGACATCAAGCTGATAATCCCAAGCAACACTGAATAGGAGCATTCTATTGCAATGACAAACACAATCGAATGTAACTATCATTATTTGAGATTTATGATTTACCAGTTGCTTTCAAAAAGTAGTCATTAGGAGAACAATATGAGTGCAGCAGAGCCGCCTGCCTGTAGTTAACCGGTCGAATAAACTCATCGGCATGGTATCGCAGGTTGACTGTCATAAAGCACTGTTAGTGAGTGGTTACCACTGCGATCAGCCGGTAAAAGTCAACGATATGATGGCAAAATCTTACCCGATACTTAATCCGCAGGACAGACTTGCAGAAGCGGCGATTAAAACTCAGGAAGAAAGCGCAGATATTTTTGCAGTGCTGGAAGAAAGCAGGCTGGTGGGAATAGTAAAGCACGTGGATTTATTAACCCTGTTAAATTAAAACCTCTCTTTATATTCGCCGGCTTAACGATAGTCCTAGTTTCAAAGAACCACCTTGGAAGTGAGTGCCAACTAGCCATGCGGTTTCATAGTGTTTCAACAGACCCATTTTTCTTTGTTTCACTCTATAAACAGGAAATAATATGCCAGGGAGAACTCAATCACCAGACCTGGCGATTGAGTTTTTACAGACAGGCGGCTTATATGGCCCGTAATACACTCTTATATAATGCGCCGGCCATACTTTTAGGTGATGAATTATCACCTAAGGGCAAATTTATATACACGGCTTTCTTACCGTAAAGTTCTCTATAAGCTTTTTCTTTAAATGCTAACGGCTGTTTAATATAAACACTCAAATTATCTTTAATGCTCTTGGCAAAGTCTCTGTTTTCATCACCTTTATAATAAACACCTTCACTTCCCGGCTCTGCATGCAGGTTAATCAACATACAATCAGGAGCATTACTGACAATATCAACCCGCTCATCCAGGCTTATGTAATCATCAGCGCTTCTAACGTTATTAACCTCTATTCCCTGAGCTTCTAACAGTGGTTCAAGCTGCTTTGCGACCTCTAAAACAAACTGACTTTCCAAAATACTGTCACGCATAAAGCCGCCGTCTCTGCCTCCATGCCCGGCATTGAGGTTAAGACACAGCTCTTCTGACACAGCATTTAAAGAAAAAAAAGCGCATGCTATAACAATATACTTATTCATTTATATTCCTCTGCATAAAGATTACTACTGCCTCTGCATGAGCTGAAACAGTCGTTATTAAAATTGATAAAGCTTTGTAAGCAGCAGCTAACCAGCAATGCGTCTCCACAGCTCTTCAACAGGTCCCATTTTTCTTCGCTTTAACCACTCGATAGACAGGAAAAGCTGCACGGCAATAATCACCAAACTAAGCATATAGACCTGAAAGAGAGGCACTTCAGCAAACAAACCAAATCCCTGAAAGATCACATAACCAATGATCGACTGCAGGATATAATTAGTCAGCGGTACACGGCCTAATGTCTGCAGCCACCTGCCGACAAGGGTCTGCTGCAGATAATTTCCCGAATATGCAATAAGAGCAATATAGCCTAGAGACATGCCGGTAACAGAAATAACATAAAGAAACTCCTTCACCAGAGTTGCGTTCATTTTACTGAAACCATAATCATAATAACTGGCACCGGTTTTTATCAGCCCCAGCGGCAGAGCAACAAGCACAGCAAATATCATCAGACGTTTCTGCAGGAGAGATGAGCGGGTTGATTCAGTAAAAAAACGGATCTGCCCGAAGTAATACCCCATAATAAACATGCCCATAATCCGCAGTAATCTGCCGCTGTTAATATTTCCCTGCAGTCCTATCAGCATGCGGTCAAAATTGGCATCAAACCATAACCCCTGCTGATAAAGGCTAAGCAATACACTCTTGTTCGATTCCGGTGCAAAAGATAAATTCAGCGATATAGACCACAGCGCATTAACAATATCCAGCAGCAGCGGTGTCAGCAGCAAAGCCAGCGACAGTTTAAGAAGATGTTCAGGTTCCCAGTTCTTGAGCAGCAGCAGTACTAACCCTATCAGAGCGTAATAGCGCAGGATATCTCCCCACCAGATAAACACGGCATGAATACAGCCGATAAGAAAAAGAATCAGCTGCCGTTTGATAAAATAGCGGGAAAATGACGGATAGCGGCTGTTCGCCCTGCTGTACAGAATATAAAAGCCAAGCCCGAATAAAAAAGAGTAGATAAAATAAAACTTGCCGTGAACCAGCAGGCGGGTGAGAAATAAAACCGCTTCATCGAAGATGCTGGTATTAAGCAGATCCCCTCTTACACTAACCGGGCTGTCTAGGTAGCCGCTGTACCAGAGGATATTTGCAAACAAAATGCCGATTAATGCAAATCCTCTGAGCATATCAACAGACTGGATCCTCTGCTTTTTTTCTTTTTTTGTTGTTATATTTATTGATTTAGCATCAAGGTTCACAGCCTGCTGCATTGTTTATCCTTTATATTAGAAAATATTGGTTTGCTGTTGATGGCAGAAAAAAACAGAGCAAACAGGTAAACCATACTTATTATATCTTTATGATTTTGAAGTTCTGATCCGGCCTCTAACTTTTAGCATTCTGATTTCATTTAAAATATTATTCTGTCGTTAAAGTCACTACATGTTCAAAATCTAACCCCGTCAATCGGATAAACACTGACATAAAATCAACCTGGCGCCCACATATAAAAGATTATTGATTATCATTGATAATCATAAAGGTGAAATTCGGGGAACATGCTTTCTCCTTTACCTATCAAACAGCTTTTCTGAGCAAATAAAAAAGCCTGTGCACTGAATAGAATCAGCGGCACAGGCTTGTTTTTTTAGTCTATGATTTTGTAAAGCTTAGCTTTGCGCCTGCAGCTCACCATCATCACTTATATCTACGTTTTTATCTGTATCAAAGAACAGTTTAGTTTCTGCAATAACAACATGACGTAACGCAATTAAACCGATCAGGTTAGGAACTGCCATTAAACCGTTAACGATATCGGCAATAATCCAGATCATATCCAGATGCAGGAATGCACCCGATGCCACTAAAGCTACAAAAATCACTTTATAAGTCAGTATGCCTTTGGTGCCGAACAGATAAACAACACAGCGTTCACCATAATAGTTCCAGCCCAAAATGGTGGTAAAGGCAAAGAATATCAAACCGATAGAAACCAGTAACGGACCAACTGTCTGCGAATCCAGACCAACGGCAAATGCATGCGTAGTCATCTGCGCACCCGCTAAATCTGTCTGCCATGCACCGGTTAAGATAAGTGCCAGCCCGGTCATGGTACAAATAATAATGGTGTCAAAGAAGGTGCCCGTCATAGAGATAAGGCCCTGCTTTACGCAGGAATCTGTTTTAGCCGCGGCGGCCGCCATCGGCGCACTACCTAAGCCCGATTCATTTGAAAACACCCCTCGCGCCACACCCGACTGAATGGCCAGCATAATACCGGCACCTAAGAAACCGCCTGTCGCGGCTGTTGATGTGAAAGCTGAAGCAACCACAAGCTGCAGGGCATCAAGCAGATGCTCGGCATTAGTAATAAGTACACTTAAACAGGCCAGGATATAAAACAGCGCCATAGTCGGCACGACTTTTCCGGCTACTTTAGCAATGGATTTGATCCCGCCCAGGGTAACAACGGCAACTAATATCGTCAGCACTGCTGCAGAGATTTCCCGTGATACACCAAAAGAAATTTCAGATGCGTCGAGAATGGCATTTACCTGCGGAAACGTACCAATACCAAAACAGGCTACGCCCAGCGCAAATACCGCAAACATAACCGCCAGCGCTTTCGAGCCTACGCCGTACTGCAGGTAATACATAGGTCCGCCGACCATCTGGCCGTTCGAGTCTACTTTGCGGTATTTAACTGCAAGCAGACACTCTGCATACTTTGTTGCCATACCGAATACAGCAGCCAGCCACATCCAGAATAGTGCGCCGGGACCGCCTAGTTTTATAGCAGTCGCAACACCGACAATATTACCCGTTCCGATTGTCGCCGAAAGCGCGGTACATAGTGCGGCAAAGCTGGATATATCACCGCTGCCGGATTTATCTTTACTGAAAACCATCTTAAGTGCTGTAGGCAGGTGACGGAACTGCAGTAAACCTAAGCGGAAAGTGTAATAAACACCTGTTCCGACCAGCAGAATAAGCAGCGGCGGTCCCCAGATAAAACTGTCGACGGTTTGTAATAAAGATTGAAGATTGTTCATGATTTCCCCTTAATAAAAAGTAAATTTAAGGAGAAGAGGGAAAGGGCAATAGATCCATAGAAAAATTCTATAGACTATAGCTAAGCATTTCATTGTGCATTAGTTTGTGTAGCTTTCCACTCCTCTGTCCTTTTGCCTGAGAGTTTCACCCTAAACATTTAGGGCTTGCTCCTTCGGCGGCCGAATAAATACCAAATCCAATAATTTTCTATTCATTTATGCTGGTTAAAATGAATGCTGGCTTCGTTGTTGATTTTGTAATTAGAATAACTAGTTACTGCAATCAACGCCTTGCTTTCATCCATTTTTCCTACGCCTAAATAGATCACCTAATTAATGGAATTGGTATACCGGCTCTCTCCAGAGGTTCCTCCAACTACAGTCCTCGCTTCGCTCATCTAAACATTTCTGTTTAGCGCTATTCAAAATGAATAGAAAGCACCTGAAAGATTTAACTATGTAACTACCTGCGCTGCATAGTCTTGCTTCTTCGGTAAGCTAAAACGCCAACTTAATCAACGTCTTAACTATTCTCCTGTAGTCTTCATCGGACCTGAGGCGGGTATAATATAAGAGCGAATACAAATAACAAGTAATTTTATGATTTAATTGAGATGAATTTAGGGGTTTAAGGGGAAATGAACTAAGTTAGCCGCAGCTGAAGCTATAGAGCAGCGCATCTATAAGCAGATGCGCAAGTGACATTTCCTTAGTAAATACCTGATAATTAGTTGCTGATTCACTGAAAAAACAAACCTTTTATCAGGATTTAAAATCCTTGACCCCGCAGGCTGCATGCATCGCGATACTAGTGATAAACTGCTTATAAAGATGACATTATAGGAGCGGTAAGTCATACCTGTTTGAAGATGTTTTCTGCACCAAAACTTCAATAGGGACATTAAATGAGAAAACAAAACAGCGGCTTTACCCTGATCGAACTGGTCATAGTGATCATCATATTAGGCGTTCTGGCAGCAACTGCACTGCCCAAATTCATCAATTTACAATCCGATGCCTTTAAAAGCCAGCTGGCGGCCGCTTCGGCTTCGATGAAAACGAGTGTTCTGCTTTTTAATTCAAAGTCTAGAATATCGGGCGGCGGTGATGACCGAGTGGTTTACTCAGGCATAGTAGGTGCCGCCCATCAGCCCTGGGCTGCCAGTTCCAACGGCACTTCTCCCAGTACTGCTTATACTAATCCGCCGGAAATTTTTAAAGCAGCAGGGATGGATACTGCCGACTGGTCCTACCGTATTTATGTTGCAGGTACTTATCAAGTAGCGGCGAGTCCGAAGCAGAAACTCGATAGTGCACAACCCACCTTAGCCCAGGTGACAGCAACAGACTGCTATATCCATTATAAATGGGAAACTTCGGGTACGCCCACTATTCAGTTATTCGATGACGGATGCTGATTAGAAGTACATACATTTATCTTTCACAAACCGGCAGCTGCAGAGAATAAGCGGCGCCGCCCGTGGGAGTCAGATCCACGCTGCGCACAATATCGATACAGTACCCCTGCAGATCAATCTGATAGCCGTACTTTTCTGCATACTGATATAAACCGTCCCATGCGGCTTCAAAGCCGACATCAGAGGTAACATAAACTTCACAACAAAGGTAGTAACCTTCACGCAGAATATGGCTGGCTTCAGACGCCTGCCTAACCTGTTCACCTACAATTAAGTCTATCTCCTGCCACTGGTTTTCCATCTGCGCAGCAGGGGTGATCGTAACCAGTTTAGTGACCTGCTCCCCCAGCTGTTCACAGGCCAGCTCCCAGTCAAAATCATTTCTTATCTGCCCTTTTAAACTGCGCCGAGGGTGCCAGATCAGCTCACAGGGCATTTTTTCAGCCAGCTTCTGCTCCATACTCATCCCCTGGGCAGGATGAGCAAGTTTAGCGATAAGCGCTGAGGTTTGCGCGACTGTTCCTGTGCGGGTAAGTTCCCGTATTGCTTTGCCGGTAAGATTTAATTCCCGCTTAAGGGCCTTAGCTAATGCCTGTGATGAAGAGTAACCAGCTTCCAAAGCAATCTCGGTGATATTCTTACCCGGCGCATCAAAGAGCATACTGACCGCTGTCTGCAGTCTCACCCGGTTTAAGTACTGTCCCGGAGTCTCATTAAAAAGCTCGCTGAATTGACGATGAAAATGAAACGGTGAAATCGCACTTTGCCTGGCAATCTCCTCCCATGTTAATGACTCGGCAAGTGAGTCATGAATCAAAGTCAGCGCCTTAAGAAAACGTTCCTGCAGATGCACGGGCAGCGTCTCTAACAGTGCGGCTTCAGGCACCAGTACATAAACACCCTGGTTATTTTCCAGCAGTGATTTTTTACCGCCGTTTTCTTTAAAGTTATTTTTTTCGAGCATAGTACAGTCAATGTAAAGGACAATAACTTTACTATGCTCCACGACGCAGCTAAACGCAATGCCCCCATTCAGACTGCGCTGAGCTTCTCGTGCTCCTCCCCCTGCTCAAGCGGCAGTTTATCGCGGCAGAACACACCTAATAACAGCGGAATCAGCAGCAGCGTTACGCTGGTTGCAAACAACTCGCCAAATACCAGAGAAACAGCGGCCGGCTTGAGGTACTGCGCCTGCTCAGATGAATCGCTAAGCAGCGGCAGCAGACCGCATACTGTGGTAACAGTGGTTAAAAATATCGCCCTTAAGCGGTTTTTACCCGCTTTAATAAGCGCCTCGTTGAGAGGCATCCCCGAACGATGATAGTCGTTAAAGCGGGTGATCAGCACCAGAGAATCATTAATTACAATGCCGGTCATCGCCATCATGCCGAACATAGACAAGATGCTGATCGGCATATTCATAACCCCATGGCCGAAAATAGCACCGGCAAAGCCGAAAGGGATCACCGACATAATAATAAACGGCTGCCAGTAAGACTTCAGCGGTATCGCAAGCAGTGCGTAGATCAGCAGCAGGGTTAAAATCATCGCCGATTTGAAACCCGACTGTACCTCGCCGATTTCGTCAAACTCTCCGGCGGCTTTAATACTCACCCCAGGATAAGTCCGCTCTAATTCAACAAAATCATGCGCTAACTGCTCTAAGGTCATTTCCGGCGATTGAATATCCCGATCCTGACGCCAGTATAGATTCACAACCTGCTCACGGTTACGTCGATAAAGCTGTTCCGGCTCCTGCTCATAACTGACTTTAACAACATCGGCCAGTAATATTGATTTTCCGCTGGACAGAATAAACGGCGAATTCAATAACTGCTGCACGCTGGATTTCTTATCTCGGCTGTAACGTATAATAACTTTCGTTTCCTGACCTCTCTGCAGCAGCCTGTGTACTTCCCGCTGACCAAAGGCGCCGCCCGCAATCTGGGCAATACCGCTTTGAGTAAGACCCAGCTGAGTACCGAACTCATTCAGTTTTAGACGAATCTGGAGCATGCCTCCCTGACCGTCATGGTACACATCATTCACTCCGGCAACTGCCTCAATGCGTGCTGTTAATGACTGTGCAGCTAATATCGCCAGTTTACGGTCATCACTGGAAAGCGTTATCGATAAACCGCCGCCAAGTTCCTCTCCGGCAGAAAAACGTGCCGAATACACACCTTCAATATCACCGCTTAAAACCTTCCATTTATTCAGCAGTAAATTATTCGGCAGCTTAGTCAAGGCTTCAGAGGTAAGCTCGGCAGTCGCTTCAATTTCCCCCTCTCCGTCGGACCAGACCAGTAAATTGCTGATTGGATTTTCATCCAGCTGATGATCAAGCTTTAAATCGCTATCCAGGCTTAAAGCGGCTTTTTCAAGCTGAGCAGCTGCTTTAGCCTGTAAAGCCGGCGGCGCGCCGTCCTGCAGGTTTACTTTCGCGGTAATATAACGCCCGGGAATATCAGGAAATACAGCACTGCGGATAACCCCTTTGGACCACAGACCGTATGCCAGCACCACCAGCGCAAAAAAAGTGATAAATGAGGCGCCTTTATTGCGTAAAACCTGCCTTAACAGCGGTTCGTAAACTGATAAATTGAACCAGGTTAAGCCCGCTTGTGCTTTAGCCTGCACTTTTTCTATGCGGCCGGCTTTAGTGCTTTTAGGTTTTACAGCCGCCAGATGGGCCGGCAGAATGAACTTACTTTCAATCAGCGAAAATAACAGCGCGAAGATCACCACCGCAGAAAAGCCTGCCAGCAGTTTAGCCAGTTCATTATCAATCCATAACATCGGAGAAAATGCGGCAATGGTAGTCAGTACGCCGAATACAGTAGCAACACTGACCGACTTAACCCCATACCAGGCGGCATCAGCCGGCTTTTTATAACGGCTGCGCGCAGAGTGAATACTCTCTCCCACTACCACAGCATCATCAACCAGGATCCCCAGCACTAAAATAAAACCGAATAAAGTAATATCATTAAGGCTGTAATTCATCACCCCCATGGCGGCAAAGGTGCCGCACAGTGCAACAGGTATTCCTACTGCGACCCAGAATGCCAGCTTTAAATCTAAAAACAGCCCAAGCAGGACCAGAATAATCAGCAGCCCCTGCCAGGCATTGTCACCTAAGCGGTTGAGCTGATCTTTAATATAGGGCGCCATATCAGCCATAACAGAAAGTGAAATATCATCGGGCAGACGTGCCCTTTCTTTTTCCAACACCTCTTGTACGGCTCTGCTGACATCAAGCAGATTATCCTGTTTACTGGTTGATACCAGCAGCGCAATCGCCGTTTGGCCATTGTTGCGTACAATAGAGTCAGAAGCTTCGTATTGTCTTGAAATCGACGCGACATCACTTAATTTAATACTGCCGGAGGGCGAGGCAATTACTTCAATCTGTCCTAAACGCTGCAGGTTATCAGCATAACCGTCACCACGCAGTATCATTCGCCCGCGCTGGCTTTTAATCTCACCGGAACGCGTCTGCAGCGACATCTGTTCAATACGCGCCGCCAGCTCTGCTAAACTCAAACCATAATTACGCAGCTGCGCCTGATCCGGCTCTATCACCAGCAGCGGCGCATTCGCCCCCCAGTTTGCCACACTGGAGATCTCAGGGTGCTTTTTCAGCGCTAATTCAACCTGACGCGCAACGGGCTGCAGCTCACTGTCCAGCCTGTCCCCGGAAACAATTACAAAAGCCGCCAGATTGGAGAATTCATCTCTGTACACCTGCGGTCTTTCCGCCTGTTCAGGAAAAGCATCAATGCTGTTAATCCGGTTACGTACATCTTCAATCAGCCTGTTAAGATCTCTTTTAGAGGTTTTGCGCACTCTGACCGTCGCCATGCCCTCAGTCGATTCACTGGTAACCTGCTTGATACCGCTAAGACCGCTTATCGCTTCTTCGATACGCTGGGTAATACTGTCATCTATCTGCCTTGCCGTTCCTCCGGGATAAGCCGCCGAAATAATCAGACTTGAAGGTTCGATCTGCGGAAACGACTCAACTCTTAAGCGCCCGGCTGAAAGCACACCACCGACAATAATAGCCAGCATCAGCAGGTTAGCGCCGACCGGGTTATCTAAAAACCACTTTGTTAACCATTTCATTGCACTGCTTCCTGATGATGCTGAGGAGATACCCGCTGCCCTTCAAGCATTGAAGCTAACGGAAACTGCACGATACTCCTCGCCTCTTCAGGATCATGGATAAATGTCACCCAGGCGCTGTCTGCTCCCTGTTCAAGAAGCTCTACGCTCTGTACTGCCAGCTTGTTATCCGCATCAACAATCCAGATCTGCCCGTCTCTGGTTAGTGCACTGCCTGGTACCTGCACCGCATTCTGCTGAGGATCCAGGGTGATCTTTACCCAGACCTGCTGCTCCGGAAGCAGCCTTGGCGAACTTGAATAGGGCCCGGCAACAGACAATACTATTTGACGCTGACGGGTTTTCTGATCCGCCTGCGGAGCAATATAACGCAGCAGCCCCGGCCACTCCCGCCCCTGGCGGTCAATAACCATTATTGTCGGTCTCGACAACCCGCGGCTTAATAGCCCCCATTTCGATTCAGACACCGGCACCTGCACATCAATACTGTCACTCGAGGTTAGGGTAAATAAACTTTGACCGCTTTCAACATACTGACCGGGGCTGACATCGCGGCGAATAATCATTGCATCAAACGGCGCGCTGACCGCTGCGTCCGAAAGCTGTTTGCGGGTACTTTTGAGTGCCTGCTTTGCCTGCTCCAGCGCGGCGGCCGCCAAAGCAATCTGCGGCTCTTTACGCGCATAAGCGGAGCTGTTCTGCTTAGACAGCATTTTAAGCGCAACAGTCTGTTCGTGCTGTTCACGCAGCAGATTGAGTTCAGCCTGTTTAATCTGACTTTGCGCCTCGGCAACCCGGGATGTCAAGTGAGTAGTATCCAGCGCCAGTAACTGCTGATCTTTTTTAACCAGGCTGCTTGGCTCTAATGTTTTGTCCAGATGCACCACATCACCGCTCACCTGTGCTTTGACTTCCGACAGCCAGCGCGCATGAGTCGTGCCCAGTAAAGTGACACTAGGCACAAAACTTCCGGGTGTAGCATGGACAACAGTTACCGGCTGATATATCTGGGAGGCGGGCTGAACGGGAGCGCTTTGCGGCTCAATAATAAGTACCGCGGCGGCCGCTGAAGCAAACAGCAGCAGTGAGATTAGAATAAGTTTAAGTCGTTGATGATTTTTGAAAATGGCCACTAAACTGCCCTCCCTGGTAATAGACAGGGTAATTATGACGGCAGCGGCTTTATAAAAAGTGTCTCAGTTTGCTGTTCGGCACAACTGTTGATTATATCCCGGCAGGAGCTGCGAGCATTAAAATGACCAGAAAGACTTTCTATCAGGCCGATAACACCAGAAAATTCAGACACTTTTATTATAAAAACCATCTGAACTTATAAACATCAAAGATGCAGCTGCTAACTTCAAACCACGCTTACTGCCTGAAAAACAATCAAAATCATCACTACAGATCTGATTAAAAATTAATCACGCAATCATCAACAGACAACTTGAGGTCAAAGTTGTGAATTAAAAGGCGTCTGCTTAGCAAAGTTTTCCCTTTTTGCGATAAACATCAATTTGTGACATTACATCTCTGTTAGTATGCGCCCCGTTTAAAATTCTCTTAACCACGAATTTATTAAGGATTATGTAATGTGGAATAAACTCAACAAGTCTATGATGTTCTGTCAGATGATGTTTGGACTTTCTTTCTATGGGGTGATGGTCATTCTGACCAGATTCTTTTTAGAAAACTTAAATTACAGCGAAGCAGACACTATGATGGTGGTCGGCGCGTTTTCATCAATCGGGCCGTTATTTGCTATCGCCGGCGGTTTTATCGCTGACAAATTTTTAGGTGCTTACCGTTCATTAACCATCGCTTATCTTGGTTTTGCAGCCGGTTATGCTTTACTGGTGCTTGGCGCATCAACCGTTAACGTGCCCATGAGCTTATGCGGTATCGCGCTGGCAAGTTATGCCCGCGGCTTAATGTCCCCTTCTTACCCAAGCTTATACAAGCGTACTTTTGCCAGCCAGGAAGATTTTGAAAACGGCTACCCGGTGAACTATTCAGTTAATAATATCGGTGCTCTTTTAGGTCAATACCTGTTCCCGATGTTTGTACTGGCGATTGGTTTCTACGGCAGCTTCTTTTTATCTGCACTGTTAGCTTTCTGTGCTCTGGTGCTTCTTGTAGTATTCCGTAAGCCGTTACGAGGCGTTGGTGCAGACATTGACAAGCAGCCGGTCAGCACTAAAAACTGGCTGACCTTTGCTGTCGTTTCTGCCGCTATGATCGGTTTAGTATTCTTTATGTTCTCTAATATGGACATTGGTCAGAATATTGTTTACGCCATTGGTGCGGCCGCAATTGGTTACTTTATCTCGCTGATGTTCAAAGCCAAAAAGTCTGACGCATTAAAGATGGGCAGTATTCTTATTATGACCGTGCTGACCACAGCTTTTTTTGTCTACTACGGCCAGATGATGACATCAATGACCATGGTAACCATCAATACAATGCGCGGTGATCTGTTCGGCATTATCCCTATCGCACCTGAAGCATCCATGGCGATGAACCCGTTATGGTGTATTGTGGCCGGTCCGGTAATCGCCCTTTTATTCTCTTCATTAGAAAAGAAAAACATCAACTTCTCTACGGCAACTAAAATCGGCTTTGCATTTATCCTTACCGCAATTGCTTTCGGCATCTTAGCCTTTGCAGTAATGACTATCGGCAGTGATGTTATTATCCGCCCTGAGGTTTTTCTGGTGATCCACTTCTTCCAGGCGTTTGCTGAGGTTATTGTAGGCAGTCTGGTGGTGGCATTTATCCTCTCAGTTGCACCAAAACATATCGAAAACTTCTCGGTCAGCCTGTTCTCTGTTGCTATTGCAATGAGCGGTATTGTCGGCGCGGTATTCTCAACTTCTATTGCACTTGAAAAAGGCCAGGAGATCACCCAGGAGATTGTCCAGCAGGTCTACGGCGACTACTTCAGCACATTAACATTCTGGGCTGTTGTAATGGTAGCAGTGGCATTCGGCGCATCAGTCGTTATTCGTAAAATGCTTGAAAAATGTGATGATTCAGACGATCTTAATCTTGCTGAAGCAGAAAGCTAAAACAGCTGATCTACTAAAATATCAGCGTAGTTAACTGCGAAAAAATATACAAAAAGGGACAAGCATTGTGCGAGTCCCTTTTTTATATTAATTGCGGCACTGCAGCGCAAAAGCTTAAGCAGAGATTTCATTAATCATAATAAGCTCTTCTTGAGTGAAGTTCAGGTTTTTTAATGCGCCGGCCGCGCTGCAGATCTGCTCTTTTTTGCTCGCGCCGATTAGGCAGGAAGTAACAGCAGGATTATGCAGAGTCCAGGCGACAGCCATTTGTGCAAGGTTTTGACCACGCGCCAGAGCCAGTTCATTTAATGCTTTCACTTTTGTTATTTTATCAGGAGTAATATGCTGTTCATTCAAATGCACTATTTCCGAACGGGCGGCTCTTGAGTTCTCTGGAACCCCTTGTAGATATTTATCGGTTAACAGGCCCTGTGCCAGCGGAGAAAACACAATAGATCCTACTGCCTGCTCCCTTAAAACATCGGTTAAACCGTCTTCTATCCAGCGGTCAAACAGATTGTAACGGGGCTGATGAATCAGCAGAGGCGTGCCTAATTCACGTAAAATTTCAACCGCTTTTTGAGTTTGCTCCGCCTGATAGTTAGATATTCCCACATACAGCGCACGCCCGGAACGTACAATAAAATCAAGAGCCTGCATACTTTCTTCTAAGGGCGTATCAGGATCGGGTTTATGATGATAAAAAATATCAAAGTAATCGAGTCCGGTTCGTTTTAAACTTTGATCACAGCTTGAGACTAAATACTTTCGTGAACCGCCGATACCGTAAGGTCCTGCCCACATATCATAACCAGCTTTGCTGGAAATCAGTAATTCATCGCGATAAGGCAGTAGATCCCGCTTTAAAATTTGTCCGAAAGTACTTTCTGCAGCACCATAACTAGGGCCGTAATTATTGGCTAAGTCAAAGTGATTGATCCCCAGGTCAAAAGCAGTATGTAACAGGGCTCTAGCATTGCTTAGCGAATCAGTCTCACCAAAATTCTGCCATAAACCTAACGATAACCTGGGCAGTAAAATACCGCTGCTGCCGCAGCGCTGGTAGTGCATTTGTGTATATCTGTCTGGCTGTGCGCAATAAAGAGTATTGGGTTGATCGGTCAGCATTTTATTTCCTCATCATATAATACCAAAACAGTGACTTGCTCATTCTTCAACCAGTGTATATTAAACACATCAAATAGCGGTATAAAATTGACAATGCTTATATGTCAAATATATATCCCCATGTAACACTTGGGATCTGAAAGATCCACCTCCCCCTAGTTCAATGTTTTTAACCACTGCATGCTTTGGCACTACTGCCCAGCTCTCACCAAGTTTCAGCAGTTCAAGCAGGGCATTCATGTTTTCATTCGCTGAACAGCAGCTGCTGCAAATGCACATATCTGTTCATAACCAGTATTCATAGTGAGGATTCAACCCTGCAAACATGATTTATACCTGAGATTATTACATGGCACTCTAGTCCTCGAGAAACCAAACTAGAAAGAGTGATACAACATGAAAAAAATCTTAGTGACTGCAGCATTAGCTATCTCAACTCAAGCGTATTCTGCTGATCATCTTATTGAGTTCAAGTCTGAAAAACGGGGCGACCACTTTGAGCGTCACTTTGCCGAACTTCATAGCGCCTGGGGTCAACAAGGCTGGGGAGTGCTAAATACGACCCTTGAGCTCAACGGCACCACAACCCAGGCAGGGACAACTACAAATATTCATCCCGGCTTTACCTATCTTCTTCCTGTTACTGAAAATTTTTTAGTCGGAGCGGCGGCGAAATACAACTACAAAGCAGGTAAAGACGATGCAGTAAAAGCAGGCATAGGCTGGGCTTATACCGGATTTGAACAAATCCAGCTGGCAGGACAAGTCCGCTACGACCATCAACTTGGCGGCGGCGGTTTTGATTTGCTCAGAACTGACATTATTGTAGGTTTTCCCCTCTCCGAACAGGGTTATGTAACCACTACTTCAACAAACATGAGCCCGGTTGAAGGTGAAGCTGAAGCATGGCAGGAATATGAGCTTGAATTTAAGTACACCGGTTTCGACGGTATTCACCCCTACCTTGCAACCACCATTACCACTGACAATGATCCTTTAGGTCAAGGCGACAACGCCTTTATCTTCGGTATTTACATTCCATTTAATTAGGAGTCCAGCATGAAAACAACAATTACCCTGTTAACCGCCCTGCTTTCGACCGGGGCTTTCGCAGTCACCACAGAGCAGCGTCAGCACTACATGGATGAAATGAGCTTAGTCAAGTTTATGACTCCGAGTGAAGAGGCCAGCTATTACTGGCAGAACCTGCCTGAAGTAATGCCGTCTGCAGTAATTGCACGTGAGGGGGGAATTAAGCCTCTTGAACGAAACAATAAATCCAATATCACCAGCACTGCCATTAAAGGACAAAAACTTGCCGATATTCTACTGTCTGATGATGCACCGCTTGAAGCATTGATGGTGATTGAAAAAGGTGTCGTCACCTATGAACACTTCAACATTGATCCGAGACAAAAACACGTTTGGATGAGCAACGCAAAAACAGTTGCCGGCCTGCTGGTTGCGATGCTTGAAGAAGAAGGTCGAATAAACGTTCAGCAGCAGCTAGGGAAATACATCCCTGATGTCACAGGCACTGCCTGGGAAAGCATAAAAGTTATCGATGTACTGAACCAGCAGAGCGGGTTAGATCTTGAAGAAAGCGATGCGACTCGTTACAACCCTGATCATTATGTCTCACAGTTTTTCCAGTCTGAAGTTATCGGTGACGACTATTTAAAGAATTTACTTAAAGTTCCGGCAGTTAAGGAGCCTGGGCAAGCCTTTGAATATTCATCGCTAAACACACAGATGTTAGGCCTGCTTATCAGCTCGGTAAGCAAAAAAAGATTGTCGGAAGTTTTTGAAGAGCGAATCTGGTCGAAAGCGGGCATGACAGGTGACGGTGTCTTAGCAATGTCACCAACAGGGTATGAGATCATTCATGGAGTACTGTCATCAAATTTGGAAGACATGATGCGCTACGGGCTCCTGCATACACCTTCCTGGAACAAAACAGCAGAGAAACAGGTCATTTCAGATCGGATACTTAAAACTATTCGAGCCTCCATTACCCCGGATGTATTCAATAAAAGTGATTCATCTAAGCGTTTTATCGCCATGACAGGGGAAGAGCCCTTAGGCTCATCTTATCAGTGGGACCAAATCTGGCAGGACGGCGATATGTATAAATCAGGGATGCGTGGTCAGGGGATTTACGTTTCACCTGATAAAGATATTGTTATCGGCTGGTTCAGCCGGAAAGACTCAGAAATCCATGCAGCCTCTTTTGCAAGGCAGTACGCCAAATCAATGACTAAGTAACGGATTCAGCACAACCAAAAGGTCTAGCGCTGACCTTTTGGTTGTTGTTGTCATTTCATTTAAATATATTTGTTCTACGCTATCAATCTCTGCGACTTAGAATACCAGCCGCTGTTTCAGCACAAAATATTTCCTTATCTACCAAGATAGCTATGACACTCTTCACAACAATTGATCTAATCTGGGGATCCCCTGGATTAACGTCAAGAGCACACAAAAAATGCGGCAGAATAGGGGAATTTTACAATTCGAATGCTAGACGCGTAACATCTATGACCAATATTCACTGCTTTAAGGAGAAAGCAGTGAAAGACCGAAAAACCGGAGAGATCCGTACGGCTCGTTTAACCCGACAGGAGCATCATGCATTGTATATTTTAAATTACCTTTAAACAATTGAGTCCTCAGATGAATATAAGTTATGAACAAATACGGGCATTTGTTTCAGTAGCAGAAACAGGCTCATTCAGCGCGGCGGCTAAGCTGCTTAACCGCCATAGAACAACGTTAGGACAAGTGATCAGTAACTTGGAAATTGAAACAAACTTAACCTTATTTGACCGTTCAGGTAAATTTCCAGTGTTAACTGAGCACGGCAAATCTTTGTATAATCACGCCAAAAATTTAGCAGAATATACGCAGTCATTTGAACATATCTGCCAAAGCGTAGAGAAAGGTATTGAAAGTGATATTACGGTTTATCATACCGATTTGCTGCCGGTTTCATTAATACAGCAGGTGATGAAAACAATCCGTAAAGAGTATAAAAAGGTCAATATTCACTGGCTTCATAAAAGTAATGCAGAAACCCTTGCGGGGCTAAAAAACGGCAAGGTTGATATCGGGTTAGTGCTGATACACGATACTAATTCGATCACCCCAACTGATTATGTGTATCTATTAAGTATGCCGTTTTGCTTATGTGCAGCACCTGATGCACCTATTTTTGCAAAGGCTAATGTCTCTTTAAATGAAATGAAAAAAAACCGCCAGTTAGTATTAGAAGATTATTTTAATGCCGGCATTGAAAAAATAGTCACTGTCTCTAACTATTATCAACGTATTGAAAATATGAATATTTTCCTGTCGCTGTTAAGCTCCGGGGAAGGCTGGGCATTTGTACCCAGACACGCAGTACAAGAGATGCTCAATAATAAGGTGCTGAAAGAGTTCACGGTAAAAGAATTAAATACTGCAGTGCGTTTTCCCCTTGCGATCTGGTCAACACATCAGTCTCAAAAAGGACCTGTCCGCCGGCGGTTGATTGAGCTTCTAAGTGAATTATCAAAGCAGTACAACTAGCTCTATATCGAAACATATGTGTGGATTTGATCCATCAAAGGTGATTTAACCTGCTGAGCTTTCTTTACTATTATCCCATTCATCAATTATTAGATGAACGGAGAAAATATGAGAAAGCACACATTAAAAGCCGCAGTAATCGCCGGATTAGTAAGTTCAAGTATTGCACAAGCTTGTACATCTGTTGCCTGGCACACTGATCTGGGAGTTTTCACTTCCCGAACCAATGACTGGGTGGAAGCAACCAATCCGGTACTGGGTAATATTAATAAGGGCAGTTTTCGCTCAGTTCAAGGCAATGGTTTAGGTGACTTATACAAAGTTAAATATAATATTGTTGCTGTTTTAGCATATGGCGAGCTGCTGCATGACGGGGTTAACAGTCAGGGATTACAGGTTAATACACTGTTTTATAACCCGATGACACTCTCTGGCGACTTACAGCCGGATTCTATTACGCAATTTTCTTTCGGTGAATATATCCTCGCTAATTATAAATCTGTTGAGCAGGCTGTTAACGAAATTCCTAAGTTAGATATAGCAGATATGCAGCTTGACGGCATGCCGATGGATATAAAATTACACTGGTCGCTGACCGATAAATCCGGCGACCGTGCGGTTATTGAGATGGATGAAGACGGATTAAAAGTTTATCGCGGAGAAGAGGCGAATGTGATGACCAACGACCCGTCGTTAGCCGTACATTTGAAAAATAAAAAGATGCATCAAGCTTCATGGAAAAAAGCAGACCGCAACACCAATTTTGGCTCAACGGGTAATGCCAATGCAGAAAGCCGTTATTTACATGCCGGTTATTTTAAAAGTAAATTAACAGAGCCGAGCAGCATTCAAAATGGTTTGATGAAAATAGCCAGTGTGCCCTATCGAGTTCCCGTTGACGCGCCCTATAAAGATTTTGGTAAAGGCATGACCGGTTACGCTACTGAATGGACCTTATCACAAAGCTTAACCAGCGGCGAAAGTGTTATGGAGTACAACTTTGGAGATAACTGGAATACCGTCAAATTCAATGTTTATGAATTAATGGGCAAAGAATTCAGAAAACCGCTGTCAGACAATAATATCAGCTCATTATTTTAGTTATAAAATAAAAGACGGAGCAGATATGCAGGCTCAATATTTGGAGCCTGCTTTTTTATCATGATCTGATTTAAACATAACCGGTTAACTCAAAACCAGCTCCATTCCTTAGAAATATTCAATAACTAAGGCTCACCTGTATATTCAAACTCAAGGGCTTAGATATTAAGCCCTTTTGTCTGAATTAGGCCAAATTCATCAGCAGCCATCTCCACAACTTGACAGCTTTTAACAGCTAGGCAGTGAATGAAAACAGGCGGCTGAACTGCTTAGGTGTTTCCAGTCATTCTCTTCTACAAAAAACTTCGCCAGAATCTTGCCGCAATGCTTAGTCAGGTGCCAGACAGGCAGCGTGTCGTTTTTCTCGACATATATAGGCCAGCCAGTATTAAACGAAATAATTTTTGCGGCTAAATGAGCAGCTTGTTCAGGATTCGGTACGTGTATAATTTTCATCGGGCAGTTTTATTTCTTAGTTAAGCTCGGCAGTATAACTACTGTTAGCGGCGGCCTAGGCAGTCATAGTATTTCCTGATTACGTACAAGACTAAATAAGTAATCAGGTATTTATTTAAACAGTACGGATTAACGCAGTAACAAATGCTGAAACGGCGCCCTGCGGAGCAGCTTAATTAAAGCTAATGAAACAAAGAAGGCGGCCAGCGGAGTAATAATACTCGCTAGATTGTGATCCATCTGTATTATTCCATTAATATTCATCATCACTATTACTACCAGCATATGCACCAGATAGATCCCCAGGCTGTGCTGCGCTAAGTTCTGCAGCCAGCGGTAATTTCCCCAGTTAGGGTGATTTAACAGCAGCATAAACATGCCTAATGTCCAGAACAGTGTTCCGAATAGAAAATCATGTACGCTGAAGTTCTGCCCGAAATAGGTAAGGTAATAGGCTTCACAAAAGTGAATGACGATACCCGTGACAATAAACAGCCAGGCTCCAATATTCGTCATGGTAAATTCTCGGCGGCGTATTTCAAATCCAACAGCAACAAACAGGGTTGAAAAAAACGGTCCGTTTCTGGTAAAGATCGGTGCGCTCAGTTCGGTCATCGGCTGGTAAGATCCTGCGGCGGCACCATAAATAAACAGCCCGGCAGCTATGGTTAATAACCAGCGCAGCTGCTTAGTCACCAGCAGCAGAGCGATAATTGCAACGGCACAAACTAATGCCGGCAAGAACCACAGATGAACAAGCCCGCCTTCAAACAAGCTGTTTACTGGTGACGCGGCTAAACTTTGCCAGTAACTTAAGCGTTCCGCCAGATAGCCGTTCTGACTTAAAGCCAGAGCGTTTATAGGGAATAACAGGTAAATAACACTCCAGCTCAGCCATATTTTCAACAGCGGCAGTGAATAATTTTTAAAATGTTTCAGTGGTGCTTCAATTAACTTAGGGGCAATAAAATAACCTGAAATAATAAAGAATAAGGGGACAGCAAAACGGCTGATTTGATTGAGAAACAGGCCGAAACTAGTATCTTCTCCCGTTCCAAAAATGGTAGAGATAAACGGGCGGGTATGGATAAATATGATAGCAATAATCGCTAATAGTCGTCCCAGCTCGATACTGGACATCTTCTTCTGCTGCATGGTTTCTTTCCTAGAATTGACAAATAAAGCGCCTGGAATACTGTTAATTCAGCCGCGGCAGTAAATTACCCCAGCTTTGCGGCAATGCAGTCATCATTACGATTCTGTTATTTATCATTTTCATTCTTTATTGTTTTTATTTGATAAGTCTCAAATTTAAAATAACAACGGATATCTAAATAAAGCAGTAAACTGACGGGTAGTACTGAAGAAAAAATGAGCACGGGAGCGGCGGCCTGAACTGTTATTACAATGCAGAGACAGGAAATAAGGTCTTGTTAGATCTATTATTTGCTGTCTTTAATAAAATCATATGAGCAGAAAAGACTCTAAGTGAAAGAAAAAGAAGAATCGAGCTGTGCCTAAGCTTCCTGCAGGACTGCTTACAGCCCTGCTTTTTACCCGTCTTGATATGCGCTTATAAATCGAAAATATCATCTAACTCAGTCTCATTATTTGCAGCTCCTGCATTTTTCAAAAGCTTAATAATTTCACTATGATCTTTTTCGTAGGCAATATCTAACGCCGAGTTTCCCTCTTTATTTTTTGTATCAATTTCAATCTTTGGCTGTGCAAGCAGTAACTTCACCACTTCAGTATTACCTTGATGACTAGCGTAAAATAAAGCACTGCTTCCTGTCCTGTCGCTTTTATTAATATCAATTTCTTTTTTATTTAACAGCAGTTTAATCACGGGAAGTTGATTATGAACCGCGGCTGCAGTCAGTACTGTCCACCCGGTTACTGAATTATTAATATCCAGTTTAGGGTAAGCAAGCAGCAGTTTAACGGCCTCAATATTCCCATTTCTGGCAGCGGTATTTATAGGCGAAGATTTATGTACATCTATATCAGGGTGACTCAGCAGAAGTTTGATAACCTCTGTATCATTACGATAACTTGCCCACATTAAAGTAGTATCTCCCGCCATGTCGACTTTGTTTACATCAATATCGGGATCAGCAAGCAGCAGTTTAAGCACCTCTATGTGCTTTCCGTACACGGCTTTATCTAAAGCTGTTTCTTTACGTTCATCAACTTTATTTATATCAAGTTTTGGCTGTGCAAGCAGCTGCTTAACCACTTCGCTATGACCATTAGATGATGCTCTTAATAAAGGTGTATATTTATCATCTCCAACTGCTTGGTTTATATCAATTTTTGGGTGGGTAAGCAGAAGTTTAACAATTACGCTTTGTCCCAGTGAGGATGCACTCAATAAAGCAGTTGTGGGATACTTCTCACTCGTTATTTTATTTACATCAATATCAGGATGAGCAAGCAGCAGCTTAACGACTTCTGTTTTTTTCGAATAACTTGCCATTGATAATGCAGTATTATTTCTGTTATTAGCTTTATTTACATCAATATTAGGATGAGCAAGCAGCAGCTTTACTACTTCCGTTTTTCCCTGCTTAGATGCCGCCGCTAAAGCTGTACCGTTGAACATACTGCCAGCTTGATTTATATCAATATCTGCGTGTGCCAGTAAAAGCTTAACAACTTCGGCGTCTCCGCGATACGATGCCAGCCATAGTGCTGTTATTTCGATTTTTCGGTTTACATCAATATCCGGGTGCGCAAGTAGAAGCTTTATTATTGCAATTCTCTTTCCAGAAACGGCGCTCAATAAAGCAGTCCTTTTTTCTGCATCTTGTTTATTTACATCAAGGCTTGTAGATGAAAGGGCAAGCTGAACTTTTTCGACATTACCTTCTGCACTGTATTTTACAAAATTTGCGGCCGCCTCATCGTTTGGTGACTGAGCATAGCTGCCTGAAACAGTTAAAAGCAGCATAAATAATAGTGTTATTTTTAACTTCATTTTGAATCCCCTATCGTTACTGAAACAGTACTTAAATATGTAATTTTACTATTGTTCAAGCTTGCTGCTGTCTTCAACATAATTTTGGTCATACCAATATTTCATTGTGAAAGTACATGTCTTTTTCGACAGTTTTATTTTACCCGTCCCAAAATGGAAGAAACTGCCTGCAGAACAATCACAGGAAGAGCGGTCAACATCTACATTGGCAAATATAGTCTTGCCTTTGACCTTAACAGAGTGACGATAAGACTGGAGACCAAGATTATTGTAGGCCTGCGAGCAGCTATAAGCATTAAAGGCTTTAGTGTTTGCCTCTCGCTGCGTTGAAGCGCGTTTTGTCGGCCCGCTGGAACTTATCGTTGAAATAACTTTCCGTGTAAGATCATTAAATTTCCATCTATATTCAAACAGGTAATAGTTTGGATCACCTAAATCTTTCTCACAAGAGATACTCTGGAGTTCCGGTCCTTCTAAAAATCCATCCCTTTCTCTGGCATGAGCATAACGCATCTGATTTTTGGCTTTATCACAGGTTTCATATCCTGCATTTAAAATCTTACGTTGCTCTGAATTCCATTCATACAAGCTGCTGCCGGGAAGTGCAGGCCTGTTTTTTATCTGCATCTGCTTTTTAGCTATCCAGTCATCAGCAAGCAGTTTTTCTTTTATATTTAGGGATTTTCTACTTTTGGCGGCAGAGGTGACAGCAGAAATATTTCGAGAATAGACCTTATCAATTTCTGTTCTTTTATTCTCAAATACCTGCTGATTGTTAGAAATAACCAGATTTTCTGGTATTTTTTTTGCCTTAAATTTTTTATAAATAATGCGTAGTGTTTTCATTTTCTCAATAGGATCACTAATTTCATTGGTTTTATTAAGCTTTCTTGTTAACGAAGATACATCTGTTTTGTACTGTTTTCTAAGATTATCAAAATGATCTGTAAGCGTTGAATTAAGCTCTCTAGAAACCTTTTCTGCGGCTGTTTTTTTATTCAACCAATGCTTCACTGCAGACAAATCGTACTGGACAGTTATTAAACGCGGCGATACAAGTTCGATATATTCAGCCGACTGAGAATTATTTTTTTCTTTAAACCAGCTTTTGGCTTTATCTGCATTGATATAATTTCTATCAACATCAATTTTTCTCCACTTTTTTTCAGAAACAGGATGAATTATCTGACTGACGGCAGCGCCTAAAAATAACCGATCCCATTTCGGGCTGGACGGCAAATTAAAGCTGCTCTCATTACCCGCTTTACTCATCACACCAGGATCACAGACAAAATAAGGGATTTCCTGCTTATAGCCGAAAGACCCGCTTCTCAGACGACTCAATAACCTCACATTGTAAATTCTGATTTTGTCTAAAATTTCTTGCGGGATATAGTTTTCACTGTCTTTGCTGGTTGTAGAGGTAAACAATGTCGTTTTTTTATCATTTTGATTAACTCTGATGCGCACCTGAGTCACTTTGTCCCACTTTGCAATACAGTCGTAAACGGGTTCGTCGAGTAATGTCCAAATCTTCCAGGAAATATGAATTTTTGTATTAACACCTTCCTTCATCTTTCCACTTGAATCAGCATATAACCAGGGAAAGTAGCTTTCCGTAGACAGCTTACCGTTAAACGAAACAGCCCATACGCTGCTTATTGTTAGTAGGGTGATAATAGAAAATAGTAATGACTGTTTAAATAACGTCATCGCTTCCCCCTTATTACATATTTAGGACAGGCCCATGTATTTTTAATAGCCGAATAATAAAAAAGATATAGCAAATTAGGGAAAAGTCGAAAAGTCAGTGTGAAAAGTAGGAGGCGTGTATGTTTATTTTTATAAGCAAAATATTACATCAAAAAGCACTTATCAGCTCAATAACAAACAGCTGTTATTACCCGCTTAATACATAACTGAGAGTGATAGATGATATAAATGGAGCAGATGTTTCTGCGCTGCGCCCTGCTTTACAATAAACCCTTTAAAACTTAACAGCTTTAACCCTGTTTATCCGGCCAAGTAACACTGCTTTGCTTATTTTAGAGGTGCTTATGAAACTCAGACAACAATTATTACCTGCATTATTTTTTGGTTTTTTATCCATTTCACAGATAAATGCAGCCACAGTCACTTTAAAAGACGGGCAGAATTTTACCGGGCAGATAAAAAGCCAGGACAGTGAAACACTTATACTCGATGCCAAGGGCATTGAAATGCGCCTGCCGGTCAGCAGTATCGCTTTCATTGATATGAGCGATAACAGTCTGAAAGCCGCCGATAAACCCGCTGAAAAAACCACTACAGCAGCAGACAGCAGTACACCGGCAGCCGTCAATGCCGGTACAGCATTGACGGTGCGTATGTCGGAATCCGTCAACAGCCGTCATAATAAAAGCGGACAACGTTTTACTGCAATACTGGAAACGAACCTGATGGCGGGTGATGTTATTGCTGCTCCGAAAGGTGCTAAAGTCTACGGTCTGTTAACGGATGTCAAAAAAGCAGGACGAATAGCAGGCTCAGCTTCTATGACTATGCAGCTGACCGGGATTTCGGTAAATGATGTAATGGTCGATATTAAAACCCAAAGTATCAGCGGCGAAGGTATTAATACAGCTAGAACTACCGCGGCAAGGACAGCAAGGACAGCCGCTGTCGGCGGACTGATTGACGGCAGTGACGGCGCAAAAACCGGTGCTAAAGTCGGACTCGGTCTGGCGGTTCTAACCAAAGGCAACGATATTCAAATGCCTAAAGACGAGTTAATTGATTTTGTTTTAGCCGCTCCGCTTAATATCTAAATATCAAAAAATGAAACCCGGTTTTATGCCGGGTTTTGTTATGCTCAATCAGGCAGTCGCCAGCGTTAAATTATTCATCCAGTAACGTTTTAAGTAGCGCTGGAAACACAAAGTAAATTTTACTAACTCTTCTGCCAGCATCAGCATATAGACGTATTTAAAATCCCAGTCTAAGATGAAGGCTGCAAATGCGGTAAGCGGTACACCTACCATCCACATGGAGATAAAATCCATACGTAAACAAAAGTGATTATCGCCGCCGGCACGCAGAATACCGTTGATAATGATCATATTAAGCATACGCAGCCATATCGCACAACAAAGTACGGTCAGCGCAGGTGATGCAAGCGGATACAGTTCCGCACTGGTCAGATTTAACCCGGACAAAATCACATCTTTAGCGAATAAAAGCATCAGTCCGACACACAAACCAAATACCAGTACCGTTTTGATAAAAAACTTCGACATCTTAAACGCCTCAGCAAATTCATCCCGGCCTAAGGACTGCCCAAGCAGTACAGAGCAGGCCACTGAAATGCCGAAAAACAGTGAATAACATAAGGATTCAAAGGGCCCTATCATACTGAAGACAGCCAGCTCTGTTGTGCCCATATGCCCGAAAATCATCTGATATACCAGTGTACCAATTGCCCATACCACTGCGCTGGCCGTAGAAGGAACAGCAATATGTTTGTATGATGCCCATAACTTCGCTGAATTAGTCAAGGTTTCTGCAGTAAGCAGCCAGTGTCTGCGCCAGTATAAAAAGCCGAATATAAATACCACCTGCAGCAGGCGCGAAATCGTTGTCGCTAAAGCCGCACCTGCAACTCCCATTGCCGGAACACCGAATCCGCCTTTAATAAGCCAGAAATTCAAGGCAATATTAACGATAATTGTCAGCGCCCCCAGATATAAAGGCGTGAGAGTATCACCAGTAGAGCGCAGAGCTGACTCAGAAACAATAATCAGGTGGGTCAAAATCAAAACCGGAAAACTGTACCACAGGTAAGTTGAGCCTAACTCAATAACCTTTAAATCCGTTGTCTGCAGCATCATTATAGTGCCGGAAAACAAGGTGATGCCTAAAGTGACCGGCACTAATATTTTGGCACCGCAGTTCATCACCAGCATGGTAATGGTTTTCGCTGAACTGCGGTCATTGCGGCCCCAGTACTGGGCCACTAATACCCCGTTGGCTGATGCCATTCCTGCCATTATCATGATTGCAACAAAATGCCATTTTGAGGCGATTCCAACAGATGCAGTTGCTTCGTTGCCGAAATCACTGACCATTAACACATCCGCCATTGCTAAGACGGCAACCAGTGCACTTTGCACTGCAACGGGAAACCCAAGCTTGATCACCTTAGATAACATACCGTCAGGTGTGGATTTACTGCTTGAATTGAGGTAGTTTTTAAAAGTCATATGTGCTCCTTATTTTGCAGGGCAACTATAGTTGAAGAGGATTTGAAAGAAAATGTGCGAAAATAGACAAAACCTGTGCGAATCCGTCATCAGAAAAATATCGCCTAAATCACAATGGCAGGAAGATGTCTATCTGGCGGATGCCTGTAAAGAACGATTTCTGACCAGCTCAGATATTCCCGAACTGAGCCAGGAGCAGATATTTATGGCTGGAATGGCCGAGCTTGCCGACGGCTACCATGTCGAGCGCTGCGGCGCTACAGTTCATACCATAATTTTTACCTTAGAAGGCAGCGGCATTTTAACCACGGCAGAGCGTGTTGAATTGATCGAACCTTATACTTTACTGATTATTCCTGCGCATACCCCTTTCCGCTTTGAACTGAATCCGGTTGATAACTACTGGAAGATGGTCTGGCTGCTTCCTCAGGAAACAGATAAATGGAAGCAGTTTGCAGAACTGGGACCAACAATTCTGCCCTATCACCAGTGTGAGCAGATATGGTCTCTGCTGAATTTGATTCACTGCGAAATAAACGGCAGAACAGGTTTTCGGCGCTTACTAGTCAGCGAACTGAACCTGAAACTGACAGGTGTCGAATCAAAATCCACCAGCTCAGTATCACGTGTGCATACCCTGTTTAATGAAGTACAAAGTCAGCTACATCTACCGTGGACAGTGAAAGAGATGGCGGCAAAATGTTTTATCAGTGAAGAGCAACTGAACCGGATTTCAAAAAATTTATACGCTATGTCCCCCAGGACCAGGCTGATTCAGTTACGTATGGAGAAAGCGGCAGATTTACTGCAGTACCGCGAGTGGACAATTTCGATGATCGCACAGCGTTTAGGTTATAGAGATCCTTACAATTTTTCCCATAGGTTCAGGAAGTACTTCAGCTGTTCACCAAGCCGTTATAGAAAGAATATTCTAAAAAATTGAAGCTGACATTATGCAGCTCTTTTTTAGACAATAGTCAATTCCCTTCTATCGAGCAACAAAACATAACAAACTCAACAAACGCCGTGAAAATTACCTATAATTATAGTCATCGAAAAATAAGCGGGCAAATCTAAACCAACCTCAAAATAACAACTGTTAATAGAAAGAGGAGAAAATCCAATGAATGAGTTCAAAGGACTAAATGTGCTGGTTTGTGATGACTCTATCACCAATACTGTCATTCTGATGCATTTAGTCGAACAAGAAATGAATGTTAATGTTGAAGCTCTTACCGAGCCGCAAAAAATTGAATCAACATTATCCGAACAACCCTTTGATTTAATTCTGCTTAATTTAGAAATGCCCGGCATAAAGGGTATTGATGTGATCGATATTGTCAGAAAATCCTATGAACTAGAACAGCTGCCTATTCTGCTTATCAGCGGTGCCGAAAGTAAAGAAATTCGCAATAAAGCTTTAATGAATGGTGCAAACGATTTTTTGAATAAACCTTTTGATCAAATTGAAGTTATATTACGGGTTAAAAATTTACTGCAGACACGCAAAAATCACATTACACATACAGCTGGTAAATACCAGGTTGAACAGCTGGTAGAAGAACGGACACGAGAATTAAATCTATCAATTAAAGGGCTTCTGTACAGCCTGGCAGCGGCGGGAGAGCTGAAAGACAATGGTAAGGGTAAACATGCCCAGAGAGTTGGAAAATATGCACGTATATTAGCGGAAGGTGCGGGATTTCCGATAGAACTAATAGAGATGATCGAGCTGACAGCCCCTCTTCATGATATTGGAAAGATTGCTACGCCCGAAAATATTTTATTAAAACCCGGCAGGCTCAACGGGGAAGAGAAGGAGATCATGCATCAACACACAGTTAAAAGCGATTCTCTAATCAGCTCAGTTAACTCTCCGCTAATTCAAATGGTGCAGACTATTGCAGCAGGTCACCATGAGTGCTGGGACGGCAGCGGCTATCCCAAAAAACTGTTAGGTGAATCAATACCAGTTGAAGCACGTATTACCGCAATTGCAGATGTTTTTGATGCATTAACCAGCAAAAGACCTTATAAAGATGCCTGGTCACTCGATAATGCAGTTAATTTTATTAAGTATCAGGCTGGAAAAATGTTTGACCCGTTATTAGTGGCGGTGTTTGTGCAGCAGCAGTCGAAAATCGTAAAAGTGATGCATGAGTTAGCAGACTAATTAACTCAACTTATAAATAATGATAGATACAAGTCTTGCTCTTTAAGAGAAAACAGGGCTTGTATCATACAAAGCTTGTTTAAAGAGCTGTCCCAGAATCGATATCCTCTTCTAAATATTTAAGACCACTCCACATAAAAACTAACAATACATAACTATTTCTTATGTATTGTATACAAGACAGTTTATTTATTAGGCGCTGATACTCATTCAATATACACATCTCAAAACAAAACAGATATTTACAGATTATCAGGAGTTCCACATGCCAAAAACATTTAAACTGTCACTACTGACACTTGCCGGCCTTACCGCGGCCGCCCCCAGCTTTGCCGGCGGGCTTGCATTATCACAAATAGGGACAGCTGAAAGTGTTGCCACTGCCGGTGTTGCCGGTGTTACCAATAATCGTGATTCATCAGCAGTGATCAGCAACCCTGCCGGTTTATCGGGTATTGAACACAACAGCACTGTTCTTGGTGTACAGTATTTGAATTCAGAAAGTGAATTTGAACGTAATCTGGGCAGCGGTACAACCGCTAAATCGGATCAGTTTCTTCCACACCTGTCTTTTGCACAGCGTATCAATGAAAACTGGGTCGCAGGTTTATCTGTACATTCCCCCGGCGGACTCGGAGTGGAATACAGTAACGGTTTAACAGGAGGAGTTAACGGAGCCAGTCTGGTTGATGAAAACAGCATTGAAATGCTCAATCTTACAGCATCAGCTTCTTACCAGGTTAATCAGCAGCTTGCCTTGGGTGCTTCCATAATCGCACAGTATGCTTCCGTCAGCACTGAATTTTCAGCAGGGCAGGAGCAGGGAGATATAGATGCTGATAACTGGTCTCCTTCCTTTGCACTAGGTGCCGTTTACCAGGCATCTGATGCTACCCACCTTGGATTAACTTATAACTACGGCGGAAAACATAAGTTAGATCTGGACACTGCGATCACAGGGCTTAACGAACAAGACTTAAACTGGCCGCAAAGTATTGAAGCTGGTCTGCAGCATCAAGTTAATCAAGACCTTGCTCTAATGTTAAGCGCAAACTGGCGGCAGTGGAGCCGCTTAGGTGACGATTTTAAAGATACCTACGGCGCTGGTATTGCGATGAGTTATCAGATGAGCGACTGGACTGTGCAGACAGGTTTCAGTATTGACTCCAGCCCGCTTAACTCAAAGGATCGCGGTCACGCATTACCCCTGGATCAGCAGTGGCGTTTAGGTGTAGGTGGTACGAAGACGCTAAGTAACGGTATGGGGCTTGGATTAGCTTACCAGTATCAGTCTCTAGGTGACGGCGATATTACAGGCAGCCTGCTGAATAAAGGCCACTACGATACTAACCGAGTTCACTTTATCACCGGCTCTTTAAGCTTTTAATCGTTTATTAATTGATAGTTCAGCATAATAATTTTTGTGCTGAACTTTTTTTTTATCTTCTTATTAAAAACTGCCGTTTCCGATACTGCTGAGATTATTCAATAATTCCAACCGTCACAGGAAGTACTTCTGCAGACTCATCATCCAGCATAGCAAACACACTTTCGTAACCCTGTTTAGGCAACCAGCCTAATTCGCGCTGCGCCAGCGATGAATCATAAACACGATCCAGTTTTCCAGGTAAACACCAGCCTCGTTCTGTAAACTCCTGTGCAAGTTTCGGCACATACTCTTGAATAACTTGATCTGCATTTAGATACAACTCTTTGCAGCATGTTTTTTTAAATGGTGTTTTACCGGAGATTATATAGCGTCTAAAACCTGATAGACGTTTCTCTACTGCACAGGCATGAGCACTGGCGGCATCCCGCGCATCAATACCGCGCGTTAATCGATAGACAGCCATTAAGTTTGCCGGCTCAGGGAAACAACGAGACATCTGCAGAACAGTAACAGGTAAAGCAAACAGGTTTGAGATATCTTCCAGAAGCTGCTCAGCTTTAATTTTTGACCTATGGTAAATAGTTTTTGGCCTTGGAGTAACGCTTTCATTTATCCAGCCCGCCGTGCCATTAGGTGTTGATGCACAGCCATAAAGAGCTGTGGTACTGGTAAAAACAAAATGTTTAACCCCCTTCTCCACTGCCAGTAAGGCTAACCGCTCCGTTGCTTTAATATTAATTTCTGCAAATTCATTATCAGATACCAGCCCAACATGAGGGGCATGCAGTGCGGCGGTATGAATAATCACTTCCACGCCCTGTAAAGCTTTAGTTAATAAAGCAGTATCACGGATATCTCCGACATAGTCAGCTGTTGAACATGGCGTTCTATCGATCCCGACTACCTGGTGTTTTTTCATAAGCTTAATATAAACTGCGCGCCCTACCCGGCCCGCAGTTCCTGTAATTAATATTTTCAATTTATCCCCCTTGTTTGAGCATAGTAGCTAGGAAAAAGCAAAATCCTGAGCAGCCGAAGCTTTAGCAAATTATATGTTAAGGGTAAAAAACTCGATAGAAAAACCTTTATGCAGCACATGCATAAATCATGATTCATGTAACGGCTAAAAAGAGTTACAAAGAGTTAGATGCGTTTTCTATAGCGGGATTAAGCAGGTCGAAGATTAGGAGGAAGCGTTTAGGGATATCAGCGCTTGCAGACAGTTAATAATCCGTTTCAGTACGCTAAGGTCAAAAAAGCCAATCCTGGCAGGATTGGCTTGATAAAGGGTTTATACAGATTCAGTATTAGTGGTCATGGCCGTCATGGTTTTCTGATGTTTGATAAAGCTGAGCATCTACTTCCTGGCCTTTAGCCGGGCGAGGTACAATTTCAAAGGTTTCATCAAACTCTACCATTGAGGCAGCCAGTTTTTCCAACACTGATTTATCCCCCTGAATGCCTGCCTGACCACTTTCAAACAGTTTTTCTAGTGTCGTCTGCTGCAGAATAATCTTAGTGACGTCGCTGCGGTTAATAAACAGGGCTGCATCCGCTTTCTGCTGCTTTTCAACTTTAATATTGTTTAAGTTACCGTTCGACATCTCAACGAAGAATACGTTTTTAGTATCCGGCAGCACCACATTTAAGGTAAATGGTGTGTGCTGTGCTCTTAATGAGTCTACTTTAACCGCCATATAGTCTAATAAGTTTTCAATGGTCATTTCAGAAAGCACGTCAGCAGAAGCAGTTTTCGAGGCGCCCGGCAGCGTTCCAACACGTAACTCCTGCGCACCGGTTAAATAAGTATTTCTCCAGCCAGCTCCTTCTGACTGATACCCCAGCTGCTCGTATGTATCGGCTAATAGTTTACGTACTTCTTTATTATCCGGCTCAACTTGAATAACTTTGTTTAATGCTGTTGCAGCAAAGCGGTATTCACCTTTATTAAAATCAGCTTGAGCTTTCTGCAGAATCATCTGACTGCCGCCCATATATTCTACAAACTTTGCAGATTCAGCTTTGATCGGCAGTGGGTTCAGGTTTGCCGGATTCATATCAAAGTAACCAAGGTACATGTTGTATACCGCACGCGCATTATGTGAATAAGTACCGTGGTAACCGTTGGTGTGCCAACTCTGCTGAATGCTGTCCGGCATTACCTCGTAAATTTTATCACCCAGATCCTGCATCACATAACCGTCATTGGCTAAACGCAGCGTCTGGTTATGGGTAAAACCGTACGCATCCCGCTGCATTTTCAGGTACTCTGAAATTTCACCGTTACCCCAGATTGGTGATGAGTGTGAAGCAAACAATACATCTGTCTGCTTCCCCCAGGTCACTAACATCTCGTTAATTTTCTTCGACCACTTGAGAGAATCACGTACTTTAGCACCGCGTAAGGTATAGATATTGTGCATTCCCTGGTAAGTTAATTCCCCCGTCCATAGCGCTTTCATACTTGGAATATAAGTCACCATTTCCGATGCGGCTTCAGTACCCGATGCATCCATAAACTGCATCTCTAAACCATCAATAACTAAGGTTTCAATCTCTTCGTTATGGTTCAATTCGTAATCTGGTAATACATAGGTAATTTCACCTTTGGATAACCCTTTTGCTAAAGCCGCATCAACAATACCATGCTCATGACGATTAAGTGTTGCACCGTATTGATAAGCAGCGCGGCGTGACATGGCGTTGCCGGCTAAGACGTTTTCATCAACAATCTCTTTAGTAATATGTCTAGAGCCGTATACTTTTACGTCTGGATAAGCCGTTTTTATGGCACGCGAGCCGCCAAAGTGATCCGCATGTGAGTGTGAATAGATCATAGCAACAATCGGCAGTTTCCCCCCTTGCGGTACATTTTCCTGGAAGAATTTCAGTGACTGCGCTGCTGATTCTTTTGTTAATAATACATCGTAAGCAATCCAGCCGTTATCACTGCGGATAAATGAGATAGACGAAAGATCTGTACCTCGTACCTGATAAATTTTACCCGGTACCACTTCATATAAACCTTCGGCAGCCTGATTAAGTACTGCCTGGCGCCATAATGACGGGTTCACTGAATCTGGGGCGTTATCAGCATTTGCACTATCAGGATCAATAAAATTAAAGCTGTTGCGGATAATGTCTCCCGAGGCTTTATCAAGTTCGGCAATTAAACCACGGTTATTATTTTCAAAGGCACGCAGATCTTTAAAATTAAGTGTTTCAGCAAACTCGTTATTGTATTCAATGGTTGCCTGGCTGGCGTTTTTGCCGCCTTGTTCGCCAATGCTGTTTAAATGTGCATGGTTATGATCTGCAGCCGTAACACCAAAAGAGATAGAAGAAATTAAGACAGATAGAATTGACTTTTTCATATAATCACCATTTATTGTGTGTGAGTAAAACTCACAAAAATTAAATTATTTCAGCAGTAACAAAGTTAAGATAAATCCTGCTCTGCTTTGATGAGGTAACTATACGTAGGAGGGATTAATATAAGAACAGGCCAGAGATTATGCTTAGCATAAGCACTGCTTATACTAAAAAAACACCATAAAAGTCAGCAGACATGGTGGTTTTAACGTTATTAATAAACCGTATTTATAAATTAAGCAGCTTATTAATAATTAATTAGTTTGCTGGTTATTAATTTTACAGCGGATCAGTTCACGCAGTTTTTTGTGCTCGCTGTCTTTACTATAACGTTTATGATAAAGCAGAAAATATTCAATCGGTTTCATTGCAAACGGCGGATCAATCACTTGTAAATTTAGTGCTTCGGCAATATGACTCATGCCCTCGGGAACAGCGGCAATATAATCGGTATTCTGCACCGCCAGCATCATATTAGCCGGGCTGGAGACCTGTACTCTAATATTTCGATCCGCGCTGACTGGACTTTCAGAAAAATACTCTATGGCGCGCATATTATGACGCTTAAGCTTCATTGCCACATGGCCGGACTGATTATACTGCTCAAGACTGATATGCCCCTGAACCGTTGGATGGTCCTGACGGCAGATCAGTTTAAGGCACTCTTTACGTACTGATTCGCAAACAAAGCTATTATCTTTTTGAGTAATATTATCAATCACTAAATCCGCTTTACGCATACGTAAATCGTTAAAGGTTTCTTCTTCGCTGTCACGTGCTTCAATCAGCTGGATCTGGTTAATATCACTAAGCATCAGCAGAATACTTTCCGGAGCATAGACCACAAACTCACCTTTATTGCCTAAGGCGTTATCAACAATATCAAGAATGTCTGCAACCTGAGCGTAAAAACTTTTTGCACTGAGGGTCGGCGTTAAATTACGCCCGCTGCGGATAAATAACGGGTAATCAAGATAGTTTTCTAAGCGCTTGATAGAACCGCTGATCGCAGGCTGCGACACATTTAAAAAATCAGCCGCTTTAGTAATTGAGTTCAATTCATAGACCTTCACAAAAGGTTTGATCAGATTCATATCAAAGTCGTTCATTTTTTATCCTCAGCACCATTCGATAACAGCATGCACATAAATTGAGCTTCATATTATATTAAATAACAAAATTTGGCATTTAACTAACAAGCAGAAAGTGCTGCGGGCGGCTGTTATTACTTTTTATCATTGAAGAACAGCCGCGTACCGCTGCTGTATCGGAATGTGCAGTTTGGGTATTGAAAACACCGGGAGTGAAGTCATTCACTGTCTTCTATATTTTACTGAAATGACACAGTTTTTTTTAAATCTAGCAAATTAAAACGATCTCTATAAATCACACAACTTACTAGGGCATGCTGACCTTGCATTCAGCATGCCCTAATGGCTCCGCCAACAAAAGCATCAACGAAACACCGCTATAATTTAAACCGCCCGACAATACTCATAAGTTGATTATTTATATTGGAAATATTTTCTGCTTCTGAAAATGTTTCTTTCCCGTTGTTATCCAGCTCACCGACAATTTCACTGATGGCTGACATATTGCGGCTTACTTCTTGAGTAACACAGCTTTGCTCTTCAGCGGCTGTAGCAATTTGGGTGCTCAAATCATTCATCTCACCAACAAACTGGGTCACTGTGCCAAGGCTTTCAGTCACACCGCTCATACCATTTGCTGTTTCCTGGCAGCGCTCTTTGGTCGTATCCATTGCATCTACAACCGATTGATTTCCTTTTAGCAAGCTGCTGAGAGCGGACTCAATTTCTTCGGTACTGTCCTTTGTTCTACTAGCCAGATTCCGCACTTCGTCAGCAACCACGGCAAATCCTCGTCCTTGCTCTCCCGCACGAGCCGCTTCTATTGCAGCATTAAGCGCCAGTAAATTGGTCTGCTCTGCAATTGCTCCAATAACGCTGAGAATCGCATTTATCCCGTCAGTTTCATCACTCATCTGCTGTACATTTAGTGCAGTCGAATCTACATCCTGTACCAATGCAGTAACTGTCTGCTGGGCCTGGTTTACCGTTGATTGTGATAAATCACTTGCGTCACTCGCCTTTTGAGTTAACTGCGCAGTATTAGCGGCATCTGTCGCCATTGCATCTGCAGTCGCACTCATCTCTTCGACTGCAGCGACAATCTGCTCTGTTTCAGAAACATGGTTTTTCAACATAGAAGTATTCTGCGCTGACATACCTTTCAGCCCGTTTACATTATCCTGCAGGTTGACAGATGCGCCTTGAATTTCCAGCATCATGGTCTGCAGACTTTCAATAAACTTATTTACACCATCGGAAATCTGCCCAAGATCATCTCGGGTTGCCACTTCTAAGCGCTGAGTTAAATCTCCATCTCCTTGAGATAATCCTACTATGGTTTTTTTCAAATCAAGAATAGGTCGATACAGAATTTGAATTACAAAAAACGCAATCGCAAGACTTAATAAACACGCGCTCAGTGATACAACAATCGCATTGAATTTAACATCTTCTAACTGGGAAAATGCCACCGCTTTATCCAGGCCTACGGCGAAATACCAGTTTTTGTCTCCTACCTTAATCTGTTTAGAAAACATCAGTTTTTCGACACCATTTAAAGTGTATTCCTGCAGCGCATTATTTTGCTGAGTTGCTTTAGTCAATACATCTTTAAGTGATTGAATATTCGCCCCTTTATCTCCGACTTTCAATGCAGCAGAGCTAGACGCCAGAATTGATGTATCTTCAGTCATGATGATAGCCGCAGAACCGGGTATCTGGGCTGCATTTTTTACCATTTCATTCAGAAAACCCAGCTTCATATCAACAGAAATCATGCCGTTAAATGTTTGTTCGACGATACTTATCCAGTAGACATCACCATCAGAGCTTAAATAAGGTTCAGTCACTGAAGTTCCGCTGCTTTTAAAGGCTGCCTGATACCAGGACCTTGTCGTTACATCACCATCATATTTATGATTCGGCCAGGTAGGAGCGGTCTGGTTCCAATAAGCATCACCATTTTTAAATCCGATTACAGCACTGTTTAAATTTGCCGCGTTAGCTATCATTTTTGCTTGTTCGATAATCTCTTCGGGAGTGCCTTGGATACCTTTATTTTTGAACTGATCTGCTAATTTCCCTATCGCATTCACTTTTTCACCAAGCAGCACTTCAACGAGTTTTGCCTGATCCGAGACATAACTACTTGTAGAGTCACTTATCATCCCTGTAATCGTATTAGACTCCTTTGTATAAGATATGTAACTTGATATAGACACCGAAAGTGCCACTAAAACTAATATAGATATAAGCAGTAAATTTTTGAATCCAAGGTTCTTCATAAAGGTCCGTCCTATTGATAAATACCTAGAGTAATTATGGGAAAATATTCCCACTTTACAAACCACAAGGTCAACCAATCATCACTTACACACAAAAGTGGAGCCTGTAGCACACTACTAAAAGCGTGTTAATAAAAAGCCCCTATCACTAATAGGGTGGCATGGTGTGCTGAGCAAATATTTCTGATCACTAATTAGTCGTTTTGCAGGGGGCGAAAGATAGTTTCTTACGTTCGGCTTAGGAAGAAGCGAGCGTGGGAATTTTTACTAGCAGAGGCGCTTGGTACACAGAGTAACTTAGGTTTTTGTACTCTGCCCCAAACTTACTTAGCCGACCAATGGCTTATACGCTCTGCCTTGTGTGCTCTGTAATAGTTTGTAATATTTTTTTTTGAAGATTGGTCTAATATCCACATGTAATGTAATGATTTAAAAGAATAATAAGGTATGAATATCCGATCTTTCTCGCACAGAGACTATTAGCCCGTTATTAGGGTGTTATGGAATTATGCACATGAAAGTAATCTAGGTTTCCTTAATATGTCTGGTTCTTTCTTCTAGTTTCTATGCCCAACAAGGATTTCATGGTTCAACAGAAGCGAGGGCAGGGATCAATTACGGTACTGCAGGGAGCAGATTAGATTATGCAGTTACTGACTATGCATACTTCGCTTTGGGCCTAGACAGAGTTCCAGCTGTTGGAATTCAATATTACTTACGAGAGCCTGATGTCTTTTAGCGCCTTAAATTATCTTTATGCTATGGCTTCAAAATTAAGGAGAAATGGAGAAGCCTGTATACATCAAGGTGCGCGCAAGGGGTTACCATGTTGAAAAATAAAAAGTATTTAATAATTGACGACTTCGAGACTGCAATAGCAATAATGCGTACTATGCTTAATTCCGCTAATGTTACAAATGATGATATAGACAGCACTACGGACAGCATGAAAGCCATCCGTTTGTTAGCCAATCATAAATATGATGTCGTTCTTTGTGATTATAATATGCGTCACCATATTGATGGCGGGCTTATCTTCGATGAAGTCAAACAGCGTAAATTAATTCCTAGTGATGCTGTTTTTATTTGTGTCACAGGTGACAATTCGGAAGCTGTTGTTACCCACTTTATTGAGCTTGAACTTGATGATTATTTGTTAAAACCGTTTCGCTTTTCGGAATTCATTGGGCGGATAGAAAGAGTTGTCATTCGGAAAACAGAGTTATCTGGATTATTGCAGTCGGTTGAAAATAAAGATTATCAATCAGGACTCGATTTCTGTGCCATTTATAGAGGGCTCTATCCAAATTACTCAGGTTATATTAATCGAATTAATGGCGACTGCTTACTGCGTTTGAAACGTCACAATGATGCTAGGATTTTTTATGAGCAGGCGTGTAAAAACACGGAACTTGCATGGCCGCAAATTGGTTTAGGCCAGGCTCTACAAGGGTTAGGAGAGCTTGATAAAGCAGAAAGCATCTTCCAGAAAATATTAACCAAACACCCGAAACAACCTTTAGCCAGAAGAAGTTTAGCCCACTGCATGATGATGAGAAATGAAACGCCGCAAGCATTGGCACAGTTCAATATTCTACATAAAGTTAACCCCGCGAACCCGCTTCGTGAGCTGATTATCGCGAATCTGTATGCAGTTCTTCAGGAGCATGAGAAAGCAGCCTATGGATATCAGCGATTCATTGCTAAAGTGACCGGAACCAGTCGATATAGTAGTGGTATCACAGTCAATATTTCTATTTCTTTATTACTAGCAAGTCTATACACCTATGATAATAAAGAACACGCCGATCTGGTTAATGAAGCCAGGCATAATATCTATGAACTCAATTCAGACATGGAAAAGGCGGCTGTTGAACCTGATACTGAATTGAGTATATTAACAGGTTTTGGGATTCTGGCATGCCTGGAAGGCGATATTAAGAATTGCTTCATTGTTGCGAGTAAAATCGAGACTGACAGCAGAGAAGTGACGGACTTTTACACCGTGCTGAATATGGCAAGACTGTATGGTTTCTGCGGTATGCCCGATTTATATGAGAAAGCCATGCTGCAGGCGAGAAAACTCTGCGGACAGACTGATGATGATGTACTGATGCTAAGCCTGGTTAAGTTGTTAGATAGTTGTCAGAAACAAATCAAACAACGTTTAAAAAACGGTAAAAAGTTGACCGCTACAGCATTAGTTCATCGTCAGAATAACCGTGCCAATCAGGCGGCAGAGGATGCCTACAAGGCCTTTACTATGGTGCCTTTCCACTTTCAACCTTGCCTGCTGATTCTTGAACTAACCGCCTTATCAACACCAGCAATGTTAAGCCCTGCAGAAACAAGAGATATTCTTGAATCCTGCTACTGGGTCTATTGTAATGATAAGCGGCCAAGCTATGATGAAAAAAAACGGGCTAAAGAGTTATTTGATATGGCTATAGTAAGGGTTGGAAAGGTTGTACACAAAAAAATGGTAAGTACAGCTTGAACCCTCCCCCCTCTTCCGGAGTTGAACTCAGTTTATTTTAATTCTTAACTGGAAAAGCTCCGACCTTCCAGGGTAGGTAGTACACCTCGCTTTAAGCTCAACGCGCAGCACTGCTGTGCGCGGTTAAGCCTCTACAGTCTGCCAGTAAGAGCAGACGTTATTACGACTTTTGGGGAACCAACACTGCGCAGTTTTATTCTGAGATCATGCTGACAATACAGCACCTTCAAATTGAATAGCTAAGACCCCCCTGCTACAGAAACCCAAGGTTTTATGCCCCGAACCGAGTTAGAAATGAATATTTATTTGCAAGGCAAAAGGCAGGACACGATCCGAATGGCACTGAGCTTTTCCACCTTTTAACAGCCCGATTAGCAACTGACCATGCAGGCCTAATGGATGAGTGACATATTGCCTTCAAGCAGCTCAATCAATTCTTTTTGTGAGCAGTTACTTGAATAACTATCTACTCGGCAGCAAGTGCTAGATGCTATTAGGGTTGTACCTTACTATGAACTGTTATATTTTTGTTTTGCAATGAATTGCTTTGTTAAGGGTGAAAGGATGCTAAGAAGATTACCAATATGCATGTTGTTATTGCTGATATCAGCTTGCTCTAGTCAACAACAAGATCAGCAGATACAAAAAGCAGCTGAACCGGAACAAGTTGAATTACAGCCAGCTGAGCATTGGCAGTTATCCTATTTTGATGAGCCGGTATTTAACAGCAAAGTTGCCGTATTAGAAGCAGGTAACAAGCATAACCCGCCTGTCATTTTAATTCACGGGCTTGGCCGGTTAGGTATGAAAGACTGGTTTAGTGTTATTCCTGCTCTTGAAAAAAACTACCACGTGATAGCCGTCGACCTGCCGGGTTTCGGCCTTTCTGCAGCTGCAGAGGGGCGCTTTCTGCCGACTAATTATGCCCGCGTAATTGCTGCGGTCAGCAGGCAGTACAGCAGTGAAAAGGCAATTATCATTGGTCACTCCATGGGCGGCGCGGTTGCTTTACGTTATAGCGAACTGTATGCAGAGTTAGTTAAACAGCTGATTTTGGTGGATGCCGCCGGACTATTAGAAAAATCAGCATTTATTAAACACATTGCAGCCTTTGAGTTTGATGATGATTTACCTGCGTTTGTACAGCAGCAGATTGAAGGGTTAAATGAATTCAGCTCATCAATGGTAGAAGCCGGTACCAAAAACACTTCAATAACTGACTTTTTACAAGATAATGATTATGCATGGGACTGGTTAGTGTCCGACTCAAGCAATATGAATGCCGCGTTAAGTCTGGTTGAAGAAGACTTTAGTCAAGCGGTTAATCAGGTCGCTGTACCGGTTAATATTATTTGGGGTGATAAAGATAACGTCGCACCACTTCGCACAGGTAAAGTGCTTAATAAGCAGATGAGCAATGCACATTTACAGGTGATTAACGGGGCTGGACATGTGCCGATGAAAAGCCATCATGCTGAATTTATGAGTACCTTAGAAACCGCACTCAACGAGCCGACCACAGATAAATATAGTCTAACAGGTACCGGGCAAAGCCAAGGTATTTTAACCTGTCGGGGGCAAAGTGATAAAACCTATTCCGGTCATTATGATGAAATTGTAGTGAAAGGCTGTGACAATATACGACTGATAAACATCAGTACAGATAGTCTGCTAATTAAAGGCTCTGTCGTGGATATTGAAAATCTAATTTTTGCCAATAAAGACAATCGGTTAGAGTTTAATGAATCGGTTGTCACCATCACCAATGCTGATATCTCCGGACATAACACAATGTTAATCAACGGCAGCCGTTTGGATATGGCGGGCGTTTCTATTAAGGCGACAGGGGATGCGGTGATGATAGGCAATGGGTCACGAATCTCAGTGTCCCTCAGTGATATTAACAGCCCTAAATATAAAGGTGTGGTGCATGGGGCTTTTTATCTTAGAAATCAGCCGTTGATAGAACAATAATATTGATTTAAACAGGATGTTTACTGTTTAACGATTTAGTTAATGATTAAAAGGCGAGCTCCTGTCACCTCTGCCGGACTGAAAGAATCTGAGCCTCAGTTGTTAAGCTGCCTGAGGCTCAATGGTAATCAAACACTTATACGGCAGGTATCTGTTGAGTAATACAATGAATATTGCCTCCTCCTAATAAAATTTCTCTCGCATCAACGCCGCTGAGCTGATACCCAGGATAAAGTTTCGCCAATATTGTTTCCGCCTGCTGATCCGTTTTTTCATCCAGAAGAGGAAAAATAATGTGATTATTGGAAATAAGATAATTAGCATATGAGCCGGCTAAACGTTCACCTGATTCTCTTACCATGCCGTCACAAATATCAACACCGCGCGCCTCTTCTTCAGTGATATAAAGAGGACCGGGCATCGGAAGTTTATGAACTATAATCTGCCGCCCCTTAGCATCTGTTTCAGCGGTTAAAATATCCCGTGCTTTTCTTGATATCGCATATTGAGGGTCACTTACATCATCACACCAGGTCAGCACAACTTCACCCGGTGCAACAATATGCATTAAATTATCGACATGCCCGTTGGTTTCATCATTGTATAAACCTTGAGGCAGCCATATGACCTTTTCGATGGAAAGGTACTGCTTTAATACCTGCTCAATCTCATCTTTTGACAGCTCTGGATTCCTACTTGGATGCAGCAGACACTCTTCGGTAGTATATAATGTTCCTTCACCGTCAACATGGATTGAGCCGCCTTCTAATATAATAGGCGCGCGATAACTGTCATCGGTTAACACTTCACACACTTTCTGCGCGACTGCATCATCCTTATCCCAGGGGAAGTACAGCCCGTCAACGAGACCTCCCCAGGCATTAAATTCCCAGTCAACACCGCGGCGAATACCTTTGTTATTAACAACATAAGAAGGTCCAATATCCCGCATCCAGGAATCATCGGTACTCATTTCAATAAGCTGAATATCTTCAGGCAGTTGTGCACGTGCATTTTCATACTGCCCGGAGCCCACGACCATGGTTACCTTGGTGTTTTTTGAAATCGCTTTGGCCACATTAATAAATACATTCTGAGCTGGTTTTCCACCGTATCTCCAGTTATCTGCCCGCTCAGGCCAGGCCATCCAGATTCCTGCATGAGGCTCATGCTCTGCCGGCATTCTAAAACCATCGTCCAGCGGCGTACTTTTTAGTTGTATACTCATTTTTTCATCCTCCGAATATTTAAGCGCTGTATTTAATTCATTTGCGGCTGCAGTGCTAAGCGTTTTCTATTGCTTGCCTGAACTAACAAATACTCCCCGACAGCAACAGTAAGGATCACACCAATAAATACCGGAGCACTGTAGGTCCAGTCGACAGATAGAGAGAGCAGATCCGGGAAAATAAACAATATGACAGCTTGAACAATAACCAGGAAACAGACAACAGATAACACCCACTGCGTTTTCAGCCCGCCGGGAACTCGGAATGGTCGTTCATGATCTTTATCAGCAATTCTCAGTTTTAAGTATGACGGAAACATAAATAGATAAGGCAGAAGAAAAATACAGCTGGAGAAGGCAAAAACAGACCAGAACAGTTCATCACTGTTTTGCGCGAACACAGCGTAAGCAAGAATAACAACCGTAGACACCATGCCGGTGATATTATTTGCTCCAACAGGCGTGTTGTGTTTTTCTGACATTTTACCAACAACAGCAGGCAGTTCACCTTCACTAGCGGCTTCAGCGGCGGCTCGGCTCGCTCCCATGGTCCAGGTAACCATATTGCCGATGAAACTCAGCAGCGCCATTATGCCGATAACAGACACCATAAACTGACCGGCCGCACCGTTTCCAAATAAGATTTTCAGGGTATCTGTGATACCTGCCACTAATCCAATATTTTCAACCGGCATCGCCATCAGGATGCCGATGGTCCCGAACAGGTATAAAAATGCGGTAATACCCGCTGCTAAAAAGATCGCTTTAGGCATATCACGAACATCTTTCATCTCTTTAGTCATAGTTGCCGCCAGTTCAAAACCCATCAAGTTAAAAACCAGAGCAGGCAGAAAAGCAGCCCCCGTATCTAACGACGGCAGCATAGCAGAAAAGCTGAATTCATTAGCAACACCATGTTTTACAGCGTAAAAGAACCCGCCAAAGCCCAGTACTGAAATAATGATAACTTTAAGAACAGCGCCGACATGCGTAACCCAGACGCCGATATCGACTGAGATATTACATAACCAGACAGTCAGCCAGGTTAACAGGATGCAGATGGCAATCTGCCAGGCAATAGACAGGTCCGGCATAAACAGCTCTGCGAACATCCCGGCAAACATAATGTACACAGCAGGCATCCATAAACCAACGTTTATCCAGTAAAACCATGTGGTTCTGACGGCCCACTTATAACCAAAAGCCTGCTTAACCCAGTCATAAATACCGCCGTCTCCAGGATAGCTTGTACTTAATTCAGAAGTGATTAGTCCATAGGGGATCACAAAAACCACAAAAGTTAACAGCCACCAGCCAACGGCACTTACACCAATTGATGCTGAAGCGGTAAGTGTATCTACCACTATGACAGCACAGAGACTAAATAAAGCGAGGCTGGTAACGCCCATCTTTCCTGTTGATGTTTTAGCGTTCATATCTTGTTCTCCAAATAGAGTAAGGTTGACTGCATTCTAAAATTCTTACTTTATTTAAGCCTATTTAACCGCAGCTATTTGTTATCAGAATCACTTATCGACATTTACTGAAGATAAACAAGAGAAACCGTGAGCAGCTATTCGAAACTCCCGCCTTTTTACTAACCAAGAGAGAAAATTGATTCTAATCAATTAACTAACAGGGCAATCAAGGCTAATTTATAAACACACCCAAGATGGTGGTTTAAATAAACGGAGTGAAAAATGAACAGTAAACCGATATTAGTTGTTGCCGTTGGCGGCAATGCTCTTCTTAAAAGAGGAGAAGAGATGAGCTGTGCTAATCAGATAAAAAATATTGCGAAAACGACCAGCGCCTTAGCAAAATTAAATGAAAAGTACCGACTGGTTATTGTACATGGTAACGGACCGCAGGTCGGTTTACTGGCACTGCAGAACTTAAAGTCTGCAGAAGCGCCTCCCTACCCTCTTGATGTATTAGGGGCAGAAACACAGGGAATGATTGGTTATCTGATGGAACAGGGGCTGCAGAGAGTGTTACCCAATACTCATATCAGTACTGTTTTGACTCAAATTGAAGTGGATGTAAACGATCCGGCCTTCAAAAACCCGAGTAAATTTATCGGCCCTGTTTATGAGAAAAGCGAGGCATTAAACAATGCTGAAAAATTTTCCTGGGATATTAAACCTGACGGCGAACACTGGCGAAGAGTTGTTGCATCACCAATGCCCCAAAAGATTGTGCAGCTGGATGCCATTAATGCCCTGCTGAATGCCGGACATATCGTGATCTGCTGTGGCGGTGGCGGCTCTCCTGTTATCAGAAAAGAAAATGAAATTGTAGGTGTTGAAGCTGTAATTGATAAAGATCTTGCGGCTTCCGTTTTAGCCAAACAGTTAAATGCTAAAGATTTCCTGATTTTAACTGACGGTGAAAATGTCTGTTTAGACTGGGGGACGCCTGATGAACAGCCTCTCTTTGATATCCGGGTTGCTGAAATGGGGAAATATACATTTCCACCAGGCTCCATGGGACCGAAAGTTGATGCCTGTTGTGATTTTGTACAGGAAACTCAGGGCAGCGGTCATATCGGATCATTACATAGAGCATTTGAAATAATGAGTAATGAATCTGGTACACATATTCTCTTTTAATTAACCATTGATAGTAGAAGTTGAGCTGCTTATTCAGAATCAGATGGTTTGATGATATATGGTGTGCATTGTTTTTTATTTCAGTGAGATTCAACAATGAGAAAAGAAAGTACTGAAGAAAAGCTGCTGCGTATACATAAAGCAGCAGAAAAATTAGTCTCGCAGCGCAGCCTGATTAATATCTCAATGTATGACGTTGCCAAAGAAGCATCAATCGCAACATCAACGATATACCACCATTACCATGACATGGAAGCATTAGTATATAAATTACTGGAGAATGTTTTCCAGGATTTTGAAAGAGTATTAAAGACTGCCGTTGTGCCGGAAAAAGTCAATCACTGGAAAGATATTAACCGGATGATTGAAGAGGGGTTTGTTAGTTATTATTTAGAAAACCCTCTCGCTCAGAAAATATTATTAGGTCAGCATATTTATGACTCGGTGCGTCATGCAGATGCTGATAATGATTTGATTCTTGCGGTGAAAGTTGAACAGATCTACAGAGAGTATTTTGTTCTTCCGCAGCTGCCTGAGGATGTAAATATATTCGCTATTGCCCTTCAGGTTGCGGATAAAGTTTACTCTATGAATTACTGCGAATCAGGCAGTATTCCAAAAGAGATGGCACGGGAAGCCGTTATTCTAACAGAGTCATATCTAGGGGTTTATCTCCCTAACGTTCTGCCTAAAGTGAATAGGATTAATCTACCTCAAGATGCAAAACTCAGCCAGCCTCTGAATTAACATCTTGAAGTAGAATGGGTATATATCCTGTTTGCGTTTTTAAATTGTGAATTTAATGGTTGGAATCCGCTATCGAAACAGCAGTAAAAGCTGGTTCGCTAGTTAATTCTGATAATTTTTAAATCTATTGTTCGATATTTATCGCATCAATAATTTCCAATAAATATTCGTCTTTTAATCAGCATATAGGAACATATTATGAAACTACCTTCATCAAGTGCAACCGAGCTTAATAAACAAGATCTAAGACATTTTTTAAAAACTCAAGATTTCACAAAAAAAGAGTTAAGCGATATTTTAAAGTTAATGGCCATGCTTAAACAGGCTCGTAAAGATAATGCGGTTCCGCAGTTATTTAAAGGTAAGTCAGTCGCGATGATTTTTGAACAGCCGTCGACCCGTACCCGCGTCTCTTTTGAAACGGCAGCCACGCTGTTAGGAGGACATGCACTGTTTTTATCCCCGAAAGATATTCATTTAGGAGCTAAAGAATCTTTAGAGGATACTGCCAGAGTATTGTCCAGAATGGTCGATATTATTATGGCTCGTGTTGATGACCATAGTACCGTTGCCGGCTTAGCCCAATATGCCAGTGTTCCTGTCGTTAATGGTTTATGTGACTGGCTGCACCCGACACAAATTATGGCGGATCTGTTTACCATGCAGGAACACCTGCCTGAGAATAAAAAACTCAGTGATTTGACCGTCGCTTTTGTTGGAGATGCAACCAATGTCACCTCCTCATTAATGTTTGCATGTACTAAATTCGGCATGACCTTTAAACATATCTGCCCGGATCGCTTTAAAGCACCGCAGGAGTGGATTAATATTGCGTTAGAAAACTGCGAATATTCTGGCGGAGAGCTTGTTATCACTGATGATACGGCACAAGTTGAGGGCTGTGATATTGTGGTTGCCGACAGTTTCTACTGGTTTGGTCAAGAGGATGAAAAAGAGATCCGCCTTTCAACGTTCATTCCAGATTATGTTGTCAGCGAAGATTTGATGGCCAAGGCAGGTGCTGATGCCATGTTTATGCATTGTTTACCGGCAAATGATCAGCGGGAATGCAGCCGCGAAGTAATGGAGTCTGCTAACTCAATTATCTTTGATGAAGCTGAAAATCGTCTCACAGCTCAGATGGCGATATTGGCATACTTCACTTACAAACATAATACTGTGCCCTCAGCAGAAACTGTCGCGGCTCATAAAAACAAAATTGAAGGCTTTTTAAACAGTTTGTAAGAGAACAGTTAATAATAGCCGTCTTAATGACGGCTATACAGCATTTCCCTCTAACACAGAATAAACCCGCTTTAATCTTTGTGCCCGGCTCAGCAGTTACTTTTCTAATTTATAGCGCGCTAATTGATGCCGAACGCCCTGTTATGTTCGAAGCTTTACAGCTGTACCATACGCTAACAATTCTGAAGAGCCATCCATAATTGTACTTGTTGTAAAGCGAATCCCAACAACTGCGTCAGCCCCCAGCATCCTGGCTTCTTCAACTAACCGCTGAACTGCAGTATTTCGAGCTTCCGTCAGCATTTCGGTATAACCACGAAGTTCACCACCAACAATGCCTTTTAAACCAGCCATAATGTCACGGCCAATATGTTTTGACTGCACCACACTGCCCGTTACAACTCCAACTGCCGCTTTAATTTCCTTTCCAGGAACTGTTTCCATTGTTGTCATAATCATTGATATTTCTCCTAGAGCATAATATTTTATCAGGCGGAAAACCCCATGTTTCCACACGAAAAACGCCGCTCGGTTATATTCGGCAGTAGGGTTTACCTGCAGCAGAAAGCGAGAAAAGCCCGTATTTGCAGAAAGCAAAAGGTCGAAAAGCCAAGCTTAAAACCTGAAACGAATCTACAGCACTTCAGCCGCGCATAAACCATAAGAGCACGATTTATTTTTCTAAGTCTTCCTCGGTGTCAGCAAACTCCTGAGCAACTGATTTAACTTGTTCGGATATCTCAAGAAAAGCAACCACCATATCAGGATCAAAATGGCTTCCTTTACCTTCTTTGATAATTTCCAGCGCTTTCTGGTGTGTGAATGCCGGTTTGTAAACCCTTTTACTAATCAGCGCGTCATATACATCGGCTACCGCCATAAGCCTGGCAGATATTGGAATATCGTCACAGGATAACCCTTCTGGATACCCGGAACCATCCCATTTTTCCTGATGGTAATAAGCTATCTCTTTCGCAAAGGTTAAAAAACTGTCGGTTCTAGAGATACTCTTTTCGGCAGCGACAATTGCATCTCGACCATAAACAGTGTGCTTTTTCATCTCCTCAAACTCCTCAAATGTGAGTTTACCTGGCTTAAGGAGAATATTATCTGATACGCCGACTTTGCCGATATCATGAAGAGGGGCGGATTTATACAAGGCAGTAATAACTTCCGGAGTCAGAAAGTCTTGAAAACGCGGATGATCTTTAAGATGGGTCGCCAATAACTTTACATATCGCTGAGTACGGCGAATGTGATTGCCAGTTTCTGGGTCACGTGATTCAGCCAACGCGCCCATTGCCACCATTACGACATCCTGGAGCTCTTCCATTTGCTCTGTTCTTGCAATTACCCTTTCTTCTAGAATTTCGTTCTGCTTTCTTAAAATGTCTTTTGATTCTTTCAGCAGCAGATGATTCTTTACTCGCTCTATTAGAATCGACGGGCATATTGGTTTAGTAATATAGTCGACAGCACCAAGCGACAGTCCTTTTGTTTCATCTTCATTTTGAGCTTTGGCCGTTAAAAATATTATTGGGATATCGCGCGTCGCCTCATTTTCCTTAAGGAATTGACAGACCTCATATCCATTCATTTCCGGCATCATAATATCGAGTAATATTAAATCAGGGAGTTTCTTCTCTATGATTTTAAGCGCCATCTCACCGCTAACAGCAGCCTGGACTGTATAGAAAGGCGAAAGAACCCCCTTCACTACATCAATATTTGCGGGCGTATCATCAATTTCGAGAATTGTCTGCATTTTTGAACTCCTCAGCAATTTCGTTCTCGATTAAGTTTTTTGGAGAACAAAGAGTCTGAAACTAAATTATATAGCTCATTAGGCAGATCTAATGCGGCGGCAGAATTATCGCCCTCTACTGTCTTTCTGAATCGATCTGTTTTTCCTCTCTTTATTTATCAATATTAGAGTAGATTTCAAATAATTCCGCAAAAACCAACTGAGCTTGTTCAAAGTTATAATTTCCTAACTCTTTTTCAAGTTGTTTAGCTGACTGCTCTAATGCGGTCCCCTGAACACAATCCACTATAGCCTCACAAGTTTCTAATGAGGCGGAATCAAAATTGTCTATTTCAGTAAATAGTCTTTGTATTAATGTCCCTACTTTTTTCAAATCAAACTCAACATTGCTTACTGCGGGTTTTCTTTTTTCTAAAGCAGTCCCAATAATCTCTATCGTCTCATGTAGTTTTCGCGCTGTTTCTGCCATCAACTGCGGTAGCTCTTTATTACTGTTTTTTCCGATGGCCATTTCAAGTTTTTCTGCCTTTTCTTGTAAACCGGCCGCACCAACATTTCCAAAAACACCTTTAATAGTGTGAGCGATAAGAAGCGCCTCTGCCCTGTCTCCGTTATTCAAACTTTCCTCTATCCGATCCACTGCATCAGCTTGAGTTTCGACAACTTTCTTTAAGGTTTTACAATAGGCCTTAATATTGCCGTTCATTCGGGCAACGGCTAATTCCACATTAAATCCAGGTAAACAGGGCATCTCCTGCTGTTCGCTGCTATTCGCTATTTCAGCCAGGCGCTCTTCTAATTCTTCTGGCACTTCTCTGTCAGCAGGCTCAATCCACTCAACTAGAGCACTATACATATTTGCAGGGTCTATTGGTTTGGTAACATAATCATTCATGCCTGCTTGCAGCGCTTTTTCTCTGTCACCGGACATTGCATTAGCGGTCATTGCAATTATCGGCAGCTGCTCAAGTCTTAACTGCCCTCTAATAGCGCGTGAAGCTGTATAGCCGTCCATGATCGGCATTTGAACATCCATTAGCACAGCGTCGAACTGATTGTTTTTTAATATATCAAGACACTCTTGCCCGTTGTTAGCTACAGTGACAAGCAGTTTTACAGCTTCAAGAAGCTCTGTTGCAACTTGTTGATTAACTTCATTATCTTCTACAAGTAAGATGCGAGCACCTTTAATTGACTCGGTAATATTATTCGTTAGATCCTGTTTATCCAAATCAATAAGTTCATTGCCAATTTTTCCATAGACACCGGAAAATATACAGTCAAAAAGACTTGAGGCGGAAACTGGCTTCGATAAAAAACCGGCAAGTTCAACTTTTTCTACCCTTTTTATTATTTCATCCCGTCCATATGATGTAACCATAACTATTTTAGGCTGCGGGATAAGCTCACGGTGATTTTGAATATGCTGACACGTTTCAATACCGTCCATACCCGGCATTTTGTAATCCATCAAAATCAAATTGTAGGGGTTATGCTGACTGCTGGCCTCTAAAATACGCTCAACTGCAGCCGCCCCCGTCTCCACAGTGTCAACAGCAATCGAAAACGAACGAATAATAGTACTTAATATTTCACAAGACTCGTGACTATCATCAACAACTAATATTCGCAAGCTGTGTAATTCTTCAGGCACGACCTTACGACTAGGAAGGTTTTTTGTCTGCTTACCGAAACGGGCAGTAAAAGAAAAGGTGCTGCCTATACCCGGCAGGCTGTCTACGCCGATTTCACCCTCCATCATTTCAACCAGGCGTTTACTTATGGTAAGACCGAGTCCAGTTCCACCAAACTTTCTCGTAGTGGATGAGTCGGCTTGTGAAAATGCTTGAAACAAGTGTTCTATTTGTTCTTCTGTCATGCCGATCCCGGTATCGTGAACGGAAAAATGCAGCATGACGGAGTCGTTTTGTTCTTCTATAAGTGTGCTTTTAACTATTATTTCACCCACATGCGTAAATTTGACCGCATTATTGGTTAAGTTAATTAAAACTTGCCCCAACCTTAACGGATCTCCTATCAACGCCGTTGGAATTTTAAGACTGGTCGAAAGTAGAAATTCTAAGTTTCTTTCATTAGTTTTAACAGTAATCAAGCTGCTGACATTATCTAACACTTCTTCTAAATTGAAAGGGACATATTCTATATCAAGTTTACCAGCTTCAATTTTGGAGAAATCTAGAATATCGTTGATAATACCCAGCAAAGAGTTTGCTGCAATGCTGGTTTTATTAATGTAGTCCTTCTGTTTTCGAGTAAGATCGGTCTGCAGTGCCAAGTGACTCATACCAATAATTGCATTCATAGGTGTTCGAATTTCGTGGCTCATATTGGCAAGAAAATCACTTTTAGCCTGGGTAGCCGATTCAGCCTGTTTAATTGCGTCTTTTAGTTCTTCAACAAGCTCTTCTCGACTGAGCTTATTTATCATACTTTCAGCAGAGGCAATCCATTTATCGGACGGTAAAAAAGAGGTATCATTGAGTAGTTTAAACACTCTGAACTCTTGCTCCCCCTGGTCACTGGAAATAATAGAGGCATGGTCAAATAAATACTTAAATCTGCTGGAGCTAAACTGTTTTGTCACACCTTGAAAGACCATAAGTAACCCCAGTCTTTCATTTAGTTTGTCAAGACATACATGCACACAAAAACAATTCCTATTTCCTAACAAAGCCCAGCAAATTTCTGAAGTGACAGTCGCTAGACGAGTCGCTTCCACTGAACTGAATTTCAAATCCAATGAAAGTTTCCGAATTTTGTTTCGGCAATGAACAATAGAGTCCTCGTTTCCTATGGAAATAGTGCCCAGCGTTAACATGCTTTATTCCCTAATCAAATTACTTGAAACGAATGACAGCACAAGCCGCATCATCATTTTTTTTACCGAATTTTTCAATCAAGTTATTTGCAATTGTTTCGGCATCATCCCTTAGTATTTCAGGATAATCATTTACGTCGAAGCGGCTTGTTATTCCATCGCTATGTAAGATTAGAATATCTCCACCGGTCATTTCTATCACTTTCTCTTGAGGGGTTCTTATGTGGTAGCCAATAACTCCGTCTTGAGTAATCTCGTGCTTCGAAAAACGTCCAAACCGCCGCAGATAAATATTTCCAACACCGACATAGCGGAACTGGCGGGTTTCATAATCCAGTTTACCAATAATAGCCACCCCGCCGCGAGTACCACGTATTTTTTCATGAAGCTCACTCATAAGAGCGGCTAAATCCATGTGTTTGTTCGTTAGGATGAATTCGCGGCAAATTAAAGCAATTGAATGTGCTTCTTGTCCATGACCAGCGCCGTCTACAATAGCGACAAACAAGTGGTCTTCTTCAAAAAAAATAAAAACCGTATCGCCGTTAACCCGTTCAAGCGCTTTTTCAGCAATGAAGCAATCGACTATATTTCGACCTGTCAGATCCATTTTCTGACCGTAACTTTAGTTCCTAATCCAACGCGGCTGTCTATTTTAAAATCATCCATTAATCTTTGCGTTCCGGGAAGACCGATGCCCATCGTGCCGCCAGTACTAAATTCCTCTTCCATCGCCTTTGTTATATCTTGTATTCCAGGCCCCGCATCTTGTGCAACAACTTCAATACCTCTTTTTGAACCTTCTTCAACAGCACCAAGGTTTATAGTTCCTGTTTCAGCATAGACAAAAATGTTGCGCGCCAGCTCACTGACAGCCGTTGAAATCATATATTGACAGGCCTTTGAAAAACCAAGCTCCTTAGCGTAGTTTTTGGCATCCAGAGCGGCATGAGCCACATCAGTCTCACTTTTAACATCCAGATTTATTGTTTCTAACTTTTGTTGAATCATAGACTGCTTCCATTAATACCATTCTAGATACATATCTGATCTTTTATGCTGGTAAAAATCAACCATCTCTGCATTATAAGTTTTGTAAAGGGAACAACCATTTACTTACCTAGAATGATATAATTAACCAACATCTGCACTAAAATATTTTTATACTATGCGGGATTATTATCCTCTTGTTCAGAAAAATCATATCCAACAACATCTTCACTTTCTGCATTCTCTAAGTTATTTACCTCAAACTCATTTGACGGCACCAAAACTGTCAGCGCGTCTTCTAAGCTCATAGTGGTGGTGACATCATCAACCTTCAAATCAAGATCAATAATCGAAGCGACGACGCCAGGATTTAAGCCGGTGATCACTGCCGGAAAACCCAATATTTTAATCATCTGCACAGTTTCCAATAAAATCTTCCATAGAATACTGTCGATGATTTGAACTCCAGAAAGATCAACGATAACTCCCTTAACGTGCCTTACATGAACCTGTTCAAGTAAACTTGTCTGGATCTTTTGCGCGGCTTCTTTGGAAAGTTCCTCTTGAAACGGAACCACTAGGCAGTCTTGGGTTTCATACGTAATCATTGAAGTACTCTCACAGAACGGCTCACATTAAAAACTATACATTTAGTTATTTTTCATTTCTTTCAATTGGACCCCCATATTTTTGAGCGAGGTCTCTACACCGTCTTTAAGTGTTGACTGAGTCAAAATATTACCCAAATCTATACCTAAATTAACCAGTGCCTGAGCAATTTCAGGAGAAATACCAGTGACAATGCAGGTACAGCCCATTAATTTAGTGGCTTTAGTGACTTTTATCAGATGATTAGCGACGGCACTATCAACAGCAGGAACACCTTGAATATCCAGTATAAGAACCTTTGCCTGGTAATCTACAATCTTCTGCAGTGCTGTTTCCATGATCAACTGAACACGCTTGGAGTCAACTAACCCGACAATGGGCAGTAATAAAAGGTTGTCCCACAATCTCATGATCGGAGTAGACATTTCCATAATCAGTGCGGCTTGTTTAGCACTTTCTCTTTCGCGTCGTTTTTGTTCAGTTACGTCTGCGGCAATCTTTAAGATCTTAATAGGCTTGCCGTTCAAATCAAAAATCGGATTATAGGTCGCTTGAATATAGGTTTCTCGACCGCTCTTTCCGATTCGTTTATATTCTCCTGAATTATATTCACCGCGGTTTAATTTCTCCCAAAACTCTTTATATTCCTGGCTGTTTACAAACGACTCTTCACAGAAAACTTTGTGGTGCTTTCCCTGCACCTCTGCTAGTGAGTAGCCGAGAATATTTAAAAAATTATCATTAGCAGTAATAACCGTGCCGTCCATATTGAACTCGATAGTCCCTTGGGACTTATCTATAGCATCAATTTTTCCTTCGAATTCCGCGTTCATTAATTTTTGTTTTGTAATGTCAGTGGCTATCTTGATAACTTTTGTAAGCTTACCATTCAAATCATAAATCGGATTGTAGGTTGCCTGAATATAGACTTCTCGGCCGTTCTTTCCGATACGTTTGTATTCTCCTGAATCGAATTCTCCGCGATTCAGTTTCTCCCAAAATGCTTTGTACTCCGGGCTTTTCGAGTACGATTCCTCACAAAATATTCTATGGTGCTTTCCCTGCACTTCTTCTAATGAGTAGCCGAGAATATTTAAAAAATTATCATTAGAAGTAATGATAGTTCCGTCCATATTGAACTCGATAGTTCCTAGAGATTTATCTATCGCATCAATCTTTCCTTCGAATTCCGCATTCATTAATTTTTGTTTTGTAATATCTGTGGCTATCTTGATAACTTTTGTAAGTTTCCCATTTAAATCATAAATCGGATTATAGGTTGCCTGAATATAGACTTCTCGGCCGTTCTTTCCGATACGTTTGTATTCTCCAGAATCGAATTCTCCGCGATTCAGTTTCTCCCAAAATGCTTTATACTCTAGGCTTTTCGAGTACGATTCCTCACAAAACATTCTGTGGTGCTTTCCCTGCACTTCTGCCAGTGAATAGCCAATAATATCTAAAAAATTATCATTAGAAGTAATGATAGTTCCGTCCATATTGAACTCAATTATTCCTTGAGATTTATTAATAGCACTAACAATTGCTTCGAAATTACTGACCTCTGCTTCATCCTTTGTCATGATTTATTATTCCCCGGAAGATTTAATTGTCTTAGTGAGTGTAGTTCAGACAATAAAATGATGCTCGAGTAAAACTAATCACTTCATTATCAATTTCAAAGTATTTAGATATGTATCCTCACAAGTGCAAAAGTGTATTTATTATTCCGCCCGGCGTTTATTACACCTTTATATTTCCTTGACTAAATCACAGTGGATGGCTGATAGTTGAATAGGTAAATAAGAAGATGGCAGGAGGCTGGAACAGTGAAAATTATCAACATTGTATTCATATGTCTTGTTTCCTGCTTCGGTCTATTTACCCCTTCAGGATATGCGGGCGAAGCCGATCCGGAATTTGTAATCAACATCGGACGACAGCAGGGATCATTTGCCGCTTTTGTCTACGAACGGGTGTACTCAAGGCTCATGCCTAGACTGGGATTCATACCGGTATTTAAATACCTGCCTGCAAAACGTTCCTTACATGAAGCTAATTTGGGAATTACAGATGCCGATGCCGGACGCATCGAAGGCGTTGAAAAAGAAGATGTCGGCAGTAATCTGATCCGAATAGATGAGCCCGTATATATTGATCACCTGTCGCTGTTTGCCGTAAAACCGCTGCAGATCAACGGCAGTGGCTGGGAGATATTTGTTGAGCTGTACCGCAGAGAGGAGATTGTGCCGATTGCAGTTCAAGGAATAGTGGCCGTCAAAGTTCATATGCCGGAGGAGGTTTATCGCCATGCATGTCTGGTGAGGAACATTGACCTGGCGCTGCATAATTTAAGAAAGCCGAATGGCAACCGACGGCGCGATATTTTAGTTCATGCTGAAAGTGAGACGATGGATGCGATAAAGAGACTGAATATTAGCGACGTCAAAAAAATTAAACGCCTTAATCTACATGTTCTTTATCCCGTTATTCATAAACGCTGGCAGCATATCAGTAAAGCGATGGAAGCAGAATTAAAAAAGATGAAAGCAAACGGTGAATATCAGGAGATTCTATTACAGGTTGAGAATGAATTCTTTGTACAATAGGCGCTGAGGCAGTTAAGCTATTAGGATAAATCACCACAAAAATATAGGAAGCAGTAAATGAAATTTAAACAACTAACAGCGCTAACCTGCTGTTTTTACTTAAGCGGCTGCGCATATTTCTCCAGCCCGACATACTCGGTTGAAGAAGGCATAATTACTACCGCTGATGTAACCATTACTGCACTTGACGATTCCTATAAATTAACCAGCGGAGAGCGCTTTGAAACACCTCACCAGTCTGGTATCGGCGGCTCTGTCGACGAAGTAAAAAGCAGTACGGACAAGGTCTTAACAGAGCATAAAGGCAAAAAAGTCCGTGTCAGCCTTGCTGATAAAAACGTAGAATTATATGGTGTATTAACCTTTTATGAGATCAATAACAGCGCAGACTGCCGAGGTTTAGCAACAACCAGCCATACCATCATAATCCCTAAAAAAGTGATTAAGCAGGCACTAAACGGTGAAACTGCAGTCGTGTATGATTATTACACCTGCGCAGGAACTGATACTGAAACCACTTCATGGGTCCTGTGGTTATCAAAAGAATCATTTTAGCAGCGCATTGCTAAAGTACTCAGCGGCTGTCCGAAGCAGTTGCAAGAGTCAATGCAGACACAATAAGTGTCTGCTTCATGCGGCTAAACCTGCAGCCCTAATGTTACTAATAATGATTTAAATTCATTATCAAGCGGTGCATGTATCTCTACTTTATGCCCGCTTACCGGATGCCTGAAAGCAAGATAAGCAGCATGAAGCAGCAGACGATGGCTGGCAAATTCTTCCCTGAACATTTTATTATGCGGGCCGTCACCATGTGTTGTATCTCCGATAATCGGGTGGCACAGATGTTTTAAATGGCGGCGCAGCTGATGCCTTCTGCCTGTTTTCGGACTCAACTCCACCAGCGAATAGCGTGACTGCGGATAAGGACGCACCGCAATCGGCAGTTCACACTGTGCGATCCCCTGATAATCAGTCACTGCGGGCTGTGCTTCACTGTCTGGATCGGCATGTTTATCTGCAATTCGGTCCAGTTTCTTTTTCAACGCATAATCCAGCCTGCCCTCGCCGATATGCCCTCTTACCACTGCTAAATAACGTTTTTCTGTACTCTGCTGTGCAAACTGCTCCATCAAATCCGTAGCATGGGATTTATCCAGTAGAAACAGTAATACGCCGGATGTTGCCCGGTCAAGGCGGTGCGCAGGGTAAACTTCCCGGCCGATCTGATCACGTAATTTCTGCACCGCAAACTCTGTTGCATGGCTGTCCAGCCAGCTGCGGTGTACTAATAAGCCCGAGGGTTTATTAATGGCAATAAGCTGCTCGTCTTGATAAATAATATCAAGCTTCGGGCTTAGGTTATTAAGCACTGAATCTTGTTCGTTTAGTGATTCATTATTCTCAGGCATTAAATTTCTCATTCATTAATCGTTCAATATACTCATTATCTCAGCGGCGGCAGATGCTGACAAATTAAAATAAGCCTAGGTATATGTTTAAACTGTATGTATCGGCCCTGTAAATATTGATTTAGATCAACAAACTTTTATCAAGATGCATCCTGCCAAAACCATTAAATTCAGCAACATTTCCGTTACATGCAAGGCGTTTTTTGTAACAAACTTATCTGCAGTACCGTTAAACACAGAAGCAAATGTTAAATCCATCTAATGACAGTAAATTGATGTATTTAACATATGCCTTTATGGGTAATTTCAGACGAGCCAAACCATTGACCTAGATCAATTTTCATTCTAATTTGCACACAGCTTATTATTAATCTTAACCGAGAGGCCACCATGGAAAACTTCCAATTATCCCATCAAAAACCCAGCAAAGTTTCTGAATATATTGCTTATAAGATCACCCAGACTTTAAAGTTTCTTCTCAATATTTTTTACGGCAGTAAATATGCGAAACGCGCCGTGATCTTAGAAACCATAGCCGCCGTACCCGGCATGGTAGCCGGGATGTTCAACCATCTCAAAGCACTGCGCCGTATGCGCGATGACCAGGGCTGGGTACGGGAGTTATTAGACGAAGCAGAAAATGAACGTATGCATTTAATGATCTTTTTAGATATCGCTAAACCCACCTGGATTGAACGCACGCTGGTATTATTAGGCCAGGGTGTTTTTTTAGTGGTGTACAGCTTCCTGTACCTTGTATCGAGCAAAACTGCGCATCGGGTAGTGGGTTATTTTGAAGAGGAAGCGTGCAAGAGTTACAGCGAGTACTTAGAGAAAATTGACCAGGGGGTAGTAGAGAATACAGCGGCACCGAGTATAGCGATTAACTATTACCAGCTGGACAGTAATGCAAAATTAAGAGATGTAATACTGCGTATCCGTGAAGATGAAGCCGCCCATCGCGACCGCAACCATGAATTTGCAGACTCTTTTGAGTCAGGCACCCTGCCTGCCCACCAGCAGTAATGACCTTCAGTGAACCGCATTAAGCGGTTCACTTTTTCGAATAAAAAAGAAAGGCACGCTTAAGCCCTCCTGCTGCCGATGACTTTCACAATATGCACAGTCCCATAAAAACTAAAAATATGCCGATTTTTAACAAATCCAAGCTCTGCCTGTCCTGCTTTATAAAAGTTAAAGTGTCTGTCTAAATTATTACCGACTAAGAGAGACCTCCATGGATTTTGGACATGACCCGATAAAGCGTTTATTTTTCAAATTATACTGGCCGACATTAACCGGAATGCTGACAATGGCGGCTTACCAGCTGGCTGACGGCATTATTGTAGGTTATGTTGTCGGCACCAAGGCGTTAGCCGGCATAAGTATGAGCTTTCCCGTTTTGTTCACTGCAGTCTCGCTTGCGATGCTGATCGGCATCGGCAGCAGCATGACGGCCGCAATAAAATTAGGAGAAAAGCAGTCCGAGGCAGCCAATCGTATTTTCCACTACAGCTGCAGCCTTTCTCTATTGATATCCATTATATTAGCGAGTGTATTGCTCGCATTTATAGATACATGGATTAATCTGCTTGGAGCTAGTGCTGATATCCAGATCTACCTAAAAGAATATTTAACTTTCTGGGCGATCTTTCTGCCTGCGCTCTTTATACGCTTTAGTTTCAGCTTCTTTATTAATAACGATAAAGCTCCCCATATTTCACGTAATGCCAATATAATATCCAGTATTGTGAATGTTCTTCTGGATCTGCTGTTCGTCCTCGGTTTTGAATGGGGATTAAAAGGGGCTGCTGTGGCAACGGGTCTTTCTCAAGCTCTTGCCGTTATTTATATGGGTTATCATTTTTATCTTGGGAAAAACAGCCTTTCCTTTGCAGGTTATAAGTTTAAGGTACGGGATCACGAACAAAAACGAATTTTAGGATTAGGTTTTCCGCTTTTTATTTCAGAAATATCAGGGGCACTGGCTTTCGCCTGGCTGAACAAAGCCGTCATTTATCAAGGAGGAAGCGAAGCTGGAGCCGCATTAGCCACCATTAATTTCACTCTATTTTTTGTAATGAAATTTCTTGTCGGAACGGCTTTCTCGGCACAACCCGTATTTGGTTTTAATTACGGAGCGAATAACCACCAACGAGTTGAAGAGCTGCTCAATTTTTCATTAAAGTTCGTTTTTATGGTAGGCGCTCTGGCTTACCTCTTAATCTACCTGTTGTCGGGACAAATCGTCATTCTTTTTAATGTGGTTAACCCTGAAGAAGCGGCATTAGCAACTCAGGCGCTGCTGTTATTCTACCCCGCCACAGCCTTTATGGGTGCTAACCTGCTGCTGGGAGCTTATTTTCAATCGCTGGAAAAAGTAAAAACAGCGGCTAACCTAGGCCTTATTCGAGGTTTTGTTTTAGTCGCTGTATTTTTAATGCTGTTACCAGAATTCTTCGGCCTGACCGGGGTTTGGCTGGCGATCCCTTTAGCTGAGCTGCTGACATTTTTGATCGCCCTGCCTTTGATTTTTCCTAAAAAGAAACAGCTGTTAGTATGATTTTCACAAATAAACCAGCGAGTTAGCTATTCAACCGCTGGTTTTTACGCCACTGAGCCGGAGTAAAACCAGTCACCTTTTTAAACTGGCGGATAAAATGGGTTATATCTTTCCAGTCTAATTCACTGGCAATTTCCTGAACAGATAAAGAACTATGGGATAATTGATACGAGGCTTTCTTTACTCTTGCTTGACAGATCCACTCCCCAACAGTAAACCCCGTTTCTTTTTTCACTGTTGCGGCTACATGGGAAGATACCCGGTGCACCGCGGCAGCGACTTCTTTTAGTGAAATCGCACTGCGGCAGTTTTGATGAATAAATTTTAATGCTTGCGATACTAGTGGACTAACTGGTTTTCGGCAGCCTTTTAAGCTTATACCCCGGTAAATATCAGCGAAGATTATTGACAGATAAGAGCACAACAGAGGTGTTGATTCTGGACCTGAACGGCTGCTCTCACTGCTTAAGCCTTCTAAAATCTGAAGCAAAAAAGGAAGCCTGTCAGCATCTACCGGCACAGCAGGAAACGAACCATCGATAACCTGTTGAAACGGCTGCATCAGCAGGCTGTCTTCATCAACTCCCAAACAGCCGACACAAAAAGAAACTAAATACATATCGACATTTTCGGCCCTTAACAGCCTGTGCGGTATTCCCGGAGGAATAATAACGACAGCTGGAGCTGTAATTTTTATGCTTGAACCGTATAGCATCTCGATAACACCTTTGCAGAGCAAAGCAAGCCGGTGTTCTGGGTGATGGGCTGTATGGCTGTGCTGTTCAAAAGACAAATCAGCCAAGTAATCAACTTTTACATTATGAGCGTGTTTCATAGTATTCCCTTCCAGCACCAATCAAAATATCAGCCGATTTTATCTTATAATTGACTCTACTGCATTCTATGCCGACAAACTAATATAGCCGTTATCATTCAAGATGCAAAAATCAGCAAGTCGTAAGGTGAACAGGTTCTAAGCGTGAAGGTGAAGATCTAACGGCTATATAAGCACACTGTTAAGCTGCCTAAAAATTAATGCATATTAATAAGACTGTAGATATCGACTTTCCGATAACAGCTTATCTTTATATTAGGAAATACAACAATGACTAAAAAAACATGGAAAATACGCAAAGCTGAACTATCAGATGCACACGGCTTGTCGCAGTGCATGTACAATGCTTACAGCCGTCTTAGAAATAAATTAGGCGGGCAGGATCTGCCCCCTATGCAGCTTGACTATCAACAAGAGATCCGCTCATATCCGGTCTGGACGGCTTACTCTGCAGATACATTAGTCGGCGGACTTATCCTGCTTCATGAAGCAGACTATACGACAATAGCAAATATTGCTGTACACCCAGATTTTCAAGGGCACGGCCTGGGACGAGGTTTGATTGAGTTTGCCTTGAAACAGGCAAGACTGCATGGCAGCCGGGAAGTAAGACTGGTCACCCACGCGCTGCTCACGGAAAATATCTCCTTATATTCATACCTGGGCTGGAAAGAATACCAACGCAGCGGCAGTAAGGTATTGATGAGAAAAGCGCTGCCGGACAATCATACAATGTGACATGTTAAGCTTCGCAAAACTGCAGACATCCACTGCCCGCGTATATCTTGAACAGACAGAAAAAAGATGAGCCGGAAGACTCATCACTTTTCTTGAATAAATTTAATATGTTAAGCAGCTTTATTATTACACATAATCAATAACATCAAGAGTTTCCCCGTGCATATTACCATTAACAGCCACAGCATAAACTTTAGCTGTGTCAGCGGCAGATATACCTGAACTTGGATCCATTCCCATCATGACCATGGTTTCCTTAACAAACCCGGGAGCAACAACATTGATCCGCAATTGCTCCAGCTCCAGAGCAGCCGCTTTAACAAAGCTTTCCAGCGCACCGTTTACCATGCTGATGGACGCACTTCCGGGCATAGGCTGACGGGATAATATACCAGAGGTAAGGGTAATTGAGCCCTGCTGAGTGATATAGTTCTGACCAATACGAAATAGATTTATCTGCCCCATCAGTTTGTTATTTAACGCTAACTCAAAATCTTGATCACTGTGCAGCGCTAACGGAGCAAAGTTTGCAAGACCTGCGCTGCAGACAACCGCATCAACTTCTCCAACCTGCTCAAACATCGCCTTAATGGATTCCGGATTTCCCAGATCAACTTTTACATCACCATCTGAATATCCAGCGGCAACAATCTCATGTTTTTCAGATAACAGTTTAGCAGCTGCTTTGCCGATAGTGCCTGTTGCGCCGATAATTAAAATTTTCATTACTTTTCTCCAGTATAAATTTACTCTGCTCTATACAAACCAGGGAATTGATTTGCTTAACTTGTATTTCATCTTACGCTTGTGATGTAATGAGAAAAATAACCTAACAATGAAATCATTATTCACATGAAGAGAAATATAGACCTAATAACTGCAATGCGTACTTTTTTGGTGGTTGTTGAACTGCAGAGTTTTAGTGCGGCTTCGAGAAAGTTGAATATTGTTGTTTCTGCGGTAAGCAGACAGGTAGCAGACTTAGAAAAACATTTTGCCAGTCATTTACTGTACCGAACGACCCGAGCGATGCACCTGACATCCGAGGGCGAATATTATCTGGTGCAGATCAAGGAATTAATTGAGCGTTTAGATCACCTTGAAGCATTTGCCAGTGAGAGCCAACAGACGATAGCCGGGCACCTTAAAATAACAGCCCCTCAAAACAGTTCCCTAATCGGCCTGCAGCAGTCAATTGGAGATTTTTTATCTTTACACCCTAAGGTTAAAATTTCCTGGTCATTGATGAACCGCTACGTTAATTTAATCGAGGAAGGAATTGACTTAGCGCTGCGTGTCGGGGAGTTGTCTGATTCTAATTTAATCGCACGTCCTTATGGTGAATTAAAAATTCTTTTTGTTGCCAGCCCGGATTATTTAGAAAAACACGGCATGCCGGCCTGCCCGGAAGAGTTAAGTAAACATAACTGCATTTTAGACAGTTCCAGCCGCCAGCCCGGACGCTGGGTTTATAAACAAGGCGCAAAAGAGAAACACGTTAGAGTCACTGCCAATATTGATATTAATCATGGAGAAATGGTTGCTCAGTTTGCGGCTGCCGGCCACGGCGTTGCCCAGCTGCCGGATTTTTTAGTAGAGCACTTTATTGAAAGTGGTGAACTGGTCTCTATTTTAGATCATTTTGTGATTCCGCCGATCCCGATGTTTTTAGTATATCCAGCTAACCGCATGAAAAGCCCGGTATTAAAAGCACTGATTGAATACCTGCTCGAAACAAAAAAGAGGGAAAAGGCCAAGGCGTTCAGCTAATTTATAAAGGAAAAAACACCATTCCCGAACTCAAAACAAAAATATGTATTTAAAGAAGTTTAAGCGGCTATATTTAGTAAGAAGCAATACAGCTCTTACTAAATAAAATACAGTTATGCGATGCTCTGACTAAAGCTGCATTTCCATACCAATAAGCGTTCCTAGAGGCTTCAAAGGCTGAAGAGGAATTAAGTCGAATTCAATCAATTCGGCTTCCACTAACGGAAGTTCTGCCAGCATACTTTGTGCTGCTTTTGTGTCAGCAGACTCCAGCATAAAGACCACTCCGGGGCGATCGGCTTTAAACCAAAAATTACGTATACTTCCCTGCAAGTAGGCTTCGAGCGTATGTTTTACCTCTTCTTCTAAAAATGGAGCAAATTTATCTGGTGTTATCCCTTCTTTTTGTCTGCTTATCGCCAATATTTGCATAATACATTCCTCATATCTTAACAGGTTCATTTTTTACAAATTCAAAAACCTGAGTGGTGTGCTAATACGTTTGGAAACCTTCGTTTTCGCTTCGCTCCAAACTCTCAGATGTAATATACTGTTTGACAACCTTCCTCGTAAGCATCATAAAGGACTAATAAAGTCTGATAAGGACAGCAAAGGTTATAATATGAAACAAGTAGTAATTCTGGCTTCTGAGCACTGTTTGTTCTCTAGTGTTGGCGGGCCTATGGACATATTTCTGCAGGCAGGAAGATTATGGAACGGCATAGTGGGAGAGACTCCTTCACCATACTTTGATGTAAAAATAGTCACCTTAGACGGCCAGTCTGTAATGGCGACCAATCAAGTTGTTATCACCCCACACTGTTCAGTGGATGAAATTGAAAATACTGATTTAATATTAATTCCTTCTCAGGGTTTCAATTTTAGAAACCAAGATGATGCTTTTTTTAAGAAAGTTCACTGGCTCAAAAAATGTTATGAAAGAGGTGCCGATTTAGCAAGTATGTGTACAGGTGCATTTACCCTGGCTGCAACAGGCTTGTTAGATGGAAAGTCCGCAACAACTCACTGGGGGGTTGCAGAAGAGTTTAAAAAAGCTTTTCCGAAGGTGATATTAAGAACTGACTTAATGGTAACTGATGAGGGACGGCTTTTCTGCAGCGGCGGAGTGACCGCAGATCTTAACTTGTCACTATTTCTCATTAATAAATATTGTGGAAAAGAAGTCGCTCTGCAAACTTCCCGCTGCACGCTAATTGACTTAGGACGAATAGCACAACAGCCATTTACCATGTTTATACCTGAAAAAAACCACCTGGATGCGCAAATACTGAAAGTCCAGGAGTGGATGGAGGACAATTTCAATCATAACCTAGCAAATGAAACTCTCGCTCAAAAAGTAGATATGAGTACACGCAATTTCAACCGGCGATTTAAGGCTGCTACAGGAACAACCGTTGTGAATTACGTTCAGCTGCTTAGAACAGAAAAAGCCAAGAAGGAATTAGAAGACGGCAGAAAGTCTTTTGACGAAATTTCCTATAACGTTGGCTACGAAAATGTAAGTTTTTTTAGGCGGCTATTTAAAAAACACACGGGCTTGTCCCCTAAGGAATATCAGCAAAAGTTTTTTCGATTTGTCGAAGCCTAATATTGAAAAAATTCTACATTCTTAATTGCTGATAAGCCGCTATGCCTGCTTACAAGTGAGTTTTGTCGAAGAAGCCTCATTAAAGATATACCTGTCAATGAGCAGGTTTCATTTAGCATCTCCAAGTTGGCCTAATTAGACTTTAATTGTCAATTATGGAGCTTGTGAATAATCTAGCGAAGTTTATCCTTTAGTCCTAGCAGAGTGATGCTAAGTCGTTTGAGGGGAACTCTTGGACTTAACCAAACTTATATAATCAAAAGTAATTTTTAAAGGAGCTTCATAATGGAAACTGTAATACAAAGTTTGCTAGGTCTGAGTTGTTTGTTTTTAGCATGTCTAGGTATAAAAACAATGTTTTCACCCAAGTCGATGGTTGAAATTCTAGATATTGAAATAGAAACGGCAGCAGGACTCAATACGGTTCGCGGCTTTCTCGGAGGTTTGTTCATTGGTAGTTCAACTCTGTTAGCAGCAGGGCTTATCACCGCTAATACAACCTTTATTCTGTCAGTAGCAATAACCATGAGTGCCGTTGTTATCGGCCGCTGTGTTGGAATCGTTATTGACGGTTATAATAAAAAAGTCCTCTTCCCATTGGCCGCTGAGATTATTATGACAGCAGCTTTTATTGCAGCCTATACACAACTAGGAGCCGTTTAAGTCGTTTTTAAATTTAATGCTGGTTTATTTGCAAGCAGGAAAATTATCTTGAATAAATCATTATATTAAAAGTTGTGTTACAAGATGCTTTGAATCGAGGTTTACAGCCGTGCGCTTATTGAAGTGGCGAGAACTAGGTACTGCTAACTGCTAACTGCTAACTGCTAACTGCTAAAAGTTTAATCATTACTTATATAGCTATCTATGATCTTCTGAATTGTACCGTCTTGTTTCATTTTGTTTATTGCCGCATTAATAGGCACCAGCAGCTCCGGTCGAGAGATATGAACACGAACCTTTAACTCTGAACGATTGATAACCGGACCTATTTCAATTTCTAAGCCCCGATCTTTTAATATTCTGCTGTTTTTAAGCGCATAAAAAAGTGCGGTTCGATCAATAATGCCTGCATCAGCTCTTTCCAAAGCCACCTTCTGTATTTGTGAAATATTATCGCCGCTGTCACTGCGTATAAAGAACTCACTGCCGACATAACCATAACCGCGAACAGTTGAGATTACCTTACCCTGCAGATCTTCATATTTATTAAACTCAAACGGCTTGCCAACAGGGAAAATCAGCACCTCTTCAACAGTCATTACCGGGTCAGTCCACAAGGAAACTTCAACCTGTTCTTCTGAGGATCTCCAGGCTTCGTTTACACAGCACTCTATCTGCACATGCCCCTCTTTAAACCTTTTTTGTGCTCTTTTAAGAGGGAAAGGCTGATCTGCAGCTAGTGAAAAGACAATACGCAGATCAAGCTGAAGCATAATATCATTCAGAATACCGCTGATATTATTGGAATGAACAATCCAATAAGGGCTCCAGCTTTCATCTGCTATAGAGTACTTCGCTGGTTGTGAAAAGGATGAAACGGACGAGCTGAGCAATAAAGCAAATAAAACGAACTGCTTACAAAGTTTAGACATAAACCTAACCTTCTACTTCATCTACGGCGCTTTTCTATAGTTTAGACGCAAACGTGGTTTTATAGGTTATTCAGAAGCATAGGATTAATATAAATCCTTTTTCTTAGATCTGCGTCTTTTGCTTTCAGTATAAAAATTGATTTTCCCCATGCGCAGCAATGAGGCTATGCTCAATAAAGATTCCGATACAGAGATAAAAATAATGAAAGTGACCCTGTTAGCATTAAGCTTTTTACTGCCGTCCTTATCCTCTGCGCTGCCGCTGGATAAAATACAACTGCCGCAGGGATTTAGTATCGAGGTCTATGTCGATAATATAAATAACGCCCGGCAGATGGCGCTGGGCGGCAGGGGCACTCTTTTTGTCGGCAGCCGCCGGGCCGGTAAGGTATATGCGGTGACTGATTCTAACCACGATAATCACGCCGACAGCGTAATCGAAATTGCATCGGGACTGTATCTGCCCTCGGGAGTCGCATTTTATCAGGGAGACCTGTACGTCGCAGAAGTGAATAAGATCTGGCGCTATGCCGATATTGAATTCGACCTGCCGGCCGTCCCTGAACCTGAGCTTGTTTACGACAAGTTACCCGACAAGTTTCATCACGGCTGGAAATTCATTGCCTTCGGCCCGGATAAGCAGCTTTATATTCCTATCGGTGCCCCCTGCAATATCTGCATAAGTGATCCGCCTTTTGCCAGCATCATTAAAGTGGATCTGCAGACAAAATTATCAACGGTTGTCGCTAAAGGTGTACGCAACAGTGTCGGCTTCGACTTCCATCCGCAAACCGGTGAGCTGTGGTTTACCGACAACGGCCGCGACATGATGGGCGATAATCTGCCCGATGATGAACTCAACCATGTATCACAGCCGGGCCAGCACTTCGGCTTTCCCTATGTGCATAGTGAGAAGATCCTGGATCCCTATTATGGACATGGTCATAAGCCGCAGGACTACCGTAAACCTGCATTAAAACTTGGCGCTCATGTAGCCGCACTGGGCATGGAATTCTACAGCGGCAGTCAGTTTCCCGCTGAATACCGGGGTAATATATTTATCGCCGAACACGGTTCCTGGAACCGCAGTTCCAAGGTCGGCTACCGGGTGGTGCGCGTCATTCTCGACGGCAGTAAAGTGGTTGACTCACAGGTATTCGCATCGGGCTGGCTGCAGGGAGAAAAAAGCTGGGGACGCCCTGCTGCGGTACTGACCATGCCGGACGGCTCACTGCTTGTATCAGATGATGCGGCCGATGTTATTTATCGAATTAGTTATCATGGGAAAAAACAGCCCTAATACTGATTTTCATTTTAATAACTCACCGGCGGCTGCACAAGTATTCAAGAGCAGCTTAACTGTTCGGCGCTTTTCACTTGAGTTTTTCGCTGCATTACCCATAGGTACAGCGACGGCACCACAGTTAATGTTACAAACATTGAAACAACACAGCCCCATCCGACAACTAATGCCATTGGAGACATGTAGTTATCATAACCTCCCATGCCGTAGGCTAATGGAATTAAACCTGCCACTGTAGTAATAGTGGTCAGCACAATGGGACGCACACGGCTTTGTGTCCCCTGGATCACAAAATCGACCAGATTCTCCGGCTCACACTTCTCCCGGGTCTCTTTAAAGTGCCAGATCAATACCAGGCTGTTATTGACCATAATGCCGATCAGCGCGATCATTCCAATAATTGAAAAGAAGCTCAGTACTTGATTGTGGGCAAATAAGATAAATAACGCCCCGCTGATCCCGAAAGGGATCACCGATAAAACAATTAAAGATTCGGTGAAACGATCAAAAAGCAGACACAGCAAAGTAGTAATACCAACAAATGCCATCAGAATCGCTACGGCAAAACCTAATTGAGCTTCCTGTGTTTCCAGAATCTGCCCTGTTGCCACTAAACGTGCCCCTTGGTAATCCTTACCTGCAAACTGCGTTTGTACCTGAGTAAAAACGTTAACAGGATCGGTCACCGCTGAATCAACCCCGGCAGATACTCGAATAACACGCTCACCGTTAAAATGACTAATTCGCGCCTGCGCATCGCTCTGTTCCCAACGAACTAACTTACGAAGCGGCACCAGACTATTATCGCCGGCACGCACCATAATGTTATCCAGCTCATCCAAGGCTTTGTCATCGTCCTCAATACCAACACGGAAAAACACCTCTTCTTCACCATTGAAGATACGCGTGACGCGTTGTCCGTCTACAGCATATTTAATTACCTCACCGACTTGTGCCGCACTGATATTGTAATAATTTAACCAGGAATACTGCAGCTTAGCCTCAATTTGCGGGGCTGGTGCATTCAGATCGCGGCGCGCACGAGTGGTACCGGCAATGCTTTTCAGGTAGTCAGCTAATTCGTCAGCCATTTTCTCACGACCTGCATCGCTTCCCCCCACAACTCGAATATCCACCGGCCGCCCGACCGGAGGCCCGCCGCCGTCAATATCAAACTCAATCTGCGCCAGTCCGGTTATTTTACTGCCCTGTAGCTCCCAAGCTTCGACAATCTGTTCAGCGGTTAGCGTGCGGTCATTTGGCGGCGTAAGGGATATCACCCAACTGCTGCCCGGAGATCCGACTTCGCCATACCAGGCTGCGACTTCAGGTGTTGATGCAAATACAGCTTCCAGCGCCTGCGTCTCTTTCCACACTTGATCGAGCGACAGCTCAGGATCTGCTTCTGCACTTACTTCAATTAAATAAGCACCATTTGTTGGAAAAAACAGAAAGCTCAATTTGTTATAAGAAAGCAGAGCAAGGCCAAAAAATACAACAATCGACAAGGGTAATATCATTTTATGTCTAGGGATAACCCAGGCAATAAAGCGGTTTAAGCCAGCCAGATTGATGCGTGTTTTCTTCTCAATTTTGCTATTATTCTGCAAAATACCTTTGAGGTGCGCAGGAATAAAAAACAACGCATCTAGAAACGAGAAACACAGCGCAACAATGACAGTCAACGGGATCACATACATCATTTTCCCGCTGTTGCCAGGTAAAAGCAGCAGAGGAATAAAGGCAATCATAGTGGTCAGTATGCTCGCGACGACAGCAGGAAAAACACTTTTAACACCGTTGCGTACGGCATTTTCGACAGACTGCCCTTGTTCAACCAAAGAGACTATTTTATCGCTTACCACCACCGCATCATCAACAATAATGCCGATAATTAAGATCAGTGCCGACAGGGTGTAAGCATCCAATATTTGGCCAAGTGAAGGCAGTATTGCGAGTGTACCTAAAATACACACGGGAATAGATACCGCAACCCAAAAGGCAATACGCTTATCTAAAAACAGCGCCAGGGTGACCAGTACTAAAATCAAACCAACCAGACCATTACTTTTTACAATATCGAATTTAGCTTTTATTTCATTAGCAAGGTCAAAACCTACCGATAATGAATACCGCTCGCCTAACTGCAGCTGGGTTTGTGCAAGCAGCTCATTCACTTTTACTGAAGTGTTAATTACATCGGCGCTTTCACTGGTGCGCAGATCAAACATAATGCTTTTTTTGCCGTTAACCGAGCCAAAAACATCACCTTTTTCAAAGCCTTGTACAAGTCCGCCGCCAAGATCTTTTAACTGCACTTTAGGGCGAAAAGAGACAAACATCTCACCTAGTTTTTCGATGCTGTCCAGCTCAGCTGTGGTAACAAGTTCAGGGTTATTTTTAAGCTGCTCTAACCGTCCGCCGCTGATTAAAGTGTTACGTTCAGTAAGCAGAGTTCCAATTTCATTTAATGTAAAACCATAGCGTTTAAGAGACTTAGGCTCTAATTGTATTAAAAACTCAGGTGCACGAAGGTCAATGGGGTTAACCTCACCAATACCTTCAACACGCCTCAGTGCCAGCTCTAATTTTTTTGCCTTTTCTCGCAGCTCGCTATAGGAGACATCCCCTGATATGCCCACCACCATAAAATCTAAACTGTAGGATTTTTTAACCGCTAAAGCCGGGGCTTCTGTCACTCCGGCAGGCAGATCCGAGACGCGTGAAACGGCATCACGTATATCCTGATAAACCAGTTCAGGGTTTGTGACACTACTGTCTAACGCGAGTTCAATGTTAGATATCCCCGTTTCTGAATTAGAAGTGAACTCTTTTATTCCTGAAATAGATAACAGCTCTTTTTCAATTTTACTGGTGATATTACTTTCAACATCAGATGCAGTTGCGCCAGGGTAGACTGTGACAATATTGGCTTTTCCCAGATCAAAACGCGGCTTTTCAGCCAGAGGCAGTTTGATCATTGCCAGCAAACCAAGTGCGATTAAAGCACAGGTTAATATTTTCGAGGCTAAGCGCCTTTGTGATAAATATTCTAATAACTTACTCATTTTTTAACCTTTTGAGTCTTCTAAAATAACATGCGCCTGCATTCCCGGCTTGAGCTCCCCTTTGGGATTATTCACATCCACCTCAACCATAAATCCGGGATCCTGTGCCTGAAAAGCGGGAGAAACAAGCGTCACTCTGCCTGTCACGCTCTGCTGTAACGAAGGGATCTTTACCTCAACTTTATCCCCTTCAGCCACCTCACTAAGATCTGACTCTAAAAGATAAAAGCGCACTTTCACCACACTCATATCTATCACTGTGTAGAGAGGGTCCCCGACAGAAATAAACTGCCCCAGCTCCACGCTGCGGGTAAGAATAATGCCGTTAAACGGGGAATCTGGTGTGGATTTAGCAAAAAACCGCCGCGCAATATCATATTTTGTGCTGCTGACATTAAACTGTGCGCGACTGATATCAGTGACACGACGCTGCTCATCAAAAACACTTGCTGAAATACCTTTAGTTTTATAAAGCGACTGATAACGTTTCAGCTGCTTCTCCTGCGCGTTTAGTTCACTTTGACTAACGTCTAACTCGTATTTGGCCAGTTCGACACTCAGCGTATTATCTTCAACTGAAAGTGCCAGCAGGTTTTCACCCTGCTCAACACGGCTGCCGACTTTTTTATAATAAGCATCAACCACACCGCCGACCTCACTTCGTATAACAACCTGCTTTGCAGGTACAAGCAGACCCACAACATAGTTATTATCTGCAGCTGCAGCAGAGGTATTAACGGCAGTGCTAAGCAGCACAACAATGGAAATTAGTTTTTTGAGCATGACAACTCCTGTTAAATTGTTTGAACTAACGGGATTCCATTAATAGAAAATCCCATTCTCTATTAATTTGTTAAATCTTGGCGGCGGCACAGTAAAACAGCTGCCGTTTTCTTGATTCCGCTCTTAATTCACAGCGACTGTCATCCTGCACAATACTCAGTGCCTGCTGCTCTTTAGCTGCCGCCAAAAATGCCGGTTCTTTTAAGTCATTTAATAACTCAGGCAGTGAACCCGTCATGGTTTTTGCCCTGCCGCTGGAATAAAACTGCGCTGAAAACGGCCGACCGTTCACATAGATTAACCGGCTTGCGGATGCTTCAATCTGCTGACTCCACTCTGCTAATAAATTTTTCTCGGCCTCTTTTCCAGTGAGATTAAAGTGCAGCAGAAACCCGGCAATAATAATAAGCAGTGGTGTTATTAAACCGGCCTTATACACTTTTTCAGGCAGCTTTAACTGACCTTGATAGCCGGCCACTAACAGAGCAAAGGCCGGCAGCCCGGGCATCACATAACTTGACAAAATATTGCCGGAAAATGTAAACAGAATGAGCGGAGACAACATCCAGCACCATAGGAAACTAAAATAGCCGTTACTGCGGACCACGCCCTCTTCTCCGGCTTTGAAAAAACGCGTCACTTGATAAAATAAAACAGGTGTCCAGGGCAGTGCCGCCAGTGCCCAGTACAGCCAGATAGTACCGCGTATCTCTTTATGAGCGGTTCCATACAGATCCCCCTGCCAGCCGCTGACAATAAAGCGTTTAATATGCTCGCCAATAATAAAGTAATTAAGAAAGCCGGGACTTTTCCATTCAGCTAATAGGTACCAGGGTAATGTAAGAATAAGGAATACAGCGATACCGCCTTTCCAGGGAAGACAGGCAGGAATAGACTTCCACCTTTTTTCACAAAGCAGCCAGATAGTTAAACTAATACCGACCAGTATCAATGTTAACGGCCCTTTTGCCAGCATGCCGATAGACAGGCCGACGAAGAACATATATCCCCAGAATCGAGACTGTTTAGTCCATGACAGCCAGAAGCCGACCATGCTTAATGTCATTCCGAATGTCAGTGCGGTATCTGTCATCACCGCACCTGAAATAACAATAAAAGCACTTGTTGTGGCTAAAACGGCAGCAGCTAACCATGCCTGCTCCTTAATGCTTTTTTCCTCTTTTGAAGCAATAATCCAGGTCAGAGCAATAATCAACAGACCAACAAACAGGTGAGGAATTCGGGCGGCAAATTCATTCACGCCGAAGAGTTCAAATCCGGCTGCACTCAGCCAGGTAAAAAGCGGCGGCTTGCCCCAGAATGGTACATTGTAGTCAAACATGGGAGTGATCCAGTTACCTGTTTCATACATTATTCTGGCCATTTCACCATAACGGGCCTCTGTAGTATCCATCAGCGGATATAAGCCGAGACTCAAGAAACGAATAACAACAGATATAAGAGTGAGCGCTATTGCGTATTGTTTTAACGATAATTTTTTCAATGAGTTAAACATTATTATTTACTTCCATATCATCTGCGCTTAACTGGCCTTTAAAGAAAATATGGTTAGCGTTTCCGGCCGCATACTTTGTTTTCTCTTCCATCACCACAAATAACGGGCGTTGTTTAGCTTCTATAAATAAACGTCCGACGTATTCCCCCATTAAACCAATTGAAAGCAGTTGAACCCCGCCCAGCAATAAAACGATGATAATGGTTGAAGGATACCCACTAACAGGATCGCCCCAGAGTATCGTTTTGGTTAAGAAAACAGCGGCTGTAATAACCGCAGCTAATGATGTAAACAGCCCGGCAGCGGTTGCCAGACGCAGAGGCCGCGTACTGAATGAAGTGATGCCTTCGAATGCAAGATGAAGCAGTTTTGTGTAGTTCCATTTAGTTTCACCCGCCTGGCGGGCATCTCGTTCAAACTGCAGTGTAGTGCGTCGGAATCCAGGCCAGGCAAATAAACCTTTCATAAAGCGGGTTCGTTCCGGCAGTTTATTTATCTGCTCAACAACCCGGCGGTCAATTAATCTAAAGTCCCCTACATTTTGTGGAATTGGAATATCCGACATAGTGTTTATTAATTTATAAAAAGCAGCTGCTGTTAAGCGTTTAAACCAGCTTTCGCCATGACGCTCACAGCGCTGCATATCGACCACATCAAAGCCCAGTTTCCATTCTTTCACCATTGCAGGAATCAATTCAGGGGGATCCTGCAGATCAGCATCGAGCAGAATAACGGCTTTGCCTTCGGCAGCCTGTAAACCCGCACTCATGGCGGCTTCTTTACCAAAATTACGGCTTAACTGAATCGTGACTATTTTATGGTTTATATTTGAAAAACCATTTGCAAGCTTAATACTGTTATCACTGCTGCCGTCATCAACATAGATAATTTCGCAGTGTTCATTTAAATTATCGAGTACTGCAGATACGCGTCTATGACACTCCTCTATCACTAACTCTTCGTTATACATTGCAATAATAATGGACAGCAGAGGTCCATCCTCTTTACTTGTATAGTGCTTATCTCGGTGCTGAGATAATGAAGTAATGGTCGACATACAATCCCTCTTAAATGTGTATTTCCAGTGTGATTAAAAGAATCGTACGGGTTGTCATGTCATAAAAATGTTTCTGACATTTTTTTCACGCTAATGTGTGCCATCATATGGATTATGATAAATACAAATCAGCACAGGTAAGATGATGAAACTGCTCCTTATTGAAGATCACCAGGACATAGCCGGCGTCATTTTTGATTTTTTCGAAATTAAAAATTACACACTGGATTATGCGAATAACGGTTTACATGGTTATGAACTCGCCAGCAGTAATCATTACGATCTGATTATTCTTGATGTCATGCTTCCGCGTATGGATGGTTTTACAGTATGCAGAAAGCTGCGCGAACAAGGTATTGATACCCCGATATTGATGCTGACAGCACGCGATACACGTGAAGATACTTTACAAGGTTTTGCCCAGGGGGCTGATGATTACCTGGTTAAACCCTTTGATTTAGAAATACTGGAAGCAAGAATTAAATCATTAACCCGTCGGCGTGTCGGCAGTACTGCCAGCAAAACACTGCAGTTCGGGGATCTTATATTAGATTTGAACAGCCATATCGTTTCTCGAAATGACTGCAGCTTCTCTTTAAACCCGACCCTGTTCACTATTTTGAAACTGATGATGCTAAAAGCCCCCAACGTTGTAAGCAGGGACGAGGTTATCTCGGCACTTTGGGGAGATGATGAACCGGAAGGTAACGTATTAAGAAGCCATATATACCAATTACGCAGCCAGATTGATAAACCATTCAAACATGCTTATATCAACACTGTGCCTAAGGTCGGCTATCAACTTATTGATAAAGAGTAAATAACATGGCTAAAGTAAAATCCGCCAAGCAGATCACTTTCACCTACTTTTCTATTGTCGCATTCGCAATTATTGCCACGCATTTTTCTCTTATGGAATCAACACTTGAGGAACTTGAACACCTTAATGCTCAGAACCGCTTAAATGACGCAAAACAAACCGCTCAAGAACTATTGGCAGATAGTCATAAAAGCACTTTGAACATTCCCCCTTTCAGCTCTGTTTATGTAGGTCTCGAGGCTGTACCGCAGAATATGGCCGTGCCTGAAAACCTTGAATTTGATAAAGCTGCAGAAATAAAACATAAAACAACAGACGGCACCGAATATTTCATAATGAAATCAAAGCTGACCATTCGCGATCAGCTGCAGACAGTCTATATTTTCTCTTCCGATGAAATTTATGAGCTTAGTGAAGAGCAGATGTTCTGGAGCCAGGCAAAACAGCTTTTCATCTCCATCACGCTGCTGCTGATCAGTTTTGTTGTTGTATTACGCATATCGCAGCGCTTGACCAGCCCGTTATCCTCATTAGCTGAAATGCTGAAAGCACGCTCTCCCCATGACTTATCCCCTATTCCTGTACCGGAAGGTGTTGAAACGAAAGAATTATTACAGCTGGTTGACTGCTTTAATCAATATCGGGCACGCCTGCACAGCTCTATTGAGCGGGAGCGTTCATTTAATCGTTACGCCAGCCACGAATTACGTACGCCGCTGATGGTTATCAAGGGCAGTGTCTCTCTGCTCGGGCAGTCTAATGAGCCGCTGTTTATAGAAAAACAGCGTCAGCGTCTGCTATCAGCCAGTAATGAAATGAATGACTTTGTAACAACATTATTATCCCTCACGCGTGATGAAGACTTGTCTAACCTGGTCCTGCGCAGTCTGGAGAAAGATGAAATTGAAAATATTGTCAGCACACATTCACACCTGATTAAGCATAAACCGGTCAGCTGTGAAGTAATCATAAAAGAAGCAGCCCAGATCAAAGTGCCGGAAACCACCATAAAAATCTTAGTCGGTAACTTAATTAAAAATGCTTTTGCGTGTACCGAGCAGGGCTTAGTATCAATTTATGTTTCACCCGATGCAATTGAAGTGATCGACAGCGGTGTGGGGCTTGATACAAAACCACGGGGGATAGAAGGTTATGGTTTGGGTCTGGTCATTGCTAATGATATCTGCCGTAAATACGGCTGGCAGCTGGATCTTGCCAATAATGCGGCAGGCGGGTGTACAGCAACAATTACGCTGCAGCCGCACGGAATACCCAGCGGTCAGCCAGTAGATAATTAGTCAGCATGCCCAGTAAAACACCGGGAAGCATAGCAGCCAGAGGCCAGGCCATCTCAAGCGCAAGAGGGTTAAGTTCAGGATATTGATTTAGGAACAGTGCAGACAAGCGGTTAATATCTACAGAATGCATTAACAGCCAGTAGCTGCTCCAGTTAGGGATAAAGCCGATACAGGAGACAGCAATAAAACGTCCCCACTGCAGCATCGGCTGAGCCGTATCAGCGGCATCAAAAGTAATATGCCGGTTTAACCACCAGTTAGAGCTGGCGGCCGCCCAGAATGCAAATGCACGGGCAGGTACAGGTGCAATGTAAAAAGACAGCAGCAGCAGCATGACAGCAGCATCCACTAAAAAACCAATGCTGCCGACGCATGCAAATCGTAATACTTTCATTTCACTACAACCCTTTTTCAAACCATCGCCAAACAGCATAATAGAGAGCAAAGATTACACTGCAAAGCGTAAAAAAAAGGTGGAAAAATAAGACTGCTTCAGGAAAAACGAGCGTAGGAGCATTTACTAGCAGAGGCGTTTTGAAGCGCATATTCACAACCACAGCTGACAAAAATTAAAAAGTCATACTACTTGCCTTTTATAATAAAATTTATGTTTTTATATAGCGCACAGTGCTTTTGCCGTCTTTCTGCATGATTTGTCTTTGACTTATTGTTTCAAGCCATTGATATATGACTCAAATCAAGTAGTCTGAACTCATATTTAAATAAACGACTGTCGCCTTTCCACTGGGAATATGACATTTTTCGTATAATAAGCTGTTAAGCGAATAGGAATGTTTGGTCAATATGGATAGACTCTCTTCAAAAACGGAGTTTTTTACAGTCATACTAATCGGGTTTGGGTATTTAACGCTTTCAAGTCTAGAGTTTGCTTTTACTGCTTCAAATCAACAAGTTGTATTCTCAAATAGTGGCTTAGAATTCTTAATGGTCTATGAGACTATTGTGCTTTTATTTCTGGGAGTATTTTTATACTCAAGAGGTTGGAAGTTTCATTGGTTAGGGCTAAAACCTTATAAGACCGATCCGATAGTTGGGATCGGGATTGCCTTATTTAGTTATCTATCTTACGTTATTGTTTATGAATTGTTTTTATATTTTACATCAGCTGGTATAAATGAAGATGTTTTTAGTGGAAATTTGGATTTACTTTACGTAATAATAATATCTATTATTAATCCAATATTCGAAGAAGTACTTGTTTGTGGTTATGTTATCAGTTACTTCAAACAGTCATCTAAAAGCTTCTGGTTTGCTATCAATGTTAGTTTACTTATTCGGTTAAGTTACCATCTCTATCAGGGAACAGTTGGTGTTTTATCTATTATACCTTTAGGGTTGGTTTTTACTTATTGGTTTGCTAAAACTGGGCGGTTGTGGCCAGTGATAATAGCTCATATTCTTTTTGACTTTATTGGCCTTGTTGTATTCGTTTAAAATTCGCCTAACAAGTTGCTGCACTCGGACTCGATACAGTTGTCACTGTTTTTGCTAAAAGAAAAAGCTGCAAAAACAACACCAACTTACTCGCTGGTGAGCAAGGCGTTGCAAGCCAGTTTAACAAGATGAAGTATTTAATTTTCGAAGGTGGAGTGATGAATAAAAAATCGAAAAAAGAAGATGTAAAGGCTGAACCTAAGCCTAACAGAGCAACCTGTCCAACTGGAGAACCGGGTCGGCCAGTTGATGCTGATGATGGTGATCTTCAGAAACCTGGTGGTGCGCATACTCAAACTAGTGGCGGTCACAGAAGAGGATGATCTGTCTGTAAATAGGTACTGCATACAAGGCAATTAAGTCGGATTCGTTATGTTGCTGTCGTAATTGAAGTAATTAATAAAACTTGCGAGCACTTATAAATGGAATTGGTTGGTTTACTATTTGGATTTTGGCTATTCGTTTTTAGTAAATTATTTAGAGAAAGTTGGATATATGAGTTTAAAAGCTCAAACTTCATATTTAAGGTTTTCCAATTAACAGGTGCAATTTTATCCGCTGTAGTTACCTTTATTCTACCAATAGGATATCTGATATGGCTGGTAGTTTTTGCATAAATAGCAACATAACAAGAATTTTCAAGCAGACAATTTACAGCTGATCATCGCTTCGCGATTATAACCAGCTTAAATTGGCGTTTATGTTTATATCCGATATGAGGAGTATTTAGTGAAAGGTCAGTGGATTGGGAAATATACAGGAGATGTAGACGGAAAAATCATGGTTAATATCGATGATGTAGGGAAGCATTATGAAGTTGTTGCATATATTAACCCTTATGACAAACATATCCCATCTACTGTGGCCTATTTTGATCCTATTGAAAAAGCAGAAAAAGTTTCAGTAAAGGCATACCTAGCACCTGTGAATCCAGAAAATGGCTTGCAAGCTAAATGGGAAGATATTAAAGGTTTATTTCCTGATGGCGTAAACCATTCAAATGAAGCTGACGTCGATTTTGTATATGATGGAACACATCTTAAAATATCAGCTACAACCGACATAGGCGTAAATTTCAATTCGCTGATTAAAAAGTCAGAGCAAAAAAACGATTCAAGTATTGATGGAATTCCAATGAGTTGGGTTGAGTATAAAAATCATGTGTCAGGCCTATTGGGAAAAGGCTACTTGTTTCGCGGTCAACAAAAGCCTTGGCGTTTGCAAACGACATTTCATAGGCTTGGTAGATATAGAATAAGTGAGTTCACTAACGTCGATGTCAAACAACTTCATCAGCGCTTATGTGCAATTACACCTCATTTTTTTGACTTAAATGATCCTCAACAAAATGGTGCTTTCTTTAATCTATTGCAACATCATGGTTATCCTACGCCACTTTTGGATTGGAGCTACTCTCCATTTGTATCTGCTTTTTTTGCTTTTAGAGATTGCGCTAAAAATTATAGCGGAGATGAAGCAGTGAGGGTGTATCTTTTTAACTATGATAAATGGAAATTTATATTCCCACAAATCACAACTTTAGATCCACCATTTCCACATTTATCTGTAACTGATTTTATTGCTCTAGATAACCCCAGAATGATCCCGCAACAAGCATTAACTACTGTAACGAACCTTGAAAATATAGAGGCCTACCTGCAAGAAAAAGAAGCAGAAACAGGGGAATGCTTTATTGAAGCAATAGATATACCAGCTAACGATAGAGAGTTAGCAATGAAAGAGCTTGGTTACATGGGGATAACTGCTGGCTCAATGTTTCCTGGAGTAGATGGTGTGTGTGAAGAACTTAGAGAACGAAATTTCGATAAATAAACATACAAACTGTTTAGGCTGACAGCCAGCGCGCGGCATTTTCAGTTCCAATTGTTTTTTGGTGTAACCGGTGCGCTGCTTTAGGTTGCTCATGGCGCAGCTCTGCAGCTTAACAACCTTGAATTGTATAAAAAATGTACTAGCCAAGCTATCCGTCTGTGATCTAAGGGTTATTATTCGCCTAGAGTGAAATGTTTGCAATTGACGGCTGCAAGATAAAGATAAAAGACAACTCAGGTAAAATATCTGCTGAACACTGAGTAAAGCTATGGTCTATATAGCACAAAACAAATTAGAGACTTACGGTAAAAATGTAAATTTATCACCAGCAACACATAACATTTTAACCGCAGGGCCATGATAAATAAGTACTTTATATATACCTGTCATCAAAAACTTTTTTTTCACCTCGATATAGTATAATGCGCTCGATTTAATAAATTTTTAACTTTAGGGCAGAGAATAATGAGTAAAGTATTTACCTTTTTAAAGGGTATGGCGATGGGAGCCGCCGATGTTGTACCCGGTGTATCGGGGGGAACTGTCGCGTTTGTCACAGGTATTTACGATACACTGCTGGAAAGTATCCGACGCATCAATCCCGGCTTAATTACTGTTATTAAGCAGCAGGGAGTTAAAGGAGCATTTAATCATATTAACGGCACCTTTCTGATTCTTTTATTATCAGGAATTTTAACCAGTATTTTTACTCTCGCACAGGTGATCACCTGGATGCTTGTTACCCACCCTATTCCGCTCTGGTCGTTTTTCTTCGGTTTGATTATTGTATCGGTTATGCATATGTTCAAACAGATCGAACAATGGCAGGTAACACGTTTTATTTCAGTTGCAGCCGGAATTTTCTTTGCTTACGGCATTACCGTTCTTCATCCCCTGAATATGGAACCGACACATCTGAATATGATGCTTGCGGGATCTATTGCAATATGCGCCATGATTCTTCCAGGAATTTCCGGCAGCTTTATTCTGCTGCTGCTGGGTATGTACGGCCCGATATTAGCGGCCGCTAAGTCATTTGATATTGTCACTCTGGCACTGTTTGCATCAGGCTGCTTAATCGGCCTGCTGTCGTTCTCACACCTTTTATCATGGCTGTTACGTAATTACCGTGATATTACCCTGACCTTCTTAACAGGTTTGATGATCGGCACGCTGAATAAAATCTGGCCGTGGAAAGAGGTGCTTACCTGGCGGACAAATTCAAGCGGTGAACAAGTGCCGTTATTAGAGCAGAATTTATCACCATTTGCTTTTGAACAAGCTACCGGCAATCATCCATTAATCATTTATGCGCTGGCGGCAGGGATACTAGGCTTTACCACTGTATGGGCATTAGAAAAGTTTGCAGCTAAAACGGCATAATTTTATTTAATATTCTGCTGATCACAGCGTATATTTCACACCGGGCTGTCCCCTGCAGCCCCGGTAATCAGTATTAGACAAGGAAAACTTCAATTCTATTACGACCGGCTTCTTTTGCTTTATACAGAGCCTCATCAGCTTGATTCATTAACTGCTCCAGATTTTCGCTCGAATCGGATAATTCAGCTATACCGATAGATGTTGTCAGAGTGATCACATGCTCCCCGTAAGTGATGCTCAATTCAGCAACTTCCTGAAGGATACGTTCCGCTATCGTCACTGCGCCCTCTAATTCAGTACCAGGAAGCAGAATCGAAAATTCTTCACCTCCCAGACGAGAAAATATATCACTGCTTCGCAGCAGCTGCTGACAGCATACCGTCAATGCGGTCAGTACCTGATCCCCAGCCTGGTGACCGTAATTATCATTAATAAGTTTAAAGTGATCGATATCCAGAGCCAGCAGACTAAGCGGAAGGCTGTAGCGCAGACTCCGCTCAAACTCAATTTCTGCCAGTTCAAAAAAATTGCGGCGGTTACTGATACCGGTCAGAGGATCCGCAGCGGCCAGTTTTTCAACATGAATCAATGCCTGACGCAGTTCAGATTCGGTATTTTTCAGCTTAGTAATCTCAGTCCCGTAGAGAAAAACATAATTATCCGCGTTGATAAGGCGTGAAATTTTCATCCACCTTCCATCCTCAATATGCAGTTCAAAGGATCGGAATCCCCCTCCCTCGATGTCTTCGATACTCTTTCTAAAAAAAGCCGCTATATCATCGCTGTCAATCTTAAGAGTGCCTCCAGAGGCGTACAATTGGCTGAATAGTTCGCTAAAACTTAACCCTTCTGCCTGACTTATGCTGAGACCAAAACTGCTGGAAAATCTATGGTTACAGAAAATCAGTACTCGGGACGGGTCAAAAATAGCATAACCATCCTTACTGGCCTTGAACATATCAATAAGTAAGGTATTAAATTGTTCTAAAGAGCTGCTGATAATAGGCATAAGACACTCACTTAACAGGTAATTTAATCCGTTTAATAAGTGTAGAACAGAGGCTGATTCCTGCCTCGAACTGAAGTGCCTAAGTGGTCAAATTCTAAGTAAAAAGACAGTTTAAATCCGGCTCCTCCTGAGCTTAATGTTCAGGGCGGAATTATTAATCAGAAGAGCTGTCGGCAGTTGAATTTCGCCTTAATCCGGGATCAGCGCCAGTAGAGTATGAACAAAATTACTCATCTTACCGCTGGCGCTGTGTTTTCATCATATACAAAATTGTTAACGCATATTAAACAGCTCCCTTTGAAAGCGGACAGGGGCATTTTTACTTTTCGCTAAGGCATCACTCAGGGTCTCCGCAAACAGCGCCGGCCCGCAGAAGCTCAGCGAATATGCCTGTTTTTTAACTTTATTGATGATCTCTTCGGCACTCAGCAGCCGCCCTTCCTGCGCAATTAAAATATGCAGAGTTACATTGCTGATACACTGCGTCAGAGCCTGTAAGCGCTGAACAAAATAGGCGTCGGATTTAGAATTGACGCAGTAATAAAAATCGACTTCAGCATGACAGACTTTCATCCTGACCATGGCTTCAAGCCAGGCAACAAAGGGAGCGATACCAATCCCTGCACCTACCCAGATCTGCCTTGCATGACTGTCAGGCTGAAATTCACCGTAAGGCCCCTCCAAGGTTACAGCCTGCTTATTCGTTAAACGGGTAAGCAGACTCTCGGTATAATCGCCCAGATTTTTTATTGCAAACTCCGCTTCCTGGGTACGGGAGCAGTAATTCAGCACAGTGAAGGGATGCGGGGATTCATTGTCGTGAAAATCCAGATAGGCAAACTGTCCTGCTGTATAGCGGATTCCATTACTAAGGTGAACTTTTATATGTACACCATTATTAAACGGCTGGAGATCGCTAATTTCACCCGAAGTTTTACGCTTTGCACCAATCTTACCCGTAAGAGAAATCACAGAGGCGGCAGTCCCCAATACACATAAACCCCATATAAACATATTAAAAGGCAGCATGGAAAGCTCATAGTCGAGCAGTGTTAAACTATGAAAAGCACAGGCGATAAATATTGCTCCTCCTAATTTATGTATTAAACGAAACTTCTTATAACTAACGGCCTGCATCAGACTGATAATGACAAAGATTAAAAATATCTTGAATACTATATCTCCCGTACTTTCGCCGAGTTCCCGCCAGTTTATGCCTTCAATAAGTACACTGCCGGCCTTTTCAGGACGTACAATATAACCAAGTTGTACTAACCCCTTCATACCGTTAACCAGCAGCCAGTGAATAATTAAACTGATTAAGGCGGCTATCCCCAGATGCTTATGAAGACGGTACATTTTATCCAGACCGTCTAAGGGTTTTTCTAACCATGCCGGGCGGACAGCCAGCACCATTGCCAGGGTCATATAGGCGGCCGCTAAGCCGCCGCTTAATAAAATTAACTGGTGCCGCCAGAAAAAAATGGACAGAGATGCAGATGGAAGCTGCATAAGTACAGCAGACAGCCAAAGCGCGGTCACGAAAGCTGTGATTAAAAAAAGATAACGATTCATAATAGATCCCGCAGGTAGATGAATTAAAACGACTTAGCTTTGTTTTTACATAAACAGGCCTGTTACGCAGACTTACCCCTGATCCAATAGCTGCTTGTATGAATATTGGAGCGGTCAATATTGAGCTGCTCCTGCAGAACAGTCGTTAACTTTTTTACCTGCGCCGCTTCAAGGCCTAAGAATACCTGCGTATCTTCAGGAAGCTGACCGGCCAGCTTAAGAACAGATTCAGACAACTCACTCTCTTCTTCTACCAGCCACTGGATTGAAACATGTTCGCCGACATCCAGTTTAATAACATCATCCCGGCCTGGTACCAGAAGAAGCACATGCACGTCTGCTTCAGCCGGCGTTGATTGAGCAAATGCACTAACAGCATTGATAGAAGTCAGATCGCCGACCAATAAAAAAGCTTGAGCAGTAAACCGGGTAAGTTTTTTAACACCCGGCCCGGCAATACCAAGGTAATCACCTTTTTTTGCCTGCGCAGCCCAGTTAGTTGCAGGCCCCTGGTGGCGGTTGACAACAAAATCAAGCGACAACTGATTGCTTAGCGGATCATATTTTTGAATGGTATATGAACGCATTACCGGCTTATCCTTACCACCTAGATCAAGGACCGGCTTTTGTTCTCCTGCCGCGGGAAGAACAACTTTCACATGTGCACCTTCTTCGCCAGCAGGAAAACCATATAAACCCTTTCCAGTAAAAACGATGCGCCTTAGATGAGGCGTCAGATCAATAACATTCGTTACCTGCGTTAAACGGACATTCCTTTTTTCACTGCTTCTCCGGGAAGAGCTAGTGCGCGCATTAATTTTTTCGGGAAATTTTCTCATCTATGCCTGCCTCTCATTTAGTTGACACATTCAACTATATCGACTTAGTTGATTTTGTCAACTATATTTTACAGACCGCCTATGCTGAATTTCCTTAATTAAGGTTTTTGATCATGGTTTGAACGACATTCTGGAATACAGCCAGCTCCTGCTCAGACAAGCCCTGCTGCATACGTTTACTGACCGCGGCTTCTTCCTGGCGGACTTTATCAATCAGTTCTCTGCCGGCAGCAGTCAGTACCAGTAACTGACTACGTTTGTCGGCTATGTTTGCTGTTTTTTCAATCCATCCCTTCTTGACCATGTCTTTAATTAAAATAGATATTTGCGATTTATCCCGTGTTAATCCCTGCACGATACTGTTAGCGGTACAGCTGGGGGTTTCCGCAATAAAGCGCAAACACTGAACATGCATTGCATTGATATTTAAAGACTTTGCATCAATCGCACTGCGCATTTCAGAGCGGTAACTCTGTATTAAGGTAAATAAATACTTGCCTGTTGAATTATTCATAAATGATCTTTTCTAATTTAAGCTTCGAAATATAGTTGACAACATCAACCAAATGGATGTAGTTTATATTATCAACTAAATGGTGTGGCGTGAAGTAAAGTCATCAGCAAATCTGCAGACAGTAGAAAAAACAGCTGAATGATTTAGAAAACTTTATGTTAATACCGTGTATTTACATTATGAGGATAAGAATATGGGAATCATCAAAGCAGGCAATAAATCAGTGGAAAGCCTTAAAGGGCTGCATCTGTATCACTTCGGTTTTTCTAACTGTGCAATGCGCGTCAGAATTGCCCTGGAAGAAAAAGGACTCGAATGGCAAAGCCATCTGGTCGATATTATGAAGGGTGAACAGCTGACCAAAGAATATATCGGCATCAACCCTAATGCGGTCGTACCAACCCTGGTTGATAACGGTGTGGTTATCATAGACTCTGCCGATATTATTGATTACCTGGATAAAGAGTACTCAGCCGGTTCGCTGCGTCCTGGCTCTCAGGAAAACGAGCAGCAGATGTACGACTGGGTGTATCTGGCCAGAGACAATCACCTTTCCATCAAAACCTACATGTACGCCAACGTTGGTCTTCTGGAAAAGATGAAAAGAACCCCGGAGGCAATGGAAGAGTACCGTAAGAATCAAACCTTTGATTCTGCCCTGCTGGAATTCCATGAGCGCTTTAATTCCAATGAGGGCTTTTCAAAAGAAGATCTGCATAAGGCAACGACGGTTATTGATGACTGCTTTGCACAAATGAACGAGCGCCTGAAAGATCATGACTGGTTAGCTGGTGACAACTTCTCTCTTGCCGATATCGCCTGGATCCCGCAGCTGGTTATTCTGAAGGTAGCTAAATATCCGTTCGAAAACTACCCGCATCTAGTGAAATGGAAGAATGCCGTTATCGAACGCCCGAGCTTTAAACAGGGCGTTTTAGCCTGGCTGCCGGAAATGGGCAGCTGATACCGCTCTGCCCCTGTTTTACCTGCAGATACTGTCAGGTATTTAACGGTGCTAAGCACATACTCAGGCTAAACCAGCCGGCAAAATAAAAGGAGGTTCGCATCTTGGAAGCGAACCTCCAGCAAGACTTAATTAGAGAGAACTGAATGAAAACCCTTAATATTGATGTTGCTGTCATTGGCGGCGGTACCGCCGGCCTGGGGGCATACCGGGCGGCGAAAGCGCATACCGACAGCGTAATAATGATTGAAAGCGGCCCTTACGGTACAACCTGTGCGCGTGTCGGCTGCATGCCTTCCAAGCTTCTGATTGCGGCGGCAGAAAGCGTTCATCAGATAAAAAAAGCACCGGGCTTTGGTGTCCACTCACAGGGGGAGATCGTGATCAACGGCCGTGAAGTGATGGATCGTGTGAAGCGTGAACGAGACCGCTTTGTGGGGTTTGTGCTGGAAGGGGTTGATGAAATACCAGCTGGCGACAAGCTCTCAGGCCATGCGAAATTCATTGATAATAACACCCTGCAGATTGATGATCATACCCGGATCAGTGCCCGGCGTATTGTTATTGCCACGGGCTCTCGTCCCGCTTACCCGGCGGTCTGGAATGAACTGGGAGAGCGCCTGATCATCAATGACGACGTGTTCAACTGGGATGATCTGCCGGATTCTGTGGCGGTCTTTGGTCCGGGCGTGATTGGGCTTGAGTTGGGCCAGGCACTGCAGCGCTTAGGGGTAGAAGTTGTGATGTTCGGCATTGGCGGGCAGGTGGGCCCGCTGACAGATCCTGAAGTTATGGATTATGCACAGCGTACTTTCAATGAGGAGTTCTATCTTGATCCCGATGTGCATATAGAAAGCATGAAACGTCAGGGCGATGCCGTTGAAATCAAATACATGAATAAAGATAACGAACTGCAGAAAATTACGGTTGATTATGTGCTTGCCGCTACAGGGCGCCGCCCTAATGTAGACCAGCTGGCAGTTGAAAATACCGCACTACAGCTGGATGAACGTGGTGTTCCAACTGCGGACTACTTTACTCTGCAGACATCAGTCGATAATATTTTTATTGCCGGCGATGCCAGCAATCAGCTGCCGCTGCTGCATGAAGCAGCCGATCAGGCCCGAATTGCCGGTGACAACGCCGGCCGTTTTCCGGATATCCGCGCCGGACTGCGCCGCTCGAAGATCTCAGCCGTTTTCTGTGATCCGCAGATTGCAATGGTGGGAGAAACCTACAAGGAGATAGACACTCGTCACGGCGGCTGCGGATGTTTTGAAACCGGTGTTGTATCCTTTGAAAACCAGGGGCGTTCGCGCGTTATGCTGCGCAATAAAGGTGTACTGCATCTCTATGGCGAACACGGTACGGGCCGCTTCCTGGGGGCTGAAATGATTGGTCCGAACGCCGAACATTTAGCCCACCTGTTAGCCTGGGCCCACCAGAACAATATGACCGTATCTGAAATGCTGGATATGCCTTTCTACCATCCGGTTATTGAAGAAGGTGTGCGTACAGCACTGCGTGATCTGAATGCGAAACTGCATATTGGTCCGGAAATGATTAAGCATTGTCTGGACTGCGGCCCAGGTTGTTAATCTCACTCCACTCAGCAGATCTAAGAAGATCTGCAGGTCAGCTTATTTGAGCTATTCACTCTTAGAGCGCATTTTGAAAGTTAATATTTCAGACCTGTGAAGTATACGCCTTGAATTAATGGATGAACCCCTTTGAATAGAAATAGTTTAAATATCGGTTACTGTGCCCTAGCCCTTGGAATAACAGGGGCTTTAAATACCTTAAAATACTTTAGACTAGAGAATAACTTTATGGAGCCGCTTCTTATAGGAACGGCTCTTTCTCTCCTGACATACTATATTGCAGAGTCCCTTAAAAATAAAAACAGATTCATTAAAGAGGCACAAAATAGAACAACCTTAACTCTTATTCCAACCATTTTTATGGCTTCTGCGAATATGTCTGCTTATATAGAGCTGAAAACGCTATGGTTTTTCATTGTCGGCGGGCACTTCCTCTATAGTCTCTTTTTTTACAAAAAAGTCCTTTTTAAAGGTCTGCCTATTGTTTCCGATTACATCCCTTTAGCCGGGCTTGCTGTCAATATTCCCCATGCCCGCCTCTTTCAAGCGGATCTATTAGGATGGTTTCTTCTCCTCTACGCTATAACCGGTTATCTGCTCGTCAGCTGCAGGCTTATTCTATACTGGAAGCATTTTATAACTGCCAATCCGCTTCCTCTTTTAGGGATCCTTTGTGCTCCATTGAGTCTCTGTATTCAAGGGGCGCTTATATACCTTGACAATAGTTTACTGATTAAAGGAGCCTTAATCCTCAGCCTGGTCTGTACCTTTATTGTGTATCTGGTAATAGGGGCTGTTTTTATACGGCCATTTTCTCTCAGCTGGGCCTCCCTTACTTTTCCCACCTCTGTTTCTGCTCTGGCTCACCTTCAAGGAGGTATTTTTCTGGAAAACGACAAACTGACGGCTATAGGGTACTGCGAGGTCTTTTTCTCGTGTTCCATTCTTATGCTGGTATCTATTGGAGCACTTATCAAGATTTTTCCACGTAAACGTTTATCTGAAGGGCATTAGCAAAAGTATTTAAAAAGCAAGGAATATCTGCAGTTTACTGTCTTCCTCAAGAACATCACTTATAAAAGACAAAAAAGCCGCCTGGAATAAGGCGGCTAACTTACAAAGTTTATTAAACAGCTAACTTACTGCTAGAAGGACTGATTCTGGTTAAGCGCTCCTTTTGTAGCGGCGGCCGGAGCCTGCCAGCTGAATGCACTGTATTCCGATCCCGTACCCGAAAGCTGCAGGGAATATCCGCTTTGGGTAGAAGATGTTTCTGCAACGCCTACATCAGTTGAAGCCGTGCCGGCAGCTGATCCGTCAGCAGCAGTCATCGAACCTTCGTAACTAAGAAACTGAACCACAGTACCGCTGTCATCAACTAATGCAAAACCATCCGGACCGCCGTTTTGTAAACTTGCAGTATCAAAAGCAATAGTTCCAAACCCATTGCTCTGATTTGCAATTACACCGGACAAATCAAAGGTCTTATATACAGTGCCGTTACCGCCGTTATAAGCCTCGATTTTCCAGCCGCTAAGGTCTGTACCTGCGCTGCCTGCTATTTCGATAAACTCGTTTACATCCGTAGACGCGTTATCATAATGAAACTCATTAATCCAAGGTACGCTCACTACATTTTCTACCGTCACCGTAGTTGAAGTGCTGGCTGAAGCTCCGTCATTATCAGTTACGGTAAGAGTAACTGTGTATGAACCGTCGGCACTATAGCTGTAACTTGGGTTTACACCGGCTGCATTACCGCCGTCACCGAAACTCCAGCTGTAGCTGGTAATTGTACCGTCTGAATCACTGCTGGCAGCCGCATCAAATGTACAGCTGAGGTTATTACACGACTCGGTCAAAGATGCACTCGGTGCTTTGTTTACCGGAACAGACGAAGCAAATACCTGCCCGTTATTCAGCTGCCCTGAAGTATTAGCCGCGGCCGCCTGCCAGCTGAATTCAGCATAGCTTGTGCCGCTGCCGCTCAGCTGCAGGGAATGACCTGAAGGTGTTGATGACGTTTCTGAAACACCAACATCAACAGATGTCACACCGGCCGCCGCACCGTCAGCAGCAGTAAATGAACCTTCATAACTGATGAACTGCACTAACTTGCCGCTGTTATCTACTAGAGCAAGACCGTCCGGTGCACCATTCTGCAGTCCGGAAGCGGCAAAACTTAAAGTACCAAAACCAGCCTGCTGATCAGTAATAACACCTGACAGGTTTACTGTTTTATAGGCAGATCCGTCTTTGCCGTTATAAGCGACAATTGTCCAGCCGCTTAAGTTAAGACCGGCAGATCCGGCTACCTCAACGGATTCACCTACATCAGTACTGGCATTGTCGTAGTGAAATTCATTGATCCATAAAACCGTTTCAGCCGAACCGCTGTCAGTGGTTGCAAATGCTTCACTGCTTTGTGCAGACTCATTATTCGAGCTGTCTACAGCCGTTATAACGTAGAAGTAAGTTGTGTTAGCAGCGACACTATTGTCGCTATAAGCACTGGTGGTCACAATAGAACTATTAAGTTTTACGTAACTGCCGCCGGCACTGTCACTTCGGTAAACGTTATAGCCAGCCATATCCTGCTCAGTATTGGCATTCCAGGTCAGCTCAACCAGACCGCTGCCGCCTGTGGCCATAAAGTCTGACGGCATTGCCGGCGGTACAGTATCTCCTCCAGAGCTGCAGTTATTCTCAAATACACAATCTATATATTCAGGGTGATCAACAAACGGATTTCGGTTACCCTGGAAGCTGTAAACCGCTTCATTATGTCTGTATTCATAGGCGTCAACCGGATCATCTTTATGCCATTGAAGCAGTACCGATTTTAATCCCATATAAGCGACGGTGCCGTTAGCACCGGTATTTGAAGCACCAATAAGCGAGCGGTCATCGGTCAGAATTAAGTCAGGCTCCGCCACACCGGTAATTGAATGGGTGCCGCCCTCATAACGGACACTTAAGTACATCAGAGCACGGGCAACATCTCCCCTTCTGCCCTGCCATGTCTGCCAGCTGCCGGTTTCACCTGAGCCGGTAGTCCAGTTTGATTCACTGCTGCTGCCGCCGCGGTTATTATTAACCAGGGTCACCTTTTCGCTGCATGATGTATCACAGGTTCCATAGGGTTTATTATTGCGGCTTGAGTTGTAGCTGCTGTCAGCAATAAACAGGTGGTGGGTATCGGTATAGGGGTAATTAGTGCTTCCGTCTTTAGGAAAACCGTAAGATTTAGGCCAGCTGTGTTCGCGGTTGTAGAATGAGTTACCGCCGCCGGCTTTGCTGTAACTGGCATTTTTATAAACATCAATAACATTATTGGCGTTATCGGGATCCTGATCAGCAGCCTCTAGAATATCCCAGGTATCTGTGGAACTAGAGGTATAAGGGAAACGCTGGTGATCGTCAATTATCTCATGTAATGAGTTTCTAAGTGTCTGTGAGTCGCTAGTGTCCACCGTACTGTAGTAACCGTCGGGGATAGCTGCAAAAGCAGAAGTATTCACTAATAACATGGCTGGAACTATAAGTTTTACTGCATCATTTTTTTTAAAATACATAAATAGTAGATCCTAAATTAATAAATTTATAAATATTCTCCTAATCACTTTCTAACCTCACCAAGATATTGAAAAATCAATTAAGGCAGCCTTATTTGATTTTCCTGTCTGACAAAGTTTGAGAGCTCATCAGGTAAATATTTGTTAATTCGCTGACATCCTGTGCATTAATTGATCGCCTTTAGTTTATTTAGCGAACAATCCGGAAATGTGAGCGGCCACTATTTAATTGGAATTACCGGCATCTTTTTTTTAAGTGATAACAAAATCTGTTGTTTTTTTGTGCGACACGCGTCCCACAAAGACAACAGTTTCACTTAGATGTGGCTTTTAATTTATGCAGAACAACAGGTTATTGCAGGAAAAATAAATCAGAATCTGAGCTTTTAAAGGAGTGTTTATGATAAAAAGAGGAGGGTAAACGACGATATAAACCCAAGAATGCCTGTCCATATTTTGCGCAAACCGACGTATTTTTTAGACGGAAAGAAGGTTCTTAAAATTCTTTTTAGAAACATAAATGATCAAAAGCAGGCGACAGTTATCCGCTCCGGCAGACAAAAGACATTTTCTATCAAAATAGAGACACATATTCAGCGTTTCCTATAAGACATCTGGTTTTTAGGAACGATAACGAATAAGCTGATGTTGAACGTCACGATACTCGTCAGCAGCTCTGTATGACGAGTATTGGCAAATACCAGCAGCAGGACAATATAGTGACAGATAAACACGGCCGGCACGGATTCCACCAGACAGATAATAAGCACTCAATTTACAGTATTTCACAGAAGTCGAACTATGGTAACAGTGGCTTTCATAGCCATGAAACGGGTCAGCTGCTGTATCTGTCTGAAGGTATCACTCACTTAAGCATTCCCGGTCTGCAGGCGGTAATCAGTCCGAGCAGAGCAGCCTGGATCCCGCCCAATTTAGAACATTCTACGGTGATGAATAAAGCTCACCACTATCAAAGCCTGTATATAGATACTCAAGTTCACCCCGATCTACCTAAGCACTTCTGTATTAAGCAGGTTTCACCACTATTAAGGCAGATGATTCTTGATGTCGAACACTGGCAGGAACCCTGGGATGAATCCAGTATCTACGGCCTGAAAGCACAAGTACTGGCTTATGAAATTACTGCCGCCAGTGAAGTCCCGATACAAGTACCGAGCCCTTCAGACAGACGACTTGCGATAGTTTGTGAACAGTTAATGCGCCAGCCGGATATCAAGCATTCATTGAAAGAGTGGGGGCAGATAGTCGGTGCCAGTGATAAAACCCTTTCCCGCTTATTTAAATCCGATCTCGGTATCAGCTTTCACCATTGGCGCCTGCACGTCAGGATGATGCACGCCGTCAGCTTATTAGATAAAAATCTTTCCAGCACAGATATTGCTTTAGCCATAGGCTACTGCTCTGACAGCGCTTTTACCCATGCCTTTAACGGCTATTTTGGTTATCCACCGGGGGAATATAAGCGCAGCTCATCTAACTGATGACACATCTTGTCTGTATTTTGATATTTGACGTCGCCGCAAAGCAGCCCTGCTGACATCAATGCAGGTACACTTTGAAGACAATTTCAACTTCAAGGTTCTATTATTATGTCGATTATATCTAGTGTCTGTGAACTCAGGACTGGGAAAGCTAAGATAATGTTTCCCAAAAAAATCAATACTGCTATTGATAAACATCAAGTCACCCAAATTAATGTTACGCTTTCAGGCATCAGCGGCGATGAACATGTTTATGAAGAGTGTATCGATGAAGACAGAGTGATCCTTCAATGTGCCCCCGAGCACTACAGCCGCTTAAAAAAGCATTTTCCCGAGTCCAGTCACCTGTTTGTCAACGGCGGCTTTGGTGAGAATCTGACTGCCGAGGGAATGAACGAACATAATATGTGTATAGGTGATATCCTGCAGATCGGTAAAGTTAAGCTTGAGCTCTGTCTGCCAAGGCAGCCCTGCTTTAAACTTAATCATCGATTTGAACAGCCGTCCATTTCACGTTATGTGCAGGATAATGCCCAGACAGGCTGGTTCTACCGCACATTAAGCGAAGGGGTAATTAACCTGGGTGATAATATCGAACTGCTTAAACGCCCCAACCCTGAATGGACCATTGCTAAAGTCCAGCACTACCTTTATGTTGAGACAGATAATAAACAGGCGGCTGAAAAGCTTGTCGAACTTGAACCTTTTGCTGACGAGGTAAAAGATGTTTTTAAACATAGACTTGCCAGTAACAGCGCAGAAGACTGGAGCAGTCAATTATCTAATGAGTCGGCCCGACTTGAAGTCAGAGTCGTTAAAATTATTGATGAATCCGATAAAGTCAAACGACTGCTTCTCAGCCGTACCGATTTAGGTCCCTTACCTGCTTTTACCGCCGGTGCGCATATCTGCCTGCATCTGGACAACGGCCTGACACGCGCTTACTCTCTGTGTGCACCACTTAACAATGACTGTTATGAAGTAGCTGTAGGCTTAGCACCTGACAGCCGCGGCGGTTCAAAATATATTCACGAACAGATAAAACTGCGGGATGTACTGCAGATATCTGAACCTGCTAACTTATTTACAATGACACGATCTAAAAAGCAGATCTTTGTCGCAGCGGGTATCGGCATCACGCCCTTTCTGGTTATGATTGAGGAAGCCGCCGCTAATGACGAAGCATTTGAGCTGCATTACTGTGTCGATGATACCACCGACTACCAGTTTCAATCTCAGCTGGCTAAATATCAGGACAACGTTTTTACCTACAGTCTAGAACAGCCTTTAGAGATCAATAAGCTGCTGGATAATCATCAAAGAGGCACGCATGTATATACCTGCGGCAGCCCTGCTTTTATCCGTTTAGTCAAAGAAGCGGCTGAACACTGGAGCCCCGACAATGTTCATTTTGAAAACTTCAGCGCAGAGTCAGTTACAGATGCGAACGAATTTATGGTTAATATTCAAGGAAGTGAGCAGCAGATCAACGTACCCGCAGATCAAAGTATGCTTAATGCACTGCGGGATAACGGCATTGAGATTAACTCGGGCTGTGAAACCGGGCGCTGCGGAGCATGCTGCGTTGACTATCAAGGCGAGGTAGAGCACAAAGACAGTATTCTTACCAAGTCCGAAAGAAAACGATGCATGATACCCTGCGTGTCTAGAGCCAAAGGAGCTGACTTAACCATCTCACTGCCTTAGCAGCAGTAAAACCGCGAAACCACCAGCCAGCCGTCCGGATGATAATACAGACGGCTTTTGTTGAAAATAAACTACCCTTGTGCCTGCTGTTCATGCTTCTATTTCTGGTTCTTTAGAACTAAGTAGGCATCAAGGGTTTTGATTTTACGTTTCTAGCAACCTTATTCATACCGAATTTCGCTACTATTCCCATCAATAAAACAGGTCAGCGGCTCCTGCTCATTATGAAAATATTGACCGGCATTACCTAAACTGTCAGTGCTGCTTTTATTACCATTACATTCAAAGTGATAATCGTAAGCGCCGTTGTCACCCCGTTATTTAGAGACACTGCATTTGAGAGTGAATGAAAGTATTTAGGTGTGAAAGCGGCTAAACAGAGTGTGTTTAGCCGCTGAACGGAGAGGTTAAAATATAAAAGCAAAAGGCACGTTATGCAACCTTAACTCAATCATAAACTATACCTGCCAAAATTATTCCATTACCGATGAATTAAGTTTTTGAAAATATGTTTTAAGTTTTATTAAACCAGACTCTAATTCAAATTTTTGCACCTTAACGTCTTTAAACTTAGCCGCATTAGTGAAATGAGTACTAATCATCATCGCCGTTCCCTCTAGTCCTTGAGGGGCTGCTGCGGTTAATGCTTTAAGCAGCGGAGTAACCTGTTCCCAATACTCATCCATTACGTCAGGTGTTTCATAAATAGTGCTCATGATGTTGAGCAGCTCCAAGCATTTTTTTTGTTCCATAAAATATCGTCCTTTAAGCAGCCGTTGAATCAAAAAATGAAATTGTGAAAAGAGCGTTTATCGATAAATATTTAAAAATACACCTAATGGAGTTTCTGAACATATAAATTCATATTGCTCAATATCCCCCCATTTATTGCCATAACCATCTTCAATAGGAAAATATAATAATGAAATACCACTCTTGGATTTATGGTTTAAATTAATTCCTCTATACTGATAACCTTCTTTTAACGGAATTGAGTATGATCCAATTAAACTTCCCTCCAGATTATACGCATGTATTTTTCTTTCTTTATATACAGCAACAAACAGGACTTCATCACTCTCTACAAAAATATAGCGAGCAGTAGATGAAAAATGTTTGGAAATTTTCACCTCATTACAAAGCCATGATATTGTTGTTTCTGCATCTTTACCTTTACCAATGATTTCACTTGAAAAATTCATTATTTATCCACTTTTTTAATTTTAACAACATCAAGATAAGGTTCATCTGTAAAGTCATTGAATTCATTTGGTCTAGCATTCGACCATACTTTTTTAGGTTCCGAAAATGTAATTTGAGTACCTCCACCTTTTAGGTATTTACCATTATCTATTTGTGGTCCAACAGGTCCCTCATACACATCAAACTCTTTATTTACCCGATATGTCACAACATTATCTAATTTTGGTTTCCATACTTCTTTAATTGCCAACTGTTGCCGACCATACTCTGTATTTACTATATTATCTTGAGTTCCAAATTGCCCAGGTAAATCTTCCATCCCCTCGTTTACAATCATATTAAAAGTTTCACCAGTTTGCATGGTTCGCTTTGTACTCTCAAAATCAAAACCAACAGGCCAAGGAGATTCATTTGCTTTTAATTCTTTATATGCATTAGAAGCTTCACTAATTGAACTAAATTGTCCCTTATGATCTTTCTGAAACTCATTCCAGGTATTTTCTTTACAACTTAACCCAAACGGATCCACCCAGTTCACCGGGTTCGGGGCATACTGATAATGGTTAATACCACCCGCTAAACCAATCGGATCTTGATGGATAAACCGTCCCTGCTTCGGGCAGTAGTATCTAAAGCGGTTGTAGTGTAATCCACTCTCCTCATCAAAGTACTGCCCTTGAAAACGCAGCGGGTTTTCGATCGCATTTTCGGTTTGCTGTTTCTCTTCCGCACCAAACAGATCACCACTATTCTGCCAAACGGCCTGTTGGTTTTTATCCGTTAAGCAGATCGGCGTGCCGAGCTGGTCAAGGTGGTAATAATAAATTTCATTATCTTTAAGCAGCGCGACAGGTAAAAAGGTGTCCGGCAGATAGATATACCAGGTGTACTGCCCGTTGGTGTGCTCACCAATCAGCTGGTTACCGTCCCAGATAAAATCTGTCTTGCCTGTTTCAGTGATTTTGGCACTTCGTCTGCCCAGGGCATCATAGTGATACTGGCTGAGTTTGCCGTTGCTGTTAAGCTGACGCAGCTGGTTTAAACCGTCGAAATTACGTTTCTGAATTAAACCTGTTGCAGTACAACTTATTTGGTTACCTGATTTATCATAACTATAATCCGCACCGGCAAAGCTCAGCAGGCGGTCATTTTCAACACGCGTTTCGCGCTCCGCCAATGGCTGTGCATTATCCACCTTGGGGTTACCAAAGGCATCCCACTCAAAGCTGTCGCTTTGCTCTATTGGCTCTTCTGCTGTTTTACACTGACTGCTGACCAGCTGACCTAATTTGTTGTAGCTGAAGCTGCGAGCTGTTTCGCTTTGCTGCGTCTGCTCACTGCTCTGGGTTAACTGGTTTTGTTTATCGTACTGGTAGTCTCGCTGTAATACCTTGCCTTGTTCACCTGACCAGACCTGGTCTGTTAAACGCGACTGTACATCAAAACTTTGGCTTAGGGTGATGCCGTTACCCAGGGTCTGTTGTTTAATTAACCCCGCATCACTGTATTCAAGCGCCAGTAACGCTTTTTCGTTTTCGGCTTGTGCCAGAGTGAGTCCAGACAACTGCCCTAACGCGTTATACTGATAGCCTATTTTTGTGCCGTCTGGCAGACTCAAGGCACTGCTCTTACCCTGTTGATTAAAGCTGTAATCAAGCGTCCAGTCGCCCTGCTTTGCTTGACTCACCAAACCGTTAAGGTGGTATTGATGCTGCACAACCCGTTCACTGTTATGCGCTAACGTGACACGGCCGATTTCATCATACTGATAAAAGTTATGGCTGTTAAAGGTGCCCTGGCTGTCTTGGGAAGATTTAACACTCTGCTGGTCAATAATGCGGCCGCGGTTATCACGCTTGAGTTTAATAAAACGCTCATTACCGTCATTCACTGCCGTTAAGTTATCAAGCGCATCATATTCATAGCACTGCACACGTCCGTCAAAACCGGTTATTTTAACCGGCTTTTCTGTCGGACTGTATTCTATCTGGTAAGTACATTCATCACTGCGCTCAATGCCGATAAGGTTGCGCTCTTTATCATACTGATAATTAAGCCAGCTGCCGTCGGCAAAGGTCTTTTTCGTCGGCTGCGACAAGCCACCGTAACTGTAATGGGTAGTTTCACCATCAGGGCTTATCATGCAGGTTAAACGCCCGGCATCATCATATTGATAACCGGTTTGAATACAATTTTCAGGGTTGGCATCCTGCGGGTGATAGCTGACCTGCTCAACAACCTGTCCGCGTGTATTACGCTTATATTCAGTCACCAGCCCCTGCGCATCGCAAGCTGCATTTAAACGCCCTAGGCTGTCGTAACTATAACGGGTTAAGGCATCACCAACTTTTTCAGCCAGTAGTTCACCGTTATCATTCCATTGATAAAAGGTGCTGACGCCGTCCAGCGCCGTTTTCTCACTCAGCAGCCCGGCTTCATTATATTGATAATGTACTGCCCGCCCGTCCGGGTGCGTTTCTGATAATAATTTACCCGAAGCATTAAACTGGCGTTTAAACTGTCTGCCCAGCGGGTCAACCGTGGCAATACGTTTACCAAAAGTATTGTAAACATAAGTAGTCCGGCTGCCGTCGGCTTCAACCTGCCCGGTTAACTGCCCGGCTTGATTGTAAATATAAGCGGTACATTGACCAGCGGCATCAAGGGTTTTGATTTTACGCCCCTGACTGTCATATTCATGCTGTGTTTCATTACCATTGGCATCAATAAAACAGGTCAGCAGTTCCTGCTCATTATGAAAATAGTGTTCAACATTGCCTAAGCTGTCGGTGCTGGTGCTTTTATTGCCGTTATATTCAAAGTGATAATCGTAAGCGCCGTCATCGCCCCACTGCCGGCAGCATTTGGCCCGCTCACCTTCCCCTGTCCAGGCAAAATAATGGCTGAAACCGGATGCGCGGATACGCTGCTTTAACAGTGAGCCAGCAAAATATTTATACTGCTCAGCAGCCCCCTGGCTGTCAATCGAGGCAATCAGCGACTGGCTGTCGTTATACTGGTAGCTGGCTAATAACTGAGGCAGCACCTGCTGTTTACCGCCCTTATCAATAATATAAGCGGCAATGCGTACAATATTGTTCGACGCATTATAACTGAGTATTACACCGCGGTTTGCGGTACAGGCAATACTCGAAAGACGCTGCTGTTTGTCATAAGAGAGCGTTAATTCATTGCCTAATTCATTGCTGACAGTATGCAGCAGCCATGACTCATCATGTTTAGTAAAAACCCAGTGACTTTCATCCGGGCGGATAAGCACCTGCCGTCCGTCACTGTCATGCAGCAGTGCTAAACCCGAGCTTGCCTGGTAGCTGGTCTGGCCGCGTTTGACGATATCAAAATGATGGCTGTTACCCTCTTCATCAATCAGCTCAAACCAGCGTTTACCCGGCTGTTTCGGCCCGACTTTCGGCGGCGCCTGATAACGTTCAATCAGCTGTACACTAAAACTATGGCGCCAGCCGTAACCTAAGCCGACATTGTTTTTTATTTTTGATGAGCGGTATAAGCGGCGCCAGATAAGCGGAAACAAGCCGTTCAGTTCAAAATCCTGCAGCGGTAATATCTCTTCACCGGTCACCATGGAAACCGGATCGCCGCAGGTTGCGTGCTCTGAGGCAGGTTTCTTAGTTCTGTCGTTATTTGTCGAGCTTCCCTTCACTGCGGCATTTTTATCCGTTTTTCCTTTGCTTGAGGTGCCGGTAGACGCCGAACGATACGCTGATTTATTACCAACAGACGCGGCTGTTTCAGAAGAAGTTTGTGTAGTATCTTTCGGAATATCTTTAAACGCGGACAGTTTACCCTGTATTAACGCATTTTTTAGATGTCCGCCAATTTCCGGTGCATTCACGCCAGAGCCTGCATTTACGGTCCGTAGTAATGCATTTGCATTAAACGTTGAAACCGGGTCATTTACTAATCCATGAGCAATATCAGCAAACAGTCCCGCTTTCTGCGCACCGTCTTTCATATTAACAGGTGCAAAATTCGCTGGTGCCGCGGAGCCTTTGGCCATCAACACATAACGACTGCTTCGTCCTTGTAATTGAAATTTATACTGTTGTGTCATTTAAACGCTAATCCTTGCCTGACCATGAATACAAATTAACTGCTTGATACAGCACATCAGAAATTTCAAGCTGCAGCGTTACACCGCTTAAGCTTTGATTCTGATAAGCATGGTAAATATGTAAAAAATTATATAATCCGCCGACACAGCCCAGCTCTCCGGTGAACATCGCGGTTTGTTTTAACTGAGTCCTCTTATCGACATATGACGCTAAACGTATATAAGCATTCAACCAGGGAGATATCGTATTTTCGAGTCCGTTACCCGGCGCATAAAAGGTATCGATATTTCTCTCCGACGGGTTGTCATTCAAGACTGTTGTCATTTTATAAAACAAACTTTCAACCGCCTGCGTGCGCTGTATTTCCGTAGCGCTTTCAGTCTCATTGAATAAAACCTTAATACCGCTCTGTGCGGGGCTTATACAGGTAACAATGACTCCCTCTGAAGGTATTAAGCCGTTACCGCTCTCTGCTGTTAAACAGCAGTTATCAAACGCAAGGTTTTCAATATCATGAAATAAACTGTCCACCGCAATCACACAGACTTGATTAACCGTCTGCTGTTCAAACAGTGCCTCCATTGGGTCAACCGACATCATAAATGCACTGCGCCCGAAGGGAAAAAACTGACTTTTAGGGTGGATAAACAGCCCCGGGAAGCGCTCTTTTATTACTGATGCCCAATGAATAAGCGGCTGAGCCCCCTGCACCGTCAATTCCGGCAGCAGCCAGAAAACCGGCGTGGTTTTAAAATCAATATTGCCTTCTGCCAGCAGTTTTTCAACCAGCGCTTCGAGCAGCGAGATAATACGCTCAAGTTTATTTTCCCCTTTGCCGAGTTCACAAAAAGCCGCCGGAATCTGTTCACCGCTGCAAAGTGTTGTTAACGGACAATCACCCGGTATTAAATCAAGCGCCAAAGCACTGTCAATATCAGCTTCAATGCCCAGCAGCATCTCGGTATGGGTCAACTGCATTCTCATAATACGGCCTCCGGGCAGGCGTAATAAGGCGCACTGTTATCATCTGTCAACGAAGCCCTGTGCAGTGAAGCAGTACGGCGATGAATTTGACTGCCGTTTACCCAGATTTTGTCAAGATTTTCAGGGGTAACCGCTAAACCTGCTAAAATCCGCTCTCCCAGCGACGGGATTAATGCTTCATCCCAGTAATGGAGGATTTTAGCGCCGTAATAAGTGAAATTTTGAATACGCTGTTCCTCTTCGGATTCAAACTGAATGGCATCGGGGATTAAACTGTCTAGCGACGGCCCCATTAAGATACGCAGCGCGTGGTGCGCATCGAGTGTAAAAGCTTTACTCTGCAGATAGCGGGCTAAAAACGGAATAAACTTGCTGTAACCGCTTAACGCCATGACATTAATAATCAGAGCGGTATTATTTTCATCACTGGACAGATGATTAACCACTTCGGTCAATTGGCGCTCATCCAGCATCACTACATATAATTCAAACAGACGGCTGTGCAGGCAGTTACAGGTGATAAAATCTGCTGCTAATTCACTGCTTAACGATGTGCTGTTAGTCAGTACCGTTAGATATAACTGTGAAAGTGCTGAAACGTCTTGAAAGTGCTGCTTTGAAAAGTCTGACAACACAGACCATTGGCGGCGGTAAAAGCAGGCTGTTAACTGATTATTTAATAGAGCTTCACTATGCGAGGCTTGTAAAACGCAGTTTTCAATATGCATTGATAAAGCAAACAGCGGTGCAATGCTCTGCAGTGACTGGCAGTTCATTTGATACAAATGCTCCACTACTGCCTGCGGGTTTTGATGGATAAGGGCGTACAGCTGCAGCATCAGCAGACACTGCGTTTCTGACATTTCAGCATCCTGCTGCAAAGCAGATAAAGCGGTCTGGATATCCGAGCAGGAAAAAAAGGGATGCTGCTTTTTAGCTAACAATCGCGCACAGGCGATTAAACGCGCACGGCTGTCGTCTGCATTGCTTTTAAGCGCATAAAATGTGTTGATGAACTGCGCGCGCTGCGCTAACAATTCATTCATATAATCCATTATCACCAACATCCATTCACTACTATTTAATGATTTAAAACGACTGATATGATACCGGCTGCTTAAAAAGATTTCCGAGCCGGGCTTTTTCAGAATAAAGAAAAGATAAGCAGCTCAGGCAAAGCTGCGCTCTCAATATAACTAACCGCCAATGACCACGGTCGGGTTACCCATAACAATAACACCACCGTGATTAGTACCGTCCCCCATTCTAGCTGCAGGTTTACCGTTAATTTTGACTGAACCGGAACCCGCTTTAATCGAATCCGGCGGCCCGACACACACGCACATATCACCTTTACGGGCAGCCGGCATACCGCCGATCAGCACATTACCCGAGCCGGCTGCAATCGGCCCGCCCACGTGCGGCACTGGCCCGGGATTAACTTTAGGGCAGGCATGAAAGTGTGAAATTGTTGCTGCGGGTTTTCCCATTTTTTTACCTAATTAAAATTAAATAATGTTTTATTGTTTTAGACTTCGGCTTTTACCGGAAATGATTTTTTAAGAGCTTTAAGTATTAACTTTTATCCACTCTCTTGTCGCACTAGGCTCATAACGAACAAACCAAGGGTTAGGCTGCTGTTCTGCAGGGATAAAATTCACTGCATTAGGTGTTTCAAATACACCAACAGGCTGTCCTTTATCTTTTAAACAAATAAATTTACTGCCCACTAGCTCAAAAATACCAGCTTCACCGCCAGCTAGAAAAATTCGCTCTTGAATTGCACCAACGCCGTACCAGGAATATTGCGCAGAACCTAAATCTTTAAAACCATCACGCGCATTACCCACTAATAAGCAGCCGCTTCGGCCCGTGATATAAACTAATGTACTGGAAATAACTTTAACATCGGTAAAAGCATCATCAATTTTCACATTGTCAGGTAATGCGACTTTCTGCCATCCATTGCCATCAAAATGATGGATATTACCGTGATAGCCGACAATATAAACATCATCACTGGCTGAGCCGTCAATTGCATTAGGTGCTTGCGGTAAAACATATTCAGTCCAGTCAGAACCATTCCAATGTAAGGCAGGTCCTGCAAATGAAGTTACCCAAACATCTGAATCGGTTGTCCCCCAAATACCATTTAACTGCCCTTTAAACGCTTCGGTAACCTGCCAGTTAATATCAAAGGAGCCACTGTTAAACTTTAATAAATTAAACGGTGCTTGCTTAAACGTTACCTCCGCAGTGGTAAACACATCACCTTGATCATCTACAACCCATAAATTACCTGTATCAGATACCCACATAGCATTGAGTTGAAAATTAGCTCCTAAAAATGTCTTTGAGTTTGTCACTCCATTTTGTCTAATTAACCTTTGTACACTTCCTACTGCCATCTGTGGTGCTGATTCGTTGTAATATGTAGTCAACGCATAATCCGTTTGTTTAACACCTGCAATATCAATTACATGCACTACCTCATAGCTCATATAAAAACCTTATAAAATTAGAAATCATCATCAATTGTCGTTTTGTCCCTGTCAGGCACATCTCCACCACCGACCAGATTTGACATTGGTGCATCTTTATTTACACCCGCTTGATCTAAATAATTTTCCGTATCAATACGGATTGCCTTAGCGACAACCTGCGCTTCTTCTTTTGGAATTCTGGCTTCATAAACACCTGGCGATCTTTCTATGGTATCCATGCTCAATGATTGGGCAGTCTCACCTTCCATATGATCTAACCATTCATTGGCTGATGCAAATTTACCTTGAGCATGCAGCGATTTAGCATAATTTTTTTCTACATCGGTTAAATATCTATGCTCAGTTCCTTTACTTTGATCATCAAATACAAAATAGGTAATTGCATCTGCTTCATTATAAGTACCAAACTCTTTAGCAATTGGTACATTAGCACGAGCTTCATTTGGTAATTTAGAGCGGGACATAAAATTTGAATGTGGTACTACGTGCTCACGTTGGTAGCCCGGTTTGGATATTTTTTGCAACTCCTTATAGGGCCCAACAACCAGACCATGTTTGGCATACAGTTTTTGACGAACCTTTGGTTTCTGTACATCTAACTCAATTTTTTTAGCAACAGGCATTGAAGTTGTCTGCGCAGAAGCGACTTTAGGCTTCGCCTTCACAACCTTAGTACCGCTTTCCAGCACAACCGGTTTGGCTGATTTATTGGCGGCAGATGCCAGATGGTTATTGCTGAACAGCGCTTTTTTATGCTCTAACGGAAAAATCAACAGCTGACGCTGTTCTAACTGTAACGCTATAAACTCAGCGACCTGCTGCTGGTTATAATTTGCTTGTGAATGCTCATCATTTTTCACGTAGCTGAATAAACGCCCGATCACAGCACTGTCATTTTTCCATTGATGCAGATTACTTAAAAACTGTTTAGCAAGGGTTTTACAGGTCCAAAACTCCATTAACGGCAGACTTAACCATTCATCTTCAGGTTTATGCTCGGGTTTACAAGCGAGGTATTGATAACCAAAGTTACAAACCAGGGTAATGCCTCGACAGCTTCTCCCTAGATAGTCAACACCATAGTATTTATTTACATTCATCATTAATTCAATGTAATAATTGAAGCTTTCTGCGCGATTTTAGAGCCGTTAATTTTTATACTGGTCCCTTTAATCTCAATCGCACCGCTGCTTTTCATGGTAATAGACGCGCCGCCGGTTTTAAGCACAATTTCACTGCCGGCTTCAATATTTAATTTCTTGCCTACTTTGACAGTGTCATTATTACCAATATCCGCAAGGCGGTCATTGCCTGCTTTAATGGTGTCGTTATTAGCAATCTCCGTTAAGCGGTCATTACCTATGGTGTCTTTCTGATCATTTTTAACATTCAGTTCATGATCTTTTTCCGCCTGGAAAAACAGCAGCTCTTTGCCTTTTTCATCTTCAAAGCGCATCTCATTAAAGTTATTCGCACCGCCTTTTTTGGTACTGTGCGATTTAATACCGCTTTGAGTTTTCTTTGCAGGCAGTGCATAAGGAGGCATTAAATCTGCGTTGTAAACTGCGCCGCTGATAATCGGCTGATCCGGATCGCCGTTAATAAATTCAACCAGTACTTCCTGGCCGACACGGGGGAAAAAGAATGCGCCCCATTTATTGCCGGCCCAGTTCTGGGCGACACGTATCCAGCAGGAACTTTTAGAGTCGTTTTTACCTTCTCTGTCCCAATGGAACTGCACCTTAACGCGGCCGAAATTATCCACTAATATCTCGTCACCGCTGTCTCCGGTTACAACGGCAGTCTGTACGCCGTTGATCAATGGCTTTTGAATTAAAGCTGACGGTCTGTAGGGAGTATTATCAGGTACACATTCAAAGTTGTTTTGGAAAACATCTCCACCGGACTGGCTTGCACCCGACTGGTTAGGCTGCGCGGCAGAAGTTAACAGCGCGGTTAAAACAAAACTTTTGCCTTGATAGCGTTCATCTTCATGATCGGAAAAGGTAAAGGATTTACCCACAGCAAAACTACGGCAGTCTCCTTGACCACTGGATTTATGCATATCTTTCTGCAGCGCTTCAAGGCGGATATCTGCAGCAGGCTTAGCACGTTTATTAAATTCTGATTCGCCCACATAATCATAAATTTCATATTTATCCTGTGCAGGCAGTGTCGCGACTTTATTTTCGCCGCTGGGAAATTTTTTAGGCTGCTTAAAGTCGTAACCTTTTTGTAAAAAGGCTCCGCTCACCATACTCAACCCGCCCTGCCAGCCGGCAACATGAGATTCTGCTAATGAACCTGAAAAACATTTTACACTGCCTTCAGCACATTTTTCATAGGCATTAGGGCTGTCAGCAAGGATCAGCGTATGTGCTGATTTACTGTGTTCAAAGAAATAGAAGATACCTTCCTGCTGTAAAAGGCGGGTCACAAAATCCAGATCGGACTCTTGATACTGCACACAGTAATCATATTTTGCGTAGCTGCTGGTTGTTTTATCTTTAAATGCAACGTTATGCTGGCCGAACAGGTCAGTGATAATATCAATCACAGATTTGTTTTGATAAATACGGCAGTTTGAGCGTTTTTCCATAAACGCCGTGCTGGGCAGGATGGTCAGATGATAATCGGTATAATCTTCTTTATCATCCACAGCTGCAGTACGAGAGCCGCTCGATTCTATATGGCTTACGATGCCGTGGAAATAGCGGATAGAACCGCTGCTCAGCGCATTTCTCAATGAAATACAAACAGGTTTTCCAACAAGACCGTCTAAGGTTATTTTTGTACCGACAGTGTACATCGAAGCTGAAAGTGAAAATGTTTGTGAAATTGCTTCTCTTGCAGAAAAATGAGTTAAATACAGGGTATCTTTACCAAGCGGTGTGGAGATACTGATGATATTATTTTTTTGTGTTGCCTTTTGCATTCCTTGCCCCAACGTCCATGACTTATTTAAGCCCCCGAGAGCGCAGACTCTCAGAGGCTTTAATCAACAAATTACATCTGTTGACCTTTAACACCACTGTAACCGTATACAAGAGGTGCTGTAACATTATTCTTGTCATCAGTAGGCGTAACAGTCATCATCATCTCTGTGTAGCTGATAGTGATGTTTTCAACAGGGCGATCGCCTTGAACAGATACGCTGTAGCTTGAAATCATTGCGTCAGTCAGTTCGATTTTCATGATCTCTTCGATTTTGCTGCCTTGCTTAGTAATGTAGAAAATCGCTTTTTTACCTTTACCAATTGTAGATTCTTTGAATAGATCCGGTGATGCATTATCCTGCAGCTTAGTGATATGAACATCACCTAGACGAGTTGCACTTGCTTCACGATCCTGCGCTGTACCTGTGAAAGATGTTAGTTCACGGCTCACATTCCAGTCTAATGAAAGTACAGTGATTTTATCTTTGTACTCCTCAGCAGTCGTTTCACCTTTAATTCCTTCGTAATCTAAATAAGTATTTGCTTGCATTTAAAATGCTCCTTTGCATGATGTTTTTTCAAAGCTATTTTCATATATAACTTTATGTTGACTTTATTCCATAATAAAAACCTTAAGGCCGTACAAAGCGTACTTTTAAATGACTTTTTACTGACAACCCTAACGCGGTGAACATTATACGAATAAAAACTATAATAACAACAATTAGATCAAAAAAAGTTACTTAAAATGTATAATAATTTCATTGATTTATTGTTGTTTGATTTGTTTTTTATTGACATTTGAAAACAGCATTATAATCGACAAAATTATCACCGTTATAATGCTGTTTAATGATTAAATACATCCCTTCTATTTGTGCTGAATAAAGGAATGCATGATTTATAGAGGGAAGATGCTACACCTTGTAAACAAACTCTTCTTTTTTCACATCCACTTTTACTGAAGTTGTTTGTTTATCATCTGCTAATTTCTCAAGTATTTTTACTGATAAATCAGGAAGCATTGATTTTTGCAGGATATTATGAATATTGCGTGCACCGGATCCTGCATCACTGCACATGGACACAATTTTATCAACCACTTGTGAGCTGTGAGTAAACTTCGCCTGATAATGTTTAGCAAAACGCACACCAATACGTGCAAGCTGCAGTTTAGTAATTTCAGTCAGCATTTCATTATTCAGCGGTACAAATGGAACAACGTTAATACGGCCTAAAAATGCAGGTTTAAATGCATCTAAAAGATCATTCTGCAGTGCTTTCTGCAGCCCGGTAACTGAGGGAGCCGTCTCTTCATCTTCAAACAGCTCCATAGTGGTATCAGTTCCCACATTAGAGGTCATAATGATAATGGTATTTTTGAAATCAATATCACGCCCTTCACCGTCTTTGATCGTTCCTTTGTCAAAGACCTGATAAAACACATCCTGTACCCCGGGGTGGGCCTTTTCCATCTCATCCAGTAAAATTACGCTGTAAGGTTTACGGCGGACAGCTTCCGTTAATACACCGCCTTCACCATAACCGACATAACCAGGAGGAGAACCAACCAGTAAAGAGACTTTATGCTCTTCTTTAAACTCGGACATATTAATAACAGTAACGTTCTCTTCACTGCCGTAAACCTGCTCCGCTAATGTTAATGCGGTTTCTGTTTTACCGACACCGCTTGGGCCTGTTAATAAAAACACGCCGATAGGACGAGTTTCATCCCCCAGTTGAGCACGCGAGGTTTGTACTGTTTTTGCAATTATATCAAGCGCATGCGTCTGACCAATAATACGCTTACCCATGCTGCCTTTAAGCGTCAATATATTATTGATCTCGTCGTTTTTCATTTTACCGACAGGAATTCCCGTCCAGTCAGAAATCACTTCTGCTACCAGCTGTTCATCAACCTGCCAGTGCACCATAGGAGATGTATTTTTCGCCAGCTCCTCTTTCAAAGCTGTAAGTTCAGCAAGCTTCTGTTCCTGCTCTTCTACTTCATCCTGCTGTAATGCATTAATCAGTACTGAGACCTGCTGAACCAGCTCAACTTCTTTCTGCCATTGTGCAGTTAACGGCACTAAATCTTTCTGCACCTGTTTTAACTCTTTATTAAGATCCAGCAGTTTTTTCTTATGGCTAACACCCGTTTTTTCTTCATTACCTAAAAGTTTAATCTGTACAGTCAGCTGCTGTTCTTCGCGCTGCAGCATTTCAACCACACCGGGAGTAGATGCCTGGCTCATCGCAACACGTGCACAGGCTGTATCTAATAAACTGACCGCTTTGTCGGGCAGTTGACGGCCATTAATATAACGCTTCGATAATGACACTGACGCCTGCAGTGCCTGATCTGAAATCAAAACATTATGGTGATTAGCCATAATAGGTAATAAGCCGCGCATCATGATCACTGCGTTTGCTTCACTTGGCTCTTCAATTTTAACAACCTGAAAACGGCGGGTTAATGCGGCGTCTTTTTCAAAGAACTTTTTATATTCAGCCCATGTTGTGGCGGCAATAGTACGCAGCTCGCCGCGAGCCAGTGCAGGTTTTAACAGGTTAGCGGCATCATTCTGCCCCGCTTGCCCGCCGCTGCCGATCATCGTATGTGCTTCATCAATAAAGAGAATGACCGGAACAGGAGAGGCTTTTACTTCGCCAATTAATGCTTTAAGGCGGTTTTCAAACTCGCCCTTCATGCCTGCACCTGCCTGCAGTAAAGCCAGGTCTAAAACACGAATAGAAACGTTTTGTAATGCCAGCGGTACATCTTTCTGCGCAACCCGCAGTGCTAAACCTTCAACAACAGCTGTTTTACCGACCCCTGCTTCACCGGTTAAAATTGGATTATTTTGACGGCGGCGCGTTAAAATATCGATCATCTGACGAATTTCGTTATCACGGCCTAATATCGGATCCAGCTTATTTTCTCTCGCCTGCGCGGTTAAGTCCTGAGTAAACTGATCTAAAGAGGGGGTTTTACTCAATGCTCCAGCAGGGGCAGGCGCCCCTGAATTATCAACGGCGGGTACGCCGCCGCTTTCGCTAGACTGGGCGGCTAACTGCGGCCATGAGTTGGAAAGCTGTGCGGCATCCACGTCAAGCAGCTGCTTAGCAGAACGAGAAATAAGCGCACATAAACTATCATCATTCAGCAGTGTATAAATAATGTATGCCGAACGAATCTGCGTGTCGTTAAACTCAATGGTGGTATTTAACCAGCTCTGACGTAATAAGTTCACTATATGAGGGGATAAGCTCGGCGCGGCACTATTACCTGTTTTTAATTTTTCTAAACCAATTCGTAATTCAGAAAGCAGCTGCTCTTTGTCAAACGCAAAACTCGCGGCAATAAGCTGCAGATCACCGACTTCCTGCTCAAGCATAGCCTGAAGCCAATGCTCTATTTCAACTGTAAACTGGCTTCTACTATGACAAATAGAAGCTGCACGCTCAAGTGTGTCTCGACATGCAGGGTTAAGCTTTTCAACTAGCTTGCTTAAAGTCATCGCTGACATATTTTAATCCTTTAATTGTGTTTATTTAGCGTGATTTATAAAGATATTGTGAAATTATCTTTTGAACTTAACTGACGGCTGCCCAAAGCACAGCCCATACCCAGCGGCTCGCTCTCTTTTGATAAGCAGGCGACGGGCATCTGGCCAATGTTGACCTGCAGCTGAATTTTATAATCCATTGATTTTCCGAGGTATTCAGATATGAGTTGATTAACCCCTTGATAAATACGGCCGCCGTTTAAATAATCTTTAATTTTTGAACCTGCGTCCGGCTTTATTACAACCTTAATTGAAGAGCTGATATCCCAGATTTTCTGGCCAATGCTGGCATCTACACCAAGACATGCAAACTGTCCTTCAGGCTGTGAACGTCGACCTAGCTTGGTCTGCTCTGATTCAGCTAACTGCTGCCATTTTCCTTGAAACTGATCGATATCGATTTCACATCCGGTAAAGTGGCTTAATATTTGTCTGAGCCCTGCAACATTACGCACCTTACGGTTAAAAATTCCAGCGTAAAATTTACCAATACTATTTGTAGAGCCGGTCAATTCATTAAGAGCCGTTGAAAATGAGTCAAGATGATTTTGACTGCTTTTTTCAAAGCCGATCGGAAAACGGTATTTCTCCCAGGCGCGGTAATATAAAGACAACAGGCGGTGATTAAACAGATCAAAAAAATCACGCATGCCTGTGTCTTTATATTTCAAACGCTCCAGAACAAGTTCCGTATAATGCTGCGGCAGGGCACCGTTGGTGCCGGTTACCCCCATAAAAGAGACATGCATATCCAGCATAGACTCATGGGCGGCGGAAGGCCGGGGAACAACTTTGCTTACTGAGGTTCCCGGAAAACCTAAATGCTGATCCGATTTAAAACGAACCAGCTCATTCTTCGGAATACTGTCATGGCCGACTTTTCTCTGCTGCTCTTTACCGGCAGCCAGCTGACGCTCAATGGTATAAACCGCTTGATAAAAGTCATATTCCTCAGGACTGTCAATTAACTCTGCAATACTCATAGTAACGGGATATTTCCTGCGCGGCTCGGCCATTGATGATATATATTGTCATGACCTTTGAACCTGATACTTAAACGAGTAAAGCTGTTGATTGATGCAAACTGCGAGAAGAAATGATCTAAAACAGCTGAAAAGAAAAAGATACCGCTGCCGGCAAAATGATCCGTTGCAAAGGTTATTTCTATGTCTGTCCCGTTACAGAAACAGATCCGCCCTTTCTGGTTTACCCGCGCAGTGGCGCCCTGCAGTTTAATGCCGGCAATATTTTCAATCATGGTTTTATTTTCAGGCGTGCTTTTAAAGTCATATAACTTCAGTGTTTCTTTTAATGTTTTCAGCGCCGACTCGCCGCTGAAATGCTCCAGAGATAAATGACTGATTAACTGCCAGCGTGTCGCATCACCTAATGCAGCACGCACAGGTGTGGTTGGGGCCAGTAGACATTTAACCTGTTTAATAATATCGGCACGCTCAGATACCAGCATCCTGGCCTGATCACTGCCGAAAGGTAAATGGGTTGGTAAATTACGGTTGCTGCATAATGCTTTAATACGCAGTACCCAGACATTATATTCATCGGCGCTGCTGAAACCTTTAAACTGATGATCAACTAATGAAAGATACAGCTCGGTGCCGTTTTCTGCGCTGCCGCCGGCCCAGCTTGAAGCTTCCCGTCTTTCATGCCAGAACATACGATCCTGATCGGTATAAGCTGGGTGTGTTTCACCATAAAAGGGACTTACCTTAATCGTATTCTGCTTTTGGTCGTGAGCATCAACACTTTGAATCTGGATTATTTCAGAGACATCAGAATCAATATATTTGGCTGCTAATTTGTATTCATATTGAGACGCTTCAATATGAACCGGCTCCAGTTCCTGCTCAAACAAGTTAATTATCGGTGTACAGCCCATTAAAAAGTTACTGGCTGTAACCTGTTTTTCCAGATCTTCAGATATCTGATCAAGGTATATATAGATATCAAACTTATCGGCAATACCCGGCCAGTCAACATTGAGATTATCCAGCTCAAAAAACAGAAATTTTTCAGGAAAAATAAAATTTTCAATTAAGGTTCGGTAAGCTGAAAAAGAGCGTTTACTGTAAGGTACAACCTGCTGGTCATCATCAAAACCAAGCGCTTTAATATGCCTTGATTCAAGATACTGAGTACTGTTCAATTCTCCCGGCCGGCTTATCGCCATTCCCAGACAGTGGGCAGACAAAAGCTCATATAAAAGAAACGACTGCTGTTCCTGTCCATGAAGATAAAAACGAATTTTATCAACTGCAAGGCTTTCCATGCTGACTTCTTCAAAGTCCGTGGCAAAACTTAATTTAATAATAGATTTTGGAGGTGTCTGCCAGATAGGCTGCGGTGCACTAAACGGCGCATTTTGAAACTTCGCCCCGGTAATTTCCAGCGGCCATAATTTGGTATCATAACAAGTTTGGAAATAACACGGTTTCACGCCGTCTACTTGTGTTTCAACCTGCGAACCTCGTGGTAGAACAACACCGCTGGTTGATACATTTTCGGTGACCATTTTGATAACAGACATTGACGGAATAGGCGCTTGATAATCAGGATATAACTGACCTAATAATGCATCAGTTAATTCCGGGAAGCTGTCATCGAGCTTTTGTCGAACCTGAGCAGTAAGCAGTGAAAATGCTTCAATCAAGCGCGACACATGAGGATCTTCAATATGCTCTTCACTTAATTTTAACCGCCCTGCTAATTTAGGATAATTTTCAGCAAACTCGGCGCCCATATTTCTTATAAAGGCAAGCTCTTTATTATAATATCTTAATAAATCGTCATTCATTACATGCTCTCCATAATCTTCATACCTAAATGAACAGGCTCAACTTCTGAGTCAAAACTTATGTATTCAGGATCAGGATCTGCATATAACACGGCATTGATGCGCAGCTTTAAAATACGGTCAATAGACTGCTCATTATCAACAGTTTCAACATCAACCTCGACAAACCGCGGTTCAAAACGTCTAATCGACTCTGCCACTTTCTGACACAGCAGCTGCCGCCCTTCTAAGCTACCGACAGCCATACTGGAAAAGTCTTCCAGTCCGTAGTTAACTAAAGAGTTCTTTAACTCCTTATAACAGTCAGGCCATGTATTCCACTGTACTTTAGCATTTAATAAATTCTCGATATCACGCCCGACACTGCGGCGTAACTGCGGTAAATTCACTCCTCTATAATGCTCTTCCACATCCCATTCTTCGGGAGCATCATCAATCAGCTTATCGAGCAGTGAAGCATTAATTCTAGTTTGCTGGGCGGCTTTCATTAATTATTCCGTCTATCTTACGAGTCAGCACATGCAAGCTGTTTAAAATCAGAAAACGGCACGGCGGCATCATCAACAAACCACATTTTCTGCCCCGTTCCAACCATCACATCTGTAGAAACCTCTTTCCAGTCGGTTTCACGTCCCAGTTTTTCAGCATCCGTTTCACTCTGTACATACACAATAGGCATATGCGCTTCACCGGAAGGGCCGTTTTTAATGCTTAAATCAACGCGGCGCCATACTTTCTCGATAATTGATACGGCAGGTTTAAATGAAATGAATTCAATTTCTGATAACTCTGCTAAATAATACTTACCGTCGGTGCCGAATATTTCAACAAAGCCGCCTAATGTATCATCAAGATCGCGTAACTCCTGCACCGGCGAGTTATCAAGTTTCATCGCTGCTGCAGGTCTCACTTTCTCTAAATTTTCTGCACCGGCACGGATTGAATCATGGTCACCATTGTGCAGTTCAATATTTAACTTCATAAGTGCTTCGCTATGCTCATTAGTACCGTTAAATAATTCCGGTACTGAAATACCAGCGGCAAAGTCTTTTCTTGCCTGATCAGCACGAATTAACTGGCGCAGATTAGTTGCACCCACTAAAAAATCCGGATGTTTCTGCACCATAATATTTAATTGTTTATCTGCACGCTCTAACTCCCCCTTTACACACAACAGTTCGATTAACGAACTGCGAAAGTCAACATTCATGGGATCGTCTTTCAATTCATTTTCTAACCATTTCACAGCTTCTGTTAACTGTCCCAGCTGTAACATTTCTTGAATTTTTTTCATTTCTCTTCCATTAATTTTGAGGGGTTAATTCCGTCACCAGTTTTATACTTGAAACCATTTGATCTAATTGAAAATGCGGCTGCAGCTGGATCACTGAACAGTAATATCCAGGTTTACCGACCATCTCTCTTACTTTTACCTGCGCACTGTAGAGCGGATACCTGCTTCTTAATTCTTCTGAAGCGGAGTCTCCTCCCGCGGTATACTTAAGCAGCCATCTTTGTAAATCCTGCTCACAAAGCTCTGCTGAGCTGTAGGTACCTAATTTCTCACGACCTAATACTTTCAAGTAATGCGCAAACCTTGATACACACAAAATATACTGCAGCATGGAAGACAACTTAGCGTTAACCGTCGCGGCTAAGGTGTTATACTGTCCAGGCTTCTGTACTGATGCATTACTAAAAAATACTAAATGATCACAGCCGTTTATTGATGATATTGGGATAAAACCATTATCAGATAAGATTTTCTCCGCTCTGTCGCCTACTTGTAAGTTAACCGATGGTTTACTGCTTTTTCGGTATCTATCTGTTTCATACTGCGAAACAGGTAAATCACAAACTAGACCTTTTTTTCTATAACCGGGCTGCATTCCTCTAATCTGCCCAAACCACCCAGACTCCGCATACGCCCGTACCAGCACGCCGGAAAAAGCATAAGCGGCATTTCCCCAAAGCTGCTCTTTTTGCGGATCTTTAATAACTTCTTTAAATTTAAAAGCTTCACTGCGTGTACCGTCAGCTTTATAGGGGGCACGCATCAATATATTAGGTAAGGTTATTCCTAAGTAGCGGGACTCCTCCATATCACGCAATGACTGCCACTTTATGTATTCAGACTGCTCAAAGTTCTTTGACCAGTTTATATAAGCCCCAAGATCAGAGAAATCATCAACGGCAAACAAAGAGGGATGCGCAGAAGTAATAAAAGGAGTAAAAGCGGCGGCGGCTACACGAGAAATATCTTTTAATGTATCGATATCATTGGTAGTAAAGCCCTGCTTATGCTTATGCGAAACCTGATAGTCACCAATCACGACACCAAAAGGCTCTCCGCCGGACATGTCATACTCATTGCTGTAAATGAGTTTAAAAAACTCACTCTGATCAAATTCAATCGCCTTATCAAGGTCTTTACTTAATGTCTGCCAGCTGCAGTCCAGCACTTTTATTTTTATCTGCTCTTCTTTGTCATGTAATTCTTTTTGATCGATTAAATATGACAGCCCTCGCCAGCTGGCTTCCAGCTTTTGAAAATCTTTATTATGTAAAATGATATTGATCTGTTTTTCTATCAAGGAATCAAGTTCACTGACAGTTTTTAATAATAAGGACAGCAGGCTGTTTTTATTAACATCCTTAAGCGAAAGTGATGAATGCTCAATCCACAATAATAGTGATTTAAGATCATCACGCTCTCTTAAAAAACGATGCATTGCAGAGTGCTTATTCAGCGTTTTTTTAGCAGAGTAGGACGAGGGTTCAGCACACTCGGTGTGCACAAACAGTGAACTGCTCTCTAAAAATGAAACCTCATCTAACATCGTATATTTAATATCCGTTGTATATAGGGGACAAGCCCCTATTATGCATTAGCCAATTGATGGAATTTTGGCAACTAATCGTAAAGATGAAGTTAACTCTTCCATCTGCAGCCAGGGTTTTAACCAGGCAACAGCATTGTAAGAGCCTGGTTGTCCCGGAATCTCTTTTACCTGTACTTTTGCATCTGCCAGCGGGTATTTAGCGCGAATTTCCTGGCCGCCTCCCTCTGCCGCATTCACGTAAGATAAGATCCAGCGGTTTAACCATGACTCAACATCTTCCGCTTCCATGAAGGATCCGATTTTGTCACGCGCCATTACTTTTAAGTAATGAGCAAAACGAGAAGTTGCCATCATGTACGGCAAGCGCGCAGAAATAGCCGCGTTTGCTGTCGCATCCGGGTTATCATAAATTTTAGGGTGCTGACATGTCTGACCGCCGAAAAATACCGCATAGTCAGTATTTTTATAGTGGCATAAAGGTAAGAAACCCAGCTTGCTCAGTTCCGCTTCGCGGCGGTCGGTAATACCGATTTCAGTCGGACATTTAAGATCCGGATCCCCGTCATCACTGGTAAAGATATGCGTCGGCAGGCCTTCAACTTTACCGCCGCCCTCAGCACCACGAATTGCAGTACAGAAGCCGTATGTAGCAAAAGCTTTAGCCATATTAGTCGCCATCGGATAGGCGGCATTCATCCAGCAGTAATCATTAGATGAAGTTGTTGCTGAACGTATGCCTTTATCATCAAGAGTAAATTCTTCGTAACTAAACTCTTCCACGGGTTTTGTTGCTTCACCATATGGTAAGCGGGCTAAAACACGCGGCATTGTCAGTGTGACAAAACGTGAGTCATCACTGTCACGGAATGCATTCCATTTAGTGTATTCTAGTGATTCAAATACTTTTTCTAAATCACGCGGTTTAGTCAGCTCAGACCAGTCTTCGAAACCAAATAGTGACGGACCAGATGCAGATATAAATGGACAGAAGCCGGCAGCCGCTACATTTGACATTAAGGATAAGGTTTCAATATCAGCAGGATGATTTGAGAATTCATAATCACCAACTAAAGCACCATAAGGTTCACCACCAGGTGTACCAAATTCCGATTCATAAATCTTTTTAAAGGTCTGGCTCTGATCAAATTCAACGGCCTTGCTTAAATCTTTATGCAGCTCTTTTTTACTCATGCTCATAATACGAATTTTTAACGTCGCGCTTGTTTCACAGTTATTAACCATGTGATGAACACCACGCCAGCTGCCTTCCAGCTTTTGAAACTCTTGATTATGCATAATGACAGAAAGCTGTTTTGAAATAGTACGATCCAGAGCCGAGATAGCCTCTCTGAATGTTACTGTTAAATTTCTATTCCATTTAACAGTACCTTTCAGTGCTTCTTCAGTTAAAGAACGGATAAGCTCTTCAGAACGAGAATTTTCTGTTTGTTTAGTCGCGCTGATTGCCTGACCTAGTATCGAAACACTAACCTCTTCCTCAGCTGGTCTTTCTAAAACCTGTGCTTCCGTGCTCATTCCTGTGCTCCTTCAATTTTTAGCTCAGATGCTAACTGGTCCAGACTTGCTGTATTGTTAAGTACATCTTCAAGAATATTTTCAAGATCTTCTGAACGGTCAATTTTAGTCATTAAGTCACGTAATTTATTACGTGTATCCATTAGTTTTTTTAATGGTTCGACCTGGTTTACTACGGCAGCAGGTTCAAAATCATCCAGTGATTTAAAGGACAGATTTAGCTTTATCTCTGAATCATCATCAGACAGCGTGCTTGCTACACTAATATCTAATTTCGGATTCATACGCTTTAGAATGTCATTATAATTATCACGATCAATTTGAATGAAGCGACGATCTTTAAGCGGTTTTAAATCTTCCGTGTTATGCCCTGAAAAATCTCCTGTAACACCAACTACAAAGGGTAATTCCTTTTTTACTAATGCCCCTTCAGTTTCAACATCATAAGTGATGTGAACGCGCGGTTTTCTGACTCGTTTCAGTTTGTCATGTATGCTCAAGTTAAACTCCTTCCATTTAAAAATTTACTAATCCAAAAAACTGCGGTTTTTAATCTTCCGCTTTAATGCCCGATAATTTGAAAAAACCATTTCTGGCATCTCCGTCTACAATAAGTTCTTGAAGTAATTCAGGCAGACTTAATTCACTCCATCGTACTACTTGCTCTATGGCGTAAGACATAGGTGAGTGCGGCTCAGTTTTTCTAAAAAACTTTGCGATTTCATCTAATTTATCCAATGCCTGTTCACGAGTATTTACTTGTTCATTTACCACAGAAACAGAAGAGGAAACGACATTCTCATCTTCACTTTCTTCTACGCAGCTCTCTTCAACTGCATTAGACTGATCATCAGCTAAAATATCTTTAGCTATATGTTTAACAGCAATTGAACAGGACTCTAAACATTTGCGTATATAACTTGTGGGCTGGGGATCACCAAGCATTGCTTTATCCATTACTGCAGATAACTGTGAAAATGCCTGCATCGCAGATTCAACATCTTGATTTAATTCTAGGTAAAATGATCTGCTGGTTTCTTTAATACTCTGCTGTACTTCCTCTAAAGAGGTTACGCCGGCAGCAAATTTCTTCTGCTGCTTCTCAGCATCCAGGCGGTCAACTTCACAGGCCTGCTCATACTGCCATGTTGAATAAGGCTCAACACCGTCAGTAACAAAAATGGCTTTAATCGGTGCAATAAGCGCCCCTTCACCATCAATACCGTTCAAACCAACAAGCGGCGCAATGCGCTCGGAAAGATCTCCGTCATCAGGCCAGGGAAATAAGTCATCCCAGTATAATTCGATTAACTGTGCGGCTAATTGAAAACCGAAAGTTAAACCTTTAAAGCCGTATTTTCGGCATAACGCTTCTATATACCAGGCGGTAAACTCGAGATCCTTGCAGTCCGCTATCAGCACAGCAGGAACTTTTTCGAGTATCGGCAGCCATTCAGAAATAACAGATGCCACACTTTCTTCATCGATTAAAGCTTTACGTTCGTCTGCACGTGCACTATTGCGCACATCTTTAAGTAAATAATAGGTAGAGGTTGGAGAGATATCTAAACGGGGATCGGTTCCGGTTGTAAATTCTTCCGATACAGGAAGAGTCAGTTCATCGACTGTAAAATTCAAGGTGCTCATTATATCTTCCGTGGTGTGTAATGCTTTAATCCATAAAGCACAGTAAAGTCAAAAAACGGTGATTTTAAACAAATACATGGTACGTAGCAAGCCTATTTGTTTACTTTATTTTACATTTACTGTCACCAAACAGTTATATAAAATTGACTGGCACATAATGTATTGAAAACATGATAAAAAAAACAACCAGGTGAAGCGTGACGATATTCGCCACCAGCCACAAGCACCAACAAAACACCACAAAAAGCACCAAAACCTAGATTTACAGCGCCCATCAAGCATTTCATTTAAAAACAGGGCAAAATCAACAGGAAAACAGTTTTATCACAACTGCATTATTTACATTTGACTTATGAAAAATAAAAAGCGGATATTCACACATGATTTAATCAACAATGAAAAACAAAGGTCACAATTAAAAATAATATCAAAGACAAAGAACACTGCAGTTCAACATTTTTGATGAACTGCAGTTTAAACGGCGGTTACTTTCTAAATACCGGGATTGTAGAATCATCCCCGCATAGCGGCGGGTTAGCGGCCTGGTCCTGGTGCTTAACTAAAATACACGTTACATTGTCTCGTGCATTTCTTACTAATGATGCGTGCATTAATGCCATGCCTGAATCAATAATTGAACCAGATCGCAGAGCCTGCTCAATCTCAGCATCACTCACTTCCTTATTCAAACCGTCACTGCACAGCAGAAACACATCTTCATGCTGCAGATCATACTTTTTAATATCGACCTCAAGCTCCGCAGCCACGCCGACAGCTCTTGTTATTACATTCGCCAGCGGATGTGTTTCAGCATCTTCCGGTTTTAATACTCCCTCATCAACCATATCATTGACTTGACTATGGTCTTTGGTTACCTGTAATAACTGCTGTTCACGCAGTAAATAACCTCTGCTGTCACCGGCCCATAATAACCAGCAGCTGTTATTTTTGATAAACAATATCACCACAGTACTGCCGGCAAGCTTACCGGCAAACTCAGTTTCACTCATCCGGAGCAGCCGTTCGTTAGCTCCTTTAAGCGCATCAACTAAAATATCACAGTTCATCTCTTCAGCGCCGGTGCATTCAACAACCTGCTGTACGGTATCAATAATAAGCTGACTTGCTACATCACCAGCGGCATGCCCGCCCATTCCATCTGCGACAACCCAAATTCCATGGCAAGGAAGCTCTAAATAAGCATCCTCATTTACTTTACGCACAGTGCCGCGATGGCTCTGTGCATGACTCGTTTGAAGCATTTAACTTCCTTATACTATTTCGCTAATATTCCAGTCCCGCTGCTGCCACTGACCGTCCAGCATAGAAACAAACTGACTAACTTGAGGCAAACCATCGGTTACAATAAAACAAGGATCAACCAGATCAGAGCCGTTTGTCCACCAGAGGCTGTAGTATCCAAACTGCTGCTGATACTGCTGATGCATAAGCTGTAAAACGGACGGGTTAAATTTACCTTGTACTACCCAGGCTTTTTTAACTTTATCCATCGACTCAATATTTGAAATACTGATTTTATCTCCGTCAACGCTTAGCGGCTCATCGCAGAATCTGCTGAACCAGGTTTCCAGATCCAGCCCGTCCTCTAATACCTCCAGTATTTTATTTTCAAAATTACTGTCCCACTCATTTTCATGCCAGGCCTGCACAGCAGTTAAGTTATGTTTTGCCACAATCGTAAACGGAAAATAACGGCTTACTTTATCGACACTGGGGATCAAAGTTCCTATTGCCGGAGAGTCGCCGCACACGCCGGGAGATAATGAAAAATGCCATATCGGACTCGTCAGATAACAATCAAGCCAGTTCTGCTCAAGCTGCTCTTTACTCACAGCAATAACAGCCTGCAGCCATTCATTCCAGACAGTTAAAAACTCGACATCAAAATCACTTTGAATAAAATCGCCTTTTGTAGGAATTTTTCCACAATAACCGATATTCTGAGTTACAGCTTGCTCGGACATGCGAACCTCGACAAACTGTTTTTCCAGAACGGGTTATTAACACTATTCGGCGTTAATAATATTTTTGCTTCATTACTATTCAAAGAAATATCTAACTGCCCGTCTCTCTTCGTCGCAGGACGCTGCCGTGCTAACGAATCTAAGAACCTGAATAATGACCAGTCACCTACATACTGCTTGTTAACAGAGCGTCCTCCATTCGGCGGTGTAAATACCACACGAGTTTTACCGCTGTAATTACCAGGCCAGACAAACTGTTTACTGCGGATAGGATCATGCCGGTAGTTCAGCTCCTGTCCGTTGATATCTAGTTTGAAATGGCTGATATGTCTATCTAGATAAAGCGGTTTAAGTGCAAACTCAACCCGCGGTGTGCTCATTCCTGCTTCAAAAAAGTTATGTCTAATACCTTCCGCCCGCTGGAACATGATTAACACATCATTATTTAAACCAACATCTTTAGAAAAGCGCCATGGGTTGTTATTGGTATTAACAAACTGCTTTAAGTGTTTATTAAAGAAGGTATCCAGAGTGCCTTCATATCCAAAGAAACGGCTGAAATCTTTTAAGCGAACTTCCTTGCGGGACGCCCTCTTAAACGGGTAACGTCCTGAAATTGCTCGATGACACTCAGCCAGGACTTCTTTTCTCCATAGGGTATTTAACTCTTTTTTAGCAGCGGCCTGTTTTATCATGTTGTTTTCAATAACTTTACGCTCCAGCCACATTGAAATACTGTCGTACCAGCCGGATACAGGAAAAGGTATTTTTCCAATCTGATCGTTTAGATCACGCCCTACCTGTGCATAATCGATTTCAAATTCGTTATTTGAAAAACCATAAACGCGGTTAGAAGCTAATTTTTTCTTCTCCATAGAACGATCTAAAATACGCAGAATATCCTGAGCTTTATCAATGCTCTCGATATCAATATCAAGTAAATCCGTGAAGGCAACTTCAACTTCTTTACCTGGTAAATCAATATCAATATCTAACGGTTCTTTAGGTAACAGCCGGCTGATACGTGCTTTTTTCGCACGTAACAGTTCATCGGATGCACTTTCAGCAATACTTGCCGCCGCTTTCGCATTCTTTGAGACAGGAATTTTTGTTAACTGTACATTTTTCTGTACTTTTAAAATAATGCTCTTAATAGGCGCTTCTGAATTTGCAAGCGCATTAATAATTTCACTAGACTCTTTTGCACTGTCGAAATCCCTTAGAGACAAATCACTTAAAAAGTTTTCCCAGTAGTAGATATAATCCTGAGCATATTTGTCTTCCAGCTGCTTAGTAATCAGCTCGATATTATCGCTGTCAAGCACACTCTCGCTGTCACCATATACCCAGCTGTCTTCGACTAAGCTTCTGACAATGCGATTTTTTTCGGTATTAAAAATACCGTGAAAACCGTTATAGGTATATAAGCCGGGAATAGCCTGATTCACATCTTTACCGCTTAGGAAAGTAAATGCCTTTAAGCTGTCTAAACTGAGAATATTGATAATTCTAAAGTCAGGAATATTGCTTGGAATATAGTCAGACTTTAACCTTTGGTAAGCGCGCTCAACCAGGCTCAGCATGCTTAATTCCTGACGTGCCTGCTCAATTGATTTATTGTCTATTTCCTGTCCGCGGATTCCTAAATCAAGCATAGTATCAAGGTGCTGGTTTAAATCACTGCGTATACTCTGATTAATATCACCAATAATCTTGCGCTCAAAATAAACAGAGAACCATGCTTTTACATCTTCTTCTGCATAATTATCCGGCTGATAAAGCATCAGGTAAGTTTTTAAGGTCAGGTATAAATAATTAAGGTTGTCATTATTTTCCGCCATTTCCTGCAGCAGTATTGATGTCAGGTATGGAGATAAGTAACCGTTCAAAGCCCGTTTATATGCCCCGATCGCCGGCTGCTTGAGCTTATCTCCCTGATATAACCCCATAGTATATGCATCTTCATTTAACGGTTCGTTAGCAAAACCAACCGGTAAATTTCTTAATATAGTCAGCCCTTTAGTTAATTCAATAATATTGCTTTTACTCGTTAAACCACCCGACGTAACTTCTGTATAGCGGCCGACAGATAACCTGGTATTATCAACTAACTCACGGTTCCAGCTGTAACTCTGCCACCATGCAAAACTGAATCCAATCGTTAGAACAGATGCAAGTACAAGCACAGAGCGCTTTAAAATAAGATTTTGTTTGTCATGATGCTTATTGGTAGTCGCCAGATCTTTCTCAGGAAAAATGACATCTTCTAAAAGGCGTTTGATAAAGTAACTGCGCGCTGGTTTTGTATTTGCAGCACCTAAATTAGTCCGGTTTGAAGTTAATAATTCCGATGATAATTTATCTATCGGACTGCCTTCCTGTGTTGCACTGGTTAAATACACACCGCGCAGCATAGGGGCAGCTTCATAAGAGTTGGGAAAAAATATCTCTTTTAAAAAATCATCAGCCGCATTTTGTAATAAACGCAGCTGCTTAGGAAATTCATAAATAACACGTTTGCGTTCTTGATTTCTTTCATTTTTTAAACGGCTGTTGATACGTTCATTGAGATTTTTCAATAAAGCATGGAACTCTTTATTGAAGCGGCTGACAACACTTTCCTCCTCAATATCAGCCTGCATCGGGAAAGTAACTCCCCAGATCTGCTCGCAGTCTTCTTTTTCTAAGTCATCAAAAAATTCATTAAATCCGGCTATCAAATCACATTTAGATAATAAAACATAAACAGGGAATGTCATGCCGAGCTGGTTCTGCAGCTCCTGCAGACGCTGCTTTATAGCACGGGCATGCAGATTTCTTTCTGTCTTAGTCTGATTAAGCAGCTCAGCAAGCCCCATACTGATAATAACCCCGTTAATAGGTCTAATCGGGCGATGCTTTTTGAGCAGGCCTAAAAATCCCTGCCAGGCACGAGAATCTTGTTTTTTATGGCTGTCTTGTGTTGTATAACGCCCCGCAGTATCGATTAACACGGCTTTATTAGTAAACCACCAGTCACAATTACGAGTGCCTGCAACTCCCTGGATCATGTCGACACCCATCTTTTCTTTTAACGGGTACTCTAAACCTGAGTGCTGGATAGCTGTTGTTTTACCCGACCCAGGCGGTCCTATCATAATATACCAGGGCAGTTCGTAGATGCTTTTGTTCTTACCAAGCTTAGTATGTTTCAGCACCTCCAGTGCCTGTGTCATACGCTGCTGCAGCGTTTCTATCTCTTTCTTAACGGACTCGTCACTGACATTATTTAAATTATCAGCATCGCCATGGATCATATTATTGACCATTGCTTCGTTATTGGTTTTATCCTTAAGTTTAGAGATTAAATAATAGATCCCCCAGCATAAGGCGATCAGCAGTAAGAAAACGAATCTTGCTGTTGCAGACAATAGCGGTTCATAGCCGGCAATAGCAATTAAAGGGCCGCCGAACCAGATTATTAACGCTAAACAAATTAATCCTAAGGCGGTAATAACCGTTTTTAATTTAAGATTTAACATCGATTTTTTAAAAATAGATTTAAATGACACGAAACATTCCTTTGTAATGGCGATTAAAATAGTAAATCTATTTCAATTCTTCGGTTAACAGCGCGGTTTTCTATACTGTTATTTTCTACAACAGGCTCGTCTGAACCTCTTCCTTCAGGCCACAAACGCCCGTTTAATGCAGCGCTGTCTGCAAGTACATTCGCAATTGATGTTGCTCTTGCCAGTGACAGGTGCCAGTTGGAGGGATAACGGGTAGTAAATATTTTTTCATCATCGGTATGACCGGTGACTAATATTTTCCCCTGTGTACTTTCTAAAGTACGGGCGATTTTATTTAACACCACGACAAAGTCTTCACGTGCCTCTGCACTGCCTGAGGAGAAAAGATGCCCGGCACCAATGCGGATACGAACACGGCCGCTTAACTGTTCAACATTCAGCATATCCCGCTGGATTTCGGTTTGTAAGTGCTGCTTCAGCAAGGTAAATTCTTTACGGTTAAGTGCGCTTTTATCTGCTTTTTCTTCCTTCCATGGAACAAGTCCGGCTAGTTCATCGTACGCAGAAGATGAGTAATTATTAATGTTGTAGCTGAATCCCATATAAACAAACATTACTGCAGCTGCAAACAAGGTAACAATAACCCATAAAGGAAATGATGCTTGAAGCTCTCCCCCTTTTACAACTTTTTCCTGCCAGCCGGGAGAAAGCTCCCGGTGAAAATCAGCTTTGTGGTTTTTAACAGCTAAATAGGCCGATTCTCGATAATCTTCAAGCTTACGCTCCCCCTGCTCTTCAAAACGCATCTTTCCGACAAATCCCAGGGATAAACAAAGATACATCAGCTCTAATAAATGATGTTTTACTGCTGAATGCTGCAGTGCATCATCCAGTAAGGTATAAAAATACTCTCCGCCGAATGTTTCACTGTGAAAAGTAGAAAGCAGACTTTCAGAGGCCCAGCTGCTGTTTCCTCCCCATTTTGTATTCAAAACAGTTTCATCTAAAAAGCAGCAGATGCAATAACGTGATGATTCAATTGTTTCTAAATCTACTCCTTCTGCCCGTAGTTCCTGTTCATAACTTTTTATCAGCTCAATACACTGATAACGTAACTGGCTGATATCATCATGTCTTTCAATAATGCGCAGCTGGCAGCATAATGATAATAGATTGCCGGCGCAGTCTACTACCGGGTTGTCCGCAATGGTAAGTACAAGGTTGTGTGCAGGCCGGCTGTTAGCATTTTCAAATACAACCGTTTTTCCATTTTTATCGTCATGATTATTGGTTTGTGCATCACCCGCACCGTCATTATTCTGTTTATTTGAATTCAGCGCCGGACTTCGCCTGCCCGGGCTGGGTTTCACTATTGTTTTGTCATTCACGTTGTTCGATCCTTGATCAATTAATTAGCTGTTAACAGCCCATAGCTCCAGCATTAAAGCCGGATAGTTACCTGATAAATGCAGTGCGATTCCGCCGCTGGACTGTAGTTTTGCCCAGTGCACACTAGACTTGTCTAACTGGAAGTAGTGATAACCGGCATGGAATGGAACCTGGCGGGGTGCAACAGGCAGGCCGGTTAAGCCGACCCCTGTTAACTGGTTATTAACCAGCTCTCTAATCGTTTCTACAGAGCCTATTTTTATCTGCGAAGGTAATCGTTGACGAATGTCTTCACTTTTTACATCGGCTTTTACCGCCAGAACAAAATCTGCACTGTCTAATAATTTTTTATCGTTTATCGGCGCGACATGAATTCCAAACTGACTTTCTTTTAACGGCAGCTGCACAGCAGTCTGCTCTAATACACTGCTTAAGCTGTTAATAATAACCGCCATGCAGCTGCTGAAAATTGTGCTTAACTCATCGTGCTGATATGCAGGCATCTGCACGGTGCGTTTATCCGGGGAAGTAAAGGTTGCTAATTCACCTGCAAAGCTGGTTAATGTCTGATAAAAATCAGCCGGGTGTAATCCAGATATCGCGTGGAAATGTTCAAAAACAGGTTGATATTTATTCAGCAGCTGCAGCATTAAAAAATCAGCGATTGAACTTGAAGCCCCCTGCCCCTGACTAAGCCGAGCGGCAATAACATCGGCCCTCTGCTTGATCATACCTATAACTTCTTGAATTAATTTGAATAAACCAGGTATATTTTGCACGGCATAACAGCACGGGATAAACTTCTGATCTAAATGCACCAGCCCTTCTTCCGAAACCTCGACAATACGAGCAACCGCAAAGGAGATATAACCGGAGCGATCCTCATTCTGCAGCTTAAGCTGACAATTTAACTGGGCAACCTGGAGCATTTCGATCGCGTCGCTGCCGACACTGGTATCCATAATACTTTGATCATGATACTTATAACGTGTAATAACAGGGTCTAAAGAATCTGATATATTCAACCCGGAGCTTTTATTAACCGGCACAGCAATATAAACCAGTTGATCCAGAGTGCCTGGCGCAACACTAATTGACTTAGGTAATGGAGCCTGCTCCGGAAGCGAGGCTAATGTATTATCTTGAAATATACACTGCAGGTGATTTAAACCAAACTGCCCTAGTGCTAATAAGCTCTTATCAATTTCAAAATCAAAAATACCCCAGCAGTAGGGGTTACTCGTTTTATTAATATATGCATGCTGAAACTGTAAATACCTGTCCTGCTGTTGAAAATGCTGCGGCCGTAAAAACATCCCTTCCGACCAGGCAACCGAATTTATATCACTCATAACTTCCCTATTATTTTAATTCCAGCTTATTCTTTGATGTAAACGGCTAACTTTTCCACATTGATATCAATATCGTCGTAACCTGTTGGTGATACTTCTACAACACCGCGCCAGCGTGATTTATCGATATCTCTATACGCAACAACAATACCTACAAAACGGGCATTTTTATTCAGCTCCAAGGTATGCGTTAATTTTTGTTCCGGCTGCAGTTCCAGCTCCTCTTTATTAAGCAGATCCGGTCCTAAAATCGACTCTGAATCTTCATACAAAGCAAAGAAATCCTGATTATCAAAAATAGTTCTCGATGAAAGTTCATAAATAGTCACAACCACAGGTGAAGGTCTTTCATATAAATCAGGATTTATATCTTTGGCGACATCAAAAACCAGATCAGTAGAAGGAGAGACAATGGCATTCGCAGTAGATGAGAATACATTCGAACCTGTGCAGCCGGATAAGAACAAGATCCCGGCCGTAATTACCAGCGTATTAATGTATTGCTTAAAAATTTTCATTTTATATCCTCTTATTATTTCAGTTTTAAAGACTTAATTGTTTGGTCATACGCTTTAACAAAATCGTCTGTTAACGCACTACTTCCATGTGTTGATATTTCATCTTTCAAGTTTTCATGCAGCTGCAGAAACATATTCCAGTTCCTTGCCGGCTTGTTTTTAGGAATTATTTTGTCTAAATAATGTTCCTGATAATTATTTTCTCTGATTCTTTCAGGATCCAGCTGCTCTAACAGCCCCTGCAGTGCACCAAGCGTACCGGCCACGAGTGCTTTATCGTGATTTTCTGTGTCGTTAAAAGCTTCATCAATGGCACTTTTAGAGGATAAAAAACTACTGCTGCGATGCAGATATAAATTCTGAAAAACATCGTCAATGGTTGCGGAAAATTTCAACGGGTTATTTTCCTGCTGCTGAAAAGTAGTCTGATTGATTTTAAATTCATTCTTTAACGAAGCACGGGTTCTTAATGATTTAATTAACCCCAGCAGCATTAAATTCATTGACTGCCCAAGTTCAAAGTAAATTTCATCCGGCAAGGCAGCTGCTGCAATATTTTTTGAAATACCCAGGCCTTTTAAAAACTCATCCATTGGCGAATTTGTATGATTAACGGGAGAAACTTGGTGGGGCTCTCTTGGGGGCTGCAGCGCGGCAGTATTATTTACAGGCTCCGCTGCAGCCGGTGCAGGCTCACTACTCACCTGCCGGGGCGCAACAGGAGAAACCATGTGATCATTTTTTTGGGGTGCCGGCTTAATTTGCGGCCGGCTCACCGATGTATCCGTATTATTCACCAGCAAATTAAGATCCCACTCTTCAGGTATTGAAGCAGGAGCACAGAAATGATCGTTTAAATCGTTATTAACGGCAGGTAATGCGGCGGCATTATTTAAGGCTTCCGTCTGTAATAAGTCATGAGCCAAAAAAGAGGCAGGTTCAGCCGCAGCAGGTGCCGGGGTATCAACATTGACAGATGGACTATTAAATGTCCCCGTATTAACCAGTGAGTCTTTAGATTCTCCGCTTAATTCGGCAGCAATTTCATAATCACCGATCGATAAAAGGTCACCAGAGCACAATTTATGCTTTTTATCACCTAATGCTTCTACAGAGCGGTTTATATAAACACCATTTGTCGATCTGTCGTAAAGATAAAAGCCGTCAGCTTCTTTTACTACTTCAACATGCGTACCAGAGACGACTTTCTCTGGATCGGGTAAATACCAGTCATTACTGTCAGAACGGCCAAACAGCGCATTTTGTTCTACTGAAATTTCAGAAACCTGCTCTGGAGATAAACGATGATAACTTACTATTTTAAAATTGACCTGCATCTAACACTTAGACCTCTATAAATTAACAACAAAGTGCAACAAGACTTTGGATTGACAAAAATATGACGGCGGTGATTATAAGTGTTTTTCTTTGCGTGTAAATCCTTCAACACGAATATATATAATTTAAATAAACAACAAAATACAAAACAAGACTCCCGCCAGCAGAGCTGTATTAAAATACGAAGCTAAAAAACAGCACCACACAAAAATAAAAGCAACAAAATCAACACACTAAGAAAAACAACAAAAGAGCAAGACACATAAAAACAAAGCAAAACAGCAAAAAACACAAGCAGACAACAAGCAAAATAAATTAAACAAATAACAAAAACATGTTATCTTCTCGGCTTTATTTTATTTAAACACATAGAGCAAGGTTCTTAATATCATTAAAACCCTCTTTGATATTAATGAATTAGTGACTTTTTACATACCAATCATTACAAAAACAAAAAGTCTTGAAACAGTATTTAAAACTAAAAATGAATTGATAAAGCCAACTTAAAACTGATTAATAATTGATTAAAACGGACGTATAAACAGTATTATGGACGATAAAAAAACTTCAAATGCCGATAATGATAAAACGGTTATAGCCGCTAAAGATGTTAAATTTAAAGCAGAGAGTTCAGACAAAGATTTAATCGGAACCTGTTTCAATGAGCGTTATTTAATAGAGAGCCAGATTGGAACTGGAGGAATGAGCGATGTGTATCGCGCAGTTGATCTCCACTTAAAAAATGCAGGTATTGATGAGTCGTTTGTAGCCATTAAAGTATTACAAACTCAATTTTCTGGTATGCAGGACGTGCAGCAGGTTTTAATAAAAGAAGCGCTGCAGACTCAAAAGCTTTCGCACCCTAATATCATTCGCGTCTTCGATGTAGCCTCTGATGGTGAATATGATTTTATGATTATGGAGCTGCTGGACGGCGAATCATTAGATCAGATAATTAATCGTTCAAAACCTCTAGGTATTTCATTTTCTAAAACACAAACAATTATCAAACAGATTGCAAAAGCCTTAAGCTATGCTCATAAAAACGGCTTGATTCATACAGATCTCAAACCTTCAAACATTTTTTTAACCCGAAAAGGGGAAATAAAAATTTTTGATTTTGGTGTCGCACGCTCACTGCAGCTTAACTATGATAAATATGCGGTTCAAGACAAAAATACAACTTCTGCACTGAGCGGCTATACGCCCGCTTATGCAAGTTTAGAGCAGCTGAATGGTGAATCACCGTGTGCGGCCGATGATATATTTGCCTTCTCTTGTATCATTTACGAGTTGTTATCTAGTAAACATCCCTATCAGCGTATTGCTGCAGATAAAGTTGATGTAAAGAAAACTAAGCTCAGCAAGCCTAAAAACCTGAATTATTACCATTGGATGCCGCTGAAGAAAGGCTTAGCACTGCACAAGAGCAGCCGTATCAGTAATGTTGACAGCTTAATTAACAGCCTTTCTATAAAGCTTTATCCAAAAATTGCAGCTGCTGCCGTTCTTGTATGTTTGTGCTCTTTAGCGGCGAATACCTATATGACTCAGAATGCAGATATTGCTGACTTAAATAACAGACTTTCCGTCAAAGAGCAGTATCTGTCTAAAATAGCCGATTATTCAACATTAAGTGCCTCGGACTTTTTAACAAATATCGATAGTATTCAAACAGAAGATAAATTAATTGCACAAGCACTATTTAGAAAACACCAGCAGCAGTTAATTGATATTGTTGAGCAGAAAATTAAAAATGCACCAACAGTCGGAAATGGAAAATATAAAAACAATGATGCTGTTGAAGCTATTCTGGCAGAAGCTTTTGTTTATTATCCAGATTCACTACGCCTGAAACAAATTCAAAATGAACAGCGCACAAGCCGCCAGTCAATTATTGCGGCATTAATTGACAGACTAGATCAACTATTACTCCAAGGCCGTTATCAAGAAACTGGAAATTATGATATTCCAAACTTATTAACCGACTTATCTCTATTAACACCTGGAGAGGAATACTTAGCAACAAACGAAGCTTTTGAGTTGTATGAAAACAAATTTAATAACGCACTCAATGATAAAGATTACAAAGAGCTTAACAGCTTAATTGAAGTTGGTGAGCTGGTTTTTCATAACTATAAAGATGCTGAAGTTATATTAGAAAAAAGCCGGAAAATGACATCAGCAGTGAGTGAACTGTCAAAATACACTGAAGCTGTTAAAGCTGAACCTAACAGCGCTTCTTTCCCCCATGAAGCCGCAGCTGTTTTTTATAAAAATGATATCGACAATCTAACGGAACAGCTCTCTTCGGTTAATAACTATCAAGGCCTTGTTCTACTGGATGAAAAAATAGTTGAATTTGCCAAGCAGTTTCCGGCCAATTTTAAACCCGTGATCGTATTACAAAAACGTGAAGCAAGCTCTTTATTTGCTTATGCAAATGTTCTAATGGAAAAAAGATCATTTAAAAAAGCCAAAAAACTGATTAAAAGAGGTAATACATTATTGGAAAGCTTAGAAAAAACTACTCAGTATTAAATAAAGAAAATAAGGAAAATTTCATGCAAATTAAGAAACTTGTGATGCTTTCAGGACTCGCTCTATTAGCAGCCTGCAGTACAACGGATGATAAAAATCTTTCTGCAAAAGAGGCTTCTGGCCCTAAAATAGTCTTTCAAACAAATATCCATTCAATTCCAACGATTGAAGTCGGCAATGAATGCATTCCCTACATTATTATTAAAGATAACATCATGGCAGGTTTTACTCCCCGTTATTTTGAAATTAATAAAGCAGCGGCGATCAACGTACCTGAGCAGCAAAACGAATGCGTTGCCCAGCTATTACAGCACTATCCGTTAAAATTAGAACTGCAGGGTTTTACAGATAACAGCGGCTCAAAACAGTACAATAAAAAACTTGCACAACGCCGGGCACAATCAGTAAAAGAAGAATTACTTACCTACGGCATACAAAAACAGAGCATCATAATTGCTGACTCAGGTAAAGTAATCACGACTAAAAAGACAGACTCATTAAGCCGCCGTGTTAATTTAACCATTAAATAAATTTTCCATTACAAATTCCGCTTTTACAGGCATAAAAAACAACAGCTAAAAACCAAATATACTGTTTTATCAGCTGTTGTTTTGTAATAGCAGTCAGGCTGAAATACTGCCTTTATAATTGTTAATAATTCATCTGCCTTAATCTTCAGACCAGACATGCTGCATAGCCGGCCAGCCCCAGTCGGTGATTGAAATTCCTTTAAGCACCTCTTCAAATTGAAGGGACTGGCGATGATGAAACAATGGAAAAATCCAGTTTTCATAAATCATCGAAGTCGCAACAGCTTCCAGCTCAAATAAGTATTCAGTTAATGGTGCCGCGGCACGGATACCGGTAAGCACCTGCATTAACCAGTCACTCTCTTCCGCTAAAAGCACCTGCTCTAACACAGGGTTGGACAGCAGCCAGCGGAAAATAGAAGTAGGCCGGTTATCATCAAGGTTCATACTGCTTAAAATAAGTGCTTCGCTAAGCTGCTTTTTAGAAGCTTTCTGCTGTAATTCAGCAAAGGAATAAACATTTACCTGACATTGAACGCCGTTCTCCTGCAGAACTGACGATATCGCTTTAGCGCAGTCCAGCAGGGCAAAATGATCAAATACAGCAATGCTCAACTCTGCCGGAAGAGTTTGTTTTTCAACATTTTTTCTATAAGTTTTATGCCAGCTTGGCAGCAGGTTATATGCAGTAACCGCTCCTAGCTGATTTTCATCTGTATTAAGCTGCTTAAGAAGTTTACCCGGGGTTAAAAGACTGCAGAGATATCTGCGCTGCAGGGAGGTAAGCTCAGTATCATCACTTTGTTGATTAAACAGCAAAAGTAAACAGCCGTCTTCAATTCGTGTATAACGACGTCCTTCGGGTATTGTATTTTGGGTCTCATTAACTGAAACATAATGAGAACAACTCGTTTTTGTCTGCTCAGCAATACCTGTTTGTAATAATGTTTTAGCAAATGAATCCGCTTTTTTTTGAGGCAGCTGCCAGATTGTGACGCTGTCCGTTAATGCCCGGCTGGCATGGAATTTATTAAAGGCCTGCAGCCTCACCCGCTCTTTAGACTGCTCCTGAAGATAAAAAGCACCACTGCCGACTATGGAAGATAAGGACTGAATAACTTGTCCAGCAGGTTGAATCGAATAGCGGATATCTGCAAGCAGCCCGGCAAATCCCCAGTCCGGTTGAGTAAGACAAAATTCAATACAAAGCGGGTGAACAGCAGAAACACTATGCAGGTGGTTTAACTCTTTTTGATATTCAGGCAGCACTTTGAGCTGATTAAACAGCTGTACCACAGCATCAGCATTGATCTCCTGATCATTATGAAAAAACAGCTGCGGCCGCAGGTAAAATTTCCAGCATGTTTTCTGATCATCGTGTTCCCAGTGATGCGCCAGCAGTGGAGTAAGCAGGCCGTCTTTATCACAGTGCACTAAACAGCTGTAGATCTGACGCAGAAGAAAACGTTCACTATTTCGTTGTGGTTTATGAGGAAGCAGTGAAGAAAACAAACGGCGGTATGTAAGCTGTATATGCAGCAGCCCTTCCCTGCGTATCGCTCCAGAAGTTTTTTGTAATAACTGGCCGAAAACAGAGTGATCCCCGTCCACCAGCATTAATGCTTTTTCATACTTTCCCGAAACGATAAGTGATGCAGCTATATCCGCTTTAAGCTGTTGTAACTCATAATGCAGGCGTAACAGCGAGCGCTGACTGCGTCCTGCCTTAGGCGTCCAGGTAAGCCACCCTGACTCCTGCATACTTTTCAGCAGAGTACGGGCATGACGCAGACTCGTAAAAAGCTTTTCTGAAATATCTTTCAATGAAATAGCAATATCCTGCTGAACTCCAAGTTCAACAAGATGTGAATAATGCCGAAACAACTTATCATCAAGCAAAACATACATCCCTCAACAAAACCCAGTTCCTTATTTCAACCAACAAGACTCTAATGCGACTAAAAAACAGCAAAAACAACCTTTATGCGGAACCTGTTAATAAATTTCTATCTGTTTTTACATCCTTATTTATAGCACATAATTTATTCGAAGCAATGAAATCTATAATCACATTAATAAGGAGATGATTATGTTGAAAGGTGCTGAAAAATATCTATCCCAGTTAAGGCGCTGCAAGGTAAGTAATGCTTTGTCGGAATACTACTCACAAAAACTGACTGAAACAAATAATAAGCTAGAGGCTGAAGCGGTTATATATATCGCTGTTATCACTTATTAACCGGGATACTCCAGCTCCGAAAAAATAATAATTTTTACATAACTGAGGTCGTAAAATGAAAATTGAACACATAGCCGTCTGGTGTAAAAACCTGGAAAAGATGAAAAGTTTTTATCAGAACTATTTTCATGCTCAATGCAATAATAAATACGTTAACCAGGTAAAAGGATTTTCATCCTATTTTTTAAGCTTTACTGACGGGCCCCGTATCGAATTAATGCAGATGAATTCAATCCCTGAATCAAAAAATGATATCTATCAACAATTTACCGGACTGATCCATATTGCTTTTTCTGTCGGCAGTGAAGAGAAAGTTAACCAGTTAACAGAAAACTTTAAGCAGGACGGTTTTGAAGTACTGGATGGCCCGAGGCACACAGGAGATGGTTATTATGAAAGTGTTGTTCTTGATCCTGAAGGAAACAGGCTAGAGATCACTGCATAATATCAAGCAGCTTTAAAACTGCAGTACAAGCTCTGTTCTAGGACAGAGCCCCAAAATGGGATCAGGTTAATAACAATGCGAAATTTTAATGACTGCTCAAAAAAAACATTATTAGACTCATGCCGGGACTACCTGACTACAGCTAAAGATGTAAACAGAGCAAAAAGTAATTTAAAAAAGTCATTCACCCTGCTTATTGTTTTTCTATTTACCTGCAGCTTTATCTTAAATAGTCATCTGTTTTTTGATTTGTTTGATGCAACTGAACTGCATAGACTGACCGGTTTTATTTTTCTATTACTATTTTCAGTCGTGCTGCTTTGCTTTAGAAGCTGGATATTAAAAAAGAAGCTCAAAGCAGATCAAAAACAGCAGCTCTATTTAGATTACCGTATTCATTTAATTGAAAAAAATAAAATATGGTTCGATATAAAGGGGCAAATGAAAGCACTCAATATTGAGCAGATAAATGATAACTTTATTAAATACTTACTAACCCCGCTAATTGTGCAGTAAAGAAGCAGCATACTCCTGCGCATTGGAATTTGAATCTGCATTAAAAAAACTTAATAGAAAAGGTATAGTGAAGTGACAGAGCAAATCAATAAACCCAAAGTGGTTCGCGCCGCGGCATCAGCATGCGGGAAAAACCGAATCGGCATGCTGCTCCCCTGCCATCGTGTTTTAAGGGGAGACGGCGGACTTGGCAGATACCGCTGAGGGTTAGGGCGTAAACGCGCATTACTTGATAAAGAAAAATTAAAATAAGGGCAGCTTGTCCCGCATCAAAATGCAGGGCACTCACTCCTCTTTTGTTGAAGAGGGATCACTTATCATGCACTCTTCGCTGTCTGCGCACATATATGCCCGGCTCGAACAGAACGGCGTCAATGGCAAAGAGGAGCTGACCGGCAGCTCATCTTCCTCATGTACAAGTGCCTGCTCATCCTTACCTAAGCGGTGCAGAATACGCTGTGCCCAGAACCAGGCCAGTAAGCCGAATATAACGGATCCCGCCGCCTGACCAGCTATCACCCCGACGGCTCCATACCACTGCCCTCCAAAATAAACAAAAGGGATGGTTCCAAGAGTTGCTTTACCAATGTTCATTACCGTAGAAGTGCTGGGGTAACCTAAGTTATTAAACGCGGCGTTGGCGATAAACAAAATACCGTTAAAGATAAAGGCGGCGCATAACCAGGTACAATAGAAGCGAATCAATTCAGCTGCATCACCTTGTGCGCCGAAAATCAGGATCACCTGCTCCTGCAGCAGATAAATCAGTATCGCCAGCAGCGCAACATAACCAGCAGTAAACTGTACTGCCCGTTTAGCACTTAAGCGCACACGGTCATATAACTCAGCACCAAAGTTCTGCCCTATGATGGGGCCCACAGCTCCCGACATTGCGAAAATCATGCCAAAAGCAACCGGCAGTAAGCGGCCGACAACAGCCCAGCCGGCCACATAACTGTCACCAAAAGATGCAATCATCATGGTGACATAAGCATTTCCTATCGGTGTTGCCACATTGGTAGTCATGGCTGGAACAGCGACTTTAAAAATTTCTTTTTGATCTGCCAGCCACTCTCTGTAATGAAAACGCCCGACTAAATGATGCTTAGTCATAACGCCATGAAGGGCCACCCAGGCAACCGCACAACGAGCTGCTACAGACGCGGCGGCGGCGCCATGTAAACCTAAGCTGAAAGTAAAAATAAACAGAGGATCTAAAACTGCATTAACCCCTCCACCAGCTAAGGTTGAATACATTGCACGTTTAGCATCCCCCACCGAACGCAGCGCGGCCCCTGCACTCATCGCTATACCTAAAATCGGTAACGAGGGAAGCAGGATGCGCAGATAGGTTACGGCGAGATCATGCGTTAAACCTTTGGCTCCAATCAGGCTGACCAGTTCAGGTGTGAAATACCATGCTATTGCCGACACTACAGTGCTTATAATCAGCCCGGTCACCAGCACATTAATAACCAGCCTGCGCGCTTTTTCACGATCCTGCTGACCAATGGCTTTAGACACTAAAGCCGTCATCGAGATAGATAAGCCAATAGAGATAGAAGTAGTAAAAAAAGCGATAGTGCCGGCATAACCAACAGCGGCCGCCAGCTCTGTTTCTCCTAACAGGCTGATGAAAAACAAATCTGCCAGGTCAACGAGAAACAGCGCGGTTAAACCAATGGCATTGGTTGATGACATAATAACTATATGGCGGAAAATATTACCGCTGACAAACTTGCCTTTTACCATATTAAAAGTCCATTTCTTTGGGGAAATATAACAATGTAACAGTCAGAGGCAGCTTAGTCATTAACATGTACATCAGCGGCAGGTGAATTTGCCGATGATGCATGTTTTTTTATTACTCATAACAAAATGATAATTCGACAATTCCGGAACAATGGTTGACAAGAGGCTTTGCCTGCACTATATTTCGAAACATCTAGAAATAACAAAGAGGTTAGATAAATATTATGAGTCCTGAAATTTTAACTATGGCCAGAGAGGCCCTAGACATGTTCGCTTTCTTAGCGACCGAATTAATTATTCTTTTTTTAGTCATCAGCTATCTTGTTGGTGTGCTGCAGGAGTTTATAACTCCCGAAAAAATCCAGTCGATCCTGAGTTCACGCAAGGGAAAAGGCTATATTATCGCGGCGCTGCTTGGTTCCATTACTCCATTCTGCTCCTGCTCAACCATTCCTTTTTTAAAAGGGCTGCTTAGAGCAAGAGCCGGATTTGGTCCTATGATGGTATTTTTATTCTCCAGTCCTCTGCTTAATCCCGTCATTATCGGCCTGTTTGTCGTGACCTTCGGTATTAAAGTAGCCCTGTTCTACTTCCTTGTCGCAATCATTGTGGCAGTGACGTCTGGTTTTGTGCTGGAAAAACTGGGATTTGAAAGATATGTAAGACCTGAAGCCTATGAGATAACAGAAAGCTCAAGCTGCGGCACATCATGCGGAACTGAAAAAGAACAAGCACCGGTATCCTGCTGCAGCAGCACACCAGAGCCTGTAACCGCTTCATGCAGTTCAGCAGCCCCGGCGATGGCAGGAGCTTCATGCAGTGACAGCGCTCCGGCGGCAGCCGCCTGCTGTGACGGTATCTCTGAAGTCAAAAAACAAGATAACCGCTGGATGCGCATCTGGCTCTCAACCTGGAAAGACTTCAAACAGGTGTTTCCCTACTTATTGCTGGGTATCTCAATAGGTGCATTCATCTACGGCTTTATCCCGACAGATTTAATAGCAGAGTATGCCGGTGAAGCTAACTGGTATGCTGTCCCAATAGCTGCTGTTATTGGTATCCCGCTATACATTCGAGCAGAAGCGGTTATCCCTCTAAGCGCGGCTCTGGTTAGCAAGGGCATGGCTTTAGGATCGGTAATGGCACTGATTATCGGCAGCGCAGGTGCGAGTTTGACCGAAGTTATTCTGTTGAAATCCATATTTAAAAACCAGATGATTGCCGCGTTTCTAACCGTGATCCTAGGTATGGCAGTGGGTGCCGGTTACCTTTATTCATTTATGTTCGGCTGATTATTAATACAGTGAAGGCCGGCAGCTGCCGGCCTGATTTTTTATTCAGCGCAATGCCTGCTGTCAGGCAGTTTAACTATTTCCATATCATTAATATTTTAAGGTGTTCTTTATGTTAAAAATTAAAAGTTTAAGTCTAGTTTGTGCATTTTTATTCTCCGGCTCAGCTTTTGCTGGAATTCAAGTTACTGATAAAGCACAAGGAGCCTGGGTGCAGGTTACTGATAACAATCAGCCCTCGGTCAATGCCGAAGTATCCATAACCAACTTATCTATGCACAGTGAAACTTACTTAACTGATGATAAAGGTAAGGTTTATATTCCAATAACAGCACCTTACGCTCGTCATATTAAATATCTAGCAGTTACAAAGGACGGGACCGAATTTACCAAATCAGCATTCCATTCTAGAGATAAATAATATCCAGGCCGCCTTCGCCTTTCAAGAAGGCGGTTTGCTTTAACTGTCCCTGCATCACTAATTCTAACCACTCGTTACACTGCAGCTTTGCAGTATGGCGAAAGCCCCCTTCCAGCGTTAATTATTGGCACGCTAAATAAATTTCTAGTAAGATCGAAATACAATTTCAAAGAGGCAGAACTATGGACATTGATATTATTGCTAAGGCGTTAAAAGAGTTAGGACATCCGACTCGATTAACGATTTATAAAAGCGTCGTTCGTGCAGGCTATCAAGGTATTGCAGTGGGAGGTTTACAAAAAAAACTGGGGATTCCAGGTTCAACACTCTCGCACCACATTTCAAGCCTGGTTTCAGCCGGACTGATTTCACAGCGCCGCGAAAGCCGCACTCTTTTCTGCGTTGCAGAGTTTGAAAAACTACAGTCAGTGATTGCTTTCTTACAAGATGAGTGCTGCATTGATGAAGAATGCTGAATCAAACATTCTCTTATATACCCAAGCTGCCTGAATCTGTATCTTCAAGTGGTTTGGGTATACACAGTCCGGTTTGTTCATAAACCGGCAAACTGATAGTGATATTCAATGCTTAATCTTTAAGGGGGGTCATTCATATTGTTACCCGACAACATTATAAGCAGGCAGTTAAAATAGTAATAAGCCCAAATATTCCACCTCTGCAGATCACTGTCGGGACATTACGAGCCAGCTTAACTAGACTAAAACAAATTTTTTTAAGAATATTTCGTCTTTTCCGAAAACAACTCGTCTTATAAGTGTAAATAACTTAAACCCCTTAAGAAGAGAGTAAAAAATGATTAAAATAATCAGCTTTAAAATTTGTCCGTTTGTTCAACGTGTCACTGCAGTTCTAGAAGCAAAGCAGGTTGCATATGAAATTGAATATATTAACCTCAAAGACAAACCTCAATGGTTTCTGGACATATCGCCAAATGGTCAAGTACCCGTGATGGTCACTGAGTCCGGCACAGCTCTGTTTGAATCTGATGCTATCGTTGAATATATCGAAGATGAGTATGGTCCGCTGGAGCAGGGTGTCAGCAATGAACAGCGGGCACTGGACCGGGCATGGAGTTACTTAGGTACAAAGAACTATCTTGTTCAGTGCGGAACCATGAGCAGCAAAGATAAAGAAACTTTCAAGCAGCGGACAGAAAAGTTTACAGCGGCATTTACTAAAATTGAAAAGCAGCTGTCAGGTGAGACGAGATTCTTTAAGTCGGATATTTTAAGCAGCGTTGATATTGCCTGGCTCCCGCTGCTTCATCGTGCGGCCATAGTAAAAAAATACACAGGTTTTGATTTCCTGTGCGGCATGCCTAAAACACAAGCCTGGCAGCAGGCAGTGTTAGCGGCTGGTCTTGCCGAGAAAACAGTCTCGGAAGACTTTGAAGCGTTGTTCACAGACTTTTATCTAACAAATACCTATTTAGGTTTAGGTGAAGATGCAGCAGAAAACGCAGGATGCGGCTCCAGCAGCTGCTGCGGTTAACTCCCGACAATAGCAAGTGCTCGACGGAGCACTTGCCTTTTCTTCTTGATATAGTGCGGCGCCGTTATTTACGGCTCATACTTGATTGCGGGATATTGGAGTATAAAATTATTAAGTGATTATCCTAAAATAATAAACTGGTAATAATTGATGAATGTAGAAACAATCTGGCCGGAATATCAAGCAGGCCTCAAGGCATTTCTGTACAAAAATGTATCCAACCCTGATGATGTTGAAGATCTGCTGCAGGAAATTCTTATCAAAACGTATCAGAACCTAAATACTGTAAAAGAGAATACAAAAGTAAAATCGTGGTTATTTCAGATTGCCGGCAACACCCTTATCGATTTTTACCGCAGCCGTGCTAAAGGAGCAGATATTACTCAGGAGATACTTTGGTATGCACAGCCTGATAAAAACGTGTTCCAGCAGCTGTCACTATGCATACTTCCTTTTATAAACGCCCTGCCCGAAGAAGAGGCAAAGCTGCTGACTGCTGTCGAGATCGACGGCCTGTCACAAAAAGCATATGCTGAAAAAATTGGAGTGAAATATTCAACACTCAAATCAAGGGTGCAGAAAAGCCGCCAGATGCTTTATGGGCTGTTCAGCGACTGTTGTGAGTTATCTATTGACCATAAAGGGAATTTGATGGACTTTCAGGCAAAAAGAAAAAACTGCTCCAGTTGTTAACTTTCTACAGCCCCTCCAATAAAGAGATAAATAACCATCTTTAGTAACTGCACTTCCACTTATCTATCTTAAAAAGGCATAAGCTCTGATGCAGTGAATTTCATATAAGCACTAAATCTTCAGCTGCCTAACCCCGTAAGTCAGTGATATTGGTTTTACTTAGAATAAGAGTCTGCCGTTAACTGCACACTTGGAGGCAGAAAAATAGAGCATTCCTGTTGATTACTTTGTCTGCAGTTCATAGGAATGGTTAAGGTATTGTTTGCAAACGAATTAATAGTGGCACGTCCAACAGACGGTTATTTTTCAAGCAGATGTATAGTTTATTAACAAATCAGCAGCAGTTAAAGCCAGCCATGTTATTGAAAAACAAATACAATCTTCCGTCCAGTGCTTTTGACTTCAGCGCAATGTAAACGTTTCCAGCAACAGCCCGCACAAAACACTCGTAAGAGACTGATTATGTTACATTATTTTTCCCGCCACGATCAATGGAAAGATCGAATATTAAGCAGACACCGCTCACATAATAGCCATTCCGATATTGTCTGTCAGTTAGTTTTTGTTCATGATTATTTCGCCGGCTCGTTAATGACAAGTAAAAATTATTCGTAACTTAAGGAAAAGCAATGAAAAAGTTAAACGTCAAAGGAAAATGGATTAAACCGACCATTTTAGCTGCCTTAATCTCAGTATCTGCACCAGCGTTAGCAGCCACAAACGGCACTATGATGCAGTATTTCCACTGGTATAACAGCCAGTCAGACAACCTGTGGACTAAAGTTTCCAGCGAGGCACAGAACCTTTCTGATGTTGGTATTACCGCACTATGGCTGCCGCCGGCATACAAAGCTCATACTGGTGCATCTGATGTAGGTTACGGCGTTTATGATCTCTACGATTTAGGGGAGTTTAACCAGAAAGGGTCTGTGCGTACTAAATACGGTACTAAAGACCAGTACCTGGCGGCTATTAACAGTGCTCATGCTGCGGGCGTACAAATCTACGCTGACGTGGTGCTCAACCATATGATGGGGGCCGATGCGACTGAGTCTGTTCTTTCGGTCAGAGTTGACGGGAGTAACCGCAATACCGAATACTGGAGCGATCTCTATATCGACGCCTGGACTCAGTTTGATTTTAGTGCGCGTAATAATAAATATTCCAGCTTTAAATGGCGCTGGTTCCACTTTGACGGCGTCGACTGGGATGACAACAGCAAAGAGAGCGGGCGAGTCTATAAATTCCGCGGTACAGGCAAAGCATGGGACAGTCAGGTCTCCAGCGAAAACGGCAACTACGACTACCTGATGGGTGCGGACTTGGATATGGATCACCCGGATGTAGTCAACGAGCTGAAAAGCTGGGGCAGATGGTATGCTGACTTCACCGGTGTTGACGGTTTCCGTGTTGATGCTGTGAAACATATTAAGGCAGGCTTCTCCAGAGACTGGATTAACACTGTACGCGCTCATACCGGTAAAGATATGTTTACCGTTGCCGAATACTGGGACTATGATCGAGGTACACTGCAGGGCTACCTGGCAGATTCAGGCTATACCATGTCACTGTTTGATGCGCCGCTGCATATGAACTTCCACACAGCTTCCAAATCGAACGGTAATTACGATATGGGCAGCCTTATGAACGGCACTCTGATGCAGTCTAACCCGACGCATGCAGTTACCCTGGTTGAGAACCACGATACCCAGCCGCTGCAGGCACTGGAGTCTCCGGTTGCAGACTGGTTCAAGCCTCTGGCTTATTCCTTTATCCTGCTGCGTCAGGAAGGTTACCCGAACGTATTCTACCCTGATTACTACGGCGCAACTTATACTGATAAGGGCGGCGACGGTAACAGCTATACTGTTAACCTGAAGTCACACAAAACAACGCTGGATATCCTGCTGAAAGCACGCAGAGACTACGCTTACGGTGTACAGAACAGCTACCTGGATCATTCCGACGTCATCGGCTTTACTCGTGAAGGTGATACTGAACACAATAAAGGTCTGGCTGTGTTGATGAGCGACAACAGCTACGAAGGTTACAAGTGGATGAAAGCCGGCGACGCACATAAAAATGCCTGCTTCACAGACATTACCGGCAGCTACGCTTCATCTGACAAAGTCTGTACTAACAACGACGGCTGGGGTAATTTCAAGACCAAGCCGGGCAGCGTATCAGTCTGGGTTAAAGACTAGTTAACAGCAATAAATAAAAATAATAATAAATAAAAAACTCGGGTGTAACAGCCCGAGTTTTTTTATTTATGCATAAAAATAAGTCTGCTGATAAAGGCTGGAGTAATACCAATCTGGAAAAGTAAATGATCTAAAATTGCGTAGGAAAAATTAATAAGAGCGAGGCGTTTGATTGAGCAATAGCTGGCTATTGGGATTGAAACGACTAAGTCTGTAGTTCTCTATACCCGTTATAAATCAAAATAAGAAGATGTTATTAACGACAGGAAAAGCGCTTACAGGAGTTTCTGATTAAGGCAAACCGCTGCTCATGATGATCCCTGTTTTCCCTGAAACATAACCGGCCTGCAGATTTTTTCGCCTGAAACCTAATAAAAATCACACATAAAAAGTTAAATAGTAACACGTTCAACGGAATAACAAATCAGAGACAGATACTTCGACCTTCATACTAATAATAGAAAACAGGCAGATTATTGAAAAGTAAATATTATTTCCTGCCCTGCATTTTCACTCCAAGATCGTGTAAACGTTTCCAGCAACATCCCGCGCAAAACACTCGTAAGAGGCTGATTATGTTACATTATCCACCTTGTCACGATCAATGAAAAAGATCGATTATTAAGCAGATCCCGCTCACATAACAGCCGTTCCAATATTGTTTGTAAGTTAGTTTTTGTTCATGATTATTTTGCCGGCTCGTTAATGATAAGTTAAAATTATTCGCAACTTAAGGAAAAGCAATGAAAAAGTTAAACATCAAAGGAAAATGGATTAAACCAACCATTTTAGCTACCTTAATCTCAGTATCTGCGCCGGCATTAGCCGCCACGAACGGCACTATGATGCAGTATTTCCACTGGTATAACAGCCAGTCAGATAACCTGTGGACTAAAGTTTCCAGCGAAGCACAGAACCTTTCTGATGTTGGTATTACCGCACTGTGGCTGCCGCCGGCATACAAAGGTCAAGCTGGTGCATGGGACGTAGGTTATGGTGTTTATGATCTCTACGATTTAGGCGAGTTTAACCAGAAAGGTACAATACGTACTAAATACGGCACTAAAGACCAGTACCTGGCGGCCGTTAACAGTGCTCACAATGCGGGTGTAAACATCTACGCTGACGTAGTGCTCAACCATATGATGGGTGCCGATGCTACTGAGTCTGTTACAGCGGTCAGGGTCGATCCGAACAACCGCAACCAGGAGTACTGGGGCGATATCAATATCGACGCCTGGACAGAATTTAACTTTACTGCCCGTAACAATAAATACTCTGATTTTAAATGGCGCTGGTTCCACTTTGACGGCGTGGACTGGGATGACAATACTAAAGAGAACTGCGGCGGAACCTGTGTTTATAAATTCCGCGGCACAGGTAAAGCATGGGATACCCAGGTTGCCAGCGAAAAAGGCAACTACGACTACCTGATGGGCGCAGATCTGGATATGGATCACCAGGATGTGGTCAACGAGCTGAAAAACTGGGGAAGATGGTATGCGGATTTCACCGGTGTTGACGGTTTCCGTGTGGATGCAGTGAAACATATCAAGGCAAGTTTCTCTAAAGACTGGATCAACACAGTGCGTGCTCATACCGGCAAAGAGATGTTTACCGTTGCCGAATACTGGGAGTACGACGTGAACACGCTGAAGGGCTACCTGGCTGATACCGAGTATACCATGTCGCTGTTCGATGCGCCGCTGCATATGAACTTTCATACCGCTTCCAAATCAAACGGTAACTATGATATGGGCAGCCTGATGAACGGCACCCTGATGCAGTCTAACCCGATGAATGCGGTTACTCTGGTTGAGAACCACGATACCCAGCCGCTGCAGGCACTGGAGTCTCCAGTTGCAGACTGGTTCAAACCTCTGGCTTATTCCTTTATCCTGCTGCGTCAGGAAGGTTACCCGAACGTATTCTACGCGGATTACTACGGCGCGACTTATACAGATAAAGGCGGTGACGGCAATGACTACACTATCAACCTGAAATCGCATAAACCGATTCTAGATATCCTGCTGAAGGCACGTAGAGACTATGCTTATGGTGCGCAGAACAGCTACCTGGATAATTCCGACGTAATCGGCTTTACCCGCGAAGGTGATGCTGAACACTGGAAAGGTCTGGCAGTACTGATGACCGACAACAGCTATGAAGGTTACAAATGGATGAAGGCCGGCGACGCACATAAAAATGCCTGCTTTACAGACATTACCGGCAGCTACGCTTCGACTGACAAAGTCTGCACCAACAACGACGGCTGGGGTAATTTCAAGACCAAGCCGGGCAGCGTATCAGTCTGGGTTAAAGACTAGTTAACAGCTAAAATAAGTAAAAATAAAAAGCTCGGGTATAACTGCCCGAGTTTTTATTTGTGTATAAAAAATCAGCCTATCAAGCTCAATGTTACCTCCTCCCAAAAAAATGTGTATCCGCTTGTTTGATAAAAGCCCCAATGTCAGAAAAAACTGCTAGACAAAACCTCTGAAAACAACACTATTGCCCTATAAATTACAGAACTGCGTATTAATAAGAAATCGATATGAATGCATATAAAGATAAAAAAATAGTCGCTGTCGGCGGCGGCCACGGTTTAGGACGAATATTAGCGGCTTTAAAAGGATTCGGCGGCAATGCTACCGGCATTGTCACCACCACAGATAACGGCGGCTCGACAGGACGCATTCGTCACTGTCAGGGCGGCATTGCCTGGGGAGACACACGCAACTGTATTAATCAGCTGATCACTGAGCCGTCGGTTCAGTCAATGATGTTTGAATATCGATTTAAGGGAACAGGCGAGCTTGACGGTCATAATCTCGGCAATCTCATGCTCACTGCGTTAGATAATTTATCGGTTAGGCCCATGGAAGCGATCCAGCTGATCCGCGATATGTTAAAAGTTGAAGTGAATATTGTCCCTATGTCTGAACACCCGTCGGATCTAAAAGCACTTTCATGTGACGGAAACTGGGTGCATGGCGAAACCAGTGTAGATGAAATGCAGCAGGATCTGCAGCGCCTGGATCTCGAGCCGGAGGTGCCTGCAACCAGTGAAGCTATCACTGCGATTAACCAGGCCGACTGCATTGTACTGGGACCGGGCAGTTTCCTAACCAGTATTATGCCGCCGCTGCTGCTGCCTGAAATAGGCCACGCAATACTCAATAACCCGGATGCAAAACTGATTTTTATTGAAAACCTTTCCCCTGAATACGGCCCCGCCGGCAGAATGGATATTAAACAGAAACTTGAATGGTGTGAAAGAGCCTGCCGCGGGCGAAAAATTGACGTGATAATTGGTGACACAGCTCACCCTGAGCTTGAGTCAGAATGGAATTTCTTTAAGGCCGATTTAGCCTCGCCGAATAGAGACTGGCGCCACGATAGAGACAAGCTGATGAGAGCGATTGTCGAGCAGTTTGATAGCTAGGCTTCAGCCGGGCAGCTTACAAATAATTATTGATCTGCGCAGCCCCAAACCAGGGTATGATCCGCTCTACCCTGCTGTTTCTACATTATTAACTGATACCGTTAATCTAGATAATATATTTCACCATTTCAAAGGCGCATTTTAATTAGAGGAGTTAGTGCCGAGATACTTTTGATAGATCTTCTGCAAAGTTCCATCCTCACGCATTTTTCGAATAGCCGCATCAAACTCAGGTAAGAGATAGGTATAGGCAGAATTTTTACCTACGCATAAATGAAACCGGACCGGTTCAAACGGCACAGGAATAGACAGCAAACTGCCCTCATAATCAAATTTATCAATGTAAGAATTGATAGCGTATGTGGCTTCAACAAACAAATCGTAGCGGTTATTTTCCATCAGCTGCAGTACCCGCTCAATGTTAGCCACCCAGTAAATATCCATTTGCCCAAGATTCTGTTTAGCCCAGCCGTTGCCGAGATAAGATACCTGCCTGAAGGGCTCCAGATCGGACAGCTTTTTAATCTGCTGCATCTTTTTCAATTGAGTGTTGTCTTTATGTATCAGTAAAGAAAAATTTACCGGCAGCACGGTTTCCTTACTTATCAGCGTATATTCATGCCGTTCAGTCGTCGGCACGGTAATAAATGCATCTTCACGCAGCTGTCTTACACGCTGCTGAGCACGCGCCCAGGGGAAGCCCTGATGAACAACTTCAATCCCCATCCGCTTGTTAAGTGCTTCAGCTGCAATATCAACAAAAATACCTTTCATGACTCCCTTCTCATTCCAGGAATAAGGCGGGTAACTGTCAAAATAATTTATTTTCATGACTTCTTTAGCAGACACCTGTAGTGGAATCAGTAATATGATTATCAGCAGCAAACCTTTCATCAATCCCCCCTCCAATACAAGTTTTGTCTTTACAGTATAAAGTCGCTCTTAAATTTTTTCATTTGTCTTTTTAAAATTCAAAAATCCTTCTGTTCTTTCTCACTCGCTATCACGGCTTTAATGTCTGCGCCGTGTACTTTGATACAGATATTATCCAGCTTAAATGCAATGGTCGGGTTCGCCAGTCTCTCACCGGCGGCCTGCGGGGAAGAGCGTTTTACCTTAATCGCAGGATTAGCCGCCAGTACAGCTGCAATACTAGGGTTAATTGTATCCAGCGCCTGTTCTAATTCAGTTATCGTTGTCGCATTACCCGGCAGTACTAATTCAATATGTTCCCAGCCCTGCTGCGGGTAAGGTTTGCCGGGAAAAGGCAGTTCAACGCAGTCGATCTGCCAGTCACCAAGCGGCAGGGGGTCATGCAGCGCGATGATATAAATAGGCCGGCCGTTAATAATACTGTCTGAGATAACTTCCCCCTGCTCTTTCCACTGCGCCAGCAGCGCCTGGGCTGCCGCCGCCTCATTCACCCGCAAAGCGGCATGATCACAGACTAACGGCAGGTCTGTTAATCCTAACTGCTGTGCAAAATTTAACACTGCTTCGGAGAAGTCTGGCCACTGAGATTTAAGCTCTTGATACTGCATAGTAATTCCTTGGTGTTATTATTTGCATAATATTAACATAAGCCGACCGGCAAATAAGCGTTTAACAGTAGTTCAGTAATTTACACCATTTAAATCTGAACACTTCGAAATCGAAGACCTGTTAATGATCAGAAGCACCAGAAATGTAACTGAATGCATCTACACATATAACTCATAACGATTCCGTCCATTGTCTTTTGCTGTATATAGTGCGGTATCTGCATTGCGAATAACGGATTCATAGGATGATGTTTCAGTATATTCAGCAACACCAATACTGATTGAAATATTGACAGTTTCATCACCAACATCAAGCTTTTTAAGGTTAACTGATTTAACCAGCTTATCTGCAGCGGCAACGGCATTTTTCAGACTGGTGTTAGGCAGTACGATTATGAATTCTTCACCGCCCCAGCGCCCTACTGTATCGCATTTACGCGTGTTTTTATGCAGAATGTCAGTCACATGAATAAGTCCTTTATCACCAATATCATGCCCATAGGTATCATTGAAATACTTAAAATTATCAATATCAGCTAAAAGAATATGCAGTGAGCGCCTGTCTCGAGAATTCCTGTCTATTTCATGCTGTATAACCTCTTCAATTTTTCGCCTATTGAAAGCCCTGGTCAACGGGTCTGTAACGGCAAGACTTTCAACCTGTAAATAAAGCTTTTTATTAATCATAAGCTGCAGAGAAAAAGTCAGCAGTATGGTACAGAGAATACTTAATACGACTAAAAGATTATCCATTTTGGCTGAATCAAAATAATTCGTCAGGCCGCTCTCTGCTGCTGCGTAACAAAATCTTAATGCCGTTAAAATGGAAAACAGAACAAAAGCGAAACCTGTGCTTAAAGCATGCTTTCTATGTTCAGGCCTTGAAGCAAAGAAAATCAAGTATAAAACATGAAGAAACACGGGGAGCAGCATTCCGTTAAAAATCAGAATGCGAATACGGAAAAAAGGCAGCGAGTATATGCTGAAAACATATAAGCTGCTAAAAATACAAAGGTAAATACAATAAAAAACGCGGTTCAATTTCAAGTCAAGAAATCGTGCTATGCCAAAAAGAAAAAGTACAGCACCTGAAAACATCAGAATATTGGCAGCAGCAACAGATAAAAATACAGGTAAAACACCATAGAAAACTGCTAATGTCATTCCAGCGGACTGAAATACAAAATCGCAGAGCATTAATGACAGGCCTTTAAATCTGCTTTTATTTTGAAACCATGTTAAAGCGAGCATATATGCACATATGTAATTGACGAAAACATAAATCGTAACTGTTGTTGTCATGTCCAGTGCAAGCATACAGAGCCTCATTTTAAGAAATGGTCGAACACAGCTAAAGCTTTCTTACCTTCACAAAGGTACTTTTATAAAAAAACTAATAATTCCAAACAGTACATCGGCTCACTCTTAATATTTGTGATTGACATTAACTTTACAGAAAAGAGTGTGGATTTTTCGATAAAAAAATGCCCTTCATGGAGATCAAGTTGTTGTTAAAATGAAAGTACAATAATGGAAAAGCGATCCATTGTTACGCTAGATTATTGAATGCCTATAAATCACAAAACCACGCCCAACTTATAGATTATTGGCACAGCTTATGCTCGGGTTATAACAAGCACAAAATACTGACGCTCAAATAGCAGGCTTATAAACCTGGGAGGGGACCATGTTGAAATTTGAAATTCTGAAGAAACTAGCGATAGAGTCAAACTTCATTATTATCAAGAGCGGTGCGGCCATCCGAGTCGGAAACTTGAAGACAAAGAAAATCACCTGCTGCAGCAGCATTGAGCAGGTTATCGCTCTTATTGACAGGCAGCACAGGTTATGACGGCTTTCTGAGTACAGGGAATAAAAGCCCTTTACCCAAAAAATGTTAATTTAAACAGAGTGTTTTATGCCTATTTCTAGCGGATTGCCAGGACTGCAGCAGCACAGTTTCTAGAAGAAGAATAAAATGCTCAAAGACACTTTGTGCCTGAAGCGAGGTGACTTTAAGAAAAAAGCCTCAACACAGCGTTGAGACTTTTTAGTCTTTATAAACAGTTAGTTGCTCTCTTGTAGTTTAGCTTTGGCGGCTTCTACTTTTGAAAAATCTAACTTTAACTCTTCAACGGCTTGTTTGATCAAATCCGGGTTGGTCATAACCATCATCATCAGCGGCTGCAGTTTCTCTTGAGGAATACCTAAGCTTTGAATGATGGTCATTGCAGCTAACGGATTCTCCGTTAAGGCTTGAAATACTTCCGTTATTTTCTCATCACTTACATTGTGATCTTTCAGGGTTTGAATAATTGGGTTCATTAGAATTTCTCTTTAATATTGATGCGCTACAATTTACCTTATTCTCACACTGATTGCGATATTATCCCCCGATAAGTTGATGTCACTGCAATGAGAAGTTAGCCTGTAAGGTTATAAAACCTGCAGTATTTGCTCTGTGCTTAGTCGTGATTTTGACAGAGGCTGATTAATCGGAAGCAAGAAGACAGCGGCCTTCATCGCTAACAACATTTTTCTGTTTGATATTTATTTAAGAAGCGCTTTTGGATTCAGCACCCAGCCCCAATTTGTTTACATTAAGAACGTTCTCAATGCACCAGTCAGGAAAACAATTACCGGCATAACACCGAGAGCTGTATTGCAAGGTCATTGATTTTATATTAATGTCGAGTGCATGAGCAAGTTGTTGAAATTTTTGATCTATAAGCAGGCAAATGTACAGAAAAGTTTAAGAACTATTTTTTGTGATAAATTGCCGGTTGAGCTTGTTAATCGTTAGCTGCTGTTAAAATTTTTAGGTCTGGTTAAGTGAGTTTATTAGTCTGCTGACTGGGCGGTGCTGAATATTGGATGTGTTAAATGTTAGAGATTATTGCGTATTTTGTAATACCCGTTTTAGTTATACTTATCGTTGCCTATTTTTATGTAGAAACACAGAGAAGAAAGGTCGAAGAAGAAAATAAGAAAGCCGTTATTTTACGTGTCGCTGCAATGAAAGATAATTTTAAGGCTGATATGAAACGGCTAGTCGAACAAGAAATATTAACCATAAGAGAACAGGAACTAGTCTATCGCATCGCCAATAATTTTTTTGTTTTTCAACCAGTTACTGTTAACAGTCTAGATTATTGTGAACAGCTGCTTAAGAACGTTATCAACGCGATGCCGACTGATGGTCCCGATAGTATTAACTTCGAGCTTGTACAAGGACAAGTTAGCTTATTTGTACGCTCATTACCTGCCTCCGCGAGCGGCCATAACGCGGCCTTTTACCGCAATGAACTTCCTGAGTTAATTAAGCAGCTGGCTGATTCTCAAGAAGGTATGTACGAAACTGAGAGCGAAAATAGTAACGAAGAATCACAGGACCATGTGTCTGCGACAGCAGCTTAGCGAGATGATGACGCCTTTCCCTCAAGAGGTTTACCGCTACTAACCTCAGGCTTAAACGAGCTAGAAAGCTAAGCCGCAAACGCCTTATAAACCACAAGTTTGCGGCTAATATAACTTAGCCGCTACAATGCCCTGTTACGAGTCAGCAAGGTAAACTCACAGTATACTTGGGCCTTTACTAGAAAAACGAAATACTTGAACTCCACCACAACTAATACTATTTAATTAGAAAAACGCTCATGCTCTACTAGGCTGGTATTAAGTAGTCGGGCTGCGTTCGTTTAGTTACGAAACAAAGTAAACTTAACGCCTCATACTAACAAAAAATACTGAGCACAGTGTTTTTTACCTGCGCTGTTTTGACAAATCCAAAGAAATGAGAGAGCAGCGGTGTACTGCTTACTCAAATCAAAAAGAGGGTTTATTCTTTTTATATTTACTCCAAGTCTCCTGTGGACCAAGGAGAGTGATTTCTTATGTTAACCAGGCAGAAGGATCAAATGCATGTTGCTTTCACCGTCAGATAGTTATGATCGTCTGCTGCTTAGCAGGCCCTGGCTGTCCCTATTGATTATCGGCCTGATCGTTGCCTTCTTCGGCTTCCATGCGGGCAAGTTCCGGCTGGACGCCTCCGCCGATTCTCTGGTGCTGGAAAATGATCAAACACTGCAATATTACCACGCGATCAAGGCCCGCTATGGTTCGGACGACTTTCTAATCGTCACCTATACGCCGAATAAGAAGCTGTTCGATAAGACGGTGCTCGCCGATCTGCAGAAATTAAGGGACGGCCTGGGAGCGCTGCCTGGAGTGGACTCTGTGATCAGTATTCTGGATGTACCGCTGATTGACAGCCCGCCGGTGACACTGGACGAACTACGCGATTCAATCCGCACTCTGGAAAAACCGGATACCGACAAAAACCTTGCCCGGCGTGAACTGCTCTCCAGTCCTTTGTATTCTAACCTGTTGATCAGTCCGGACGGCGGGACAACCGCACTGCAGATAAACATGCATTACGATCAGACTTACTATGAACTGCGTGACCGCCGTAACCGGCTGCGTGAAATGCATATTTACGGCGAGCTAAGCGCAGAGCAGTATGATGAACTCGCCTTGGTCAGCCGGCAGTTTAGCGACTACAACAGCGCATCACTCGAACAGCAGAGCAGCTTGATCGCCGCTGTGCGGCATACCATGGCCGAGCACCGCAAAGGGGCGAAGCTGCATTTAGGCGGAGTGCCGATGATCACAGTCGACTCCATTGATTTTATCCGCCACGATCTGTTTACTTTCGGCCTCGGCGTGTTCGTCTTTCTGATCCTGCTGCTCGCCGTGACCTTCGGCAAACTACGCTGGGTGCTGCTGCCGCTGCTTACCTGCTTCTCTTCCGGGGTAGTAATGATCGGCTTTCTCGGATTGAACAACTGGCCGGTGACAGTCGTGTCTGCCAATTTTATTTCGCTGCTGCTGATCATCACATTATCGCTCACCATCCACCTGATTGTCCGCTATCAGGAGCTGCATGCACAGCGGCCGGAAGCCTCGCAGCATAGCCTGGTACTAGAAACAGTGAAGAAAAAAGTGCTGCCCTGCTTTTATACCTCTGCAACAACTATGGTTGCGTTTGCCTCGCTGCTGGTCAGCGATATACGCCCGGTAATCGACTTCGGCTGGATGATGACCATCGGCATGGCAGCCGCCTTTGTGACCGCCTTTACCCTGTTTCCCGCTTCCCTAGTGCTGCTCAAGCCGGGGCGCCCGAGCAGACAGAAAAATATTACCGGCGCGCTCACCGCTTTTCTCGCCGGACGGATCGAGTCCCATGGGAAAATGGTTCTAACGGCCTTTGCCGTATTATTTCTACTTAGCGGCATTGGCATCAGTCTGTTAACCGTGGAAAACCGCTTTATCGATTACTACAAAAAATCGACCGAGATTTATCAGGGTATGGAACTGATCGACCGCAAACTGGGCGGCACCACCCCGCTGGATATAGTGATCGATGCCCCTGCTTCTCTTCCTGAGCAGAATGAACTGCAGCTGGGAGTCGAAGATGCTGCTCTGCTGGAGGAGGTGGATTTTGATATCGAAGATCTGCAAGCGGATCTGCAGGAGGAGACCAGTATCACCGCTCGCAGCTACTGGTTCAATACCGCAAAGCTGAAGGAGATCGCGGCAATCCATAATTATCTCGACGAACTGCCGGAATCCGGCAAGGTAATTTCTCTCGCCACCAGCATGGAAATATTAGAAACTCTGGATTCGACCTCAGCGGCGGACAACTTCTTTCTGTCGGTTCTCTACAAAAGTCTGCCGGATGAGCTCAAGCAGATCATGATTACCCCCTATTTCTCGGAAGACGGAGACCAGATCCGGTTCAGCATGCGCGTATTTGAGTCAGATGCTTCTCTGCAGCGCAACGAACTGTTAAAGAAAATCCGCAGACACCTTACCGGCCAGCTGGGGCTGAGCAATGAGCAAGTGCATCTGACCGGCATGGTAGTACTGTTCAACAACATGCTGCAGAGCCTGTTTCGCTCGCAGATCCTGACCATCGGGGTAGTATTTCTGGCGATCTTCAGCATGTTTATACTGCTGTTCAGGGACCTGAAGATCGCGGCAATTACTCTGGTTCCCAACCTGGCCGCAGCGGCTATGGTGCTGGGCCTGATGGGCTGGTTCGGAATCCCGCTGGATTTGATGACCATCACCATAGCGGCAATATGCATCGGCATCGCGGTGGATGACGCCATTCACTACGTGCATCGTTTTATTGATGAATACCGCAGCCATGGGGACTACTGGACCGCCGTCCGTAACTGTCACGGAAGTATCGGACGCGCCATCTATTACACCTCTATCACTGTGATACTAGGTTTTTCAATTCTTGCGCTGTCCAATTTTATCCCGACGATCTATTTCGGCCTGTTGACCGGCTTTTCGATGCTGGTCGCGCTGCTGGCCAACCTGACACTGCTGCCGCTGCTTCTGGTCAGGTTCAAGCCGCTGGGTCAAGGTTAATCCGCAGGACAAATTGCAGTAAAGATGCGAGAGTTTTGTCTATAGGCGAGCCGTTCTGTATGCCGGAGAACGGCTCCTAGCGGCAGATATTGAAAATCAAGTTCCTATCTTGTGCTCTAAACGTTTTAAGTCACCTATCATTACTGCTCAGCCGCTTATCATTTTCATTCATACAATTTATTAATTGATCATTGTCACAATCTAATTCTTTAACTTATTAGACCGCCGCTGAGATCAAATGCTAATGTGCTCTGTAATTATTTTTAAGGGCGGCGCTATGCTGAAATCACTGATACAAATATTTAAGGGTTTAACCAAAGTAAACGAAAACTTACCTGAGGAGGTGGATAATATTCTCCTTGCTATAGGCGGATTAGAAAATATCACTGATGCTGGAGCCTGTGCTACAAGACTAAGATTAACTTTACTTGACGCCGAAATAGTCAACACAGCAGCGTTGAAAAGAAACGGGGCGATCGAGGTCGTACCCGTCGATAAGAATCACATTCAGATTATCTATGGAATGAAAGCCAACAGTTATTATCAACTGATCGATCAACGCTTAAACTAGTATCGTTCAAGCAGACTGCGATTACTTTACTAGAGCGCTCTTTGTTAAAGGAACTTCTCAACCTCCGCCAGACTGGCGACTACAGCTCTTGCCCGCTCCGCGACATCTGCATCCGGCGGCAGCAGATCAGGAATCATAACAGCATAACAGCCGGCATCCAGCCCGGCCCGCATTCCGTTATTGGAATCTTCCAGCACCAGGCACTCAGCGGCGGCAGTATCGAGCTGTTCGCAGGCCATAGAATAACAGTCCGGAGCCGGTTTGCCGTTTTCTACTTTTTCAGCAGTAATAAGCGCATCAAACAGAGATAAATAACCGCTGCCGGAAAAGTGATGCTCAACCTGCGGCAGAGCAGAGGAGGTAACCAGGGCACATTTAAACTCTCTGCTTTTAAGTCCGGCAAACAATTCTTCGAACCCAGTTTTATAAGCAATACCCTTCTCTATTTCAGCCTCTAACATGACATCCCGCACCAGCCTGAAACGCGCCATATCAAGCTGCTCAGCAAATTTCATCTGCAGCAGACGTTCGCACTCAGCGTCCTGTACACCGATAAACTTTTTATAATACTCATCGGTCAGCTCTAAACCTTGTTCGCTGACTGCATGCTGCCAGCTCTTTTTGTACAGGCCTTCCGTATCAAATATCAGGCCGTCCATATCGAATAGTACTGCTTTAATGTCCATCATATCTCCATTGTTAATAAACTGAATAACATAACTGCTGATAATTGAACTGAATTTTATAGTTTTTTAATGGTCATCTGATATTCACCGTAAGGGTGAGCATAAACTGCGATGCTGAAAAAAGTTTCCATCGCTTCTATTTCAACGATCTGTTCATTATTTTCAGCCGTGCCGGATACCTTGATTCCATGCCCTGAAACAGCAAAACTCGGGTGATCCTCTTTCTCGATCAAAGAAACTGAATATCTGTCACCTGTAAATCCAAGTACATTGATAAAGGTCTGGTGCTCGCCGCCGATTATCCCCTGCAGGCGGCAAGGCTGCGGGTTTCGAGAAAACTCAAGATAGGTATAGTCGCGGCTGACTTCCTCATAACGATGAATAATATGAGAGCGGCAGCCGGGTTCAAACGAAACAAGATCAGACGCCCCCGCAGCAGCTGTCCATAACAAAGCTGCGGCGGTAAATGTAGATAACAAGCTGTTTATTTTATTCATTATTTATACCTCTCGGCGCAGAAACAACAAACGTCCAAGATGCGCCATCTCCTCTTCCTTAGACATAACCAGGTACTCCCCGTCGACCCTTGCATGCCAGTAGAAAATCCCCTGCAGCCTGCTCTCGATCACCTCAAGCGGAGGCCTGTCCTGCTTCATCGCCTGATAACTTTCAAAAATGCAGCGCCAGCGTACCCGCTCGCCCTGCACCTCAGTCGATACGGCTCTCACACCCGGCCCGATTGCCCCGATTAAAAGCTCATCAGCAAAACGAACCAGATCGCCAGGATCCACGAAGCGTCGATGGGGGTTATTCTCTCTGTTTATCATGATGCTTAATTCCGGCCAGACGGTCTGTTCATAAAAAGAAAAAGCATATCAGCTTCAAACGCAGCCGTCCTGTTAAACGTAAGAAATTGAGAAGCGGCAGCAGACCGCAAAGCCGCACTTGTATTGAATTTTAGAGTTTATCACGGCAAATCTTGCAGTCACTTATACCCGTTAATCAAGTCATCAACACATTAAATGACTACAACACAACATTATGATTAATTAGAAAAATTGAATATTGCTTGTACCGGGTGATTAGGCTTTAATAAGAGTTTAAAGTCTAATCAAATCCATAGGACTGCTCATGTCAGAAAACCTTATTGTTGCCTATCACCTGTCTCATTCTGAAGTTCCAGCCGCAGACTCACAGGGACTATTTAAAGCGTTAACGGCAGAGTTTGTTTTTAACCACTGGCAGCCCGGGCAAGTGTATCTGCATCAGGTTAGCTATCCGCAGGGGGCGATAGTTGATTATCGCGAAGACGGCCATCACGACGGTATTTCCAGTTTCAGCTGGGATGAGTTTGTAATGGTTGATAATTTAACTAGTCGACAGTTTTGGCAGCTTGATAATAGAGAGTCATTGTTTTCTCTACTGGAATCTGAGTTTATGACAGATCTGGGCTCATCTATTTTCTGCAGTCGAGATACTCTGCACCGCACTATATTAACCCTTGCTGATATCGAGCTGGCTGTAGACTATATTCGCCGTGCTCAGTTAGATGTGCAAGAGCTGCAGAACTGCCTGACAGAAGAGCACACCCAGCTGCTGAAGGAACTGCTGAAGTCCGGCTTATTCAGTGAAGAGGACTTCTGCCGCGTCCGTCTTGCAGGTATAAACTGGAAAAAACTGACGACAGAGAAAGACAGTTTCAGCGGAGTGACCTTAGAGAGCCAGCTTGGATTAAGTGATACATTCGAGGCACTGCTGCGGAATATTTACCTCGACTCCCCTCCGCCTAAAACAGAGAAGCTAAGGGCAGTTATGGTTTCCTTGTCTCTAATAAAAGGGCTTCCCTGGCTGCATTATATAACAGCGGCTGAAAGAGTTATTTTACCCTGCGGGATAGTACTTATGTTATTACGTCAAAAACAATCAACGAGTATCGAAGCTATCTTCCAGCATCCTGATATTGAGCTTGAGTATGGTAACGCTGAAAATAGTTGTGACTCTTTGATCGATCGTCTGGCTGTTTATCAGCATTTTGATCTGCTCAAATCTCTGCACAACAAACTAGGCGGATTCGATAAGCAGCAGTCTATCCGATGCGCCTCCAGTCTATCGGCAACAGGTTCAAGTAAATTTCAAGTGGCGACTTTTAACATAGTAGAAGATCAGGAAGTCTTGAAGCGGCAGCTGCAGAGCTCTGACAGTTCACTTGAGGATGCAGCCGGCTGCGGCTATCTGCTTTTATGTAAAAAATTACTGGATAGTGAAACCATCAGCCAAGCGGAACTGGATTCAGCCCTATTGTCGGCGGCGGAGCAGGGTTACTGTGAAATTGTAAAGCTTCTGCATAAGCACGGCGGCTCTCTGGAAGCCGGCGGACGCTGGCCTATTAGATACGCCAATAAATTTGGCTATCAGCAGCTGAAAACCTATCTGCTTGAGCAGGGCCAGGAAGACCTTCGTTTTTAGCCCGGCCTGGTTGAGGCTGTATTATCGTAATTACATCTGCCTCTAGTTCAGCGGCTAAAGCAGCGGAAATTCAATGACGAGGCCCTTTACCAATAAAATAAACATTTTTTTGGTAAAGGGCTTTTATTCTTCTTATACTCTCTGTACATACGTTCTAGGTTCGCATTAATTAAGGAGAGCAGGCATGAGCATCCTTTTTACAATTGGACTTGTCGTCACAATTACCTACTTCTTAATTCAGTTTGTCCGACAAGAGGCTGTCGAAGAGTTTTATCAAGCAGCCATTATTGATATTGAAGGCCGCCTGGACTGGGCTCACACCCGCTCATCTTATCCATTTGGTATGAAAGCTCAAATTGATGTATCCAACAAACTTTTACATCAAGCTAAAACATTATGGCGCGGTAACAAATACCATCAGGCCTATCGAGTTGCCCGTCAGTCCCAGGAGGCTATTGACAAAGCGCAGAACATCTACATCTCGGCAGGCGCAAAACGGCGGCTGTCTGCTGATAACACTAACGCAGAATAAAACAGGCAGGATCGACAACTCAGTCATTACATTCAGATTACCTTGATCTGTACTACCTTCATGATATCCACTTCAAAGCCGGCGATAACTTCCACTGCGGGATAATAGGAGAGATCAACTCGTTTACCTTTGAGGTTTCGGTACTTATATTCGCGGCAGTATTTAAACGGGCAGTCGTATCCATCCATCATCAGGGTATTGAGCATACATTCACCGTTAAAGCGCTGAACATGAGAGGTCACCTGCATCAACTTGCAATGAAGCAGCTGACGGTGTTTCTGCTGCATGATTTCAACGGGGGATTTCATTGGTTTTATACTCCTTGAGGCAATTAATAAACTCATCAGTATAGGTGCTTTTTTGAGCAGCGCTGAAATAACACTGGTTATTTTTCAACCGCACGCTGGAGTTAGCCATTTGCTGTATTGTTCTTGTGTAGCTCTTCTATCGCAATTTTGCTGAGTTACGAACTTTGTACAAGATTTAGTGTTTTTCCAGTACCCGCTTTCGGTGCAGGTGAGCCTGAGAAACTGTCTCGTTTTCTCCCCCGAAACAAGATAAACCAGCCGCAAATTCGCGGCCAAATTAATTTAGCTGCTTCAGTTTATTCTTCCTATACTTTGAAGGCATCCACATTAACGAGAACGGATTTCTGGTGAATATTCAGGATCTTGAAACAACTAATAAAAAGATAAAAGAGGTGCCTTAATGGAGCTCGAACGCCTGCAAATACAAATCTTAAGTGTCGGCCTGATACTTCTTTCGGCATTTCTCTGCGGGCGTATTACAAGAAAATTTGAACTAGGTGAAGTTGTAGGACAAATTGTGGGTGGTCTCCTTGTGGGCCCAAGCTTTATTAACTTGTTATTTCAAGGCTTAAGTTCTATAAGCTGGATTGCTGAAAGCTCATTTTATATACCCGTTATTGATCTTTACGATCAAAAATTTATTTTATATAGGGAAGTTGTCGAGAATTTCCATTTTTTTGTATTTCTCTTCCTCGGACTTATCGCTTTTTCACTTGGTGAGGAGCTTGATGTAAAGCACCTTAAGGAAGTCGGTGTAAAAGCCGCTATTATTTGTTTTTCTCAGGCCATACTGACGTGGATACTCTTAACACTGGCTTTCTGGTTAATTTTTGATGTAAAAATAATCATAGCGCTGCTCATCGGCTCCATAGGAATGGCCACGGCACCGGCAATGACCTTCATTATTATGAACAAGTTCGGAATTGGCGGGAAGTTAAGGAGCCTTCTGGCAAATATAGTCGTACTTGACGATATTATTGAGGTTATATTTTTCTCTATTTTCCTTGGTATTGCAGTCACCATTAAACATGGAGAAGAACTTTCTACGGGATTTATTGCCTTAAAAGTACTTGAGGAATTTTTTCTGGCTTTTCTCCTGGGTTTTTTAATCTTTCTCATTTTGAAAATCTTTGTTAGAACAATGTCAATTACCAACAATCACCATTTTGCTGACTCAAACCTCTTTTTTCCTACAATTTTAAATGAACGCCCGTCAGCAAGTATAGAAATATTACTGATTTTAATCAGCGTTATTTCAATAGGCATATCTATTGCAATCAGCCTTGACCTTCCGTTTCTTATCACCGCTGTTTTTGGCGGCTTTTTAATTTCTAATTTTCATTCACACACAATATTTGAATCATTGAGAATTAGAAATGTAATGCCGATCTTTAATATATTCTTTTTTGCAATTATTGGTGCAAGTGTAAAACTTGAGACCTTTTCCACTGATTCCCTGCTTTTTATTGCTGTTTATATTGCAATGAGGTTGACAGGAAAGATCCTTGGAACTTGGGGGGCCTGTAAGGGAACAGGACAGGAGGCGGACATTACAAGCCTGCTTCCAAAACTAATACTGCCTCAGGCCGGAATGGCGGCAGTAGAGACCATGTATGTTGCAACTATACTGAGAGGCCCTGACGGACTCATGGTCTTTAATACCATAGTTCCAGCTATTGTGATATTTGAGCTTTTTGGCGCCATGCTTGCTGAAACTTCACTTAAGAAATGGAAGGAAAAAGCCTTTAATAATCCAAAGTAGACTGCCGGTTAGTGAAGATTCCGGCAGCTGCAGTGTATCAGGCTTTCCGTAAAAGCATTTATTGTTTTCTGTAACAGAAAACCTGCAGGAAAATCCCGCGCTCGCTTTTCCCGACTCAGAGCGTGACTGACACGCTCAAAAACTCCCATTAGCGGGCAAATTAGTTTTTCCATGTGTTAGCCTAGTTGAGCAGAATTAGACAAAAGCGAGCTAGGACAAGAACTCTAGCTCTAGTTATTTGGGCTGCATAGAAGTGCTGTCATTATATACTTTCTCTGTCTGATGCCCGTCATTTTCGGGACAATTCTGAGAAATAGTCTCCGAGTTTATGTGTACCGTATCTTGGAGCAATAGCATCCTGCCCCATGACCGTTAAAAAGAACTCCGCAGGCCCTCCCCATTTTTCTGGGAGCCTTTTTACAACGCTAAGCGCCAAACTTTGCAGCCAGTCAGGTAAACAGGTGGTTTGCTCTTGTTTGTTTTGCACAAAAAAAGCCAGCTTAGCAATATCTTTACCCGATAGTACCTCCGGTCCACCTGCTTCGAGTTCCCGCTCCCCGCTATCTATCGCTTCAAGGCAGAACCTGGCAAGATCTTCCCCGTGAATTGGATTCATTTTCACTTCGCCAGTTCCAAACAAATAGACTCGTCCAGTCTTCGCCGCCTGATAAACTTCTTCTAAATCAGAGAAGAAACCATTTGGCCTTATCACACAAGGTATAAGTTTATCTGAGTCCAGCAGGTGTTGAGCAAAACTCTCCTTGGCTTTTAACAGCCTGACATTTGAATATTTCCCTGCATTAAACGCAGAAACATAAATAAATTTACTAACGCCTGCCCGCTCAGCTTCTTGTAGTAAATTAAGATTTGCTTGGTAATCAACATCTATATAACCTAATCCGTCACGCTGTCTGGTGATACCTAAGCATGAAATTACAACGTCAACCCCATTACAGATACCATTTAACTCGTCTGGTTTGGTTACCTGCGCTTCGATAATTTGGTTTTCTCGAATACCAAGAGAAACCAGCTTGGCTTTATTTCTTACTAATGCCTTGAACTCAACTTGCTCTGTGTGCAGCTGCTTAACAATATGTAAGCCAAGGTAGCCTGTCGAACCAGCAATTAAAATACGAGATTGTTTAGTCACTGGGTTGTCTCTCAATTTGTTCATGCTCTGATCGATATGGCTCTTCTCTTACTCCGTGTGATAGAACCAGCTTAATAATGAAAATAGGTGCAAGCCACTCAAGTCCAGCGGGTGCAGATATGGTTTGTCCAATCATTACCGACAGCATGACGATCAGGAGCGCAACTGGACGATGAAGATACAGTGGTAAAAAGTGAATGAAGATAATTGAAACTATCATAACGCCATACCAGAAAAAGGCATAAGACCAGGCCGCATCAAAACAAAGCGGCACAGCAAATAACTGAAAGTGAATTGCTGGAAATAAAAACTTACTGCCGACTAATTTTCCTAACCAATTGACCTCCAGTTTTTGGTCAGTATGGAGAAAACGTTTCATCGAACCTAGGGAGTTAGTAAGCACACCGCCAACCATATCCAATGCAAGGGCACTTGCGACAACAATTTGAAGAATAGTCCACCCTAAATTCTGCCATGACAGGAAATACAGCACGACAGGTGCAATCAATGCGGCATAGTTCGCAATGGCACTCTCTGCCTTTGTCGAACCAAACCCTGCTGTAAAGCTAAATTTTCCTGTGCATGCCCAGTCAATAGGGGCATTTTTTATCGTTATTTGATCTTTTGACATGATTTACTCCGGTACTTGTTAAATATTCATTAGGTTGCGCTTTTGTCGTATGAAAGTAGGGATTGGTTAGCCGTCTTTCACAACAACAAAAACTTTATAGTCCACTCGGACCAAATAATATTACTCTATATTTTTGCTGTCAACCTTTTTAGTCCACCCGGTCCAAATAATCAAAGCAACATTTTGTAAAGTAGACTTTTTACTAGTGCTAACTTATAGTCCACTCGGACTTTTAAGGAGGAGTTATGCCGAAAATTGTAGATCATGAAGCTTATCGTCAAGAGCTAGCTTTAAAAGCAGTCGATGTATTTTCTGAGCACGGATTTAACGGGCTTGGTATGCGGGGGATTGCTGAAGCGCTGGGGGTATCTAAAAGCGCACTTTATCATTACTTTCCCAGCAAAGAAGAGTTGTTTACCGCTTGTACAGAGTTGGTCTTACAACCTCACAGCCTCTATGGAGTCCCAGAAGGAAGCGATCTTCCAGAGGATAAAGAACAGGCAATTACTGGATTGCTCTCTGCCCTAGACAGCCGGTTTCAAGGCGAAATGGTAGTGTTACTCGATTACGTAAAGAACAGAGACACAAAAGATGTCGCAAACGACACTTTGCTTAGAATGGCAGATAATCAATTTATCTCTGAGTTGACCAAATTAGTCGGCGAGTCTAACGCTAGTCAAGCTTACGCACTTTTGTTTGGTGGTTTGATGTTAAGGCTGTTGAACGGCAAGCAGACTGAAATTGAGGAGATTGCTTCCTGGATATCAGCGCTCTCTGTAAATGAGTAGACTAAATCATCTATTTACGGCGCAAACTTGAAAAGGTGGAGAATTTGATAGGCAGAAAATTTTAGTGCACAGGTTGTCGCTATGATTACATAGTTCAGATTAACGCCAATAAAACACCACGCTCGCTTTTCCCGAAAGCGAGCCGGATAATTTAAATTGTTAAGATCCAAAACCTGCAGAGCCGTACTTAAGCATATTGACCAGCAGAACACTCAATCCAGCGGCAGTTCGGTCTTTTTGACTACCTCTCTTAATACAAAACTAGAATGTACACCGGTAACCCCTTCTAACTTGGTTAAATGCCCGAGTAAAAACTTCTCGTAATGCTCCATATCACGCACCACCACTTTTAACAAAAAATCAGCCGTCTGCCCGGTTACAATCAGACATTCCAGTACCTCAGGTAAAGCGGCAATCGCACGTTCAAAGTTATCAAAACGGTCCGGTGTATGGCGGTCCATTGAAATACCAATCATGGCAGTTAATTTTAAGCCTAGTACCGCGGGCTTCAATAAAGTGACATGTTTGTCGATTAGTCCTGATTCCTCCAGACGTTTAACACGGCGTGAACAGGGTGTTGGTGATAAACCAACACTGTCGGCTAACTCTAGGTTACTGATACGCGCATTCCCCTGCATCAGCTTAAGAATTTTCTTGTCAGTACGGTCTAATTTGATTACTTCCTGCATACTATTTTACCTATATGGTCATTTTCACTAACAATAGCACATTACCTAGTGAGTTGTTGCATAAACAGGTTGAATTTAGAGTTACTTTGCAACCACTCTCTACGCCGTTCGTTCTATAGTTAACACATGGATAGCGAGCGAAGTTTCTAACCGGAAACGGGCGGTAATACCCTTACAATGGTGCACCAACTCGCTAATTCATTCCTCTAAACATCTCCGCTGCTGAAGCTCTAAAAGGAAATGACTCGTGTCTAATATCTCTAACATCCACGCTAGTTTTAATCATAAAAAATACCGCGCCTATGCTCCAGTTCAAAAAGCGGACAGACGCTGGCCTAATCAAATTATTGAAGCAGCGCCTCAGTGGTGCAGTGTTGATCTGCGCGATGGTAATCAAGCTCTGATTGAACCTATGAGTCCAAGCCAGAAGCTGGATATGTTTAAACTGTTAGTAGATGTGGGGTTTAAAGAGATCGAAGTCGGTTTTCCCGCGGCATCGGCACCTGATTTTGATTTTGTGCGCCAGCTGATTGAACAGGATTTAATTCCAGACGATGTCACTATCCAGGTATTAACCCAGGCACGCAAGCCTTTAATAGCGCGTAGCTTTGAAGCTTTAAAAGGCGCCAGAAAAGCCATTGTGCATTTATATAATTCAACCTCAACGGTACAGCGCGAGCAGGTATTTAAAAAATCGCGCGATGAAATTAAAGCAATTGCTGTACAGGGCGCACAATGGGTGCGTGATTTTGCGATTGCTCAGCCCGAAACAAGCTGGTCATTTCAATATTCACCCGAGAGTTTTACCGGCACCGAAATGGATTATGCCCTGGAGGTTTGTGATGCCGTTATTAATGTCTGGCAGCCGACACCTGAAAACAAGGTGATTATCAATTTACCCGCGACGGTTGAGGCATCAACGCCTAATGTCTACGCAGACCAGATTGAATGGATGTGTGACAATATCAGCTCTCGTCAGTCAGTGACCATCAGTTTACATACTCACAACGACCGCGGCTGCGGCGTAGCTGCCGCTGAACTGGGCGTACTGGCCGGTGCGGATCGTATCGAAGGCACATTACTGGGCAACGGCGAGCGTACCGGTAATATGGATATCGTTACTATGGCAATGAATATATATAGTCAAGGCATTGATCCGGAACTAAATTTTGCTGATATGGACCGTATTATTGCAACCGTTGAGCGCTGCACGCAGTTAGCAGTACACCCACGTCATGCCTACGCAGGTGAATTAGTTTTTGCCGCTTTCTCCGGCAGCCATCAGGATGCAATTAATAAATGTATGGCGATTGATGCGGCGAAGCGGATCCATGATCCGCAGGCACACTGGCAGGTTGCTTATCTGCCGATCGACCCGCGTGATTTAGGGCGAACTTATCAGCAGGTTATTCGTATCAACAGCCAGTCCGGCAAAGGCGGCGTGGCCTACGTACTAGAACAGGACTACGGTATTCAAATGCCGCGCTGGATGCAGGTCGACTTTAGTCCGCATGTGCAGCAGCATGCCGAAAATAGTGAAAGTGAAGTTTCATCGACTATTATTCACGATATTTTTTCCAATACTTATTTAGCACCGCAGCAAAGCGCAAGTATCAACAGCTACAGCCTTAACCGTCAAGGTAATAAAGATATGCTGCAGGCACAAATAGCCTCTGTTAACGGCTCAGTGACAATTGACGGTCAAGGTAAAGGTGTACTGGATGCTTTTGTCAGAGGTTTAAGTGAATCAATCGAAACTGAGATTGTATTAATCGACTATAACGAGCACGCCCTTCCAAGCAGAAAAGGGGCTGAAAATGAACAGGCCGAAGCGATGGCTTATGTTCAGCTAAGCATTCAAGGCGCGCGTTACTGCGCAGCGGCTAAATGCGATGATATAGTCAGCGCTTCTCTGCAGGCAGTACTTAACGCTGTTAGTCGAAGCGGAGCCGGTATAAAGCAGCACAGCAGTTTAAAATTAGCCTAGTGTAGACTGGTTAAAATGAATTATTACGTGTTTATTTTCTGCCCTGTCTGGGCGGAAAACAAACACAATCTCTAAATATCATCGTCATCAACCTCGATTTCAAGCTGGTCTTTAGACTCTTCCACTACAGCCGCTAACTCAAGATCTTCAAACATATCAATTAACAGCTCATGAGCATTACCTCTCATTGCATCTAATGACGCACTGAAAGTTACCAGGCCGGCGGCCGTTTTTATCTGCTCGTTTGGTATGCTGTCTGTGCCCTTATTCGCGGTTCTCATAAAATACTGCATATTTCCCACATCCCCGTCCATTAGAGAGTAAAGAGAACGGTAACAGTGTACTAATAACAGGCTAAGTTCACCTGCTTTAGATTTAGGATCTATACCGCAGCGGGAGATGCTGGCAAAATCTTGACCGATAATCTCTTCTGTAACTTCTTTAGGGAGGCCAAGGCTCTCAGCAGCGTTTAATACAGACTTAGCCAGTACTGTTTGAACGTTGGTATTTTTATGCTTACCGCACATGACTTCAGCTGTTTCGTTTGTCATGCCCTGCATATCAACGACAAAGTGCTCCGGACGTTCAATCTCGTTTTGTGACATATTAACCTCCGTTTCCTGCTTTAATTATAGCTGTATTCAAGGATCTGCCCGTATGGATTAATTACAGGAGTACCGGATAGTGCAGGATAAAACAGAAGAGGTATTAACGTCAGCAAGCCCCCTTAGAAATATGAATGGGGTAGAAAATTAAGCGGATATAAAGCAGAGACAGCTTCGTTCATTTCCGAAGGTGTCTCTGCTAACGCGAATGTCAAGCTTACATAACCTGCCGAGCAGAAACTCTAACTAACCTGAGCTCGGGATAATGGGCATTAAAGAACATTAAATTAACCTTATAATTCACAGTGTTAGATTCAATGCCGAAATTTTTGTTCCTATCAAGGCAAGTTTGTAAAGTAATAGCAGGCTATTACAAGCAAACTTAACGCAGAGAGGGACGAAAAGAGCGGTATTGAGGAATGTCGCTTATCCCGAATTCAGGTTAACTAGCTGGTGTAATATTTTCGATCTCTTGAGCTTTGTTTTTGTCTAAAACAAGATGCCTGATCCCGTCTTCATTATCAGAGAAATCAATTTTATTAAGATCGACCATTCTCACCTTACGGTTGTTCTGGGTGTGATAATAATATTTAAGATTTTTACTGTCAGCAGCCGTTGTCCAGATAGTTGAACTTCTCATCCCTTTTAACAACTCAGGATCAGCATCCGGGCCTTCTGCAGCGCCCAGCGGCAGGTTAAAGTTATCCATAATGCGGAACACTTCATATATAGTTTCATCACCGTCTGAAGTATTCCTCGCAGTTTGAGTAAACGCTGTAGCACGAACAAAACGAGAAGGAGGCGTAAAATCACCAGGCATGCTAAGGAAACCACTTCCCGCTCCAATAGGTGAAAAGTCTAAGTTTTCCAGTTGCTTGGTTGGCAGTGAAACTGCTGACAAATTAATATAGTTACGCAGGTTTGTCATATGCCAGTCAAAGGCCGGGCTATTTGTCAGTACCCGCAGCGGGTTATCAAAAATGGTTAATTCCCCTTTCAAATATTCAACGACAATCGCTTTGCCGCTCGGTTCAATCACTGAAAGGTGAATTGGTGCGGCAATATTACCCAGAGCAGGCTCTGGAATTGGTACAACTCTAATATCCTCTAGTCCTTTACTTACTGCATCGACAGTTGAAAACATAGTAAGAACATAATTAGCTAATTCCAGTGGTCCCACAGAACGATCAGCGGAATCAGGCTCATACTCTTGATACTCCGCAAAACCAGGATGGTATAGCACCCCCACAACCAGGCCTTTTTCATTCATTCCGTCGGTTAAATAATCCTTTTCCAAGGCATCCAGTGCAACGGCTCCGTATCGCGCTTTCCATTTGAGCCCCGCTTTACCATCAGGCGTATGTGCCGTAAATTCATGGCCTCGTGGAACGATTGCAACTCTCGAATTCAGATCAAAAGCTCCCCACTCCATCGTTCTGCCGTATACCACCGCACCATCATCTGCCTTTAATGCAATGCTGGTACAGGCAAGTGCTGTACTGGTGCTGAAAGCAGGGATAAGTAATCCTATCAGCCCTATTTTTTTTACAGTTCTTTTTACAATATTCATAAAACTTTTCCTCTATAGATAAAATAATTTATCAGGTTGCATTATAGGAACTCAATACCGCATAAAACTAAGCTGCATCATATATTTACAGCAGGTATCAAACTTAATATCACGACCAGACTGGCGCACATCAACAAGCCGCACCTTAATTGCGATTTTTTGTTTTAATAAAACTCTGCCGTATCAAAAGAATAAATCCAGCAGCTCCAACGCTGTTTACAGCGATCCCTGCATATCGCCAGAACTCTGAGGGCCAGTTATCTGCTGTCAGAGTGACTGCAGAATAAACAGCAAAAAATGCCGACGTTACAGCAAGTAAAGAAAGGGCACAGTAGCTTCTCTGAAAACCTCTATTTAACGATGTCCACATTCCTGACCAGGTCAGTACGAGAATTACAATCAAAAGTAATGATGCTGTTGGACCAATTGACTGATATCCCAGACTAATTTGTATTACACCTATCAGATTCCAGATAATGCATAACAGTAAATGCGCTGCCTGAACCTTATAAGCGGGCTGATATAAACTTAATAACATATGTACTCCCTCCAGATGGGCCACTCTAATTTAGCCTGCGTATGGAAGCAAAACACAATCTGTTATTTAAGGGGGGATTTTCCCCCGCTAAAACGGGGTGAAATAACTTTATCGTTTATCAGGAGAGGTTCGCCAGTAATGACTGAATATTATCTATCAGCCAGCGCTTAGCTTTACCTGTTGTCTGACCATGATGCCAGACGAGAATACGCCTGACGATGAGAGGATCTGTAGTATCAATATGAACAGGAAAAAAATGCTCTGACTCGGGGGGAATGTCATCCTTCGTTCCCAATGTCCAGGAGTTTTTCTGCCCGATTATCTGCAGCGCACACTCTCGGGAAAATACCCGGCGCATATTTTCAAATCTGTCGCTGCGAAATATTCTTTCCAGATCCGGATACACCAGAAGTGGTATTTCTCGCAGTTCATTGTGTTTAATCAGACTCGTTTTTACTTTAGGGTCCTTGCTGTTTATCAATCCGATTAGCTCTACATTATCAATGTGCAACACATGAAAATCTTCTGGAAGATTGTGGTTTTTAAATAACCGGATGTTCAGATCGGTTTCACCTTCTGCAAGAGCTGCATCTAACTCTAATGTTGGAAGCCGTTTCCAGTGAAGCCGTAATGAAGGAAAAATAAGAGCGATTTGAGCATCAATACCAGCAAGCTCTCTGGTAGAAGTAAAGCTGTCTATGCCAATAGTCAGCTCCGACTCTAAATTGGCAGACAGGTTACTGCTGAACTGACAGAAGGACTGATAATTCTCCAGCAGGGTTCGTGCTCTTCTGTATAAAGCATCCCCTTCCGGGGTGATGGATATAGCACGTCCGTTTCGCTCAAAAAGTGTAATACCAAGGTCAATCTCCAGATTTGAAACAGCCTGCCCTATAGAGCTGCGATCACGCCCGAGATGTCGTCCCGCAGCTGTAAAAGAGCCCTTTTCAACAACAGTGGTAAAGTAGTATAAATGTTCAATATTCGGGGATACCATAGCCATACCCGGCACCTTTGCATGGAGATAATTTATTTGTTTATAGCAGAGTAAGATCAACATGTATAGCTTAGGAAATTATCGAACATTGTTGACTTTCAGATCACTTATCACGGCAGTTGTCGAGCCATGTAAAATCGAGAGTACAGGGATATTACAAAATAAAACAGAGGAGTCATTAACGTCTTAGAAATATGAATTAAACGAAAATTAATTAGATAAAAAGGCTTCATATACACTCTCTTACACTCTCTGTTTATATAACAAAACAGAGAGTGCGTTTAAGTTTATTTCCCTGGATACCAGAATACTGACTTGCCGCTTGCGGTACGCCCGGAATACATTCCTCCGCTGGATAATGTGCCTCGAGAGCCGTAGGATGAACCGTAGCCGTGAGTGACAGAACCGCTGGACTGCTGCTGTTGTGCTGCTTGTATAGCATTGACAATATTAACAATGGCATAGCCGCCGACCGGACCGAGATTTCCCTGAGCATCCAGCCAGTAATTACCTTTATAGGTAACACCAAACAGCTGCTGCAGGCCGCGCTGATCCATGGGATGAATCTCGCGCCCATTGATAAAAATACCTGTTCCCCCTTTGGAAATATCAGCCGGCATCGGTCCGGGAAGATCCAGACCAGCCAGAATAAATCCAGTTGTCGGCCCGCCTTCCACTCCCCAGGCTCCACAAATATTATCATACCAGTAACGCCCGCTCTGGATGCGGGTTTGATATGCGGATTCCAGTGCATTTCTCTTATCAGGCGAGAGTTTTTTCCGGTTTATGTAAACAGCCCCGCTGTCACTCTGCTGTGCGGTCCCCCCCTGCTGTGAATAATAATCCGGACCGGCTGGCGCTTCCCCGCCGGCCCGGGATTGTCCCTTAGGTCTGAAGACAATTGATTCTCCATCTTCATCGGTGAAAACAAATGAACCGTCTGCCCGCGAAACCGCAGTAAATTGATATACATCGCCATAATCATTGATGGTGCCGACCAGAAACTTTCCTGATTTATTTGCCGTCAGCGGCATTATTTCACCGTCAACACTCATTGTTCCATGGTAGTAGCCGTTCACCGGTGCATTCATTTTTATAGAATAATTATCATCATCGGCATATGCGGCAAATTCTCCGACAAACGGATCTGCAGCGGCTGCTGTGACAAAAAACAGGCTCATAAATAAAATAACTATAAATGAACTTACTCTTGAATTAACCCAAAACATAATTCAGCCCTCCTTTGTTTTAAATTGAAGAGGCGTTTTTTTTGAGTATAGGGTGAATAAAAAGCCTTTGCCCTGAGATTTGATCCTTTTTAAGTCATTCCGTCCAGAGCGGCAGTACTAGTCAAAGGATCAAATTCCTGCTCAAAACATACGAGCACTGCACACCTTGTTCAGGGCTGGATCGGAACAAAATGTTTGTTTTTAATATTCGCACAAACTAACTTGTTGTTCTGGCTTTTCTAATCCAGCCCGAGCTGATATTTAATCTGCTCCTCCACACGTTTTACACTGGCACGGCCTTCCGCAATTAATTCACTGCCGCGATGGTACTCCATTATTCCAAAGTCACTCAATCTGGGCTCAATAATAATTTCCGGAGGTTCTGCAATCAATTTTGAGCGCGTAAGCCTGTCCTGCATAATTGCCAGAGAGCCTGTTATCGCTCCCAGCATACTGGGCGGTTTAGGTTGGGAATCATTATAGATATCTATACTAAACCACTGATTAATTACGCTTTTACTTTTTTCAAAAAAATCATTGGTTTTTTCCTGGTTCTGCTGCAGAGCACTGCTGTTCTGCTCATATAAATGCGGCCGGTAATCCGAGTTTAAATTCACACCGATAACAAAGTCGGCTCCAAGATGACGGCATAAAGAGACAGGAACGGGATTAACCAGCGCACCGTCCACCAGCCAGCGCTGTTTACTCTTATGCCATACCGCTGGAAATAATGCCGGTATTGCACATGAGGCGCGTACGGCTTCAATCACGTCACCACTGGTAAACCATACTTCTTTACCACTATACAGATCAGTCGCCACAACACCCAAAGGCTTGTTTAACTGCTCAAATGTCGACGGCGAAAAATGCTGCTCCAGCTGTTTAAATACCCTTTCACCGCTGACTAGTCCTCCTCGATTTAAACCAACTCCCATCAGTCCCGCAACCTGCCATTCGGTGAAGCCGCCGACCCACTCTTTTAATTCACTTAGTTTGTTATTGGCATAAGCAGCGCCGACATAGGAGCCGATTGAGCAGCCGGCTACAACATCAATTTTTAAGCCTAAATCATTCAATGCCTCAATCACGCCGATATGCGCCCAGCCGCGTGCAGAGCCGCTTCCTAATGCCACTCCTATCTTCATAAAAAAGTCACCTCAGTCATTAAGACATATAGAGAAAGTGTAGCGGATTAGTAAAACAATCCCGCTTTTACAGCCTTCCAGGCAAAATTTTTTCATCGTTTTGTGTGCCTAAGCAGCATTGACCGCAGCTTTACAACCCTGAGCTTAATTGGCTTTATCAGCCAAAACTAAACAGAAATTTATAGCTGAAGAATGCCAGAAAGAGCATTTAATGGTCGTGCTTTGACGGATAAAACAGCAGACAAAACATGTCCGCCAAATTACTAGGAATAAGTTACTTGCAGATCACATAATATTGAATCAATTCATTTGATTTATTACATAAAAATCAACACCATATGAAATCCAACAATAATAATAAGGTTTTTTTATGTTAGAGCTATTTATCGGCCTGGTGGTCACAATAGTTGTCGGTTACTTCATCGTTAAAGAGTATAAACCTGCAGGAGTTCTGCTCAGTGCAGGTATGCTTCTATTAATCATCACAGGTTTTATGGGGCATACGGTTTTACCGGAAAATGTCGCAAGCACGGGTAACTCTTTCTTGGATACACTGGAATTTGTGAAATACATGCTGCAGTACCGCGGCGGCGGTTTAGGTATGCAGATCATGCTGTTATGTGGTTTTGCAACCTACATGACGCATATCGGCGCCAACAATGTGGTGGTGAAACAATTCTCCCATCCGCTGGCATTTATTAAATCTCCCTACGTATTATTAGTAGCAGCTTACATCGTTGCCTGCTTAATGTCCTTGGCAGTAAGCTCTGCAACGGGTCTGGGTGTGCTGTTAATGGCCACTTTATTCCCGATGATGACCGCGATGGGCATATCCCGTCCGGCAGCTGTAGCAGTATGTGCATCACCAGCGGCGATTATACTTTCTCCCACATCGGGTGACGTGGTTATCGCGGCTGAAAAATCGGGTATACCGCTGCATGTATTCTCTGTGGAAACGGTACTGCCGGTATCAATCAGTGCAATTATCGTTATGGCGGCTGCCGCCTTCTTCTGGAATAAGTATTTAGATAAAAAAGAAAATACCCCCATGGAGAAACTGGATGTCTCTCATATAAAAATAACGGCACCGGCTTATTACTCTATCCTGCCGTTCCTGCCGATCGTCGGTGTTTTTGTTTTCAATGGTAAAACCATTCCCGGCCTGGAACTAGATATCTACACTATCGTTGTTCTGTCGATATTTATAGGCGTGATGGTTGAATACTTTACTAGACGCTTTAACGGTAAAGAAACGCTCGAAGGTTTAGAAGTGTGTTACGAAGGCATGGCAGATGCTTTTAAAGGCGTGGTAATGCTGCTGATCGGAGCGGGGGTGTTTGCACAGGGGTTAATGTCAATCGGAGCAATTGATAACCTGATCGGTCTGGCTGAAGCCGCAGGCGCAGGCGGTTTCGCATTAATGATTCTGCTGACCTTAATAACGGTTGTCGCGGCTATCGCAACAGGCTCAGGTAACGCGCCGTTTTATGCTTTTGTAGAACTCGCCCCGACACTTGCGGCTAAATTAGGCCTAAGCCCGGCTTACCTTATTATTCCAATGCTCCAGGCATCAAATTTGGGCCGTACCATTTCACCGGTCTCGGGCGTGATTGTGGCAACCTCGGGTATGGCTAAAATCAGTCCCTTTGAAGTGGTTAAACGTACTTCCGTTCCAGTATTGTTCGGTTTGATCACAGTAGTTTTAGGGACTATGCTGCTGGTGCCTATGTACGCTTAATAAAAAATGTAATACCGCGGCTGCAGGGCAATCCTGCGGCCGCTGTGCTTTATTCAATCAAAGATTCGACACCTGCCTGACTGAACTAATCACTTGATTTTGAGGTGTTGTAGGATTTAACCAGCGCCTTATATTGTGCTGAAGCACGTATATCACCAACGGCATTCCAGATACACTCAGTCAACTGTGTATGTTTACCATAAAAGTCTTTAGAAAACATAAGGTAGCCGTATTTTGATTTGATCGCAGGCTGCAGTATTTCAATCTGCCGGGCAAAAAGCGGCTCACGATTAATGACTGCTTTAACATTGCCTTCAATAGTAGCCATGCCGTCCACCCGCCTGGCAGTCAGCATCTGCAGCATATGCTGCTCATTATTCAACTCTACGGGCTGCAGGCCGAGATTTTTTACTATATCAACACCCGCAGAGCCGCGTTCTACAGCAATTTTTTTGCCCGATCCGCTTATCTTTTTTCCATCCCACTTTAAATCGCTCATCTTATGAATAAACAACAGGTAGGAGTAACCTCTTATAGCCCGATAGGTATCGGGTTTTCCGTCTTTCATGGGATAAGCGCCGTAGACAGCCCGCTCTGTTTTATAGCTGGAAGAAAATGCGGCATCTGCACCGCCGTGCTCAACAAGATGAAGCGCCCTCTTCCATGGAACTAAGGTAAATTTAATATCAGCATGGCATAACTTCCCCGCCTGCAGCAGCAGTTCGGCGCGATAACCTGGTCTATCGCTTAATCTTCCAATATTTTCATCATAAAAAAGCGGGCCTGCAGCTGATCCTGCAGCTGGTGTTGTAGCAATAACAATTGTTATATTGCTATTGTCTTTTACATTACTTGATAACAGCATAATCAGCAGTACGGAGCAAACTATGCTGACTATAATGCGTTTTAATCCTTTCATTAATCAATCCCTTTTCCTGCTGAGTCATAGGAAAACCCGAGAAAGGCAGAACAGCCGAACTTTTCAGCAGAATTCAATATCAGCCGCATTAAACTTAGAAATGCAGCATGTATTTCAGTATAGATCTCAAAGGATAAGCTGCTTTGCTGTTCTTATAGGTAAATTCAGAAAAAAGGCGCAGATAATATTGTCAGCGTTTACATGGTGTAAAAACTCCTTTCTGCATTCCTGCAACTCGCTATAAACAAAGTCTTTTATCTCATCCGAAACAGTGCTGAAAAATTATTAGCAGGCGCATTACTTGGACAGCAGAGTAAGCTTCCTCTATAAAGCCAAGTACACCAGCCAGAGTAAACGTTTACCCTCATTAAGGCACCTTAAACAAGAACAAAGCCAGCTCACAACTCTCTTTAAAAACATAATGATAGAGCCAAATATGCTTGAACCACAGAAGCAAAAACATTATCTTTTCGGCGTATAACATTCAATAAATAAACAAAATTTTAACAGGGACTGGGTCATGCGTATTTTTGTATTATTTTTAACCATATTATTCAGCAGCCAGAGCTGGGCAGATATTCAATGGCTGGCTAATGAACAGACATATAAACTCAATGGTGCGGCTTTATTCAAGCTGCGTAAACAGTTAAGCAAAGAAGAGCAGAATAGCCTTAAAACGCTGCGTAATGTTGTCTTTAATAACCGTGCTGAATTTGAACATGCGTTGGAGACGGCGATAGGCAAACAGCATGCCATGGCGGAAACATTAACCGGCAAAGCCGAGATGCCGGCGGTCAGCTACGGTATTGAAGGCAGAAACCCGCTGCTGAGCCTGGTTATCAGTGACGGTGATTATCAGCAGGATGAAAATACATTTACTCAACAAAGCTGGCTGCAGTTACCAGAGATCAATAAAACGCAGCAGCTGAAAGCCTCTTTCCGTAACCAGTGTATGCAGGTTACATCAAAAAACGTACAGCTGTTTGAGTTATGCTCAGGCTCGCAGAACGGTGAAAGCAAAAGCGCTTATCTGAAAACCGATGCAGATTCGATACTTGGTCTGGGACAAGAGTTTGTTAATCCGGGTGTTACTACGGCAAACCGCATAGGCGATACTAGAAACGGTAAAAACACCATGAGCGGATTCAACCGCGGCTACAATGGTAATACCCTGTTCCCGATTGCCTATTTCGATTTTCCTGAAAGCGCACATAAACAGCCTTTTGCACTTATTCTCGATAACCGCTACCCGCAAAGCTGGGATTTTAGTGAAGCGCCTTATAAGCTCAGCGTAGAAGGCGGTGATTTTAAAGTTCACGTGCTTACCGGTAAAACCCTTGCCGACATTCGCCGCAGCTATATGTTAATGGCCGGTACTCCTCTGCTTCCGCCTAAATCAGCATTTGGTTTATGGGTTTCAGAATACGGTTATGAAAACTGGGCAGAGCTTGATGATAAAATTGCAACACTAAAGAAAAACAACTTTCCGGTCAGCGGTGCAGTACTGGATCTGCAGTGGTTCGGCGGCATTACCGAAGATGCGGACAGCCAGATGGGCAGCCTCACCTGGGATCTGAAAAACTTTCCTAAGCCGGTAGATAAAATCGCGGCCTACAAGAAAGCTGATATTGATATGATAGTGATCGAAGAATCCTATATCAGCAAGGGCCTGGATGAATACAAGGAGCTGGATAAACGCGGTTTTCTTGCTCATGACAATAAGGGAAACAGCCTGGATGTAACCGAGGAAGGTGCATGGTGGGGACATGGCGGCATGATGGACTGGAGCAATAAGGAAGGCCGGGATTTCTGGCATGACTACCGCCGTCAGGCTCTGGTTGATGCAGGTGTGACCGGTCACTGGACCGACCTTGGTGAGCCGGAAATGCATAATCCTGATTTCAAATACAGTGACGGACTGGATCATGAGATGATTCATAATTCATTTAACATGATCTGGCTGCAGAGCATTTATGACGGTTATCAGCGTAATAATCCTGAAAAACGTCCGTTTATGATGTCCCGCTCGGGCGGCATAGGTATGCAGGCATTAGGTGCTGTTATCTGGTCCGGCGATATCGGCAGCGATTATGCGTCTCTGGCGGCGCAGATGCCGCAGCAGACACATATGATGTGGTCCGGTTTAGATTATTACGGCTCTGATATCGGCGGTTTCCACCGTAAAGCACTGCTCAATTCAGATATGGAGCAGACTAAAGAGCAGGCCATGGACGAACTGTATACGCAGTGGTTTGCCTATTCAAGCCTTTATGAAGTACCGGTACGAGCACACACAGAAAACCTGTGTAACTGCAAAGAAACAACGCCGGACCGTATCGGTGATATGGACAGTAACCGCGCCAGCATCAAGCTGCGCTATCAACTGCTGCCGTATTATTATTCATTAGCTTACCGTGCTTATTCACAGGCAGAACCGCTTTTCCCGTCTCTGGAGTACTACTACCCTGATGATCAGCAGGCTAAAAACCTAGGTCAGATTAAAATGATCGGTCCGTTTCTAGTTGGTTCATCCGTCGCAGAGCAGGGACAGAAAGACAGCTCGACTTACCTGCCTAAAGGTACCTGGTTTGACTTCCGCTCAGGAAAACGCGTTGTTTCTCAAGGAGAGTGGTTTAAACAGGATCTGTATATTAATAACATTCTCACTCTGCCGTTATTTGCTAAACAAGGTGCACTGATTCCGCAAAGCACCAATAAAGATAACAGCTTAAAAATATTCGGCTTTGGTCAGCAGCAGTTTACCTGGTATGACGATGACGGCGCGAGCAGTGCTTACCAGCAGGGCAAGTACCAGCAGATTCAGATGCACAGCAGAAATAAACAAGTACAGCTTTCCCGCGTTGCGGGCAGTAAATTAACCATTGATACTATCAACTGGATATTACCTTCAGACCAGAAAGTTAAAAGGGTTAGTTCAAACTTAGGCGGCCTGAAATTTGTGCAGCAGGGTACACAGCTGCACATCAAACTTCCTGAGTTCGATAAAGAGCTTAACCTGGAGTTAAAGTTCTAAGCTGGAAAAACACAGATAAATCAAAGGACCGCCCGCGAGGCGGTCTTTTTTTGTCAGCGTATATCCCGCCCTATTCTTGTCATTACATATCAAGCACCTGACAACTCATTCTTAATCAGTCAATCTGGCCTATACTCGACAGGTCTCCAGTGAATTTTTTAGGAGGGTAAATGTTTTTTTACCGCTGCCTGCCGCTGCTAAGCAGGATGTTAACTGTTTTTATCTGCTTGACTGTCGGCGGCCCGGCGGCGGCGGCAGTATTAAAGATTCAGGCGATTAATCAACAGAGCAGACCCGTGGAAAATGCGGTTATTACTGCGACGCCGTTATTTTCTAAAGCTGAAACAGTTAAACAGACAAAAGTCATTGATCAGATTAATAAAGAATATATCCCCCGCGTTGTCATCATCAGCAAAGGCTCATCAGTCAAGTTTCCCAATAAAGATAATATAAGGCATCATGTTTATTCATTTTCCAAAGCTAAACAGTTTGAACTGCCGCTTTATAAAGGCAGTACAGCACCGCCGGTCGAATTTAACCGCGCAGGTACAGTTACTTTAGGCTGCAACATTCACGACTGGATGCGCGGCTACGTTTATATCAGTGAGACACCTTTTACAGCGTTAACCGACAGCAAAGGTAGAGCTTCCATCAAGGATCTGACGGAAGAAACCTACCGGGTTGATATCTGGCATCCGCGCTTGAAAACAGCACTTATCTCCCGTGAGATTAAACTGCAGCAGGACTCTATTGAAACAATAAAAATCAGACTGCAGCTCAAACAGTTAATCAAGAAAAGAAAAAAAAGCAAACCCCGCTATACGCCCTCCGGCTAACCATAAGACGGCATTATGATAGTATTTAAACGCTTTCAAACCCGTCTGATCGTCTTTTTTGTTGCGCTGCTGGCGCTGCTGCAGCTGCTCGTCTTTACGGCCGTTAATGACGCGAATATTCGTAATGCCAAGCTGGTTATTAAAGAAAATCTACAACTCGGTGCAAGTGTATTTAACCGGCTGCTTGAAGAAAGAACACGCAATCTGTTCCAGCATGCCAGACTGATCTCTTCGGATTATGCTTTTAAACCGGCATTTTATTCTGGTGATCGACCTACAATTTTATCCGCCCTGGAAAATCACTTACAGCGTATTGAAGATGCCGACATTATGTTACTGGTTGATTTAGATTTAAAAATTATCGCCGATACCCGCAGCCCGGATCTAAAAAAAGAAACCGTTGCCTGGCCGGAGCTGATTGAACAGGCAGAGCAGAATGATTATGCCGAAGCGACCGGGGTCGTTCTGATCGATAATCTGCCTTTTCAGATAATTGTAGTGCCCTATCTTTCCCCCGATATTAATGCCTGGATATTATTAGGTTTTGCTATCGATCAGCAGGTTGCCGATGATCTGAAAATGATGATCAACAGTGAAATTTCATTCTTTGTTTCCTCTGACAGCAGGCACTGGGAGCTCACTAGAAGCACACTTGATAAAGATAAAACCAGCGCCTTAAAACACAAAAACCGGCTGCAGGAACTGTCTTTTAATCAGGGGCAGACTTTCACTCTGGAGAGCGAAGAATATATCGTTTTATATACCCGGCTGGCAGAAAATAAAACCGTTATCGCCATGCTGCAGCGTTCGCTGGATCAGGCATTAAAACCTTACTTAAGGCTCAAACAGACATTACAGATATTAATGCTGTTAGGACTGCTGCTGTCTTTGTTCGGCGCTTTATTTATTGCCAGAAAAGTAACCAAACCGGTTAAGGCCTTAACACTCAGTGTGCAGAAGATTGAACAGGGTGATTACCGCACAAAAATAATCACTGGGCAGAAAGATGAAATAGGCCAGCTGGCCGGCTCCTTTAACCAGATGGCAAAAGGACTCGAAGAAAAAGAAAAAGTCAGAAACCTGCTGGGAAAAGTTGTCTCTAAAGAAGTTGCAGAGGAGCTTCTGTGCAGAAAAATAGAGTTAGGCGGCGAAGAAAAACTGGCGACCGTATTATTTTCCGATATTCGAGACTTTACCAGCCTTTGTGAGGGTGCCGCGGCACAGGAAATATTAGCCATGTTAAATGTTTATTTAACCGAAATGAGTTCGGTTATTGAATTTAATCATGGGGTTATTGATAAATATATAGGTGACGCCATTATGGCTCTTTTTGGTGTCCCCGTTAACCATGGTAATGACGCGCATAATGCAGTTGCCACGGCAATGGCAATGAATCAGGTGCTGCAGAAACTAAATAAAGATAAATTCGGCAAAGCGATAAAAATAGGTATTGGTTTAAATACCGGCCGGGTAGTTGCAGGTAATATGGGCTCTCCCGACCGCCTTAATTACACCGTTATCGGTGATGATGTTAATCTGGCTTCAAGGCTTGAAGGTCTGACTAAATTTTATGATTTACCTGTCTTAGTCAGCGAATCAACCCGGAATGCCGCTGACAGCTTTGTTTATCAGGAGATTGACCGGGTCCGGGTAAAGGGTAAACAGAATGCAGTCGCGATCTTCAGACCTGTTGCTCTGTTGTCACAAATCAGCCAGTCACAGTGGCTCGAAATTGAAATATGCAGTGTTATGTTAAGCGCTTACCGAGCTCAAAATTGGAAAAAAGCACAGGAGCAGCTGGATCAATTAGAATTAATCAAAGACAGCGAATTTTGTCGGATATACCGACAGCGGATTCAGATTTTTCAAACAACGCAGCCCCCTGATAACTGGGATTTTACTTTTGAGTTTACAGAAAAATAAATACAAGCCGTACTTTTCAGCACAGACATTAAATTATCTGTACTGTCCACATCATAACAACCAAAACTAAGAACAAAGGCTCCTGAAACCGCCCGGCCTCATTAATCACAGTGTGTGAGCAGTGTAATTTTTTGTTCTAACTCTTCTAACCATAGATAACGGCGGCGATGCTGAGCACGCCGGGTACGCTTAATCTCTTTAATCGCCCGTAATTTCATAGATGTCGGCAGCGTCATCATGGTATCGTTAAAATGCCTGCCGTCATGCTCCTGCCACAAAGCATCGTAATCGAACTTTATTCTGCAGAACTTCTTACGGTATTTTCGACAATTGTAAACATGCGCATGGCTTTTTAAAGCGTATATTTCCTCACTTCCCAGTGCCTTAGCAATAAGCTTCATCACTGTAATAAGCAGCGGTTTGGGCCTTAATCCGTGTGCAGCTTTTGTTAAATCACGAACAACAGCCATCGGATCTTCAATACTAGGTTCCGGGCCTTGAATTGCTGTCATAATCATTGAACACTGCAACAGGCAGCCGCTAAGGACAAAAGCACAGCTGTATACACGCTGCCCCGATCGGTTTATCACCGACAATGTCAACTCCCCTTCACGGCGAAATGTCGGCTCAAATTTAATGACTAGAGAAAATTCATCATCTAGATCAGTAATTAACAGCCCTTCTTCTAAATAAGCAGGCTGAATCCAGTGGGCAAGACGCAGCCTTAATAACTGATAATGGTTAGTCATTATCTCAATACGCTGCTGAGGCGTTGAAACAACTGAAAAATAAGGCCTAAGATGTTTAACCAGCTGTTCCGGGTAACGGGAGACAAATAACTCTAACTGCTGTTCCTGATAAAGTTCAAGTAGATGACGGGTGCTTTTCTTGTGCACTTTCATGCGCAGCCGGCATTTTAACCGGTTTTTTAGACTGTCGGGATAAGCATAAGAAGCAATAGCTTTATAGGGAGCTGAAGAATTAAAAATGGACTGTGAGATAACCTTTGTAGTAACTGAATGACTGTTTTCGTTATTTAATAACAGCATAGTAAAATGATCCTACGGGATTAAAAGATAGTCATATTTGACTGTTTTGGACTTTGTTTTAGAGCAGCTGATTATAGGTTAGCGAGGTATTTTTTTGTGTATGTCTTGGTATCTGTTTGTACGGATTTGTATGAGTGCAGGGCCTTTATTGTTGAATTTACACAAAAAATAATTCCGACTGTATTCTAGAAGCGAAATACGCTTCAGTGCGGCAGAGAAGCACAACTGCAGAAGCAGATCTTTTATCCGCAGTAAAAAACACGTCAGTTCACATTTCACAGAGTTATGATGAAAACATGATTTTTACATAAATATATTTCAATCCTTAACGAATTGCCCCATAATCCCGCCCGTTCACAAATGTGAATAAATAACAGGTATTCATTACCTAATTTTAACCCGGGTTATTTAATAATTTGTCAGCTCAGAACTTTCCACTTTTCTGCTGAGCAGACCGTTGTTTATTAAACGACCAGTCATCTTTATCTGTCTTCCTGAACATAATCAGGAGATATCTTGAAGGTGATGAAAAAAAAGTGAGTTATCCCCATGGAAACGGCTAGTCAATCTACACCTAATACAGAATCAATCAAAACCTCCGCTTTTGCATCCTTAATGGAAAAGCTGTTCAAATTAAAAGCCCACAATACTAATATAAAAACTGAAGTAACTGCCGGTATCACAACGTTTGTGACCATGGCTTACATCCTTTTTGTCAATCCGGATATCATGTCCATTGCCGGTATGGACTACCAGGCAGTATTTGTTGCTACGGCATTAAGTGCGGCCATAGGCTGTATCTTTATGGGCCTTTATGCAAACTGGCCTGTTGGTTTAGCACCGGGTATGGGGCTGAATGCCTTCTTTACCTTTGCTGTTGTAAAAGGGATGGAATATTCCTGGCAGGTCGCACTAGGCGCGGTATTTATCTCCAGTGTGGTTTTTGTCATTATGAGTGTGACTAAATTACGCAGCTGGATCATTGACAGTATTCCAACAAGCCTGCGTTATGCTATGACCGCTGGTGTAGGTCTGTTTCTAGGTATTATCGGCTTAAAAGCCGCCGGTATTATTACAGCCAGTCCGGCGACATTAGTTACCATGGGTGACTTTCATGATCCTAAGGTGGTATTAGGCGCATTAAGCTTCATCATCATTGCCGTACTGGCATCGCGTAAAGTATTCGGCTCAGTACTGATCGGCATTATTATTATTACTGCTGTCAGCTCCCTAATGGGATTAGTTGCACTGCCGGAACAGGTGGTGTCTTTACCAACAGGCTTATCAAAAACATTTATGCAGATGGATGTGATGGGTGCACTTGATGTTTCTATGGTCAGTATTATTTTAGCTTTCCTGTTTGTGAATATGTTTGATACTGCCGGTACGATGATCGGTGTTGCTGACAGTGCTAATTTTTATAACAAAGACGGTAAAATTAAAAATCTCAATAAAGCGCTTACTGCCGACAGTGTTGCCAGTGTTGCCGGTGCGATGATCGGTTGTCCTCCAGTAACCAGCTATGTTGAAAGTAATGCCGGTATTGCAGAAGGCGGACGTACGGGTTTAACCGCAGTTGTTGTCGGCCTGTTATTCCTAGCTGCCATGTTCTTTGCGCCGATAGCACAAATAGTTCCTGGTTATGCAACTGCAGGTGCTTTGATTTATGTTGCTTTCTTAATGGTCGGCAGCTTAAGCAAGGTAAACTGGGATGAGTTTACCGACTACGTGCCGGCAGCTATCACAGCAATTATGATGCCGCTTACTTACTCAATTGCAGACGGCATTATTTTAGGTTTCTTATCATTTGCCATTATCAAACATGCTACCGGACGCTCTAAAGACGTTTCTTTCGGTATGAACGTACTGGCTGTTGTGTTTATTGCTAAACTTGCATTTATATAAACATCAAATAAGCCTGTTAACTGCAGCCCTGCGCTGCTTTTAAAACTTATAACGGGTATATATCACCAGGCATATGAAGTGCATCTTCATATGCCTGGGTGTACCTCACTCACCATCACATCAGCAATGTCTTTAAAATCAAAATGTTACCAACCAACCAAGTGAAACAGCCCCCATTCTAGCGCTAAGTCTTGTTAAACCTTAAACACCTCCAATATTTTTACAACCGGATCGTCTGACAGTTAAAACAAATGACACTCACTGCTCATATGATTAATGGAAACGCTGCCATTTAATCAGTTATGCGAGGGTTATCACAAACAAGCAGTTATGATTCAATACCATGTGTGAAACCTATCACGGCACAATTGTTACACTTCCTTACAATTGTCTGCGTTAAATAACCTTAGTTAAAAAAGGTTAATAATATTTTCTCTGTATTTATAATTAATAAGATGGAATTTATAATGAAATTAATAAACCGCAGTGTGCTGTGTTTAGCTGTTCTTACCGCGTTGGGCGGATGTTCAACTGACGAAAAAATTGTCACTAACGAAAAAATCGTCGTTGAAGAAACCGTAATAGAAAAAATCGTCACTACCGACAATGGTTATGCACCGGTTGTAACCGAAGGTAAAACACTGAGCAACACACCTGATATTATCGTTAAAAGTGAAAATGTTGTTGATGATGGTGATGAAATTACCATCAGCATAGGGGCAACATCGGATCTTCACGGGCGAATTTTCGGTTATGATTATGCGTTAGATGCCGAAGATTCCGATGCAGGTTTAACCCGAATTGCGACTCTGCTGGAAGCAGAAAAAGCAGCTAATCCAAATATAATCCTGCTTGATATCGGTGACACGGTGCAGGGTAACTCAGCACAGCTGTTTAATGATGACCCGACTCACCCTGTAGTAGCAACACTGAATGCATTAGACTTTGACCTATGGGTTCCAGGCAACCATGAATTTAACTTTGAACGCTCTTTTGTTGATCGTAATCTGAAACATTTTAACGGCGCAGTCGTTTCTAATAATATCAAATGGGAATCAAACGATGCCAACTATATTCGTGCCTTCCAGGTATTTGAAGTAGACGGCGCAAAAGTAGCGATTGTCGGTTTGTCTCCATCAAATATCCCGAACTGGGAAGCATCAGCTCCAAGCCATTTTTCCGGTCTAAAGTTTGATGAAGAGCTGGCCTCTACCCGCACCGCTGTTGATGAGCTGATCAATAAACACAGCCCGGATGTTATTATCGGTGCTTTCCATATCGGACGCAGCGCAGAAGGCGGCGCCGGAGTACATAAAATTGCCGCAGAAATGGCCGATAAATTCGATGTCATCTTAGCCGGTCATGAACATGCAACCTACATCGAAAGCGTAGCTAAAGGCGACGCTGCCGAAGGTACTGATATTTCAACCGACGGTAAAGGCGCCAGCGAAGATAAAACACTTGCCGGTACAACATACAATGAATCTAACCGCGCCCAGAGCGTGAAGATCATGGAACCGGGCAAATGGGGTTCAGCACTAGCCAGAGCTGATATTAAACTGAAGAAAAATGCAGACAAATGGGAGATGGTTGATACCACTCTGGCAAATATCAGCTCTAAAAATGTCACTCAAGATCCGGGCTTAAGCGCACAGTTTAAGTATGTTGATGATATGGCTAAAACTGATGCTCAGGAAGTGATCGGTAAAGTTTCCGGTGTATTTACACCCGGCGGCGGCGGCGGTGAAGCAACCGGCGAAGACTACAACAATGAAGTCGGCCGTTTATATTCAACCATTCATACCGCTAAAGTTGTTGATACACCGCTGATGGACTTTATCAATCAGATTCAACTGCAGAAATCAGGAGCAACTATTTCAGCGGCTTCTTTATTCTCCGACAGCTCGAATCTGCTTGACGGTCAGGATTACGCCAAAAAAGACTCTACTAACTTGTACAAGTACGATAATACGCTGATCGCTATTAACATGACGGGTGCAAACCTGAAACGTTATATGGAATGGTCCTACGCTTATTTTAACGGTTATCAAGATGGTGACCTGACTGTATCGTTCAAAAAAGGCGCTAAAGCTTATATGTACGATCAGTTCGACGGCGCCATTAACTTTGTTGTGGACTTGACCGGTGAGCCGCTGACCATGGATGATACTTACACGGTTACCAATGAAGGCAGCCGTATCGAAATCTCTGATATCGACGGTAAAGCGTTTGATAAAGACGCAGTTTATAAAGTGGCACTGAACAGTTACCGCTGGGGCTCGAATATCAAGAAATTCGGCTGGGCATCTGCCGAGGATGTTTTCTACGATTCAGTGAACGAGCAGGTTTACGCTATCCGTGACATGCTGACTGCAGAAGTTATCAGCAAAAACGGTGTTACTGCATCAGAATTCAGTAACCCTAACTGGGAATTTAAACAATACCAGGCAGATGGTGCTATCACTGCGCTGCGCAGCGACGGCGGTGCGGGAGAAGCTCTATGGAACCAGCTGGTTAACAAAGAAATCTGTATTAACATTGACATGGACAACCCTAAATATCCAGGGATTGTACAAGCAGTGAATGTTAATGACAGCAGTTCATACTTCGCAAATCCAAACAAAGATTCAGCGGTTCCGCTGGAAGTGTACCAAGGTTGTGTCGTCGAGTAAGCGGCGTTTAATCAAAGTCCGCCTGTGCGGGCTTTGATTTTTTTTATACCCGCAGAGTCTGACAGATAATTCTGTCAGGCTCTGCCTTATTGTTTTTCAACTAAGTAACCAATGCTATGCTTCGAACCTACCGATTTGCTATATTTATCACCCTTATTTCCACTCTGATATTTCAGTTTTCTCCTAGTCTGAGTGAATCATTCCGCCCGCAGTCCCCGCTTAAACAGGAATTCGTGGAAGCGCAGGTGGTCAGTATTATCTCCAGCAATCTGGCGCCGGATGCCAGAGTCCCGTCGATTAAAACCGGCAAGCAGATATTTACCGCCACAATTTTAGAAGGTCAGCAGCAGGGGAAAACGGTCGAGGTGAGCAACCCGCTCAGCCGTCAGCATAATGTTCTGGTCGAGGAAGGTGATCATTTCATTATGATGGTCCGGGAAACGGTTAACGGTGATGTCTACTGGGCTTATAATCACAAACGTTCAACCGCCATCTACTGGATGTGCCTGGCTTTTTTACTGCTGCTGTTATCCTTCGGCAGAAAAGAGGGTTTGAACTCTGTTGTTTCTTTATATTTCACCGCCGCATTAATTGTCGGCGTACTGATCCCGTCGATATTTGCCGGATGGAATCCAGTGCTGATCACCATAGCACTGATGGGATTAAAGATTGTGGTTAACTTTATTCTAGTCTCCGGTTATAACAAAAAGAGCTTCTGTGCCATGGCCGGCACCCTGCTGGGGGTGATAGCTGCCGGAATTATGGCCCAGGTGTTCGGTGAATTTGCGAACTTGTCCGGCATATATCTGGATAAAGGTGAAGATGTGATCTATCTGGCAACCCAGCCGATTCAGATCCGCTGGTTAATGTTTGTCGCTATTATGGTCTCCGCACTTGGCGCGGTGATGGATGTCGCCATCTCTATTGCTTCTGCTTATAACGAACTGCGGGCGGCCGACCCTAAACTCAGCCCGAAACAGCTTATGCAGTCGAGCATGAATATAGGCCGTGATATTATGGGGACTATGACTAATACACTGATTCTGGCATTTGCAGGCAGCTCACTAACCACCATCATGATGGTCTGGGGACTGGATATGCCGCTGACCCAGTTTCTCAATACGCCGGTCATTGCATTAAGTATTATTCATGCATTAGCCGGCAGCGTCGGCATCGTATTAACCATTCCGATCACCGCCTGGCTGGCTCGTTACATGCTCAATTCCGATGAACTGCCGCAAAGCACACAAAGTGTCTCAGCTGCTGAGCAGAGCGTTTTATAAGATAACAATTCAACTGCACAACCTGCCTTTCTGTTATCACAGCTAAAAGGCAGTGTTTCTCTTTTTACTATCCCGCTTTTCCAGCATGCTTTTGTCCCCTGCCTCTTTCCCATGAAACTAAAAATATTTTTACAAAAATGATATTTTTATCACCTACATCAAATCATGTTGACATGAATCATCAGAAAAATACAATACGGCCGTTACAATGATTTTTTTATCACTAAAAATAGATCAAAAAGGAACTTTGATGAATATTAAACACCTGCTTCTTTCACTGTTATTAATAACGCCGCTTGCTGTTTGTGCCGGCACGGGAAACGAGCTTAGCGAAGAGGAGCAATACACTGCATGGGCAGATGGAATATTAGACTCTCTTAACCCTCAGACTGGAGAAATTAAACTGCCGGGAGCAGCGGCTGTATTAAATGTTCCCGATGATTTTTATTATTTAAGTCCGGCCGATGCCGATAAAATACTCGTTGATGTCTGGGGTAACCCGCCTCAAAAAAACAATCTCGGCATGTTATTTCCAGCTGGCATAACCCCATTTGATATGGAGTCATGGGCAGTCACCATCGAATACGAAGAAGACGGTTATGTTTCCGATAAAGACGCTAATAAGATTGATTATGCCGATCTGTTAGAACAGATGCAGTCTGATACAGCCGATGCCAGTAAAGAACGTATTAACCAGGGCTATGAAGAAGTTGAACTGATAGGATGGGCTTCAGCACCTTTTTATGATGCGCAGAGCCACAAACTGCACTGGGCTAAAGAAATCAGGTTCGGCAATGCTCCTGTTAATACACTTAATTACAACATAAGAGTATTAGGCAGAAAAGGCGTACTGGTGCTTAATTTTATTGCGCAAATTGACCAGAAACAGCTTATTGAATCGAAGTTAGACACAGTTCTAGCACTCGCTGAATTTGAAGCGAATGCCAAATATGAAAATTTTGACCCGCAGGTTGATCAGATGGCGGCCTACGGTCTGGGTGCGCTGGTTGCCGGAAAAGTGCTGGCAAAAACCGGATTTTTAGCCATGGGCCTGATCTTCTTTAAAAAATTCGGCATCTTTTTAGCCGCAGCTGCTGGTGTATTTATTAAGAAAATTTTCCAACGCCGCTAACTACAGCGATTTCTCGGACTCTCATCAAGTCCGAGAAAAACACTTCCCGCCTACACTTTAACTATTTGAAAAATCAACGGATAAACACTTTATCTGGCGCAGAACAATTATCAAAAATGCGAAGCAGCTTAAGCATCTGCTCAGCTCTTCCTATACAATCAAAATAATCAGACGGTTATTCAAAAGGTTATTTATGAGCATTGTATTTTTAAACGGCGAGTATCTGCCGATGCAGGAAGCTAAAATTTCACCGATGGACCGCGGTTTTTTATTTGGAGACGGTATTTACGAAGTGATCCCCTCTTACGATGGGAAACTGGTCGGTTTTGCGCCGCATATCCAGCGCTTAAATGAGGGGCTGCAGTTAATCGGCATAAACTGCAGACGAGAGCAGAGAGAATGGCGGGAAATTTGTGAGAGACTTATTGAAAAAAACAGCGGTCTCAATCTAGGCATTTATCTGCATATAAGCCGCGGCGCCGATACTAAGCGCTTCCATGCTTACCCTGAAGATCTACCCGCCACTATTTATGCATTTGCCTTTGAGATCCCGGCGGCGAACATCGCAGACAAAAGTAAAGCGAAAGCTTATAAGGTATCAACCACAGAAGATCTGCGCTGGCAGCGCTGTAATATAAAATCAACGGCGCTTTTAGGTAATGTGATGCATTTTCAGCACGGCTTCAGCCGCGGCTGCAATGAAACCATACTGTTTAATAACAATAATGAAATGACCGAAGGCAGTGCATGCAACGCATATATAGTTAAAAACAGTGTGGTCATTACTCCGCCTCTGGATAATCAGATACTGCCCGGCATTACACGCTTTATGCTGCTTGATATTCTTTCCCGCCACAGCAGTATTAAAGTCGAAGAACGCATTGTCACTATGGATGAAGTCTTTGATGCAGATGAAGTCTGGTTAACAAGCTCAAGTAAAGAGATTGCACCGGTTGTTGAAATTGACGGCAAAACCGTGGGTAACGGTCAAATAGGCGATCTATGGCTGACGGCACAGACTTTATACAGTGCACATAAAGCAGATTATTAGACCCGGCTGTTGAACACTTAATGCTGCCGGGTTATATTTTCAGCTGGCACTGCCTGTGCCTGCATGCGGCTGCGCATGATATCTTACTGGAGTTTAGAGAGTGACTATAGATACCCTGACTGCCTTCGCCGGCATCGTTTTTTTACTAGCAGTTATTCCCGGCCCAAACGCACTGCTTATTTTGTACACCTCTTTAGCACAGGGTAAACGCCTTGCCTTTGTCAATATATTAGGTGTAGGTTTTGGTTTTCTTGTCCATGCTTTTGTATCGGCACAAGGGTTAAGCCTGCTGCTGGCACAATCATCTCTGGCTTTTCATATTTTTAAGTGGTTTGGTGTCGCTTATTTATTATGGCTGGGGCTGACTAATATTAGAAACGGTTTACAGATATCGAATCTGAAATTAAAAACCGATCCGGGCGGCATTAACCCGTCTCTGGCCGGCAGTTTCTACAAAGGACTGCTCACTAATCTACTCAACCCCAAAATTGTACTGTTTTATCTGTCGATTTTTCCTCAGTTTGTTTCTCCGCAGCATATATTAGAACAAAGCCTGATTTTAGGTCTGGTTCAGGCGCTGGTTGTTGCCGGCTGGTTTTTAGTGGTGATCCTGTTTGCAGCGAAGCTGAAAACACTGCTGACCACAGCTAAAATATCTAAGTGGCTGAATTATATAAGCGGTGGACTTTTTATCGGTTTCGGTACAACGCTGGCCGCTGCAAGGTTATAATCATTTTTATTTAAAGAGGGTTTGTAACTTTCCAGCCCTCTTTTCTATTTACTTTCAGCTGGAATATTATGACAAATATTGTGTATATCGCCTGCAGTTTAGACGGCTATATTGCTGGCAAAAACGGCACACTCGACTGGCTTGACTGCGCGCCTAATCCAGAGAATTCTGACTTTGGTTTTGCCGATTTTATGCAGGATATTGATGCTCTGGTGATGGGACGAAATACCTTTGATACAGTGGCCGCTTTTGCAGGCCCCTGGCCGTACACTAAACCGGTTTTTGTATTAAGTACTTCAATGAGCAGTATCCCCGAGGGTTATCAGGATAAAATACAGCTGCTTAACGGCCCCTTACGTGAAGTACTCGAGGATTTAGATAATAAAGGGTTTAACAATTTATATATCGACGGCGGTAAAACTATTCAAAACTTCTTAAACGAAGACTTAATTGATAAGATGATTATTACAACAATTCCCGTTTTGCTAGGCGGTGGTACTTCATTATTTGCACAACTCCGCAGCCCGCTGTTTTTTACCCATGTAAAAACCGAGATTTTATTAAAGGCTATGGTGAAAAATACATACTCTAGAAAACGTTAACAGCAGATTCACTGTATCTATATTTACTTTTCGCAGCTGACTGGTATCCAGCTTTGCCAGAGCTTTTGATAACTGTCAATCCACTGCTTAGCCGCTTCGTCATAGGTCATATTATTCGCATCTATAAAGGCAGCTATTTCAGAAAGCATTTCATTATTAAAATTTATATTTTTTAAAGTGTTGAAAGCGCATGGCCAGTCATCAGGAAAATTGACAGATGTTACTTTTTTTAACCATCCATCTGTAGGATTACCGCAGTCCCACAACCATTTTTGACTCAGTCCCCATTCTGGAATGGTTTCACATGCAGGCGTATATTCGGGAAACTCTATAAATTTTCCATCATAGCGGGCATCAACCCAGTTAGGAGTCCAGTTAAATAATACAATCGGCTTCTTCTGAGCAGCTGCTTTTTCTAATTCAACCCATAATTCATCACCATGTTTTACTCTAATAATTTCAAAATCTAAGCTTAGCGCTCTAACTCTAACCTTATCACGTTTTTCCCATGGACCTCCAAGATAGCGCCCTTTGGGGGTTGTTTCCGGCGTTGCGAATAACTCAGCACAGTTATTTAATGCTTTCCAGTCAGGCAGACCTGGGCACTGCTGTTCAACATAACTTGGATACCACCATTCCTCTCTAGTTTTAGCATCATGATTTCCTGCATCAATAATGCGTTTTTCTTCGAGCAGCTGGTTAACTTTAACAGCCATGGTTCCTTCCCAAGCCTCAACCTGCACATGTAATTTTTCGGATTTCAATCTAAACCACTGATCATTAGATTTAGACGCTATATATTCAACCTTGTATCCAAGTGTTCGGAATATCTCACCAGTTATTTTTGCTAGAACAATTTGGCTCGACCAGTTATTAATAATAATTTTGATCGGTTTCTGATTCTTACTGGCGGCTAAAGCCTGTGACGAGTTACTGAAAACAACAACTAATATGAAGGTCATAATGATGGTCTTAATTTTAAATCCCTCCATATCTCACTCCATTGACAGGTGTTTAAAGTTAACGCTAAAGACTGACTTCAATGTATTTAAACCTATTGAAACAATAGGCTTAAATACAATCACAACTAATTATAGTTCTCGAAAATGAGCAGAAGGCAAAAAAACAAAAGCAAAATCTCATTTGCTTTAAAAAACTTTACGGGATGAATTAAAGAATGAAAATCGACAGATCAATTCCGGAGTGAAGCGGCCTCTTTTGCCACTAACCCGTTGCGCACTAAACCGCGACGGACATTTTTACATAATTTTGCAAAGCGGGATATTTCCCCCAGATCAGGCAGCTCTCCCCGATCAATAACCGACTCCCAATGCATAATTTCGGTTTCCACTAACTCCAGTAATTTTTTAGGGCAGCCGACGCAGCTGGTGCCGCATATCTGCCTGTCAGGATCATCAAAGGGGAAGTCATCTTTAACCATTTCAATAATATTCAGCATGGCTGTTTTACGATCAGGTTTTTTACTCATATTTATTCTTACATTAAAAAAGAGCAGATATTGTAACGTATTTTTTAAACAGCAAAATAAATAAGATCAGTGCAGTTAAGAAGTATCTCCACAGTTATTCCTCTTGATAGGGGGATTTTTTAAGATAAAGATCGGCCATTTCTTTGAACTTTCCAGAACGTTTAATGGCCTCTAATGCGCTGTTCCACTTTTTGACCTCCTGATCAGCAATATTTTTAGACAGAGCAAGATAAACATTTCCTGAAAGTACCACTACCGAAGTCTGTCGGACATGCTGAGAGCGGATATTTGTCTGCATTAATTTATCTTCAATGGTATCGTTCGATGTGATCGCTAAATCGACTCTATGGAGTTTTAACATTTTAAAACAGTTAGCATAATCTGAATTTCTACTGAGTTTAGTAAAATGCATTTTAGACAGCAGTGAATCATGGACCGAGCCGTTTAATACGCAGACTCTAAGATTTTTAGCATCCTCAAGTTTTTTTATACCGGTAGGCCGGCTTCGCCATTCATAAAAGTAATCCTGTGCCTGTGATATAGGGCCAACCCATTTCACTGTATTTTCTCTGGCGGCGGTTCGCTGCACAGCAAAAAAGAACACATTGTCCTCTTTCTGGACATTGTGTAAACCACGCTTAAAAGAAACTTCGCGCATTTTATTCTCATGGTGCAGGGCACTTGTCAGCTCATTGATAACTTCAACGTAAAAACTTCTTTTCCCCTGATGTGGTTTTCCCTTGCAAATAAAGTTTTCACATTCTACCTGCCCGGATAAATTATGAGTGAATATAGTTATATGGTCTGCGGCTGCGGGCGGTAGATAAAACAACAGCAGAATAATTGATATACTTAACCTCATTCCCCTTCCTTATCCGCGTATCAATAACACAGTTGAATTTATCCTGAATACAGGCAGCGGCCTTGCTGTCAGACGAAATATTCTTTAAAAGCAGATAAAATAGATCTTAATACACAATATGAAAATAACATCAAAAAAGGCAGTTAATAATCACAGTTGTGACTCAACTAAATATTTAACAGCCTTAGCCGAGGCCAGGTTAAACGAACAGCGCACTTAGCTGGTTTTAGGGGGATTTACAAATTTGAGCATTGCTGGGGCAAGAAGGAAATAGACAGCAGCATTCAAGCAGAAAAAGATAAAATGCAGCAGTTGCGGCCGCATATTTTACAAAACAGCGGCCGCTATTCTTTGTACTTTAGTATAACCAGCAGTCGACTATATCAACCAGCCCTTCCCGGCTGAATCTGGTGGCATCGGGCGCGCTGAAAATACGTGCCGACATAACCGCTTCACCGTTATTAATGAATATTTCCAGCGAAGAGTTATCGGATAAAATCTGTAACTGTACCGAGTCTGAATCAGTCAGGACTAATTCACGCAGCTTGTCACCTTCACGGTTCAGAGTATTAGATCTGTCTAAAAACAAAGTATTAACGGCTTTATCTAAACGAATTTCACAGTATCCCTGCTCCCATTGGTGTAAACGCAGCGAGCTTCCCCAGGCCATTGATACTTTCAACTCAAAGGTTTTACTTTCTAAATCAAAAGACTTTGCCTGCGGCGGTACACTAAGCGGTTTTAAGCGTAACTTCTGCAGCTCTTTAAGCGGCTTTTGTATCAGCCTGCCGTTTTCATAGGTCAATTCACGAAGCGCCGTTAACTGGTGTATCCAACCGTTATCTGAGCTGGGGTGATCAACTTCATCGGGCAGGCCCATCCAGGCAGACATAATTCTGCGTCCATCCGGTGTCTGCAGAGACTGCGGTGCATAAAAATCAAAGCCATGGTCTAAATTCTGAAAATCAGATAACAACACCTGACCGTTTTTAGAAAATTTCGCTTTAACAATACCGTTATGATGCGCAACGGTATGGCTTGGGCTGTCCGATTCAATGCCCTGCGGGCCGACAACAATAAAATCCTGATTGTTTAAATTGAAGAAATCCGGGCATTCCCACATATAACCGAAGTCACCTAACTCATCGCCGCACAGAGTAAGAAATGTCCAGTTTTTAAGATCCTCTGACTGGTAAACAGCCAGGCGCCCTATGTTGTCTTCACGCTGCACACCCAGCAGCATTAACCAGTGATCGTTATGACGAATAATTTTAGGATCGCGGCAGTGGGCAGTCACACCCGGCGGCAGATCAGGAACCACCGGCCCGTGTTTAGTAAAATTAATACCGTCTTCTGAAGTGGCTAAACACTGCGTAGTATGTCTGTCTCTCTGCTTATCAATACGCACATTACCCGTATAGAAAAGCATTAACTGCTCATCGTGACTGAGTGCATGACCGGAGAAAACACCATGGCTGTCAAACCAGTCTGACGGTGTTAAAGCAACAGGCTGGCGTTCCCAGTTAATTAAATCTTTGCTGGTTAAATGTGCCCAGTACTTATCTTTATGCACACAGGCATAGGGATACCACTGGTAAAACAGGTGATACAGACCCTGGTGATAAATAAAACCATTGGGATCATTTAATAACCCCTGCGGAGGAGAGATATGCCAGGCGGGACGAAACTCACACTCAACTTCCTGAGTATAAGGAGCACTGTCCAGCAGCTGCTGCTGAGTAAGCAGCCGGCCTGCCTGTAATAACTGCAGTTCTAATTCTTTTTTATCTGCAGCGATATTTTTACTATAGGTAAGCTGCTTGAGAGCTTCATTGTAAGTTTGCTGTTTTGCCTGAGCGGATAACAGATCGACATCCCGAACCTCCACAATAATACGAGAATCCGGGTTCAGAACACGGACCACATTACTAATACCACCACACTCTTCAATAATTGATAATAACGACATACTTCACCTGCAACAGCCAATAAAAAACGGGAACGTTCCCAAGATATGTAAAAGCGGCTGACTTTGCAATAGCCGCGAGAAAATAACAGCACTAATATTGAGTGAGGGCAGTCAAAAAGTGATCTAAGTAGTATTCTTCCGGTGCAGCTCAGCAGCTTTGACGAGAGATATTTTCAAAGCTCATCACCAGTTTACTAACGTCCGCCTGCTTATTTTCAATTAAATCCAGCAGTACCTGAGCTGATTTTTTCCCCGATAAATCAAAGGCATAGTTAAATGTTGATAAACTAGGAGTACACACCTGGCCAAGCTCATCATTACCGACGCCAAGCACTTTGATATCTTTACCTGGTATTTTATTCGCTTCCGAGATGGCCTTCATCGCGCCGATTGCTATTCGGTCTGTCGCACAAAACAAACCGTCTAGCTGCGGCCAGTCCGTTAACAGCTGCTTTGTCTGCTGATAGCCGGACTCAATAGTAAATTCGCCACGGCTGTGGAACAAAGCAGAGATCTGCTTCGAGTGCTGCAGCGACTGTGTCAGCCCCTGAAAACGACACTGATCAACCGCAATATCCTGGCTGTTTACACCGATAAAACCAATATTTGATGCCCCGGCTTCAACAAGTCTCATGCCGGCACTAAAGCCGACCCCGACATCATCATGGATAATACTCGGAATATTAAACAAAGAGCCGTCCTGACCGATTAACACAACCGGTACAGTAGACTGCTTTATTGCTTTTACCAGTGCCTTGTCTAGATGCGTTGCATAAAGCAGTATTCCTTCAACACGCTTCTGATTAAAACGCTTTATATATTCAATCTCTTTTTCATTATCCTGCTGGCTGTTTGCCAGTAAAACATGCTTGCCCGCCTGCTCAATCACTGAGCTTAAACCGTCCAGTCCTTTGGCAGTAGCATTGGAAGACATACGCGGCACAATCACGCCGATCAGGTTGGTTTTCTGTAATTTAAGATCTCTGGCAACCTGGTTAGCAACATAGCCGCATTCATCAATGGCTTTCTGCACCTTTTCTTTGGTACTTGCTTTTACACCGTATTCATTATTAATCACGCGGGAGACCGTAGATTTCGATACTCCTGATAATTTTGCTACTTCATGCAGTCCTGCCATGAGCTGTTTCCTAGTTATTGGGAATGTTTGCAGTAATCATAACAAAACTCACCATCTCAATGATGAAAAGATCGCACCGCCAGGTCATTTATCACACAAAAAGAAGATGCAAATCACACTTACCCCATAATGCGCTTGAAGAAATGAAATAATTGTTTAAAACTTATTTCTGCAAACGTTCCCAAAGAATGCCGAATATCATTTTTGCAGCTAAAGGAATAGATACGTTCACTAGGAGAGAAGTTATGAATTATCCAAAAGTCGCCAGCCAGCTAATCGATATGCTTGGTGGTAAAACTAATATTAAAGCACTGGCCCATTGTGCTACCCGGTTACGTCTGGCAGTGGAAGATGAGTCTCTGATTAATGAGAAAGGCATAGAGGATCTTGAAGGTGTTAAAGGCCAGTTTAAAGTTGCCGGTCAGTACCAGATTATTTTCGGCTCCGGTATTGTTAACCAGGTTTATGCGCAGATGGCCAAACTAACCGGCCTGGAAGAGATGAGTACCAAAGACGTAGCTTCTGCCGGAACGGAAAAACAGAACATTGTGCAGCAGGCGGTAAAAGGTCTGTCAGATATCTTTGTACCGATTATTCCCGCGATTGTTGCCGGTGGTCTGTTAATGGGTCTGTTTAATGTATTAGTGGCACCGGGATTATTTATTGACGGCAAATCACTGGTTGATGCTAACCCGGGATTAGCCGACTTAGCAGCTATGATTAATACCTTTGCTAATGCGCCTTTTGTTTATCTGCCTATCTTATTAGCATTTTCAGCCAGTAAAAAATTCGGCGGTAACCCGTTCTTAGGTGCAGCATTAGGTATGTTGATGGTACATCCAGATCTGCTTAACGGCTGGGGATTCGGCGGCGCTGCTGTTTCTGGCAATATCCCGGTGTGGAACATTCTCGGTTTTGAAATCCAGAAAGTAGGTTATCAGGGCTCAGTGTTGCCGGTATTAGTCGCAGCATTTATTTTAGCGAAAGTTGAAAATGGTCTGCGTAAGTTTATTCCGTCTGTATTAGATAATCTGCTGACCCCGCTGCTGGCTATTTTTATCACAGGTGTGATTACCTTTACCATAGTCGGTCCGTTCACCCGTGATATCGGCTTTCTATTAGGTGACGGTTTAAACTGGTTATACGATTCTGCAGGTTTTATCGGCGGCGCACTGTTTGGTTTTATCTATGCGCCTTTTGTAATTACCGGTATGCACCATAGCTTTATCGCTATTGAAATACAGCTGCTGGCAGATATTGCAGTGACCGGCGGTACGTTTATCTTCCCTATTGCGGCTATGTCTAATATTGCTCAAGGCGGCGCGGCATTAGCGGTTGGGTTTACCACCAAAGATATTAAAACTAAAGGTATTGCTATTCCATCAGGCGTAACTGCGCTACTGGGGATTACTGAGCCGGCTATGTTTGGTGTTAACTTAAAAATGCGCTATCCATTCATTGCGGCTATTATCGCAGCGGCATCTTCAAGCGCATTTATCACCCTGTTTAATGTAAAAGCTGGAGCATTAGGTGCGGCGGGTCTGCCGGGTATTATCTCAATTCGTCCTGAAGATGTAATGCCTTACGTATTCGGCATGCTGATTTCATTCGCAGTGGCATTTGCACTAACCATAGTATTAGGTGCCCGCGATAAAGCGAAAAAAGAAAAACAGGTAAAAGAGATGCAGCAAGCTTCAGCATAATCTCAATTATTATAATAACCAGACCAGTAATGCAGATTACTGGTTTTTTTGCATATATACCCAAGCCACTTGAAGGTGCAGGAATCAGCAAGTCGAGAGGTGACTAGATTCAAGGCATAAAGCCGCAGGTCTAGCATTCTACATCAAGGTTTTATAACACTGAAGATGGTTGACTCTCGCCTTGCCCTGCGGGAGCCTAGCTCGAAAATCAGCACGGCGTTACAATATTTGAAAAGGGAATAACCATTCTCTGCATATTGTGCCTTGTTCTGACTTCCGAGCTAAGCTCTGAATCTGCATATTCAAGTGGTTTGGGTATAAAATAAGGTCTTATCATGAATAGAGTTTGGGTTACCGGTGATGCCGTTGTTGATTTAATTCCAGATGGTGAAAATAGTTATTTAAAATGTCCAGGCGGTGCTCCGGCTAATGTGGCGGCTGCTGTATCCCGCTTAGGCGGAGACAGTGCATTTTTCGGTCGTGTCGGTCAGGATCCGCTTGGCCGCTTTATGAAAAAAACGCTTAAGAATGAAGGTGTAAATACAGATTTTATGCTGCTTGATGAAGCGCAGCGTACTTCCACTGTCATTGTTGATTTAGACGATGCGGGTGAGCGCAGTTTCACCTTTATGGTAAAACCCAGTGCCGATCAGTTTATGCTGTCGACTGATATACCGGCTTTTTCAGCAGATCAGTGGCTGCATGTCTGTTCCATTGCGCTTGCTAATGAACCCAGCCGCAGCAGTACTTTTCAGGCAATGCGCCGGATAAAAGAAGCAGGCGGATTTATCAGCTTTGATCCGAACCTACGTGATGAAGTCTGGGCAGATCCTAGTGAAATAAAATCAGTAGTATTAAAAGCGGCTGCAATGGCTGATGTGCTTAAATTTTCAGATGATGAGTTATTGTTTTTAACTGAAACAAAAACCATAGAGGCAGGACTTGAGGCAGTCAAACACTACCGGAATACTCTTACTTTAATTACTCAGGGGGCAAAAGGCGCATTAGTCATTACCCAGGGTAAACAGGAGCTTATCACCGGTAAAACAGTAAAAGCAGTTGACACAACGGGTGCTGGAGATGCATTTGTCGGCGGCTTAATTAGTTATCTGGCACAAAACAGTTCATGGAGCAGCTCACAGCATATTCGTGATGCGGTAAAATGGGCCAACGGCTGCGGCGCTTTGGCCACGACTCAGAAAGGGGCTATGACCGCACTGCCTACAAGTGCTGAGCTTAGCCGCTATCTAAGCGATTAATAACAATTACCCAGAAGCCGGAAGCTAACCGCTGACGGCTCCTTTTCTTAGTTTGATTAAACGCTTCCCCTCCTATACTCCCCTCTATCTACATCATTGCTTTTAAACAAATCCACTGAAAATGTCATTGTACTGCTTTGTCAGATTTATTAATTACTGTGCTAACCGCGGATATTACCTGCAGCAGCTTCCGTTTTTAACAGAGAATTACAGGCAGGAAAAACTGTCCTTTAATAAAACAAAACATAACAGTGCTTTAATAAGAGAGAAGCAGAAACAGGAAAAATACAGCGGTATTTTACAAAGGTAAAACCAAAGGCGTAAAGAAGAACACTGCAGTCTTTTACAAAGGCTGCATTAGGGGGAAAAAGAAGGAGGCTCAAGAAAAGAGACGGCCGCAGCCGTCCAAATAAACAGCTTACTTACAGCGGTTCTGCATAGACTCAATGCTGTTTAGCAGCAGCAGCGTCACTATCGCCAGAGGAATATCCAGTACATTAGAAACCTGCGAGAGCATATTTAAATTCAATAATTCAGGCAGTGTCTGTGTTTCTGCCGATAACCTGAAAATAGACTGGCCTAACATATTCGATGTAAGCCACAGAGCCCACCATATGGGCACAACAATACTTACTTTATTAGAAGAGCAGTCCTGAGGGTTAGCACTGGCCTGCCAGAGCTCCTTCATTGCCTGGTACGGTTTCCATAGATTAAAAACAGGAATAAAAAAGTAAGCAATGGACCAGGCTGGCGTATAAGTCATATTCTCTGCGCCAAGCTGGCGGACATTATAATTGGCCCGATATATCCACTGAACAATTAACAGTGCAGAGCCAATAAAGACTATAAGAGAAAGGATACCTACCCCCTGCAGTATATTAATGGCAGTTTCACCAGCGGCAAAGGCCTGCTCCAGCGAAGTATAAAGCCCGTCCTGGAAAGCTGATAATAACTGATACTCGACAGTTCCGAATATAATCGCTAAAACAGCAGTCACTATCTGTGCATAAAGCACATATCTGATCCATATGGTCAGTTTTTGTGAATGTTTAAACTCATTTTTTACACTTAACAATTGCAGTTCTCCTTGCTAGTCTGCGTTTTTTTATTCTGATCTTCTTTATTTACTTTGCCTGGCTGCGCGTGCTCCTAATAATAGAGTTAAAGCGAATGCAGCAGTAAACGAAATCAGCATGCCGAAAATATAAGGCATCACATCTTCAGGGCGAATGGAGATAATGCCCGGCAGCCCGGCAGCACCTAAAGCTCCAGCCTTTACATTAAACAGGGTAATAAATGCGCTTGAGCATGCGGCTGCAGTAACGGCGGCAATAAACGGGTAGCGCAGTTTTAAGTTCACCCCGAACATTGCCGGCTCGGTAATCCCCAGCAGCGCTGTTACGCCTGACGGAATGGCAATACCTTTAGTTTTAATATCTTGACTGCTGAATCCGACCGCTAATGCCGCCCCGCCCTGAGCAATATTAGACATAGCTGCAATCGGGAAGATAAAGGTACCGCCGGTCACAGCAATATCAGCCAGCAGCTGTATTTCAATGGCGATAAAACTATGATGCATACCGGTAATAACAAAAGGCGCATAGATAAAACCAAACAGTGCGCCGCCGATAAAACCTGCAGAATCGTATAACCAGTTTAAACCGTCACCTAATAGAAAGCCGATATCACGAGTAAACGGCCCCACTATGGTAAAGGTAATCACACCTGTGATAAAAATAGCCAGCAGCGGGGTGAGCAGGTTATCTAATACGGAAGGAATAAATTTACGCAGGCCGTTTTCAACTTTAGCTAAGATAAATGCGGCAACTAATACCGGTAGAACGGAGCCCTGATAACCGACTTTTTGGATCTCAAACCCGAGTATATTCCACACAGGAATGGAGCCGGAAACACTGGCGCCGCCGAATCCCCAGCCGTTAAGCAGATCCGGATGTACCATCAACATGCCTAATGCAGCACCTAAGAAGGGGTTACCTCCGAATTTTTTACTGGCTGAAAATGCTAATAAGATAGGCAGATATACAAAAGGTGCATTAGCAAAAGTGTTAATCATAGCTGCCAGATCGGCTAGTCCCGGATTGGCATCAACCAGTGATTTTCCATCAATAAATAATCCCGGGGCTGCTAATACATTAAAAATCCCCATTAACAAGCCGCCGGCAACAATAGCGGGGATAATCGGTACAAAGATATCTGACAGACCTTTAACTGCCTGCTGTACGATATTCTGTTTTTCAGTTCCGGCAGAAGTCACATCTTTGGTGCTCATCTCTTCCAGACCGGTTTGTTTTGCCATCTGGGTATAAACCTGGTTAACAATACCTGAGCCGAAAATTATCTGATACTGGCCGGCTACTTTAAACTGGCCTTTAACACCTTCAAGATCTTCAATGGCTTTGTCGTTTATCAGTGACTCATCTTCCACAGCAAGGCGTAAACGGGTAGCACAATGAGCCAGTGCTTTAATATTATTTTTACCGCCAAGCATATCGATCAGCTGACTGGCGGTTTTGCCATAATTCATAACTTTCTCCGAATAAACAGTGCTGTTTGGTTAGTCAGCAATAAGTCAGACAGTTGTAGATATAACTTTAATATAAAAAGAAAAAATAAAACGCGGCGGCTCAGGGCCGCCGCAAAAAAGTATAACCAACACACTCAATGAGTATAAATATAACTAGGAATAATGCGCCGGATAAGGCGCAGTTCTGCGCTTAATTAGAACCATGTTTCCATCTGCATGCCTGCAATAAATTCACCACCGTCACCCATAGTGCTTGCACCGTCAGCAACACTTACGGAGTAGTTATTCAAGTCATCACTCCAGTCAATATAGGAAGCCGTTAGGCGAATTTCAGGACGCTCAAAGAAACCAGCAGCGGTATCTAACTTAAAGGTAGGAGCGATGGTCGCTTTGTAGTAACTACCGTCAGCCTTGTCTGTACCATTATCCAGATCCATATACTGGTATGAACCTTCGTAAACCATTTCAAAGTTTTTAGTCAGCTCCTGTGCCAGACGTACATTAACTGTAGCCCACATAAACTCATCACTATCAACAAATCGATCTTGACTATATTCAGCTAAAACAGCCGGTGCGATACGCCAGTTATCAGCAAAACGAGTTACACCGTAACTGAAGAAGCGCACTGCCTCTGCATCTTCATTAAGGCTTCCGTTTGAACCAATACCTTTCAGCTCCGCCCCTAATCCCTGACCAGCTAACACGCCCGTTTTAGAGAAACCGTCACTCATACCGTAGAAGCTGCCTGCATGATAAGCCAGCATTGCATGAAAACCCGTATCAGCGCTGCCTGCACTTCTTTCTTCATTATCAGCGGCAGTCATAGCACTCAACATCAACTGCCATGCCCCCATACGGTTATTCATGGTTGCAATATAATTTTCAACATCTGTATTTGAGCTGTCAATGACACCGAAATCACGTCCATAAACAGAGAAGTTAGCTTTCCAGTCTTCACCAAGCTGCACGTCATAAAGACCGATACCTGTACCGGAAAGGAAAACAATATCACTATCTAAAAAGTGGATGTCAAAATTATCACGGTCAAAACGCTTACCAGCCCAGATAGAAGCATTTTCAAATGCACCGCTGAATGAAGATAAATTACCGATTTCCGCATAAACCTGGCGCACATTTAATTGTGATTCAGAACCAGTCCATTCATTATTTGTTTCAACACTGTCTGCCAGCATGATGCGGTATTTTGACCATGAGCCGTCTTCTTTCTGACTCTTATGATCCAGCACTGTTTCAACATAGTTATCATCTTCTAATCCCAGACGGCCTACCGCCCCGCCTAGAGAACCGGCAGCAGTCATATACGGTCCGGTACCAGTCGCACCATTGAGGTTGTCATTCATTAACAAACCAGCACGTGCATATCCGTGAAATTCAAAAGCAGAAGTTTTGTTTAAGGCCTGATCAGCTGTTTTTTCTGATTTCTCCAGACGCTGTTCTAAATTAGCAATTCTCTGCTCTAACTCAGTGTTGCTTCCTTCCGCCCAGACGGCGCTAGAACAAGTAACAGCAACAGATACAGCGAGTGATAATAGACTTCTTTTCATGATAGATCTCCATTTCTTAGTTAATTTGCCGCCTTGGCAGCATCAAAGCACGCTTTTGGGAACGTTTGCAGAAAGGAGTTTTAAATAATTAAAGCGTATCATCAAGCAGATCATGGGTTAAATGTGATTAAGATCTTTGTTTTGTGTGATAAATGACCGATAAAGACGATCTTTTGACTATGAAATGTTTTATTTAGCCCTGAATATTTTGCAAACGATCCCAGAGGTATTTCTAAAATAACGCTAAAAAGTACCTGCTACATTAAGGTAGATGAAACGAAACGATTAACAGCTTATGCCTGTAATCAAAATAGCTAAGGCAGCGAATCCGCCCAAGGGTTCAGATCAATGTGTTCAATATGCGGGTGATAAATATCGCAAACCGCTTAAAAATCATAAGTTAATTGGGAGCATGAACAAAAAAGCTATTGTTGAGATAATGCGCCAGCAGCAGTGCTGAAAATATACGCCGACATAACTAGCCACCGTAACACCCTGTTATCAAAGACATTAACTTAATAGAAGATTATTAACTGTCTATTTTAGTTACAATTATGCCTTTATTTCTTACACTTTTTCTCCTCTATATGAGGCTTAACACATTGACTTCATTTGTTTTTCTAAGTAAATTCTAAAAAATACTTTATTAATAACCAAAGATAATATCAAACGGCTTTATAAACCCGGCAATGCTTACCATTCGTCCTAGTGCACCACCTCAATGAGCCCTGATTCAGGTAAGAATACTGTATGTTTATCAGCAGTTAATTTCGATTAAATGTAGTTAGAGTTATCAATGCCGTTTATTGCTAATAAACCAGATGCTGAATTTACTCGCAAATCAATCAATTACTCCACAGATACACTGTGGAAATAAGTCTGCGCTAAAAAGCAAAAAAATAGAAACAAGGAGAATTTGTGGAACAATTTCTAATAAATATCACTAGCTACCCCACTATCATTTACACCGTGTTACTGCTAATTGTTATTGTGTTTTGGTTACTCACTGTAATCGGCCTTTTTGATATGGATGTTTTAGAGCTGGATATCGATATTGACGTCTCAAATGTCGGCGGTGCCTTAGGCGTATTAGTAACATTAGGCTTAACCGGCGTCCCTATAACTCTGGTCATTAGTATTCTCATACTTTACGGCTGGACAATTACCTCAATACTTGTGTCCCTGACAAGCTTTATCAGCATTGAAAATAGTCTGTTTATGTTTATTTTCAACAGCATTGTACTGCTGCTGGCAGCTGCAGTTTCAATCCCCCTCAGCGCGTTTACAATCAGGCCGTTAAGAAAGTTATTTCGCTCGGCCAATCGAGGTCCAGTGCAGGAGTCTCTGACGGGTAAAACCTGTCGCGTGCGCAGTACTATAATTGACCACCAGTTTGGTGAAATTGAATGCCAAAAAGACGGGGCCAGTTTAATCCTCAATGCTCGAGCGAATAAAGGCTGCCGATACAAAACCGATCAACAAGTCGTTATCATCGACTATTCAGAAGAACAAAACACCTATTTTGTCGTTAGCGAAAAAGAATTTAATCAATAAATGGAGCTCAAACTTATGGATGTAAGCATCTTATACACTATTGGAACATTCGTGATCATTGCCGTCGCAGTCATTGTATTCCTGGCAATGACATTCAGTGCCTTTTATAAAAAAATAAGTCAGGGGCATGCAATGATTGTCAATGATATGTCCTCTAAACCAAAAGTACATTTTACCGGCGGCATGGTATTACCTGTTGTTCACAAAATGGAAATTATGAAAATTTCACTGATCACCCTTGAAATTGATCGACGTAGTAACGACGGTTTGATCTGTAAAGACAATTTACGTGCAGATATTACCGTTGCATTCTATTTACGCGTTAATGAAACCCGTGATGATGTTTTAAAAGTAGCAAAATCAATCGGTGTTGAGCGCGCATCAGATAAACAAGCTGTGAACGAACTGTTTAACGCTAAATTCTCTGAAGCATTAAAAACCGTAGGTAAGAAGATGAACTTTCTTGAGCTGTTTGAAAACCGCATTCAATTCCGTGAAGAGATCATTAAAGTGGTCGGCAGCGATCTGAATGGTTATGCTTTAGAAGATGTTGCCATTGACTACTTAGAGCAGACACCAAAAGCAAGCTTAGATGCAAATAACATTCTGGATGCAGAGGGGATCCGTAAAATTACCGAGATAACCGCAGTACAAAATATTGAAACCAATCGCCTGGAAAAAGATGAGTCCCTTTCCATCACTAAAAAGAACGTCGAAACCAGAGAGGCTATGCTGGCTTTAGAGCGTCAGCAGATTGATGCCGAATCAAAGCAGGAACGCGAAATTGAAACGGTTAAAGCACGCGAAGAAGCAGAAACCCAAAAAGTTCAGCAGGAAGAACGCGCAAGAGCAGAGCAGGCCAGATTAGAAACCGATGAGCAGATCGCTATTCGCGAACAGGTAAAATTACGCCAGGTTGAAGTTGCAGAGCAGAGCAGAGCCCGTGCTGTTGTTATCGAAAAAGAAAAAGTGATCCGCGCCCAGCAGATGGAGGTGGTTAATCGTGAGCGGGAAGTTGCGCTGTCTGAAATTGATAAAGACAAAGCGTTAGAAGAAGAACGTAAAGTTATTGCACAAACCATTAGTGAACGTATTGCAGTGGATCGCAAAGTGGCCGAAGAAGAGGAGCGAATCAAAGAAGTTCAAGAGGTTTCCGAAGCCGACCGGCTTAAGCAGATTACCATCTTAGAAGCTGAAGCAAAAGCACAGGAAGAGTTATTACATGTAGTAAAACAAGCGGAAGCTGAAGAACAAAAAGCGCAGCATAAAGCGCGTGAAATTAACTTAATGGCCCAGGCAAAATTAGAAGCGGCATCAAAAGAAGCAGAGGCGGTTAAGAAACTTGCGGAAGGTACACAGGCAGAAGAAGCAGCTCAAGGTTTAGCAGAAGCCAAAGTGTTAATTGCCAAAGCCGACGCAAACGAAAAAGACGGTTTAGCGCAGGCGCGGGTCCAGGAAGCACAAGCTAAAGCAAGTGAAACAGCAGGACTTGCACAAGCTAAAGTACTTGAAGAAAAACTGACTGCCGAAGCACGCGGTAACGAAGAACTAGGCAAAGCACAAGCAGTGGCGACAAAAGAGGTCGGCTTAAGCGAAGCTGAAATATTAAGAGAAAAAGGCAAAGCAGAAGCTGATGCATTAATTGATAAATTTGCCGCGATGAACAATATGAATAAGGAAAGTAAAGAATTTGAAGAGTTCCGCATGAACCTTGAAATTCAGTTCAAAGAAACCATCGCTAATATCGAAGCAAATAAAGAGATTTCCAGCGATCAGGCGAATGTTCTCGCGTCGGCACTCAAGCATGCCAATATCGACATTGTCGGTGGTCAAGGTGATTATTTTGACAAATTGTCTAAAGGACTAGGCGCAGGTAATGCACTTAATGGATTTTTAGAGAAGAGCCCTGTTATTCAAAGCCTGATGGAAAAGTTATTAGGCGGCTCAGCTAACGAAAAAGAGATTAATCAGCCAATAGCGGCTGATAATGTAGCTGACTCTGAAGTTTAATTTAACTATCACAAGTCAGCGGCTTTGCCCTGACTTGTCGAATAATGCAGTTTAGGAAATCATTGTGACCGATAAATCAACTATTGTAGAACAGGCAGTAGCGCAAGGCGGCGCCTATGAAATTATTCGTAAACGCCTTGAGGAGCAAGGCACTCAACTAGATAGTTTAACCCAAAAACTTAACCGGGACAGGCAGGAAGAGTTCGGCTCGACAGAAATGAAAGTGCTGGGCCGTGCCCGCATTCGTACTGAGCATAACTGCCAGGCCTCTGATTTAGTGATCGTTGGTGACCATGTTTTATTTGGTTACAATGTTTTTCTCGGCTTAAAAAAACAGACAGAGTTAAGCGATGTTCTTTCATTATTCAAGTTAGAACAAATTGATACTCAATATGAGTTAAAACCCGTTGAACTAGACAACTCTTTTTTAGCTGACCCGCGTTTTATCAGTGAATTTAACGAACTTTACGCCTATTACAAAGATGCAGTATTATCACAGCTGGTACTTCGAGATAACAAGCTGCTTGCCGCTTTTCAAATCGGTGAAAAACTCTCTGATATTCGAGTATTTCGCTGGCAGGTAAACGGCAGCGATATTGAATATATCGACAATCGCGGCGAGCGTGACTTACGCCTGCCCGATACCCATGACTTTAAATGGCGGCAGTGCACCCGGGAAGATGTTGTTGACGGACGCAATCCGCATATCAATATATTAGATACACTATTTATAGACAGTTTACGTGGTGATATCACGGTAAAAATCGAAAACAATACCAATGTAGGTCAAGGGATCTACAGTGAGCCTGTTGAAGAAAGCAATCAGTCAATCAATGATACTGAATTTTATTATGCAGATCTTGATCCGATCATTCTGCTTAAGATCAAACCTTACCAGGAAAAGAATTTCCGCTATCTCATCTTTAATAAAAATAACCAGCATATACAGCGTATTGATGCGATTGGTGATTCATGCCGGCAGCTCCCGGAAAATCACGGCATCATTTTTCCAGGCGGCTACTACCTGACCACTGGTGAATATAAAACCTTTGAAGATAATCTAGAAGGTCTGGTTTTCAAACGCTCCATGAAGTCGCCTAACGGCGAAGACGTGCTGTTTATTTTTTATCAGCCGCATACCAATGTAGTTGCGTTATACCCTTATAATTTAATTAATAAAACCCTGCAGAATCCCATGCTAGGTCACGGTTTTGGTTTCTTGGACGACGGCCGTATGATCATATTTTATGCCGAAAAAGAGCCAAGTCGTATTCATCCCGTGCAGATATGGCAGACCGCCTATTATTCTGATCTTTTTGCCAGCCGGCAGGTACAGTCATCCAGCTTCTTCGGCAAAATCGGCAATACAGATTTAGTACGTGGTATTTCCGAGCTCTACAGTATTTCCAAAAGCATTCAGCAGCAGGAGGTCTCAGCCAATCATTACAACGAGTTAAGTAAACACTGCTCAACTATCTTTGATGCCTATTACTGGCTGGACAGCAGTGAATTAGCTGAGATCAGCGCGCTGCTGCACACAGTGAAAGAGACCTCAGAATCGGTTATCGACGAGTATGAAAAAGTAGAAAGCATTCGTCAGCAGTCGGATCTGGCACTTGCTGAAGCAAAAAACAGACAAGCTGAAATATTACGCCAGATACAGCCTAACAGCTGGCATACTCCGCAAGATTTTGTAGATGGACTTAATAAAATATCTGCCCAGCAGGGCCACTTATTAACCATTCGAGAATACCGCTATATTGATGTTGCTTTGATTGATGAGCTTAACCAGCAGCTGGCTGAAACCAGTGACGATCTGAATACTGAAACGGTTAACTTCTTATCATCAGATGATGCACTGCAGACTTATTACAGCGATCTTGAGCAGATAACGACTAACAGCGCTCGAGCGCAGTCAACTGCAGAGTTAACACCGCAGATTGAAGCACTGAACAGCATATCGCAGGGGTTAGATTTAATCAGCCAGATTATGGCGAGTTTAAAGGTTTCTGATGCAGCGATGCAGACCCAAATCGTTGATGCTGTTTCCACTTTATACAGCAAAATTAACCAGCAGAAAGCACAGCTCAGCCACCAGCAGAAAAGCTTCGGCAGTCACGAAGCCCAGGCACAATTTTCGGCACGTTTAAAATTAATAAATCAAAGTATCCACAATGCGCTGAGCCTCTCAACAACGCCAGATAAGTGCGATGAGCAGTCGGCAAGACTGCTCATCCAGATTGAAGAGCTGGAAAGTGAATTCAGCGACTATGATGACTTTATCGGCGATATTATCAGCAAACGTGATGAGATATTTGACTCCTTTGAAAGCCATAAACAGTCATTAATCGAAGCCAGACAACGTAAAGCACAATCCTTAGAGGATGCAGGCAAACGAATACTCAAATCCATTACAAAACGTATTAACCGCTTTGATCAAGCCGATGAAATGAACGCATTTTTTGCGGCTGACAGTTTAGTTAACAAAATACGCGATATTATCTCGCAGTTAACCCGGCTTGATAATTCGGTAAAAGCCGAAGACTTAGACGCGAAGTTAAAAGCGATTAACGCACAGGCATTACGCTCGTTACGTGATAAGAGTGATCTCTTTGAAGACGGCGGTAATGTGATTAAACTCGGCCCTCGTCATAAGTTTTCGGTTAATAAACAAGCCTTAGATTTAAGCATCCTGCCCAAAGATGAACAGCTGTATGTGCGTTTATCGGGCACAGATTATATGCAGCCCCTGCATAACGAACCATTAGCGCAGTTAAAACCCTATTGGAATATTCACCTGCCTTCTGAGTCGGCGCAGTTATACCGCAGTGAATTTTTAGCCAATGCCATTCTCCAGGCGGCCGTCCAGCAGCAGGATAACTTAACCTGGCAGACACTTAAATCGGTAATGGCAAGTCAAAAGCAGCTCGCTGAACTGGTCAGCGAATTTGCCGGCACCCGCTTTAAGGAAGGTTATGAAAAAGGCATTCATGACTTTGATGCAGCCTTAATACTAGAGAAATTACTTCCCGCCTATGAATCGGCTGGTGTTTTTATCCACAGCCCTTTTGCCAGAGGTCTTGCGTGTATTTTCTGGGCCAATACACAAACAGAAAAACAGCAGGTTTTATGGTTACAGTCTTGTAAAAATGCAGCACAGATGCAGCAGGTATTCGGGCAGCTCACCGCCAAAGAAAATATTATCAGTGAAATTACCCGCTCTTTAACGGCTTTTTTACAGCTGCATCAGCTGCATATTGATCCGCAAACCATCAGTCGTGCCGCTGAATATTTAAGTGAAGAGCTGGCTAATGAACAGCTAAGCTTCGCCACCAGTAAATACGCACGCAGATTATGTGATGAGTTTAAAACCCATTTAAGCAGCCGCAATGTCTGGCAGGACTACCAGCAGTTACTAAATGAGCTGCAGGGACAGACGGGCAGACGCTGGCAGCTGACCGAGAGCTGGCTTGCAGCCTATGTTGAGTCACAGGACAAAAGCGGTTTAGTCGATTTTATCGGAGAAGCTATTGGTATTCTCAATGCAGAACAACGCATTGACAGAAACGATCGTGAGGTCGATATTCAGTTTACCGTCACCGGTTTATTAGGTACGCACAGCAGCATTCAGCAGCAGAGTCTGAGCATACAGCTGCCCGATTTCCTAGACCGTAATAGTTATTTCAACCAGCAGGTATTACCCAACTATCTGGATTATTTAACCCTTCGTCAGCAGGTCATGGATGAGCAGAGGGAATTATTACGTCTTCACGAGTTTAAAGCGAAACCACTCTCTTCTTTTGTGCGAAACCGCTTAATTTCAGATGCTTATCTGCCTATTATTGGCGATAATCTTGCTAAACAGATAGGCACGGCAGGCAGTAAAAAACGTACCGATCTGATGGGGCTGTTATTAATGATCTCCCCGCCTGGTTACGGTAAAACCACATTAATGGAATACGTGGCCGATCGTCTTGGTCTGATTTTCATGAAAATTAACTGCCCTGTTATCGGTCATACGGTGACTTCTGTGGATCCGGCCGGCGCAGAAGACAGTGCAGCTAGACAAGAGTTAGAGAAGCTTAATCTTGCCTTAGAGATGGGCAGTAACGTCATGCTTTACCTCGATGATATTCAGCACACCAATTCCGAATTTCTACAGAAATTTATTTCCCTTTGTGATGGAACTCGAAAAATAGAGGGGGTATGGCAGGGCAAAACCAAAACCTATGATATGCGCGGCAAAAAGTTCTGTGTGGTCATGGCGGGTAACCCTTACACAGAAACGGGCGAAACTTTCCAAATTCCAGATATGCTTGCCAACCGTGCCGATATTTATAATCTAGGTGACGTGCTCAGCGGTAAAGAGGAGGTGTTTAATTTAAGCTATATAGAAAACGCATTAACCTCCAACGCCGTATTAGCACCATTAGCCACCCGCGATATGCAGGATGTTTATAAATTTGTCGATATGGCCAAGGGTAAAGAGGTTGCCGGCACCGACTTCAGCCATCAATACAGTGGTGCTGAAATTAAAGAAATTGTGACTGTTTTACAAAAACTGCAGCGTATACAAACGGTGGTTGCTTTAGTTAACCGACAGTATATAAGCTCAAGTGCACAAGATACAAAATACCGCACAGAGCCGCCGTTTAAGCTGCAGGGATCCTATCGTAATATGAATAAAATGGCTGAAAAAGTGTCCTCCATCATGACCGATGCGGAATTAAACGATTTGATAGATGACCACTACCAGGGTGAATCACAATTGTTAACCAGCGGTACTGAAGCCAATTTACTCAAATTAGCTGAGCTGCGTGAGCAGTTAAGCGAAGAGCAGCGAGTGCGCTGGGCATCGATAAAAGCTGATTTTAAGCGTAATGTTGCCATGGGCGGGGATGACACTGACAGCGGTCAAAAAATTGTCGGGCAGTTAAACGATATCGTCACCGCCATCAACAGCCAGCGTGACAGCCAAATGGCGCTTCAGAAACAAAACAGCAGTAACGATACCTTTGCTGAAATAGAACAATTGATAACCCGTCTTGGTGAAGTGTTAAATAAAGATCTCTCTAAGAGCCTGGATGCCAATCAAAACCGCCTGGTTAAAGTACTGACCGGCACGTTTGACCCGCTGGCACAGTTAATTACTGGAAAAACAGATTATGACCAGGGTATCTGTAAAAGTATCGAGGAGATAAACCAGAAACTCGAGCAGCTTGTGAGGGGGACTTAAGATGGCAGTGATTAATATTACAAGAGAGCATAAGCTTACCTTAACCGAACTCAAGCAGAAAATTAATGCTATAGCGATTGAGTTAGAACAGCAGTATCAACTGCAAAGCGAATGGGAAGAAAACTGCCTTTTCTTTCGCCGCAAAGGAGCCAGCGGCAGTATTGAAATTGATGAGCAGCAGTTAGAATTAAATCTAACCCTTGGCTCATTATTCAAAATAGCGAAAAGTAAAATAGAGGAAGAGATAAAAACAATGCTGGATAAGCAGTTACCTAGAAGCTGTTAATCTTTGAATAGTGCTTTTTAAAAACACGATAAAAACTAAAAAACAGCACTCCTATACAAAACAGGAGTGCTGTTAATCAGTATTGATAGCGACCAGTCTGATTTATACGGGTTCCCTGTATTGAGCTTTATAGAAAATAGCATATAAAACAGGAATAATTATCAGAGTCAGAATCGTTGCAAAGCCGAGTCCGGCCATAATAGTGATCGCCATATTGACAAAGAACACATCCACTAACAGCGGTATTAATCCTAATATTGTCGTTGATGCGGCCATTAATACCGGACGCATTCTGGCAACTGATGATTCAATAACTGCCGCAAACAGCTCTTTGCCCTGCTCTTTCTGCAGATCGATCTCCTCGATCAGGACAATGGCATTTTTAATCAGTAAACCAACCAGACTCAGTGCGCCTAATAACGCCATAAAATCAAAGGCGCCGCCGGTCATCAGCAGGCCGGCAGTAATACCGATAACCGCCATAGGCACAACCAGCCAGATAATCAACGGCTGACGTATTCTGCCGAATAATAAAAGGGTGGTAATAATCATCAGCAGAAAAGCCCCCGGCAGCGCGGCAAACAGAGGTTCAGAAGCATTAACACCGTCTTCATACTCTCCCCCCCATTCAAGCATATAACCCGACGGCAGCTGTATTGCTTCAATCTGCGGTCTTAACCTGTTAAACAATGGTGAAGCCAGCGCCTGTTTAGGGTTGCATGAGGCTATAATGGTATGCGCACGATTACGGTTGCGTATAATATTATTTTCCCATACGGTTTCAAAATGACTGACCACCTGGCCCATTGGAATTGAACGGTTAAGCACCTGGCTGAACACCTGTATATCACTCAATTTAGCAACATCTTCCCGCTCATCAAGCGGAGCACGCAGAACAATATCTAATAAACGATTACCGTCTCTAAAAGTACCTACACTGCTGCCTACTGAAGAACGCTGCAGTGCTTCGGTGAGATCTTTGCGGCTGATACCCAGCTGGCGCGCAACCTGCTCATTAAATATCGGACGAATAACTTTAACCGGCTGGCGCCAGTCATCACGAATATCTCGAGCATCACTGTCCTTAAACATAATCTCCTGAGCCTGTTCAGAAAGCTGACGCAGTATTTTCTGATCCGGTCCGGAAAACCGCGCTTCAATTTTTGCATCTCGTCCCGGGCCGATACGCAGGTTTTTGACCTTAGGCTCGGTATCGGGCAGTTCAATACGCATAAACTCGCTTACTTTTTCCTGAAGAGCTGCAATCTGCTCTCTGTTCTCTGTTTTCACAATAATCTGCGCATAGGAACTGGTCGCTGACTCAGGCCCGTAAACCAGCGTAAAGCGTGTTGCGCCGCCGCCGACAACCGTGGTGGTTGAAACAACTCCCGGCTGCGCTAATAAAAACTGCTCAACTTTAAGTGCATCATCTCGGGTATCGCGGATATCCGTGCCTTCCACTTCCCATAGATCAACAAAAAACATCGGTGTATTGGAGTCGGGGAAAAATCCCTGCTTGATATAACCGAAACCAACCACAGAAGATACAAAAAGAGTGACAACCAGCGTCACAGTTATCCAGCGAAAGCGCAGTGCGGTTAACAATAGTTTTTTATACCCCTGAAACAGCGCACCTGCATAGGGATCTTTAGGCTCTTCTCCCTGCGGTTTTTTATCGCCTTTAATAAACATGGCGCACAACAGAGGTGTGGTAGTAATTGCGGTAAACCAGGAAAGACTAAGGGATATTAATATGACCCAGAACAGACTGCCGGCAAACTCGCCGACACTGCTGATTGAAAAACCAATACCGGAAAAAGCCAGAATACCGATAACAGTACCGCCCAGCAGCGGCCAGATGGTCTGATCAACGGTTTCCCCGGCGGCTGCCGAAGCATCCATCCCTCCTTTAATGCGCACCAGCATACCTTCCGCGACAACAATGGCATTATCCACCAGCATGCCTAAAGCAATAATTAATGCCCCGAGAGAGATACGCTGCAGCTCCATACCGGCCATCTGCATGATCCAGATAGTACCGGCTACCGTTATCAACAGTACCGCACCAATAATTAAACCGACACGAACGCCCATAAAAAACAGCAACACAACCACCACTATCAGCAGCGCCTGAACAACACTAATGATAAAACCTTTAACTGAGTTATCAACTTCATGGGGCTGATCATAAACGGCCTCAATCTGCATACCCACCGGGGTTATCGGCAGTAATTCTGCAAATCGTTTGTTTAAACGTTCTCCCACCGCAACCACATTTACACCTGACTGCATTGAAATGCCTAGAGTAAGAGCGGGTTTGCCGCTGCGGTAATAAAGCATATTAGGCTCATCAATATAGCGGCGTTCAATCGCGGCAATATCTTTCAAGCGGACCAGCTGCTTACCTTCACCGGCAATCAGCACATCACCAATTGCCGATACTGATTTCAATTCTCCGGTCGGATGAATACGAATATAGTCACTTTCCACGCGAATTTTACCTGCCGGACTGGCAACATTCTGCGACTGCAGCACAGAGGCTATCTGATCCGGGTTAATACCCAGCTCTGCTAATTTACTGCGGGAAAGAAAGATATTAACCTGCTCTTTCTGTTCTCCGCCGATAACAATTTTTCGTACTCCATCCACCAGTACCAGCTGTTTTTTCAGTATGTCAGCAAAATCTTTGAGATCCCGGTAACTGTAACCATCTCCTGAAAGGGTCAAAAATAACCCGTAAACATCAGCAAAATCATCATAAATAATGGGTGTCATAGCCCCGGGAGGCAGTTTATTTTCCATATCAGTTATTTTACGACGAACTTCGTCATAAATAGCCGGCATAGAATCAAGTTTATATTTATCCTGAAACTCTATAGTTACTTCTGAATAACCAGGGCGGTTAACCGTCATTTTCAACTGCTTTAACTGCTCCATCTGCTGCAGAGCATCTTCAACATGAAAGGTAACTTCAGATTCCACCTCTTCAGCTGTGGCCCCGGGATAAAGCGTGATAACTTTCGCTTCTTTAATGGTAAAAGCAGGATCTTCCAGCTTACCGATTTTATCATAGGCGCTGAATCCGCCTCCAAGCAGGATGATAACCACCAGCCAGGTAACAACTTTGTTAGCTATTGAGTATTGTGCGATATTCATTAAATTAGCCTCCGTGAGTAAGTGCCGTCAGTTCAGTTATGGCGCAGTGGCCGGATCGGCCTGCTCAACTTCGGGTAATACAGTCACTTTCTGGCCCTCTCGTAAAAATGCTATACCAGCAGTAACAACACGCTCTCCAATATTAATACCTTCAATCACTTTTATTTTAGAGCCTGTCATATCGGCTACTTTTACTGTTCTGGCTTGTACAGTACTGCTTTCAGGATCAACAACAAAGACCGTCGGCGACAGATCTGCAGCCCCTTTAACTGCGCTCAGTGGTAATAAAAAAACACTGCCGGCCTGTGAAGATTTTTTTCCTATCTGCACAACCACACTGGTAGTCATACCGGGCAATAAACTCAACTCATCCGGCTGAGGCATAACAAAGGTTATTTCAAAGGTCTGAGTCTGCGGATCAGCAGTTTTTGCAATTTCTTTTAAGGAAAGCGGGAAATTCGTAGAGCTTGAATTGGGAAAAGTAGCAAAAACTTTAAAATCAGCTGTCGCTTCATCAGTCATTCTAACCAGGTGTTCCGGCACATGTATTTTGACCTCAAGCTGCGAAATATCATTTAAGTTGAATATTTCCTGCTTAGCCTGAATCTCTTCATGGTTCTGTACATAACGTTTACCGATCACACCGGAAAATGACGCCTTTAATTTGGTGTACTTAAGATCGTTTTTTGCTTGATTAAGAAGTGACTTAGCAGAAGCATAATCGGCTTTCATTTTGTCATACTGCGTTTTGGAAATAAAACCGTCTTTAACTAGTTCAGTGCCTCGAGTAAAATCGGCTTTTGTACGATCAAAGGTCGCTTTTTTATCATTTAATGCCACCTGAAAATCAGTCGGATCCAGCTCAGCAAGCACATCGCCTTTTTCTACTATATCCCCCTCTTTAACGTGAATTTTATATAACTTACCCGGCACCCTGAATGAAACCTGTGCATGCTGTACAGCGCCGATCACCCCCGGAAAATTTCGATCCCCTAAATACTGACTGTCCATAATTACAAAGGTTTTAACAGGCCTGATATCAGGCACCTCAACCGTTTTTTCTTTTTTACCGCACCCCCCAAGCCCTGTAAAAACGAATATAATCAGCAGCAGTTTAAAATATGAATGTCTCATCGAATTCCCTTATCAAAAAAGTCATAATCTTCAAGTGAGAATAGGTTATGCAACTGATAAAACAAATATTTAGGTCAAATAATGATGTATACGCATCACATATATACCTTTTAAACAAAACTAGTAAAAACAGGCAGAAACTCAAAAATCATTTCCGCAAATTTTGATATAGAGATGCTTCAGAACAAATTTTATAAACTTGAGGGGAAATATATATAGAGAGCTGAAGGGTCTAAATCAGCACTCCTGTAAGGGAACAAGAGTGCGGCTGTTTGATGGTATTAGTGCAGTCTAAAAACATTTAAGCGTAATAAAGCCTGCTCTATCACAGGTGCGGCTGCTTTTTCCTGAATTTCTTTCACTTCATAATTATTAAATAACTCACCCAGAAAAGCACATAAATAGGTTAACGGCGCGTTAACAAACAGTTTTGGATTAGCAAAAAAATCACACCCGCATCTCTGCATCCATACAGAATTATCGTGTTCTTTCATAAAGTTAGAATCAACAACAGTTTTTTTCATCTGAGTTAATAGAGTAGTGTAGTCAAAATTCAGGGTATTAAACTCATGGCTGAATAGTGCAACAGAATTAATTGCCTGCTGCTGAGGCAGGATAGCAAGAGTATGGATGGTATGAATATTATGAAGAGTATGCATGTTCAATTCTCCTTATTGTTTAAAACGATATAATTAACGCTCACATAATATGGGAATCTCAGCGGCTGAAACTGCATTCGGCAGCTGAGTGAAATTTGACCTATATTGTGCACAAATTCGCACCAATTTAATAGCAAAAAAGTGTAAAGACAGAAACTATTTTTACACTTATTTGATATATAACCGTTCTAAAAAACTGAACTACTGCTTAGGATTACAACAGATCCATAGTGATCTCGTCAAAAGGGTAAACCATACCGCCGAACTCTTTACTGAAAGCGAGTGCATCATCCTGTCTGCTGAAACTTGCTAATGTTTTCCCCATAGCCCCTTTTTTACTTGAGCCCACCACAAACCATGCTTTACGTGCATCGATAAAATACTCGTCATTAAGCTTATTCCATGGCGTTTTACTCATATCATGGACAAAAATATGCTGCGCCTGACGTTTATTTTCCGGCTGCAGAAGATAACTGAACATATCTCGGGTTGAACAGAATTTAGCCGCCTGCTCGGAACCTTTCTCAAAAATTTCACCTTTAGGACCGGGGTAGTTAGTAATGATCATACCGCAGAGATGGCATTCATCGCTGTTCTCAATAGCGGCGGCCTGCTTTACCATCTGCTGCTGCGTATCAGCTTCACTGCAGCCGAGTAATAGTGATAAAAAAGTGAATATAAAAACAGTTTTACACAAAGCAAATTTTTTCATTTTAAGTCCTTTATTATTAGATGGTTGAAATTTATTAAATTGTTTTTCTACTAAAAATAGTCATTGCGGCAAGCAGAGGTGCAATGACCCAGGCGAGCATCACCAGCAGTAAACTCACAGCTGAATGACTGCTGTTAACCGCAACGGCTAATACACCGTTAACATCTCCAGTATCTAAAGCGGCCAGGTTAATCAAGCGAAACAGATCCGCCGGATTGAACATCATGAGCTGCACTAAGCCCTGCTGGCTTACGCCGTTTTCAATACCTATTAATAACGCCAGCAGCACCAGATCAAATACCAGGATAAAGAACAGCCAGACTATTAACGATAAACCGGCCGCTTTGGATTTCTCGGAAACCGATAAACTAATAACAAAAGCAAAACCGACAAAAGTAAGCCCAAGCAGTATCGAAGTTAAGATAAACAGAGAAAATGCAGGTAATACGGCGGCAAAACTTGAATTAAAACCCAGCAGTAATGCTGCACTGCCGAAACCAAGCACCGTTGCCAGGGTGATGATACTGCCCATGCCTAAGAACTTTCCTAACAGCAGCTGCCCATGGCTGATTGGATAAGTTAATAATAACAGTAAGGTGCCGGACTCCTGCTCGCCGACAAAACTGTCATAACAAAGCAGCAGCGCAATTAATGGAATAATAAAGACCGACAGACTGGATAAGCTGGCAATCGTAGTTGACAGCGAAGGCGCAGTAATCTGCCCAGATGCAGCCGAGCCGTAATAACTCAAACCGATCGACAACACAGAAAAAATTAAAGTAATGGAGATAAACCAGCGGTTCCTAAGGCCGTCTTGAAACTCTTTTAATGCCACTGCCAGAATAGGATTCATAGTTTACTCCCCTGCTCTATCGAGCTCTTATTATCTGCAAGATAATGCTGATAGATATGCTCCAGACTGGCAGCTTCGACCTGAATATCGCTGATATTTTCAAATTCCATTAACTGACGGATAATCTGCACCTTCTGTGATTCAGGCACCAGCAGATGATTATGGGCCACCATAAAACCAGCTAACTGTTCATTGTTTTTAAGTGCACCGTTAATGCCCTGGGTTTTAATCGAAACCGGCAGCCGGGCGGCATCACGCAAAGCCGATAACGTACCTATGGCGGCAGATTTTCCAGCTGATAAAATCATTGCCCGGTCAATATGCTGCTCAACCCCGGGCAGTACATGCGAGCAGAGAATAATACTTGCGCCGCTGCTTTTAAGCTGATCAACGCTGCTGTAAAACTCCTGTGTGGCACTCGGATCCAGACCGACGGTCGGTTCATCAAGCAGCAGCAGTTTCGGATCACCTAAAAATGCCTGTGCTAAACCTAAACGCTGTCTCATTCCTTTTGAATAGGTTTTAACGGCGCGATCTTTAGCATCAGCAAGCCCCACTTTTTCTAATAACTCCACAATCTGATTTTTTGGTGCTGATTTTAAACGAGCAAAATAGGTCAGCACTTCAGTTCCGCTAAGCTGATCATAAAAACTTACATTTTCCGGTAAATAACCTATTTTTTTACGGCTCGCCCAGGCCTGTTTATCTAAAGGATCCAGACCAAATACCGATACATTTCCAGCAGATACTTTAATAATGCCTAAAATCAGTTTCATCATGGTTGTTTTACCAGCACCGTTATGACCAAACAGCCCGAGCACTTCTCCGGCCTCAAGGCGCAGATCAATGTTCTGTAACGCTTTAATCTTCTGATAATGCTTATTTACCTGCTCTAATAATACAATCGTCTCACTCATAAATTTATTATCCTGTAATCACTGCAGAAGTCAGCGGCGGCACCTGAGAGTCGGGTTGAGACATCAGCGGAAAACTGTCTTTTACCCCGGATGGTTTTAAAATAGGAAACTGTTTCTGTATCCAGCGAAGCATCAGTACCGAGGGGCTGTCGAGCAGTACTTTCGCTTCAGGATATACCCAGATAAGCTTATCAATACCGTCATTGGGCTCAAAAGGTGTATCGCCGGTACCGCTGTTATCTAAATCCCAGCCGAGATAGTTACTCCAGAAGTTGCCCATACCGTCCTGGCTCCATTCCTGCTCTCTGTTGGAGACATATTTAACCTGCACCGGATTATTTATAAAACTATTGGCGAATATTCTGCCTTTTTCAGAGCCGGCAGTTAAATGGATACCAATTTCAGCCGTATTGATAACGTTATAACTAATTGTATTGTATCCGGAGTTGTAAACAAAAAAGCCCTTGCCCTCGCGTCCTACGACTTTGTTTTCCGGACGAGTCCATACATCTTGAATATGGTTATAGCTGATGTCTGAATAAGTAATAAAGTTCATCAGCATGCCGTAATCTTCACTATTGACAGTTTTATTCCCCAAAACAGTCAGATACTTAGAGCTCATTAAGGCGTAGCCAGCACGCGTATTATAAGCCTGATTATTTAATACTTTATTATGGTGAGAATACATATAATGCACACCATAACGAAGATCGTGCATAGTATTGCCGCGCAGTTCACTGTCCTGACTGGAGATAATATATAAACCGTCACGCGTAAAACTCACCTCATTGCCGACCACCAGCGCATTTGTTACCACGGACAGCTGAATACCGTTACCCCGGTCAGCAGAGCGCAGCGCCGGATTCCCCTTAATACGGTTATCTGTAATTAAAACTTGATCTGCTCTTTGTACCCAGACGGCAAATCCGTCACCTTTTAAGCTGTTATTTTTAATACTGATGTTCTGTGATTTTTTATCCGAATAGATACCGGAATTCTGCTCGGTTAAATCACTTCCCCAGTTAATGATATTAAGATTTTCTATGCTGATATTTGAATTTAATAATGTAATAGCATGACCTTTTCCTGAGCCGTTAATGACCGGATTATCTTTGCCGCGAAGGGTAATACTACGGTGAATAATAAAGTTACCACTGTATTCTCCTGCATTTAAAATAACGGTATCACCGTCTGATGCCGAGTCTAATGTTAACTGCAGATCATCACCGTTATTCACCTGCAGCACAGCGGCGGAGACAAAGCAGTGGAACAGACTTAATATCGCAGTCAGTAAAGCTGTTTTTATATTCAAATGATTATTTATCCTGAATAAGGCGGATTCTCAGTACTGCTCAGCATAACAAAGAACCCGGTTTAGAAATCTTAATGAAGTGAGCAGCGGCTCTGCTCACTTTTATTACCTCTTAGGCTTCGACCAGCATACGGCCGCGCATCTCCATATGTAGTGCATGACAGAACCAGTTACAGTAATACCACTGTACACCGGGTTTATCAGCGATAAAGGTAATTGATGCTGTCGCCTGTGGACCAATCTCCATCTGTGCGCCATGGTTTGTCATACAGAAGCCATGGGTCACATCCTCGACCATATCTAAGTTGGTCACCACAACCGTTACTTCGTCGCCTAGTTTCACTTTAAATTCATTTAAGCCGAAAATAGGTGCCACCGATGTCATATAAACGCGCACTTTTTTACCGTCACGGATCACCTTATTCTGAGTCATCACGTCAACACCGTCTTTTTTGGCCATGGCAACGGTCTCAGCAAAAAGAGGATCATCACGTGTCCATAAGCGCTTAGGTTTTAGCTTGCTGCGGTGTACAATCATACAGTCATGCGGTTCGGCAAATGTCGGACCGTCATGCACCAGCTTCATCTCATCACCGGAAATATCTATCAGCTGATCATTCTCAGGACGAAGCGGGCCAACCGGCAGGAAGCGGTCTTTAGAGAACTTACACAGCGAAATCAGCCACTTACCATCAGCATCTCGAGTTTCACCCTGCGATGTATGGTTATGACCAGGCTGGTAATGCACATCGAGTTTCTGGCGAAGATAATTCACCTTTTCACCGTTATGCGCTTTAATGGCATCTTCTACATTCCATTTTGCAATCTGGCTGTCCAGGAACAGGGTGGTGTAGGCGTTGCCGCGGTTGTCAAATGCAGTATGCAGCGGCCCTAAACCTAATTCAGGCTCGGCAACAACTGTTTCACGGCCTTTGATTTTGTCAGCAAACAGATCGTCTAACTTATCGATGGCAATAACTGAAACAGTAGGAGACAACTTGCCGTTAGCCACAAAGTATTTACCGTCTGATGAGGTATTGAGACCATGCGGTGATTTTGGTACTGGAATATAACGGGTAACATCTGAACCTTTACGGCCGTCTATTACCGGCACATTATTACCGTTGTAGGTTTTAAATTTCCCCGCTTTGACAGCAGCTTCACAACGCTGCAGATTAAATACAACCACATGATCACGTTCAGCAGAAATCATCTCCCCCAGCGTCATACCCATTTCTGAGTTATAACAGGTAGAAGCAAAATATTTACCGTCATAATCCGCATCGGTATTATCTAAGTTGCCGTCAACCATTACCTGGAAAGCAACTTCCATAGATTCAGCATCAATAACATTAAATAAAGAACGGTAAGTACTAACATCTTCCAGCGTAGATTTGCCGTTATTATCCATGGGAATTTCAAATTCACTGTTACAGATAACATATTTTGTGTAGGGCACTTTCTGTACACGCATACCATGAATCGCCTGCACATTCGGAATGGTGATCATCTTATCGGTTTTCATCACATCACAGCGAATACGTGCAACACGGCTGTTGGCTTTATCATTAATAAACACGTATTTACCGTTGTAGTGCCCGTCAGTCATACTCATATGCGGGTGATGAGAATCACCGGCGAGAAGATGCGCACTGTCACCTTTAACACGTTTACTTTCGTTAGTTAATCCCCATCCCGTCGCACTGTCGATATTAAAAACAGGAATACGCATTAACTCGCGCATTGACGGAAGGCCCATAATACGAACTTCACCTGAGTGACCGCCGCTCCAGAAACCGTAATATTCATCCAGATCGCCGGGATGGACAAAGGGACTGTTGCCAGCTTCCGCTGCATTGGCTTTCGCCGTCGCTGCAAACATAGCGGCAGTCATCGGAGCCGCGGCTACACCGACACCAATAGCAGCTGTTTTACCAAAAAACTTACGCCTCTCTGCATTCGGCAGTGTCTCTTCTTGTGGTAGATCAGTTTTATCTTCACTCATGCTTACATCTCCATCCTGTTGTTGTATATGACTGTGATTAACCTGCTGTTCATACTTACTGAAACTAAAATCAATATTAAAAATCTCATTAGAAACTTTAGCTGATCAATAAACTTCTGCTTTATACTTCCTTGATTTCTATCTCTGACTTATCTTTTTTACGTTTTTTTATAAGCTGACTTTTTCTTTATAGCTGCCGGGCACTTTTACACTTCCTTGATTTCTATCTCTAATGCTTGTTTTTTACGTTTTCCATAAGCTGACTTTTTCTCTACAGATGCCGGACACTATTACACCTCTTTTATCTCTATCTCTAACTTATCTTTTTTACGTCTTTCATAAACTGATTTTTTCTCTACAGATGCCGGGCACTATTACACTTCCTTGATTTCTCTCTCTAATGCTTGTTTTTTACGCTTTTTATAAGCCATTTTTTTCAGCGGCGGACATTTATCTTCATTGTAATAAGTGATCTGGCAGTCTAAGCAGTAATGGCATTCACGCATATTAATTACCCCGTCAGGATGAATAGCCTGAATTTCACACTCCTTAGCACAAGTCTTACAAGGCGAACCACACTCAGGACGGCGCTTTAACCAGTCAAATAAACGCACACTGTTAGAAACAGATAAAGCGGCGCCTAAGGGACATAAATAACGGCAGAAAGATTTACGGTTAAACAGATTGACTGTCAGCAGCAGCAGAGCCCAGGCGACAAACGGCCATTCACGGTCAAATTTAAGCAGGAAGGTCGTTTTGAAAGGTTCAACTTCAGCAAACTGTTCAGCAAGCGCTAAGGAGTCTAATGAAATACCAAACAGAGCTAATAAAATAAGATATTTAATCGCCCATAAACGTTCATGCACAGCCCATGGAAGCTCTACCTGCGGGAGCTTAATATGACGAGCAAACACATTGAGTAACTCCTGCAGCGCGCCGAATGGGCATAACCAGCCGCAGTAAACCGCACGTCCCCACAACAACATAGTCGCGGCGGCAGCACACCATAAAATAAAGATAACCGGATCTAATAAAAACAGGTCCCATGAAAAACCTTTAAACAGAGCCTGCAGGAAGGTAAATACATTAACCACGGAAAGCTGCCCTCCCCATGACCAGCCGATAAATACTACCGTTACCGCTAAAAATCCATGACGCAGGTTATGCATAAATGTGGGATGTCGAACCAGGATATCCTGGAAAAACAGGATCAGCAGCAGTATTACAATCAAAGCAGTCAGTACAATCACTTCAACTTGATGCTCAAGCCAGACCTGCTCACTTAAAGTCAGCTCAGGCTCAGGATAAACAGCAGGCGGTGTATCCACATACTGCGCCAAAACATCATAACTGCCTTTAAAACTACTGAACAAGCTGTCAACCGGACCGGTTTGTCTGCGCACCAGCAGCTCTATCTGCCAGGAGGCACCGGGATCAAACTCATGAAAATCCTGTACTTTAAATACCGACATCTCTTTAAATTTCGGGGCGCCGCTGCTGAAAAGATCAGTTACACGGCTATGGTCTAAATCTCTAAAAGAAATTTCATTATTATTCTGATGAAGCTGAATACGGTCGAAAATACCGCCGCGTACATAACCTGAACCTTTAAAAGAATAACCGTTACCAAATACTGCAATTAAATGCTCACCCGCTTTTAACTCCCTGGTTAACCAGGCATAGTCGGAATCACTGAAAAGGTTTTTACCTATGCTGGGAATATCAGCAACAGCATAATAGAGCTCGGCAAACATCGCTTTATTTTCAGAAACTGGCACATTATCAACATCTTCGGCTTGTGTGCCGACAAACGCTTTTTGTACTGCCTCATTGGTTAAATACAGTTTTCTAATTGAACCGTCACCAGTCAGCTCCAGCCAGTCTTTTTTTACAAAAACATCTTTTTTAATGGTGGAAACAGGCTGGATAACATCGGACTTTTTCTCAATTAAGCCAAGAGATACAGCGGCTTTGGAGGCTGCTTTAGTAATCGCTGAATTCATCACCATCACAGTAACTGTTGCCCCTGATAAACCGTCAACAGGTACATATCCCTGACTGGCTTTACCTCCCACTTTTATACGGTCAGAGATCAGAAGACCGGCATACTGATCTACAAAATCCCATAGTTTCTTCTCTGGAATACCCGCTAAAATAATCGGCTCATGGTGCTCTAATACTTTTGCTGTGACATATTTTCCAGCAGGATCAATGATTACCAGCATATTGACCGGTTCACCAGAATAAGCAGGAATTTTTGCAATATCGTTGGTTTCAAACGCATAACCTAATATCTGCGAGTCCTGATAGATGGTCCATAAAAGCGGATCACCTTGTTTCTCGGAAATTTTAGTTAACTGCGGAAAAGCTTCCTGAATAAATGGAACGGGATCCTTAGGCGGGCTGACAAACAGAGCAAATGCGCAAAAAGAGCTGCTGATAAAAAACAGAAAGAGCATCAGCAGCCGCAGTGCGGCTTTATAGACTTGTGAAAAATTCATAACTTAACTTCCAATGTTTTGTACAGCATACGAATACCCGAGTGAAATAGTAAGACTCATTTGCAGCGGCTAAATTGACCGCAGTCAATAAAGTTACCAGTTTGTTATTAACAGCCGGTGCTTTTGTGATCCAGCAGTGCCGGGAAATACCCTTAAAAAGCAAGTGGTTATTGCTAACAGGCATAATCAGCATCATTTTGTAACGCACTGCACCCAACAATTAATTAACACAAAAACGAAGATAAGGCGGGAATAAGAGGCTGCTGTTAAAGCTCCAAAATTTACAGCAGCTTTACAGATAAACTCACAGCATCCCCAGTCTAGCCATAATAGTTCCACAATGAGTATAGAAACTAAACTGAGGAGAGCTGTTGTTTTGGTCATAATAATGACCGACACAAATGACAAAGATCACATTAAATACAAAAACATAGCAAACTTCGAAAAGCTATTTAGGATCTCCCTGCTGGTCTGTATTTTTAGATTTAGCCTGACCGCTTAAAGTTGCTAATAAATCCATCGGTATCGGGAAAACAATGGTGGATGTTTTCTCATTGGTAACTTCTGTTAAGGTCTGCATATACCTCAACTGCACCGCATTTGGTGCCTGATTTAATACTAAGGCCGCCTGTTTTAATTTTTCCGAAGCTTCCAGCTCACCGGTTGCATGAATCACTTTGGCACGTCTGACCCGCTCAGCTTCGGCCTGCTTCGCTAAAGCCCGGATCATGCTTTCATCAAGATCCACATGTTTAACTTCAACCGTCGCTATTTTTATACCCCAGTTATCGGTCTGTTTATCTAAAATAACCTGGATATCTTTATTTAAACGGTCCCGCTCAGCTAACAGCTCATCAAGTTCATGCTGTCCTAATACCGAACGTAATGTAGTCTGCGACAGCTGACTGGTTGCTTCAAAATAGCTTTCTACATTGTTAATCGCCATCTTAGGATCAACCACTCGAAAATAAACCACGGCATTCACTTTAACCGAAACATTGTCCCTGGTGATCAGATCCTGAGTCGGCACATCTAAAACAATTGTCCGCAGATCCACTCTCACCATCTGTTGAATAATAGGAATCAAAATAACTAATCCAGGCCCTTTGACCAGATAAAAACGTCCGAGAAAAAACACCACGCCTCGTTCATATTCACGCAATACTTTAAACATACTGATCAGCAGTGCGACAACAATAATTACAATACTTGCTACGCTATATATCATCATGACTTCACTCCTTGTAAAAAAGTCAGCCGACTATTTATCTTTAATCTGCTGAATTTCCTGTTCTGTTATTAAAGCGACCTGTAACCATAGCCCTGAAACAGCCTGAACGGCCGCCAGCTGACCTTCCTGTAAATCCCCGCTGCTGCGCGCCTGCCAGGTTTCACCGCCGACTTCCACCCAGCCTTCCCCCTGAATAAAATCGTTAACAACAGTTGCAGTTTGTCCCACCATACACTCGACACCGGTAGTGACGGTTTTTCTTCTAACCCGCAGCAGCATACCAATAATGACAAAGGTAAATAGCACTGAGGTAATGGAGAATCCGGCAATTAAAGGTTTAGCAATCTGAAACGCAGGCATCTCGCTGTCCATTAAAAAGACTGAACCAAGCGAGAAAGCGGCAATACCTCCCAGCCCGAAAATACCGAAACTTGGACTGAAAGCTTCAGCTGCTAATAAGGCAATTCCCAGCAGGATCAGTGCTAAACCTGCATAATTTACCGGCAGCATCTGCAGTGCGTACATGCCCATTAATAAGCAGATACCGCCTAATACACCGGGTAAACCAAGACCCGGGTTATAAAACTCCAGCAGTAACCCATAGATGCCTATTAACATTAGAATATAAGCAACATTTGGATTAGTTATTGTGGCAAGAAAAGCAAAGCGCCAGTCAGGTATTCGTTCAACAAAATCCACCTGCCCTAAAACCAGCCGTGTTTCAACTCCTCTAATTAAAACCCTGCGTCCGTCAGCAAGTTTAACTAACTGTTTAAGATCATCAGCAATAAAATCAATCACATTCTCAGCCAGAGCTTCCTGCGCATCTAAGCTGGCCGCTTCCGTGACCGCCTTTTCAGCCCACTGCTCATTTCGCCCGTGTAATTTTGCTAATCCTTTAATATAGGCTGTGGCATCATTAATTACTTTTTTTTCCAGATTGCTTTTAGCAGAAACTTTTTTATTTTCTTTCTCAGGCTGACTTGCTGGTTTATCGCTTTCCTGTGCCTGATTATCCTTCTGCTCTTGTCCCGGAGAAGGTTTAGGCCCCTGAATACCAATTGATACGGGAGTTGCCGCACCTAAATTGGTGGCATTGGCCATAACAGCAAGATGGCTGGCAAATAGAATATAAGTACCGGCACTGGCGGCCCGAGCCCCCGAGGGACCAACCCATGTAGCAACTGGAACAGATGAAACGGTAATGGCGCGGATAATATCGCGCATTGCAGAATCTAAACCGCCGGGCGTATCCATTTTAAGAATCACCAAGCCGGCACGGCTCTGATTTGCTAAATCCAGTTCTCGGCTAATATAATCTGAAGATGCAGGACCGACAGCTCCATTTACAGGAATAATCCAGACCTCGGAAGCCGAAACAGTGAAAGAACAAAACACAGAAAGTAACAGTAAATAAACAGGCAAAATCTTCATACTAGCCCTCCGGTTATTCTGTCTGTTAGTTAAGTCTAGTTCAGTTAATAAAGAGCGTGGCTCTCTAGTTACAGATAAAATCCCTTAAGCCAGAAACAAAAAAACGCAGTATCCGATTTCTCAGATACTGCGCTTGTTAAAAAACGAATTACAAGTTTAGACTAATATGGTGACAGAACATCAAGAAGAGTAAACACTAACTTGCAGACTTATTAATTTGTCATTTTCGGCAGCAGCAGGTTTAATGTAATAGCAACTATCCCGCACAGACTCACCCCCTGCAGGCTGAAAGTACCAAAACCAAATGCCATACCACCGATACCGAATACTAATGTTACTGAAACAATACATAAGTTACGCGCATTAGAAAGGTCAACCTGGTGACGAATCATGGTATTTAAACCAACCGATGCAATGCTGCCGAACAGTAAAATCATAATGCCGCCCATAACCGCAACCGGAATAGTCTGCAGTACTGCGCCGAACTTACCAACAAAAGCCAGGCAGACGGCAATAACAGCAGCCCAGAGCATTATCTTAGGATTAAAGTTTCGGGTCAGCATCACTGCCCCCGTTACTTCAGAGTAGGTTGTATTAGGCGGACCACCGAATAAAGAAGCGGCACTAGTGGCAAATCCGTCACCAAACAGGGTACGGTGCAGACCTGGTTTTTTCACGAAGTCTTTACCCGTTACATTACTAATAGCCAGGATATCGCCGACATGCTCAACTGCCGGCGCAATAGCAACCGGGATCATAAATAATACCGCATGCCAGTTCCATTCAGGAGCAACAAAATTCGGCATAGCCAGCCATGGTGCGTTAGCAATCGCAGTAAAATCTAACACTCCGAAGAAAAACGACAGTGTGTATCCCACTATTACGCCGCAGAAAATCGGCACTAATTTAAAGATACCTTTAGCCATGGTTGATACTAACAGTGTGGTCAATAGAGCAGAAAGTGAAATAATCATTGCAGTATTCTGTTCAATCAGTACAAAGCTGCCGTCCCCCGCTTTACCGATTGCCATATTCACAGCAAGCGGTGCAAGCCCGAGGCCGATCACCATTATCACCGGGCCGACAACAACCGGCGGTAATAAACGGTGAATAAAATCCACACCACGCAGTTTAACCGCATAAGACATCAGCATATAAACCACACCCGAAACAAACAGACCCGACATGGTGGCAGGAATACCCCAGGTTTGAATTCCGTATGCAATCGGCGCAATAAATGCAAAAGACGAGGCTAGAAAGATCGGCACCTGTCCTTTTGTCACTAAGTGGAATAATAAAGTACCGATACCCGCTGTAAATAGAGCAACATTAGGATCTAACCCGGTAATTAACGGCATTAATACCAGAGCACCAAATGCAACAAATAACATCTGTGCACCGGCGAGGGCTTGTTGTACAAGATTTAAATTTGCGGTGATATCTTCAATAGGCGGGGCTGCTTGTGCATCTAATTCCTGCATAGAATTAGTCGACATATCGTTCTCCAAAAGGTTAAAACAATACTGCAAATCACATCATTGTGACGGCAGTATTGTTGTTCTTTAAGCTGTCAATTGACAAAAACTGAATGTGAACTTAGCTCCGGTTTAGAACCAGGCTAAGTTCCTGCTCACTTACCCTGTTCAGACAGCGGCAGTATATCTACTCTTTTTTATTTAGTGCCGAAGATCTTGTCACCAGCATCACCTAGGCCAGGTACGATATAACCCTGTGCATTCAGATGACTGTCAATCGATGCAGTGTAAACTTCGACATCCGGATGTGTTTCTTCTAATGCTTTTAAGCCTTCAGGCGCAGCAACAAGAATTAATACCTTGATATTTGTACAGCCGTTTTCTTTAATTAAATCCAGCGTTGAAATCATTGAACCGCCCGTTGCCAGCATAGGGTCAACAACTAATGCTAGACGTTCGTCAATCTGGCTGACTAATTTAGAGAAGTACGGTACCGGCTCAAGTGTTTCTTCATCACGGTAAATACCAACAACACTTACTTTTGCACTCGGCATATGCTCAAGAACGCCGTCCATCATACCTAGACCGGCACGTAAAATAGGCACTACCGTCGCTTTTTTACCTTTAATCTGCTGAACTTCAATTTCACCGTCCCAGCCTTGAATAGTTACATCTTCAAGTTCTAGATCTTTAGTTGCTTCATAGGTTAATAAGCTTGATACTTCGCGTGCTAATTCACGAAAACGCTTAGTGCTGATGTCACCTTCACGCATTAAACCAAGTTTGTGTTGAACTAACGGGTGTTTAACTTCGACTACTTTCATTTTTCTCTCCAAATACAAATTTCAAACTGAACAAGGCTGATACCAAATCCGATACTTATCTACTCATTTATGCGGGTAAAAATGAATGCTAGCTTCGTTATTGATTTTGCAATTAGAGTAACTAGTTACTGCAATCAATGCCTTACTTTCATCCATTTTTCCTACGCCTAAATAAATCATCTAACTAACAAAATTGGTATATCAAAACAACTTTTAAAAAACTGTGGTAAATCATGATTCCTTTTATAAAAAATAATTTTAATTATAAAGCTGCGGATAATCCACATTTACAAATAATCTCAGGGTATAAAAAAGGCCTGTGATTTTCACCACGAGCCTTTTATTTGCGTATCTTAACTGTCGTAAATAAACTGTCTGTTAATTATTATTTAAATTAGTGGCGCCGATTTTATGAATCGAAACATCCGCACCATTAAATTCATCTTCCTGGCTGAGTCGAATCGGCATAAAGTGATTAACTGACTTGTAAACTATAAAGCCACCGAGCAGTGCGGCTAATACACCCGCAATCGAGCCGATTAACTGGCTGATAAAACTAACTCCGCCTAAACCACCGAAACTTTCCAGGCCGAAAATACCGGCAGCAATGCCCCCCCATAGGCCGCACACGCCATGTAAAGGCCAGACACCTAATACATCATCGAAACTGCTGAATTTATTCTGTACGTATGTAAACAGCCATACAAATAATCCGCCGGCAACTAGTCCTGTCACTAACGCCCCCATCGGATGCATAATGTCAGAACCGGCACAAACCGCGACTAAACCGGCTAATGGTCCATTGTGAATGAAACCCGGATCTTTTTTACCGACCACTAATGAACTGAGAATGCCGCCGACCATTGCCATTAATGAATTCATCGCTACCAGGCCGCTTATACCTTCAATTGCCTGTGCTGACATAACATTAAAACCAAACCAGCCGACAGATAAAATCCATGCACCAAGTGCTAGTAGAGGGATATTTGAGGGAGCAAATGCAACAACTTTTCCACCGCGGTAACGTCCGTTACGGCTTCCGAGAATCATAATTGCAGCAAAAGCAATCCAGCCGCCGACAGCATGCACAACTATTGATCCGGCAAAATCATGAAATCCTGCACCAAAGCTGTTTTCAAGCCAGCTCTGAAAGCCGTAGTTGCCGTTCCAGATAAGACCTTCGAAGAAAGGATAAATGATGCCGACACATAACGCGGCGGCGATTATCATAGGGTTAAAACGAGCACGCTCTGCAACACCACCGGAGATAATGGCTGGGATAGCAGCAGCAAAGGTCATTAGGAAGAAAAACTTAACTAATTCATAACCATTGTTCTCGGCTAATACAGCGGCACTGTCGAAAAATGTAACTCCGTATGCAAGCCAGTATCCGAAAAAGAAATATACTAATGCCGAAACACCAAAATCCGACATGATTTTAACTAAGGCATTCACCTGGTTTTTATGGCGAACTGTACCTACTTCTAGAAACGCAAAACCGGCATGCATGGCAAACACCATGATCGCACCCAGTAAAATAAAGAGTGTGTCTGCGCTGTTTACTAATGCTGTTACATGATTTTGAACCGAATCCATTCTTTCCTCTTTCAATTAACAGTGAAATTTATAGGATCTTATCTTATCTCTGCCCCGTTAAACAAGCTTCTATACATATAGTTACAAAATATTACATAAACAGATACTTTAGGGGTAGTAAAAAAAGAGTGTGCAGATAATGCAGTGATAACTTAAAAAGACAGGAGCCTGCCTCCGCTTCAGATTAAGCAGAGGCAAGGGTAAAGGGGTCGGATTAGTTACTTAACAGGCTTTTGTGTTTTATTGCGTAAACGATCCCGGTAATTATCTTTGGCAAGTTTCTGCAGATCTTCAACATTATCACTTTCATCGACAATTTCACGACCGAGCAGTGTCTCAACCGCATCTTCCAGTGTTACCACGCCGGCAGTTTGTCCAAAATGATCTTCCACTAAAAAGAGATGCTCATGACGCTTAATAAACAGATCTAATAAATTTAAAACAGGAAAACTCTCTGATATACGGTGCAGCGGCATTTTAATATCTTTTAACAGCGTATCACCGCGCCCCTGACGTTCACACTCGTACAACTCGCCTTTGATAATTATGCCGGAGATAGTATCAATGCTCTCTTTATAGACAGGGATACGAGTAAAAAAGGAAGTCTGCTCTGCACTGAGTGCTTCTTTAACCGTCATCATTTCCGATAATGCATGCACTACACTGCGGGGAGTTAAAATATCTTCAGTTTTTGCTTCACGCAGTTTCAGAATATTTTCCACAAGCTGGTTTTCCTGCGTTGCAATTGCGCCCTCTTTATAACTAAGTGCTGTAAAAGCCAGTACTTCTTCACGGCTGATTGAGTCGTCTCGATTACCGCTGAATAAACGTGTTAAAAGAGTTGATAACCACACCAGCGGGAAAACTAATTTAACTAAAAAGTTGATCACATATGCAGACGGCACGGCAAGCTGGCGCCAGAAAGTCGCTCCCAGCGTCTTAGGTATAATTTCAGAGAAGTATAAAATAGCCAGGGTTAATAAAAATGCGATTAATGTTTCCCATCTATCTCCGTATATGCGGATAGCCTGTGCACCGACACCTGCGGCCCCCATGGTATGGGCAAAGGTATTTAAAATAAGAATACTGGAGATTGACTGATCTAACTGCTTTTTAGTTTTTTCTAAAGCACCAGCGCCGGTTGGTTTGGTCTCTCTTATTTGTGCAATATAGGTAGGTGTAACGGATAATAATACAGCTTCAAGAATTGAACATATAAACGATATGCCGATTGCCAGTATTAAATAGATTACAAGTAGGGTCATTTATTTTTATTTACTCTGTTTAGAATTGGGTAGATATTGTAACTAATATTTGCGAAAAGAAATACACTGTTTATTAAATAGCAAAAAAAAACCCTAAGTTCGTTAAAACTTAGGGTTTGATTTGGCTCCTCTTGCTGGGCTTGAACCAGCGACACACGGATTAACAGTCCGTTGCTCTACCAACTGAGCTAAAGAGGAATTGTT
>NZ_KE386793.1:0-192013 GCF_000428725.1 Psychromonas aquimarina ATCC BAA-1526
AACTATGAAAATCTGGTTACTACAGACACATCTACGGTGACGATTTCAGATACAACAAGCTATGTAACCGTCAGCTTAGAGGCAACTCGTTTTGTTAGTGAAGGCGGCAGTATCACTTATACGGCTACATTAACTCATCCTGCAGACACTAACAGTCCTGTAACAGTTTACTTAGACATTAAGGATGAACATGGTCAGCCTGTGACTATTAGCATAGCAGCCGGAGAAACAACCGGTACGGTTGCTGTTGCGGCGCCAAGTGATGATGTTTACCAGGACAGCAGTATTGTCTCTGCATCCATTACAGATGCTGTGGGCGGTAACTTTGAATATATCATTGATGATAGAACTCCTAAGATAACATTTGTTGGTGATACACAAGATACAACTACAGCCACATTAAGTGTGGATCAAACTGCCATTGATGAAGACGGTGCGTCATTAATTTATACCGTTACATTAAACAATGCTGCAGCCGAAGACATGACCGTGACTTTAAGCAATGGTGCTACGGTATTTATTGCAAAAGATGCCTTTGCCGGCAGCAGTGCTCCGGTGGCGGTTGCCGCAGACTCGGATATTTATAAAGAAGCTGATACACAAATTGATGTAAGCATTACCGATGTTACAGCAAACAGTTTTGAAGCGCTGGATACCACAACTAACGGCAGTGTCAGTACTACGGTTAGCGACAGTATCGATGTTGTTTCAGCTGTTATTGAAGGTCCGGCTGAGGCTGTTCTTGAAGGTGAAAATGTTGAATTTACCGTTAAGTTAGTTGATGAAAACGGCCTGCCTATTACTGTTACGCAGGCAACTGAAATTACGGTGAGCTTTACTAACGGTACTGCTGAAAACGGTGATTATTCTGCCACTACGCAGACAGTGACTATTCAGCCCGGCAGCAGCAGTGCAGTGGTGACTGTAGCAACCAATGTCGATGCGGATCATAACAATGAGACATTTACGGCTAATATTGACTCAGTTCAGGATCGTAATGAATTTGAATCAATTGTTGTCGGTCAGCAAAACAGTGCACAAGCCGCTATAGAAGAAGCCCCGCTTAGTGAAAGCAGCAGTATCACAATGAACGAAGATGCTGTTTACACCTATAAACAAGCTGATTTTAATTTTACCGATGTTGATGGTGATGCTTTAACTGCTATAAGAATTGAATCACTGCCGGAAATGGGAGATCTTTACTACAACGGAATTATCGTTACGGCGGCAGGGCTGGAGATAGACGCTGCCAATATCGGACTTCTTACATTTAAACCGGATGCTGATGATTCCGGTTCAGATCAGTATAGTGATAACGGCGCGGATAAAGCAGGTGTTGGTGAACAGCATACTGACTATGCAAACTTTACCTTCAGTGTAAAAACAGATGATTACTGGAGCTCAAATACAGCTACTACAACTATCGATGTCAATGCAGTTGCTGATGAACCTACATTGAGTGTGACAAGTGAATCAACTGTAATAAGCCAGTCAATAACCGTTGATAATGTTACAGATACAACGAGCGGCTTTAATGTTTCTGCATTTAATGGTGACGGCTCATTATCAACCATTAGTTCAAATAACTGGCCAGGCGGCTTTGGTGTTACCGGTGCAGCTTCCGGTGCAGACAGTGAGTTAGGCGGTGCCGAAAAACTTGTTGTAACTTTTGATAATGATATTTCTTCTGTAGACGTTGCATTTGCATGGAAAGCTCCGGGAGAAAATGCCTTTTATACATTTTATAAAGATGGTGTTGTGGTCGGCACAGGCACAAGTGTCGGCGGGAGTGATGGTGTTGATCCTGCTGTTACACTTAAGCCTGACAATGGTGCGCAGTTTGATCAAGTAGTATTTAGTGCTCCTCGTTCAGGTGATGATTATCTTATTAACTCAATAACCTATGACAAAGCCGTTATTGAGACAGGACCAATTGTTATAGATGAAGAGGATTCTGTCGCACTTAATATAGATGCAGTTTTAACGGATACGGACGGCTCTGAAACATTAGCTGTTGTATTAAATGATATCCCTGTCGGCTTTACACTCAGCGACGGTACTCATTCATTTACAGCAGATGCTTCTACTACAAGTATTGATATCAGCGACTGGAGTCTAGATAACTTAACACTGCAGACAACTAATATCGCAGCGACAACTAGTTATATATTAAATGTTGTTGCTACCGCGACAGAGTATTCAAACAATGATTCAAGTTCAAAATCATTTCCGATTGAACTTACTGTCAATAATATTGAAGTGCCGACGGCTCCTACTATCAGCGCTGCAGAAACGAGTACTGTGTCTGAAGAAGGATTGGCGGCATTAGGTGCAATAGCTGACAGCAGCGGCAGCAGTGATACAACAAATGCAGTTGTCAGTAATGGACAGTTCAGTGTTGCAGATGTTAATGGTGATACCTTAACTGTTACATTAAATACTCCGGCAGGAACTTATACTTCCGGCGGAGATAATATTTCCTGGACGCTTTCAAATTCAAATCATACATTAACCGGCAGCACGGCAAACGGTGAGGTGTTAAAAGTAGAAATAAATGACGACGGCTCATACACTACTACTTTATTGGGGTCAATTGATCATACTGATGCGACAACTGAAGACACGCTTGCACTTGCTATTGGTGTAACCGTTTCTGACGGCAGTTTAAGTTCTCAATCCACATTGAATGTTGTCATTGAAGATGATTCTGTACAGGTAGCTGACTCTACAAATAATATTCACCTTCAAGCTGTTAATACCAATGTACAGCTTGTTTTAGATTTTTCGGGGTCAATGAGAGGGGCTGCTTTAGACATAATGAAAGAAGCAGTGTCTAATATGTTAAGTGAATATGACAGCTTAGGAAATGTAAAAGTTAATATTGTCACCTTCTCTTCAAGTGCAGACACACATGTAAATGGATGGATGAGTGTTGCTGATGCCAAAAGCTATGTAGATGGATTGACAGATTCCAATATGGGAGGTTCGACAAATTACGATGCTGCATTATTAGAAACGATGGATAGTTTTGGTGCAGGCGGTAGTATTGTAAATGCACAAAATGTATCGTACTTTTTAACTGACGGGGCGCCCTCTGGATCAAGCGGTATTCAATCCGGCGAAGAAGCTACCTGGGTTAACTTCTTAAATACAAACAATATTAATTCATTCTCTTTTGCTATGGGCAGTGGTGCTTCGCAGAGCAATATAGACCCTATTGCATATGACGGTTCTGCTTCACCATCATCAAATACCGAAGGGGTAGTTGTTGCAAATATTAGTGAACTTCCTCCAATATTACGGGATACGGTGAATGGTGAAAATTTAGGTCAACTGACTCAGGGCAGTGTTGGTAATATTGGTGATGCTGTTGGTTTTGGTGCTGATGGAAACGGTTATATTGAAACTATATCTATTGACGGAGCAACCTATACCTATAATGCAGCACAGAACACAATATCAACTGTAGGTACGAATAATGCTTCGTTCGATAGTGCCAGCCATATATTAACGATTGAAACAGCACTTGACGGTAAATTTGCAGTTAATATGCTTGATGGAACATATGAATATACTGCTTCAGGAAAACAAACAACATCAGATGAAAAGATAACATATACAGCAGTGGATGCTGACGGTGACTCCGACAGGGCAGTGTTAACTATTGATATTCTACCGGCAGCCGCTGCACCTGATCCTGTCTATTCACCGGATGCCGATGTCATTAAAACTTACCAGAATACACCTTATGATGGTATATCTACCGGTAATGGAAATGATATTTTGACTATTAGTAAAAGTATTACACGAGATATTAGCACTAGCGACGGCAATGATACTATTTCTGCAGGTGGTCACATATACAATGGTGCCGTAATAAATATGGGCGCCGGGAACGACACCTTAAATATTCAAAAATCCATGTCCTCAGATGTATATATAAAGGGGGCCGGTACTATTGATATGGGCAGCGGGGAAGATACGATAGTTTTTGCACAGGCGAGTTCATCAGAGTTCACTTATTCAATTGATAATAGTGGAGTCTTGCATATTGAGCACAAGACTAATTCAAGAATTTCATTATACGTTGAAAATGTTGAACATATCTATTTTGGCGGAGATAACAAAACTTTTGATGTTGGTACTGCTCCAGTTCAACAAGGTGTATTTATTGACGGCATAGTTTCAGGTTTAAGCTATAAAACATCATCTGGTATGACAGGTCTTACTGGTGAAAACGGCGAGTTTAACTATTTAGCCGGTGATACTGTTACCTTTACTATTGGTAATATTGTACTTGGTTCTATGGATACTGCTCATATGCAGGATGAACAACTTTTCTTACAGGATTTAGCAAACGTAGCAAGAACAGATGTTAATGATGAGTATGTTGAAAATATGGCAGTACTTCTTCAGTCACTCGATGCTGATGGCGATGCTTATAATGGTATTGTTATTACCCAGGCGATGAGAGATGCCTTTTCTGACAATGATTTTGACTTAGCCACTATATCTGAACAGGATTTAGTAACTATCATTGAACAGACGGGACATACGGCACTTAGTGAAGATGCCGCTATGGAGCATGTTCAAGATATGCTTGAACTGCATGCCGGCATGGACGGCGCTGAGTTTGACCAGCGTGTGCTTGATGATTCTCTTAGCATAGATAACGATACTCTTATTGCCGGTTCTGATAATGATTATCTTATTGGTGAAACAGGAGCAGATACTTTTGTCTGGTTAGACGATGATATAGATGGTGGAACTGATCATATTCAAGATTTTAATATCTCCGAAGGTGACAAACTAGATCTCAGCGATCTGCTTCATGTCAAACTGGGTGATACGCTTGATGATTATCTAAACTTTTCCTCTGATGGTACTAACACTACTATTGATGTTTTTGTGGATGGTGATGCAGCTGATGCTGGTGCCGCTAGTCAGACGATTGTTCTTGATGGTGTTGATTTAGGCAGTAATGATGTATCGATCATCAATAACCTGTTTGATAATAACAATAGTGGTCCTCTGATTATTAGTGATGTTGCCGTTGATGAAGTGACACATATGATCACCGAAATTCCGGATGATCATACTTAACACCTTAATTTTAAGCCTTAAAAAGAGCAGCCCAAGCGGCTGCTCTTTTTGTTGTACAGCGGCTAATTAACACTTTTTATTATTTATTAAGCTTGTATGCCCCCATAATTGCTATGAGGTTATACACTTATAGCGTCTTCATAACATATTCATTTATTTCGAAATTTTTCTGAGAGTATTTTTTAAATGCAGTCTTCATCTTCAACACAAGAAAAACAGTGGACGATTAATGCCTCACAGCGAGTCAGTGATGACCCGCTTCTTGATTGTTTAGTTCTGCTTAGTGAACACTTCGGTAATCCGTGTTCGGCCGAGGCATTAGCCGCGGGACTACCCCTTTCCGGCAGCAGCCTTTCTCCTGAACTGCTGCCGCAGGCCGCCGCCCGTGCTGGACTGAGCGCAAAACTAAGCCGTAAAAGTCTTAATAATATCCCGGCTATGCTTCTGCCCTGTATATTGATGCTCAAAGATCAAAAAGCCTGCGTACTGCAGGAACTTGATATTAAAGCTAATAAAGCAATTATTTCATTACCAGAAACCGGCGGGGAAGAGTCGCTTAGTATTGAAGAGTTAGAGTCCGTTTATGTGGGCTACCTGTTTTTAATTAAACAGAAATATCATGGTGATCGTGATTTTGATGTGCATATCGCTGATACCAAAAAGCACTGGTTATGGGACACTATCCGCGAATCTGCGCCTATCTATCGTGATGTTATTATCGCCTCAATATTAGTTAATATATTTGCACTTGTTTCGCCTCTGTTTGTTATGAATATATACGATAAGGTTGTGCCTAATCTGGCTTTTGAAACATTATGGGTATTAGCGATAGGCGGCTCGGTTGCTTATATTTTTGATCTGGTTTTGAAACAGCTTCGCAGTTATCTAATTGATGTTGCGGGGAAAAAAGTTGATATTCAGGTCTCCTCAAAACTGTTTGCTAAGATTGTCGGTATTCCACTAGAGAAACGTGCACCAAGTGTCGGCGGTATGGCACGTCAGTTAGGTGAGTTTGACAGCATTCGGGAGTTTTTATCCTCAGCGACGATTACCGCATTAGTTGATCTGCCTTTTTCTATCCTGTTTATGTTTATTATCTATCTGGTTGCCGGTGATCTGGCGGTATTCTCTGTGGTCGCAACTCTGCTGATCCTTGGTTACACCCTGATTATGCAGCCGAAATTACGCATTGCGATTGAAGAAAGTAATAAATTTTCAGGATTACGCCACGGCCATCTGATTGAGAGTTTAACTGCACTTGAGTCGATTAAAGCCAACGGTGCGGAAGGGGTTATTCAGAACTCCTGGCAGCAGATGTTAGGTCATACTTCCAACTGGCAGTTAAAAACGAAAATGATCACTAACTCTGTCTCAAATGTATCCAGCTTTATTGTGCAGTTCGCTGTTATTGCTGTCATTGTATTAGGTGTCTACCGTGTGTCAGAGGGATTGATATCCATGGGCGGAATTATCGCCGCGGTTATGTTATCTAGCCGTGCTATCGGGCCGATGGCTAAGGTGGCTGCGTTAATGACGCGTTATAACCAGACGGTAAGCTCATTAAGGCAGCTGGACGGTATTATGGAGCAGGAGGGCGAGTTTGAAAATAAAGGCCATCTTGCCAGCCGCTTGAAATTAGAAGGTAATATAATTATTGAGCACGTTAGTTTTAATTACCCGGAAATAGAAAAGCCGGCGTTATATCCGCTGTCATTGAAGGTTAAACCTGGTGAAAAAATTGCCATTATAGGGCGTAACGGCTCAGGCAAAAGTACTCTGGCTAAGGTGATGCTCGGACTGTTTCAGCCTTCGCTCGGCAGCATTCGTTATGACGGATTACATCAGGGGCAGATACATCCCAGTGATTTACGTCGTAACTTTGGTTATCTGCCGCAGGATATCGTGCTTTTCCATGGGTCGATTAAAGACAATATTTTATTCGGCACCAGACAGGTAACAGAATATCAGTTAATTCGAGCAGTGCAGCTTTCCGGCGTTAGTATGTTTACCGATCTTGAATCTGAAGGCTTAGATCTGCAGGTTGGTGAAGGCGGTAAATCTTTATCCCGCGGACAGCGTCAGGCTGTTGCATTAGCCCGTGCTATTTTAAATGATCCGCAGGTTCTATTACTGGATGAACCGACGGCCAGTTTAGACGCGCGTGCTGAAAAACAGTTTATTAATTCCATGTCACAAACGGTGCAGAATAGAACTATGTTTTTAATAACTCACAAGATGCACCTTCTACAGCTCGTGGATCGAATCATAGTGCTTGATAAAGGGCATTTAGTTGCAGATGGACCCAAGGATATTATTCTCGACAAACTTAAAAAGGGTTTATTAGCCTCTGGAGCTAAAGTATGAAAATAACTAAAGAAGATCTGGAAATGGCCGACGATGTGTACGGTGCTATTTTAACTCAGACACCCAGCGTGCACCGCTTAACTATCTGGTCATTAGCGGCTTTAGTTACCTGCTTTATTGTCTGGGCATATTATGCTGAGCTGGATCGGGTTACTCGAGGTGAAGGAAAGGTCATTCCCTCTACTCAGATTCAGGTTATCCAAAGTCTGGACGGCGGTATTTTACAAGAGCTGTATGTTAAAGAGGGCATGCAGGTAAAAAAAGGCCAGTCATTAGCACGTATTGATGATACGCGTTTCCGCTCTGATATGGCGCAGCAGAATAAAGAGGTTGATTCCCTGCGTTCTGACATTATCCGTTTACGTGCAGAGCTCAGCAGCATATTAGTTGCGGACGTAGCAGACTGGCAGCGGCAGATAAAGATCAACAAAGAGTCACTTAATTTTCCGGCAGATTTAAAAGAAACAGCGCAAAAATTAGTATTACGGCAGCAAGATGAATATAATGGCCGCCTTAATAATCTAGAGAACCAAGTTGCAATACAGGGACAACAGATTAAGCAGCGCCAGCAGGAGGTAAAAGAGTTAAATTCTAAAATAATAACCCTGCAGACAAGCCTGAAACTGGCAAATCGGGAGTTAAAGTTAACACGTCCTCTGGCGGTAAAAAATATTGTTCCTGAGGTCGAACTGCTTAAGTTAGAGCGTTCAGTTAACGATATTAAAGGTGAACTAACCGCGCTGCAGTTATTAAAACCTAAACTTAACTCTGCTTTTGATGAAGCAGTTTTAAAACGCCGTGAAGCGGTACTTAATTATCGAACCGATGCGCGTGCACAGCTGAATGAACTGCAGTCGAAATTTTCTCGAATTACAGAAGCACAGGTTGGTGTTAAAGATAAAGTAACTAAAGCGCTGATTACTTCACCTGTGGTCGGCACGATTAAAACCGTGCATATAACTACCTTAGGCGGTGTTGTACAGCCTGGGCAGGTACTGCTGGAGATAGTACCAACCGATGATAAATTATTAATTGAAGCTAAAATAATACCTAAAGATATTGCTTTTATTCATCTTGGACTGCCGGCAATGGTAAAAATTACCGCTTATGATTTCACCCGATACGGCGGGCTTGAAGGTGTTGTTGAACATATCAGTGCTGATACAACGCAGGATGAAGAGGGTAACAGTTTTTATATTATTAGAGTAAGAACCAACGAATCAAGCATGCACAGTAAAGATAAGGAGAATATGCCGATTATTCCCGGAATGATGACATCTGTTGATGTGATGATCAGCAAAAGAACTGTGCTTGAATATATTTTGAATCCGATTTTAAGAGCAAAAGAGATGGCGCTCAGAGAACATTAAAATCGAATTTTTTAACCAAGAAATGGAGTGAAAATGAAGCCCTTAAATTTTAAAACGGCTCAAAAATGCGCAGTAGGAATATTGTGCTCCGCAGTAATGTGGCCGGCCGCTGTTAACAGTCAGTCTCTGGAACAAGCGGTTGCTTTTTCATTGGACACTCATCCGGAACTGCGGGCTGCTTATACACGTTTTAAAGTGAAAGAAAAGCAGGTTGAGCAGGCAGAAGCCGGTTATTTACCGACGGTTGATCTGACCGGGGGTTATGGTTATGAATACACTGATAGTCCTGGTACGCGTCGTAAAGGTGATGATAATACCGAAAGCATGATGCGTCGTGAGCTCGGTGTCAGCCTTAATCAGAGTCTTTTCAGCGGTTTTCATACCAGCAGCGAAGTTAAGCGGACTAGTTATGCAACAAGTGCTGAACAGTGGCGTTTACATGCGCTTGCAGAAGATTTAGCGTTAGAAATCAGTAAAGTTTATGTGGATCTGATTAAAGCTGAAAAGCTAGTGGCTCTTTCTGAAAAAAATCTTGCTTCTCATGAGGAGATTTACCAGCAGATTAAAGAACGTACGGATTCGGGGATTGGAAGTCGAGCTGATTTGTCACAGATAAACGGCCGTCTTGCAAAAGCACAGTCAAATTTAATTGCCGCAAAAAATAACTATCTGGACAGCAAAACTAAGTTCTACCGTGTTGTAGATCAGAAGCCTGATAATTTAGTAATTCCATATCCTGATTCTAACTTCCTGCCGGAAAGTAGAGAAGCCGGGTTGGAAATGGCGCTGGCAAACCACCCGGTTATTAAATCTGCGGGTAATGATATTCAGTCATCAATTGCTCAGTATGATGCAGCTAAGTCAAACTATTACCCGAAAGTATCACTGCAGCTTAATGCCAACTTTAATGATAATCTTGACGGCGAAGACGGCAGTGGTACACCGGATGTCGGCGGTGAAAATAATGATGTAGTTGCTATGGTGCGTTTTTCTTATAACATTTTTGCCGGTGGTAAAGATGAAGCCTATGCAAAAGAAACCGCTTATAAAATGAGTGAAGCCAAAGAGCTTAACCGCGGGGTTCACCGCCAGGTTAAGGAAGGTTTTATTCTTTCCTGGGATGCTTTTGAACAGCTCAATCTGCAGAAAAAATATATCAAAATGCACGTTATTGCATCAAAAGATACACAGTCAGATTATCAGCAGCAGTTTAAAATAGGTCAGCGTAGTTTATTAGATCTGTTAGATACGGAAAATGAACTGTTCCAGGCAAGAAGAGACTTTTTAGATGCTGAGTTTACAGAAATAACCGCACAATACCGTATTATGCATTCCATGGGACTGCTGCTCACAGCCCTGAGAGTGACCCGCCCGGAGGCGTGGCAGGGAGAAGAGCAATTTGAAGGAGGAGTTTCACAATGAGAGTTTTAGTGAGTATTTTTGCAGCCCTGTTTGTTTCCGCCTGCTCGGTGCAGGTTGTTGAGATGTCGCCGGAGCCGACAGCACAGGTCTTTGATTTAAAGGATATTGAAGGTGACGGTGTTATTAATGCAAGAGATGAATGCCCAGATACATTCAGCGGGGCGCAGGTTAATAATTCCGGCTGCGGTGCTGAATTAGTTGAAAAAGTACGACGCAAATTATTAGTTAATTTTGCAACAAATTCTTATATTGTCGCTCCCGAGTTTTTCCCGGAAATTGAAGCACTAGCAGACTTTATGAATAACTATCCTTCAACCAATGTAACCATCGAAGGCCATACAAGTATTCGCGGCAGCCGTAAGCTGAATATGAAACTTTCACAAAACCGTGCCCAGGCAATTAAAGACATACTGGTCAGTAAATTTGCCATTGATGAAGATCGAGTGGAAGCAGTGGGTTATGGATTTGACCGTCTGTTATTAGAAGGTAATGATGATTATATTCATGCTCGTAACCGTCGAATTGTTGCTGAAATCAGCAGTGAAAAATCGATGAAAGATATGAAATGGACAATTTACAGTGTTGATCAGCTGGCTGAGTGATCCTGCGCTTTATGAACTGTAAAAGCAGAAAAATTATTTTAACTTTGTTAACCACCTTAATACTGTTTTTAGGTGGTTCTCTGCTTTATGTGCATGCCCAGTCAATGATTAATAATCAGAAGATAATAAACGCCCTGATCCGAAATTATGGTGAACGGGCAGGAAAAAGAGGTCAGGCCTGGTTAAATATAATGGCGCAGTATCAGGAAAGCAGTGAAGCAGAAAAACTATTTAAAGTGAATAATTTTTTTAATATGCTGTTTTTTATTGATGATATTAAATTATGGGGTGAAAAAAATTACTGGGCCACACCGGTTGAGTTTATCGGTGTTAACGGCGGAGACTGTGAAGATTTTGCTATCGCTAAATATTTTACCCTGCTTGAGCTGGGAGTGCCGGATGAAAAAATGCGTATTACTATGGTAAAGGCGGTGACGCTTAATCAATACCATATGGTTTTAGCGTATTATAAGACCCCCGGCTCTGTTCCTACCATTTTAGATAATATAGACGGCATTATTAAACCTGCAACACAGCGCAAAGATCTCATTCCTATATACAGCTTTAACGGTAAGCAGCTCTGGTTAAATAAAGAAAAAGGCCAGGGTGTTGTTGCAGGTAAATCAGAGCGTCTGGAACGCTGGACTAATTTGAATCAACGAATGGGTGTATCAAATATGAAACAACCCAAGTTGAGAATGGAGTAACATATTTATGACCTTGTTTAATCAGATAAACTCATTATTGTTCGGACTGTTTTTACTGGTTATGTCCAGTCTGCTTTATTTTCAGTTTACTGAAACCAAAGACTTTATGGTTAATCAGATGGAATCCGATCTGAATAATGCCAGCACATCCTTAAGTTTAATGCTTAAACCGCATTTAGAAACGGGTGATATGGCTACAGCGGAAACTTTAGTTAATGTAATCTTTGAGGGAGGCTTTTACCGTAAAGTAAGTCTTACCTGGCTGGCAGATCAGCAGGAGCAGGTCTGGGAAAACCCGATTATTATTTCCGATGTACCGCAATGGTTCACTGATTTAGACCTTTTTTATGTGCAGTCAAAAGAAACTATGATCACCTCCGGATGGCTGCAGTTAGCAACACTGAAAATAGAATCAAACCCGGCAATCGGCTACCGGGAACTGTGGCGGATAATGAATGATACTGCGATGATTCTTTCGGCCCTTTTTCTTATCTCAATTTTGCTGCTGCACGTTCGTTTAAAAGCGATTTTAAAACCTTTACACGAAGTGGCGGTACATGCGCGCGAGATTGCTGAGCGTAAATTTCATCCGGATATGGCGCTGCCTAAAACCACTGAATTAAGTGATGTTGTCGGTGCGATTAACTCTATGTCGCGCCAGTTGAAGCTGGTTTTCGGCGCGCTTGATAATGAAGTTAGTACCTTAAAACATGACAAGTTCTTTGATGCTGTTTCAGAGCTTCCAAACCGTCAGTATCTGGTCGGACAGTTAAACAGCTGGCTGGCGGGGCCCGGCTTCGGCGGCCTTTTACTCGCCAAACTCGACTGGCTGGAAGATATTCACAGTAAATATGGTTTTCAGGTGCGCGATGAAACCATCCGGGTACTGGCAAATCAGATGCAGCAGACGCTGCCTCAACATGAAGAATGTATTATTGCGCGTATTTCTAACACAGAGTTTGTCTTCCTGGTAACCAAAGGTGAGCACGAGCAGATTACTGAGTATCTGCAGTCTCTAATCCGTCTGATTAATCAGGAGATGTTAAAAGCAGGCTGTGAGCCGAACCGGGATTTTGCAATCGGTGTTACTGAGCGGACGCCTAAAGTCACCCGTGCCGAGCTGCTGTCGCAGGCAGACAATGCGCTGCAGAATGCAATATCGCAGAATAAAGTCAGCAGCTGGTTCCATGTTAATGAACAGCAGGAGTTCAGCCGTGAAGAGTGGCGTACTCGTCTGACCAATGCTATCAGTAATAATCAGTTCCTGTTCCAGTGGCAGCCTGTTCAGCTTACTGAAAGCGGCGCGGTGATGCAGCGTGAAATTTACTGTCGTCTGCAGATTGATAATGAAATTGTTAAAGCCGGTGAATTTATGCCTTATATCGAACGTTTATCATTAGGTAAACAGCTTGACTGCTGCCTGCTTGAGTCGATAGTTGCGCAGAATATTCTTAATCTTCACAGTGAACCTGTAGCGGTTAATCTGGCACGTGAAAGTTTAACTGATCCTGAATTCCATACCTGGTTAGCTTCATATCTGCAGCAGCTTGCTTCTCCAGAGTTAGTCCATTTTGAAATTCCGGAATCAGGTATTACCGGCAACCTGCAGGCAAGCATTGAGCTCTGTGAAATTATTAAACAGGGTGGTGCTAAGTTTGGTGTAGATAACTGCGGTCGTCAGATGGGCTCATTAAATTACCTGCAGGTGCTGAAACCACATTATATCAAGCTGGATCTTTCATTGTCTGCTTATGACCATGAAGAGCATGAGGAGAATCAGCAGAATCTGGAACTTTGTCGTGCACTGGTTAATATTGCCCGCGGCTTAGAGATTCAGGTAATTATTACCGGTATCGAAGATCAGGAGCATCTGGCTGCGGTGAAACCGCTTAGAACTGACGGTTACCAGGGTTATATTGCACCACCCGTCGATATTTAAGTGCCGCTTAGAAAGTAAGTGGTTACTTTTTAATGCACCTGAATTCTTAGAAGAGCTGATTAATTATAAAAATCGATACAGGAAATGCTTAGTTTAAGCTTTCTGTATCGTTTTTTACTGTTATTCCCGCCTGCTGCTGCTCTGTTATTTTTCCTGCGTAATACTTGATCACTTCATTGATTCCTTTGGTATAATTTATTTTTCTATTTTGTTTATATTCCCTTAAAGGTGATTTGATGAGTGATAATACTGAAGTTAATTACGGCCCTTTAGCTGGTTTAATTGGAGTCTGGTCAGGTAATAAAGGAACAGATTTAGCGCCTGAGCCGGACGGCACCGAGACTAATGAATATTATGAAACGATTACTTTTACTGAGGCCGGAGATGTTTCTAATGCAGAAGAGCAGGTGATCAGTGCTGTTCATTATATGCAGAAGGTGCAGCGCATCAGTAATGATAAAGTTATTCATCAGGAAACAGGTTACTGGATGTGGGAGCAGGACAGCAATCAGGTTATGCACTCATTAACTATTCCGCGCGGCATGGCTGTTCTGGCCGGCGGCAGCTTTAAAGAAGCAGAAAATATTACCTTTGATGTGCAGGCCAGTATCGACTCGAAGGACTGGCAGCTGGTTCAGTCACCCTTTATGCGTGAAAAAGCGAAACTGAAAGAGTATGTACAGCAGCTTATTTTAGGTGAAAACAGTTTATCTTATACGCAGACAATGGTACTGGATATCTACGGTAGAGTGTTTGACCATACGGATCAAAATACATTACAGCGTCAGTAACTCTGGTTTAACCTTTTAAATAAAAAGCCTGCTGTGAAATAAAATCACAGCAGGCTTTTTAGTGATTACAGTGCCGTTTCTAAAATAGCGCGTGCTTTGATCAGATCATTTTTGCCGTGTTCACCTAATGCAGTCATACCATGTGCTTTCAGGCTGTTGAGTAGGACTTCAATTGAGTTGATATCCAGATCAACTTCGCTCAGAGTTGTTGGAACACCCATTGACTGGAAAAATGCAATTGTGCGGCTGATCGCCTGTTCAATGCGCTCCTCGACTGAACCTTCAGTAATACCGAAAATACGCTGTGCATATTGTAATAATTTAGCTTCTTTTTCAACGCGGCAGACGTCCATCACCGCAGGTAATATAATGCTTAGACTGCGCGCATGATCGATTCCGTAATTGCCGGTAAGTTCATGGCCTATCATATGCGATGTCCAGTCGTTAGGAACACCTGCGCCGATTAAACCGTTTAATGCCTGCGTTGCACTCCACATTATATTTGCGCGTACTTCTAAATCGTCAGGTGTTCTAAGTACTTTCGGACCTTCTTCAATCAGGTTCAGTAATAAGGCTTCAGCAAAGCGGTCTTGAACTTTAGCATTAACCGGATAAGTCAGATACTGTTCCATGACATGCACAAAGGCATCCACAACACCATTTGCACTTTGGCGAGCAGACAAACTCAGGGTGGTTGTCGGATCTAAAACGGCAAAAGCGGGGCGCACTAGCGGAGAGCCGAATCCGAGTTTATCAGCATCGCGCGTGATCACTGCTCCGCCGTTACTTTCAGAGCCGGTTGCCGGCAGCGTTAAAACAGATCCCAGCGGCAGAGCCGTATCCACCGGTGCGTATTTACTGACAATATCCCAGGGATCGTTACCTTTGAAGCAGGCCGCCGCCGCGATAAATTTTGTGCCGTCAATAACAGAGCCGCCGCCGACGGCCAGCAGATAATCAAAGCCTTCGTTTTTAATTTTTTCAACAGCTTTCATCAAGGTATCGTATTTGGGATTAGGCTCAATGCCGGAAAACTCATCCCAGTCATGATCTGTTAATGCCGTTTTTACTTGATCATAAACACCATTATTTTTAATGGAGCCGCCGCCGTAAAGCACTAATACTTTTTTATTCTGCGGAATTTCTGAAGCAACTGCGCTGATCTGGCCTTCACCAAAATGAATACGGGTATTGTTATAAAAGGTAAAATTGTTCATGGAGATCTCCAGTTATTGAGAATGTAATGCCAGCCGTATTGATTTTGAGGCTGTATATATTTGCTCTGCTGGAAACTAGAAAAACAGAAAAAGAAACCGTTCCTAACAGGCTGAATATTATTATTACATTAAAGCATGTTTCTATGATAAATCATCGACTTTAGCTGCACTGCTGTTACAAATTAGCGATCCGTGAAACATTTATTAGCAGAAAAGGCAGTAGTAAAAGATGACAGATTTGTGGAGAGTAGTTTATCGACAGTGAAAGTAGTGTAGGAAGTATAAGCATTGATAAGCAAACCACTTGAAGAAATATCTGCAAGTGGTTTGAGCATACTGGTTATTTATAAAGAAATATTAATACCCAGGCGGACAGCATAATCATTTTTATGCTCGCCGCTGTCATCAACATAGGTCTGATCAACTGAAACCAGCTCCATATAAGGTGTCCAGCCATCTTTCATTTTTTTACTGACCACAATGGTGTGCTCCCAGTAATCATCACGACCGGTTCCCTGATCTACGCCGTCTTGGAAACGATAACGCGGATTATACATAAGCCCCCAGTCAGCGATACTTTTTGCTACCCAGATATCAAACTGATGAGATGAATCGCGTGTTGTACCGGAGCCGTCCAGGTACGTTTTGCCGTTAGCATCATTTGAGTAGTTAAAACGGTAACGGGCGCTGAAATCAATGCCGTTAGCAAAGGTTGTACCTGTTTTTACATAGGGGCGGTAGTCTGTACGGTCTTTTGTGGTGACCACAACTAATGCTGGTGCTACATACCAGTCTTCTGACACGTTAAACTGATATCTGCCTTCAAACTCCTGTGCGCTGCCGATTAAGCCGTTTTTTTCATCATCGGCTGCATCATTACCTGAAAAATAGCTGTCACCATGATTTTGAGCAGCTTCAGCACTGAAATAAAATCCGTTGTTAAAAGTGTGCATGAATTTCACGCGGCTGTCTTTATTTTCGGAGGTGGTATTGTAACCAAAACGTACATCAAGGTTGGTTTGACCTGCGGCTGCCGGCAGGCTTAGAAGTGCACTCAGAGCAGCGCATCCAGCTGTTTTTAGTTTCATTGTTTCTACCCTTGTAAATAATCATCTTAGTCAGTTCAAGTGAACCGTTTTATTTGTCGCGAGGATTATAGGAAAGGCAAAATAGTTATTAAAAGGTATCGTAGAACATTCGCTGTATGGTGATACTAGTGTGCACTGTGTCTATAAATACAGCTTAAAAACTTGCGGCTGCGTCTTCTCTGTGCTGATAACAATGGTGCATAGTGAGGCTCCTATATTAGCGCCTCAATATATGCTCGCCGATCTGATCGACGATTTCCAGAATATCGATCTGGCTTTCCCGCCCGTACACTGAAGTGCCGTCAATCTGGCGGGTTAAATCAATGTTTAGACGGCTGATTTTACTAAGTGTTGAGTTTTGATGAGAGACAGAAATCACGGTCATCTCTTTACGTTTGGCATTGTGAGTCATATCAATAACTGCATCGGTTTCACCTGATTTGCTGATCACCAGCAGCGTGCCTTTATTGGCGCTGCTGAGCTGATGAATATCCGTGATCACCAGATGCGGAATATTAGCCAGAGAAAGAAAGCGTGACAGGTAATTTACGCTGACCAGCGAAGCGCCGCGGGAGTATAAATAAACAACCTGTGCCGATTTTAGTGCCTGTGCAGTTTTAATTATTTTTTCTTCACTGCCTTCTTGAGCTGTCAGCGGTTCCACCTGCCGCTGTGTTTCATTAATTAAATCACCCGCTAGTTTATAGCGAAGCTCAGTGTAGCTGCTGTAGCCCATTTTTTTACAGACGCGGTTAACGGATGTTGTTGTGGTTAGTGACTTAGCCGCCACCTGTTTTGCTGAAATATCAGTTAAATCTGATGCATGGCTGATAATAAACTCATAAATATGACGTTCGGTGCCTTTAAAGGTATTCATTTAGTGTTTTTTTATCCTGATTAAGAGACGAATATTAAGCGGTATTTATTACTGCAATGCTACGATCAAGATCATTAAAAGAAAGATTTAAAATCTCGGCGGCCTCAGAATGCGCCGCGTATCACCATACACTTAATGTATGAGGAAACGATTCCCATCGGCATATTTCATTTTATACTGCACTTAATTAAAGCAGGGGAACTGAAATATGACTAAGAAAAAACTGGTGGCTGTAACAGCCTGCCCGACGGGTATTGCACATACATTTATGGCGGCCAAAAAAATAAAAAGCTGGGCGGAAAAGCACGGTTTTGATGTAAAAGTTGAAACGCAGGGCAGTGACGGCGTAAAAAACAGGCTGACGGCAAATGATATTGCATCAGCTGATGCTGTAGTGCTGGCAATTGATGTGCCTATTATGGAAATGGAGCGTTTCGATAACAGCAAACCGCTGAAGGTGCGTACTCAGGAACTGATTAAACGCGCTGAAGAGCTGCTGCCGGCCGCTATGAAACAGGGTAAGGATAAGTCCGAAGCCGCGGCAGTTTACGAAGAGGAACGTTCTGCATATCAAGTGTTTATCGGGCACATTATGACAGGTATCAGTTATATGCTGCCGGTTGTTGTACTGGGCGGGCTGCTGATGGCTGTTGCTAAAATAACCGGTGAGTTTATCGATATCGGCGGAACTCCCTTTGAAACGCTCGACCGCTTAGGTTTTATGACTATTAAGTTTATGTATCCGATATTTGCCGGATATCTTGCTTATTCGATTGCCGGCAAACCCGCACTGGTACCGGCCTTTATCGGCGGAGTGATGTCCGACGAAGTATATAAACGCTTTTTTGGTATTGAAACCTGGGCACCCTCGGGTTTCTTCGGGGCGATTGCAATCGGCTTTCTGGTTGGTTATTTAGTACGCTATCTCAATGATACCATTAAAGTGAAAACCGAGCTGACCACCCTGAAAACAATGCTCTTAGTACCCCTGGTCAGCGGCGTGGTGATGGTAATGACCATGGAATATGTTATTAATCCTTTTTTCGGTGCGCTTAACCACAGCATGATCACCTTATTCACTGAAGCGGGTAATGCCGGACGAGGCGTGTACTCAATGGTGATTGCCGCTGGTACAGCATTTGATCTGGGCGGGCCGGTTAATAAAGCCGCCGGTTCGGTAGCGCTCGGTCTTAACGGAATGAGTGATTCCTTTGACCTGATAGCACGTGAATTAGGCATTGTTATTCCGCCGATAGGTGTCGGTTTAGCCGCCATGCTTGACGGGCGTTTTCGTCCCCGTGTATTCAGCAGTGAAGAGCAGACTGTAGGTAAAACATCACTGCTGCTTGGTTTAATCGGTATTTCTGAAGGTGCGATTCCGTTTATTCTTAAAAATCCTAAGATGATCCCGATTATGATTCTTGGTGCGATTCTCGGCACGCAGGCTGCTGTTCTGATGGGAGTTATGCAGAGTTTACCATTACCTGCGGTATGGGGCTGGTTCCTCTCTTCAGATCCGGTCAGTTATACCCTGTCGGTTATTATCGGCTCCAGCTTTATTGCACTTGCACTGCTGTACTGCACTAAACCTGCTTCTACTCAAGCCTAATATTACTAATGCTCTCTGGACTGCTGTTAATACAGTCCAGAGAACTTATCAGAAATCAAAGAGAAATTAATATGACAAAAATTCATGTTATCCCGCATACTCACTGGGATCGCGAGTGGTATTTTACGCAGCAGGACAGTGATGTACTGGCCGCTTATAACTTCACTAAAGTGATTGAAACACTGGAAAAGCAGGTCGACTACAGCTGTTATCATTTAGACGGTCAGTCTGCAATTGTTGAAGATTATCTGAAAATACTGCCGCATATGCGTGAACGTATGGCGAAACTTGTTAAGGATAAACGCCTGTTTATCGGTCCCTGGTATACGCAGACTGATACTTTTAATGTTGCCGGCGAATCGATTATCCGTAACCTTAAATACGGAATGCATATTGCGGAGGAAATGGGACACTGCATGATGGTGGGTTATCTGCCGGATACCTTTGGTCATAACGCACAAATGCCGACTTTGTTTCAGGGATTCGGCATCGATAATATCGTTTTCTGGCGCGGCATTGATTATGACACTCAGGTTAAGCGCTCGAATTTCTTCTGGCAGTCTCCGGGCGGAGACCAGATTACGGCTTATAACCTGGTTTACGGTTACGGTGCGGCAAAGAATATAACCGCGCAAGCGAGTCACCTTGATAACAAGATTTTTCCAATGGTGGAAAAAATAAAAGCCCTGTCCGGGTTAGATGAAGTGTTAATTCCCAGCGGCGGCGATCAGGTCAATATTGATCCCGCGCTCCCGGAAACGCTGCGCCAAGCCACGCAGCGCAGTCCGCAGGAGGATCTCTACTGTATCTCTTCAATGGAAGATTATGTTGATTATCTGCACCGCAGCTGCGGCAGTTTTGAAACCTATCAGGGGGAGTTCAAGGCGCCGCGTTATACACGGATCCATAAAACCATCGGCTCTGTGCGTTACGATATTAAAAAGCTTAACTTTGAAATAGAGCAGTTTTTACTGAAAAAGCTGGAAGTGGTTAGTGCTGTTGCTAAAGCTCATAATATTGAGGTGCATACCGAGCTTCTTGATATCGCCTGGAAGAAAATCATTGAATGTCATGCACATGACAGTATCGGCGGGTGTAACAGTGACGCTACCAATGCGGATATTGTTCATCGTTTAAAACAGGCTGAAGAGATCTGTCTGGGATTATATAACCTGATCGTAAAAAACATTGCGGCACAGGTATGTGATGAAAATGAACTGATGATCTTCAATAACCGTCTTACTCCTTTTAACGGCATTGTTGATGCTGTTGTTTTTAGTAAACATGATGCGGTTGAAATTCATCATCAGGGAAACAGGTTAGATTCAGAGCTGGTCAGCCGGGAAAAACTTGACGGCGGTAAGATAATTGAAACAACTAAAAACGGCGAGAAAGAGGTTGATGTTCCTGCCTATTATCGTTTTACCTTAAAAGTGCGGGTCGCAGAATTACCGGCAATGGGTTACAGCACTTATCAGGTTGTTAAGGCTGATACGAAGACGCAGATAGAAAAAGACAGCAGCACTGAAATTGAAAATAACTATCTTACTTTATGCATAGAAAACGGCCGCCTGGTAGTGATTGAAAAGCACACAGGCCGCGAGATTAAAAACCTAATTCGTTTTGAAAACCAGGCGGACGATGGTGACTCCTACGATTTCTCACCATTAGCCGGTGATACACCTCTGTATTCTGATACCTTTGAATTATTAGAAACTCAGAAAGGTGAACTTTGCCAGCAGATGAAGCTGCGCTGCAGCATGTCTGTGCCGGCGGATCTGCAGCAGCGCCGTTCAGGGCAGAACAGTACTCTTATTTCCTTTGTTGTTACATTAACATTAACAGCGGAACAGCAGAATCTGCAGCTTGATATCAGCACCTGTAATCAGGTTAAAGATCACCGCGTGCGTGTGCTGATTAATTCCGATATCTGCACTGAAAAATCTATCAGTACTTTGCCTTTTGCTTTAATGGAGCATGCCGTGGCACCGGATATTGCAGGCTGGCAGGCAGATTATCGTGAATGTCCTATTGATATCGAAACAACAGAAGGTGCCGCTGCACTTGCCCAGCCGGGGCGCGCCCTGCTGCTTAACGGCCGGGGATTAAAAGAGTTCCAGGTTCTTAAAGGTGCAGATGCGGATCAGATTGCCTTCACTCTGTTTAAATCAACGGGTGTGCTCGGTAAAGATGACTTGTTATGGCGTCCAGGACGAGCTTCGGGTATTAATAATACCGTGGTTCATACGCCCGATGCGCAGCTGCAGCAGACTATGCAGTTCAGCTTTGCGCTTGCCTTAACAGAAGAAGCTTCTCATCAGACAATTAGAGAGCTGGAAATTGAGTATCTGAATCAGCCGTTTTGTTATCAGAAACAAAGCCTTAATAGTTTTGAAAACCGTTTAGAGCGTTTTCAGGTGTCTTTTGAAAAAAGGCAGATGGCAAAATCTTTCAGCTTATTTTCAGTGCAGCAGGCACTGCAGTTATCCAGTATTTCGCACTCATTTTATCATAAAGATGTGCTGTTATTACGTTTATACAACCCGGGCAATGAAGCGGTGCTGCTGGATATGAGGCAGTTTGACCATTTTGCCGAGGTAAGTATTGTTAATTATCGTGAGCAGGTTATTGACAATGCAGACGCGCAGGTCGCACCGAATAATACGATTGATCTGCGTTTAGTGATTAAAGGGCAGTGTCATGTTTAAAAATCAAATCAGAGAGAAAGTAACACTCCTTTATGGTCAGGAGCAGGCCGGACAGATTTGTGAATCCATCTTGACCTTAGTCGAAAAATGGCAGGGGAAAACACCTGCTTATCAACCCTGGGTGGATCAGACAAGCAGTTACCTGATCACCTATGGCGACAGTATTTCACAGCAGGGACAAGCTCCGTTAGCGACGCTGAAAACTTTTGCTGATAAACATCTTAAAGGCGTGCTTAGCAATATTCATATTCTGCCGATGTTTCCATACACCTCAGATGACGGCTTCAGCGTAGTGGATTACCGCGCAGTAGACAGTGATCTGGGGGACTGGAGTGATCTAAATGCGCTTGCTGAAAACTTTGATCTGATGTACGACTGCGTGATTAACCATATCTCTCAAAGCAGTGACTGGTTTCAGGGCTATTTAACGGGAGAAGAGGCTTATCAGGATTACTTTATTGTCAGCGATCCTGCTTTAGATCATTCAAGTGTTACCCGGCCGCGCGCTTTTCCGGTTTTAACGCCTTTTCAAAAAGCAGACGGTGAAACGGTACATATCTGGACTACCTTTTCACCGGATCAGATTGATATCAATTTTAAAAGTCCAAAAGTCCTGCTGGAAAGTATTGATATTCTGCTTATGTATGCGGCCAACGGCGGCCGTTCGATCCGTCTTGATGCGATAGGTTTTATCTGGAAAGTACTCGGCAGCAGCTGTATTCACCTGCCGCAGACCCATGAAATTATTAAATTATGGCGGATTATTTTAGATCACACGGCTAAAGGCTGCCTGCTGATCACGGAAACCAATGTGCCGCATCAGGAAAATATATCCTATTTCGGCAATGCAGATGAAGCGCATATGGTTTACCAGTTTCCACTGCCGCCTTTGACCCTGCATGCTTTTTTAAGTCAGGACAGCCGGGTATTAACTAAATGGGCAGAAGGGTTGACGCTTGAGGCTGCTGCTAATTTACAAGCAGCTTCAAAGACCACCTATTTTAACTTTTTAGCCAGTCATGACGGCATTGGAGTGCGCCCGACAGAAGGTATTTTAAAGGATAGTGACCGCAGTATGATGTGCCGGGAAGTAGAGCGCAAAGGCGGACGGGTTAACTACAAAAATAACAGTGACGGTTCGCAGTCACCCTACGAGTTAAATATTAACTATTTAAGCGCACTTACTGAGCCTGCTGACAGCACGCAGCAGAAAGCCGCTAAGTTTCTGGCTGCTCAGTCGCTGCTGCTGTCGTTTATCGGTGTGCCGGCGGTTTATTATCACAGTCTGTTAGGCAGTGAAAATGATATTCAGGGTATGCAGGAGTCAGGGATAAACCGGCGCATCAATCGGGAGAAACTTGATTTATCAGTACTTGAAACTGAGCTGATGGAGGAGGGCAGTTTACGAAATATTATCTGTACTGAGCTGACACGTCTGCTGCGGATAAGAAGCTCACAGGCCGCGTTCTCCCCGCAGTCAAAACAGCAGGTATTGAATCTTTCCTGCGGATTGTTTGCGCTTATTCGCGGAGAGGACGAAGATACTGTCACATATGTGATGAATTTAACGGAACAGCCGCAGCAGGCCAGCCTGCTTTACAGCGGTTATGATCTGGTCAGCGGCAGGAAACTAAACTCTGAATTTACACTCGAAGCCTACCAGTTTGTCTGGTTAAAGCATCATTAAGAAGGGCATAAAAATGAAATTATCTGAATTAACTACACCTGATCTGATCATGCTTGATGCTCAGTTCAGCAGCCGCATTGAAGCAATTGAAGCTTTAACGGATAAGCTGACAGAGTCTGGAAAACTAAGCGATAAACAGCAGTTTCTTGATGCTGTTATGAAGCGTGAAGAGGAAGGCCCAACAGCGCTTGGTGAATATCTGGCAGTGCCGCATGGTAAATCTGAAGCGGTTAAGGAGCCTGTTTTTGCCTGTGCACTGCTGAAAAGTGAGCTGCCGTGGCAGGGACTAGACGGTGATGAACCCGTTAATATGGTTTTTTTATTAGCCATACCGCCTGCACAAGCCGGTTCAACGCATATGGCATTGTTGACAACTCTGACCTCGTCATTAGTTGATGATGATTTTCGAGAACGCCTTTTAGAAAGTAAAAATGCCGGGCAGATAATGGCGCTGTTTGCCGGTGATGAGGAGGAGCAGGACAACAGTGGAAACGGCGAAATAGAGTCAGCTGTGCAGAATGAAGAGCTGCAGGCTGCGGACCTGAGTAATACAGCTTATCCGGTATTCATTTTAGGCGGTTTAGCATTAGTTGTTATGATGTTCTTCATGCTTTAGACACTGTTTACCTTAGCGGTACTGATATAAAACGGCCGCTTATGTCTGCATTTTTGGTGCACGGCATAAGCTGCTTTACTGATTATGAATAGGCATGCTTCCAGGAAATACATTCGTAACTATCTGATTTAACTTTCTTGTCTAATAACCCGTCCTGCTGTTTCCTGTATTTTATCACTGGCCTGTTTTCCTAGGCCGCATTTATCAATTTATTATTTTGTTTTAAACATCCATAACTCATCAGCCGAGTTAATTTTTAGTCTATTATGATGTTTAGATAGTTAAGGTATATAAGCTGTTATACGTAGATGCTTTCAAGGTTTGGAGGTACTAATATGATCCGCAGCACTAAGCAGTTCGAAAAAGATGCTTACCGGGGCATCGGACACGTCAAAAGCAAAGAATTAAAAGATGTTATCAAGAAGCTGGGGCTGCATCACAGCAGGAGCGCTGTATGCTCTGCCCTGAGTAATCACCTGTTGATTGATCTGCGCGATTCAGTGATCAACTGGTCTATAAAACACCCCAAAGAGTTTGCTTCCCGCCACGGAGCAGAGCTGGCGCATGAAGTGATGGCAGAACTTGCTTCGAGCAGTGCAGAGCACCTCAAGCTTCTGGACGGGGATATCCTTTTCCGCTGGGTTCCCCGCGGTATCGAGCAGCGGGGAGCGCTGCAGTCTACTATTTCCGGTGCCCAGGCAGTTCAGGATTTCAGGCACCGCCAGCTCCTCAACAAAAAGGTTAATATACAGGTTTCTGCTATGGTCCTGCAGCATGTGGGTATCTACAGCAGCGGGCTTGTTATTGAGATTGGTGCTATGGGTTTGATGAGAAATCCAGTGCACGAAAGGGAACATTATGACCTGGTTCTACGCAGCAGGGAGTATGGCCGACATATTGCATTAACTGCAAAATCAGCCCTGTGCGGGCCTCGCTATTACAAAGTTGATCATCGTTGTAAATATCCCGTATGGGATCTGGCCTCAGTGGCTGTTATAGCGCATGCAGGAGCACCGTTACTGGTCCGGGAGCAGATTAATCTGCAGTTAGATGATCGCCGCCACCGGCAGGAGAGACAGAGTTATGTTCTGCAGCAGCGGGTAGTCTGCTCCCACTTCGTGAATGCCGTTCTGTACGCTTCCGTCAGGCCGCAGGGAACGCTGGCTGCCGCAACGGAGCATGCCTATGACGAAATATTCAAAATCGGGCCGGCTCAGATGTGGAGGGAGTTTATGCTTAAACAAGGGCTCTGGGCTCAGCTCGGTGCTGCTTTTGTCGGTCTTCAACATAAGGGCAGTCTCGACCGGAATATAGATCCCCGTACGCTGGGGGTAGGTCTAAAAATGCCTGCGGTTCCTAAAAAAGGAGATCGTCCGCCGTTACCAGGCTCACCGTTGTATCAGTAGGGATAAATAGATCAGCTTATAGCGTAATAAAGAAAAAGGCAGGACAGATTTGCGCAGCCTTATATGTCCTGCCTTTATGTTTTTTAGATGTTCAGCTGCCGGTGTTTATTCGTCTCTGCAAGCTATCTTTAACTACTTGTTTTGTAATATACTTTTATCTGGCTCTCATTTCGTTGTAAATTGATAATTTTTATGTCCTATGCTAACTGCAACATTTAAAGGATTATTTGTCGTGTCAATTCCAAATAATAACAATGCAAATAGATTACTCAAAAATGCTCTCTGCTTTTATCTGTTTTCTGCATCAAGCTCTCTTTATGCACAGGAAAATAATAGTGAAGTGGAGCCTTATCAAATCAAACCGAGTAATTCTGCATGGGAAGAAAAACAGATAGCTCCGAGCTTTTATAACAACCCCTATAAAGTGTCACTGTTTAATGCTCAGAATGGAGAAGATTCAGAACGTTTACTTTCGCAGACCTATTCGATATTTGGATATGGTTTTGCTGTGATCGGCGCGTTAGCTTTAATGCCGGAATCGATAACAAACTGGGATGATTCGAGCCGCGACAAAAATTTAGCTTCCAAATGGTTTGAGAATGTCAAAGCGGGTCCTGTGTGGGATCGTGATGACTGGTATATTAATGTTGTCGGCCACGGATATTTTGGCGGGGTATATTACCAGACAGCGCGTAAGTCAGGATATCGTCAGTGGGATGCATTTATATACTCATTTATGATGTCTACATTTTACTGGGAATACGGCATCGAAGCATTTGCCGAAGTCCCGTCTATTCAAGATTTAGTCGTTACCCCTGTTCTTGGCTGGGCTTACGGGGAATGGGCTTTTAATACCGAAAAAGAAATCTGGGCTAACGGCGGTACGGTGTTAGGTTCGGAAGTGTTAGGCAATACATCACTATTTTTACTTGATCCGGTTGATTCTCTTGGGCGTAACTTCAATTACATGGTCGGTCAGGATATTATTAAAGCAGGTACGGGGTATTTTACTTTTCAGCAGGTAAAATCACCCTATGGGGAAACTGTCGATAATCAGGTGGGTTTTACTGTTCGTTATATGTACGGCTCAGGAGACAGTAAAGCGCAGCCGGGTATCAGTGGTAAAAACAGAGAAAGCTCCCTCTATAATAACAGTCCTGCCGATCCGGTTGATACCGGTATTATCGGTTTTAGTGCTGGTGGTGTCTATGTAAATCCCGACAGCAGCTGGGGGGTAACGGATGATTATGGCTATCAGTGGTCGCTGGGTTTATATTTCACGAGAAGTTTTTCCACACGTTTAAGCTACAGCACGGCAGATTTAAAAGATATACAAAGCGATCAAACCGTTAAGTATGAAAATTATAGTTTAGATATGCAGTATTACCTATATGCTGAATCAGATCTGAGACCCTTTCTTAAAGCGGGTTTTGGTGAAACCATGTTTGATGAAGATCGAGATGATAAAACTTTCCAAGTTAATGCCGGCTTAGGTCTGCACTATAAATTAGATAACAACTGGGCTGTTGAGGCCGCCTGGTCTAACTATTACAGCACCAGCACTAATACCAGAGAAAGTCAGGTAAGCACTTCAATTATATACCGTTTCGGCAGAGGAGAGTGGTCTTTATAAAGTACACCAGGAACTGCTCTGCATCCCCTGGAAAGCAGATTTTCTGCTTGATGCTGTTAATTAGTTTAAATATTATATGGGAATATCTGCGCTTTAGTTTTGAATTTTGAGTTGTTGAGTTATCTATCCGAGCACGAATTTATACTCCGATAAGCTTAAAAGAGCGCCAAGTTATTTTTGGGGCGGGATAATAGCGGATTTTAGGGCAATAAAACAATAACCAAATGACTGTTTATTGACAAAAAACACAAACTTTGCAGATATTCTTTGTAAAATAAGTACATACCGTTGTATGGTTCGTATTATTTGCTTCTCAAATCATTTAAGTCGATTACTTTAAGTTAGATGCTTAAATGAGGAGAAGTCTGATTATCTGTTATAAGTAAATTATGAATATTTCTCAGAAAGAAAAAAAGCTGTTTGAAGCCTGGTCATTTGACCGAAATGAGTTTGTTTTAGATGGTGTGGTAGATGAAGATAAATTTGCACAATTAACCCCCTCCATATGTTTTGTCCTAAAAGATGCAAACGGTAAAAAAGATGACTGCCGGGATTTACGGAGCTTTCTCAAAGAAGGCGCGGGAGAACCGCTCTGGGATAATATTTCCAGATGGACACATGCGATTCGTCACCTCCAGGATGATATTGAATGGTCAAAATACCAGTCGATAAGTAAAGAGTTCCGTATTAACGAATTAAATTATATTGCCGCATTTAACCTCAAGAAGTCCTCCGGTGCAGCTGCCGCTCACAACTCAAATAATGTGCTTGAGCAGAGCAGACAGCTTATTAAGGAACAGTTTGAACTGTATTCTGCTGATATCACTGTCTGCTGCGGTACCGGCGGACAGCTAAAGTGGGCTCTTGGTCTTGAAAATACGCCATGGCAGGTGACCAGCAGAGGAGTTCAGTTTCTGGAATACAGCTCAGGCAAGTTTATAGTCTCTTTTTTACATCCGGCCACACGGATTAAAGACAGCTTCCTGCATTATGCGCTGCTGGATGCTGTACGAGAAATTTACCTGTAGCAGACTTTCTGTCACAAGTTTACTTAGGGTATAAAAGGCCTGCTGCATTTTAGTGTGCAGCTGGCCGGCAGTTCACTGACCGGTTTTCTGAACCGGTCAGTGAACTTCTGCGTCTCATCCTCCCTTACTTTAGATATTTTTTCTTTATCTGTTCGTACCTGCCGTTTTTTTTCATCTTGATCAGGGCAGTTGTAAATTTTTCCACTAACTGATCAGATGTTGTCGAACTAAAAGCCGCGTACAGATCTGAAGATATTTCATCCAGAAAATAGGCTTTTTCAAGTAGAGATATATCAAGTCCGTCTACGTTTGCCTGGTAGGCTAAAACAATCTCATTAGAAAATGGAAGCAGATCAATCCGGCCGGCAAACAGCTTGCGGATATTCTGAATATCTTTGGGAACAACTTGAATATTTTTAAATCCTGCTGCGATAAGATAATGGTGTTTCATGTCCATATTAGTGACACCGATTGTGTATTTTTTCGCATCATCAAGGCTTTGAATAACAATGTCTTTTCTGGACTTTAATTTCCAGAAATTTACGTCATTGGGCACAATTTTACCTATCCATTTAAACTGTTTTTCTCGTTCAGGAGTTCTTAACAGGTTGTAGATGAGCACATTTTTTTCTTTTAATGCACTCTGATAAGCCCTGGCCCATGGATACATGAAAATTTCTATGCTGACAGCAGCTGTTTCCGCCATTTCACTGACAATTTCCGTGGACATTCCAACAATCTTACCGTTTTGAATCATCTGAAAAGGGGGGAAATCTGTTGTTACGGCTTTTACCTGCTGCGCATTCCCTGAAGCGGCAGACACTCCAGTCAGTAAAATAAATAATATGCCTTTCAGTACTGTCATTTTGTTATCCGCTCCAGATTCATAGTGCTGTCATTTTGTTATCCGTTCCAGATAATATTTCTCCTCACAGTACTGTCATTTTGTTATTTGCTCCAGATAATAATTCTCCTCACAGTGCCGCCATTTTATTATCTGCTCCAGATAATATTCCTCCTCACAATGCCGCCATTATGTTACCGACTCCAGATAATGTTCCTCCTCACAAGTATTGCTGTTTTATTATCCGTTCCAGGCGGTATATAGATCCGCATAGAAATAAACATGCAGTCGTAGTGGACTTTCTTCTGTTTTGAAAATTATGGAGCCGGTGGGGTAAAAACGCAATTATCTAAGCAGCTGCGCTGAAGAGGGCCCTGTTTAGCAGCCTGATAATCGTTTGTTTGCACTGCGGTGTAACTGTGATTTTATAGGTTCATAATGGTGTGATTTTTAATGCTGAAGTATTTTCCATGTAATAAACAGTAAGATAGCTGTTTTATTTTCTAAAAGTCAAATAATTATGATCAGGATCACAAGTAATAATAAGCGCTGCAAATAAAGCTAAGTTAATTATTTTTATGATGCTATAAATCAAACTTATAAGTGTTTGAATATTGACCGGCCTGATTTTTATAGTGCTGTTTTATAAGCAGATACGAATGTCTTATGCAGAAGAAAATAAAACTCTGCAGGCGTTGAATTTATAACCCCCGGCAGGTACTAGCCTGGTGGGAAATATTGGAACATGCCGCACCGGCATACAAAATAAGGAAATACTCTGATGTTTAAACGAACCCTTCTGTCGACATTGATAGGCTGCAGTATTGCAGCCAGCAGCTTTGCCATGAGCCCGCAGCCTGATCCGGACAACCCTGCGGGTTACATTGTTTCTAGTGTTGAAATAAAAGCGGCAGAAGACGCCAAAACTCCTAACCCTATGTACGATGTCTGGGCCAAGGCGCTGCAGACGCGTGCTAATAGTCTTGTTGAAGCCATTGAACCAGGCGCCGCCGCTAATCCTGAAAACGTTAAACGTGTCGAACGGGTATTTCCGCAAAGTGAATGGGATTTTCTGACTCAGATGGCTGCGCCGGAATATACCTATACCCGTTTTTTACGTGCCATCGGCAAGTTCCCGGCATTTTGTGGTGAATATAGCGACGGACGTGACTCTGATGCTATTTGTAAGCAGTCAATTGTGACCGCATTTGCGCATTTCTCACAGGAGACTGGCGGTCATATTGCTAAAGACAATATTTCTGATAACCCGCAGGCCCTTGAAGAATGGCAGCAGGCTCTAGTGCACGTACGTGAAATGGGCTGGTCTGAAGGCCAGGCCGGTTACACCACTGGATGCGGACAGGATGACTGGCAGAATGCACGCTGGCCCTGTGCTGCCGGGCAGGGATACTTCGGCCGCGGTGCTAAGCAGCTGTCTTATCATTTTAACTACGGCGCTTTTTCTGAAGTGATGTTTGACGGTGATGCTACAGTACTGCTGGATAATCCAGGGCTGGTTGCAGATTCCTGGCTGAACCTGGCTTCTGCTGTGTGGTTCTTCCTGACACCTCAGGCGCCGAAACCTGCAATGCTGCATGTGATTGACCGTACCTGGACGCCTTCACAGCGTGAGATCGATGCCGGTATAGGTTATGGTTTCGGTACAACAATCAATGTGATTAACGGCGGTATCGAATGTGGTGAGCAGAATAAAACTAAAGGCCAGCCGGTTAACCGTATCCGTTACTGGGAAGGCTTATCTGAACATTATCAGATTCCTATTAAGTCCGATGAGAAAAATACCTGCTGGCAGCAGACACCCTATGGAAGCATAAATCTCAACGGCGCGACAGATGTACTGTACACCAACTGGGATGGTAACTGGAAATATTACGCAGACCGTCCGGAAGGCCAGTCATTTGAGTGTGAACTGGTTGGTTTTCAAACTGCCTACTCTGCGCTGGTCCCGGGGGATTATGAGAAATGTGTAACTAATTTCTACGGCTCGCATGCCAACTGGCCGCAGGTACGTGTTGTCGATGATCTGGTGATCCCTGATCCGGATGATCCTGATAACGGCTCAGGCGGATGGGATGCCGGTAAAGTTTATCTAGCCGGTGACCAGGCCTCTTACAAAGGAGCTACATATGAAGCTCAGTGGTGGAGTCAGGGTAACCAGCCGGATCTAGGTGGTCCCTGGAAGCTGGCTGCAGGAACACCTGAACCAGCTCCGGAGCCTACACCCGATCCAATACCTGAGCCGACTCCTGACCCTACGCCGGATCCAACACCTGAGCCTACGCCAGAACCGGATCCTGTACCATCTGATTTTATTCAGTGGCAGGCAGGTGTAACCATAGCTGTTGATGGTGATAAAGTGACACATAACGGCAAATGTTTTATTGCTAAAAATAATCCGGGCATCTGGGAGTCACCAACCGCCTCTAACTGGTTCTGGGATGAGATTTCATGTTCATAACCGGGTGGTAAGATGCGCATAACAGTTATTGCCTGCAGCACGGGGGAACGCTGCAGCTAGTGCTGTTATGCATAAACGGGCAATAGTGAAACTGGGCTGTTGTCCGGCGAACTCTTTGTGAATGAAAATCCGTCTTGTAAACAGACGGATTTTTTTATCATCTGTATTTTTAAAGATGCAGATACCTTGTCTTATTTATTCTGCTGCAGCTGTTCCTTCGTGATAGAATGCCCGCCCATATTTTTCTGTTACTGCCTCCAGCCTTAACAGTGTGTTTATTTATTATAACTCTGAGACAGCAAATGCCATTTTCCAAGCTTGGATTAAGCGATCCGATTGCAAAAGCTGTAGCCGAACAAGGCTACCAGACCCCTACGCCGATTCAAGAAAAGGCGATTCCGGTTATCTTAGCGGGTAAAGACCTTATTGCCGCCGCGCAGACCGGCACCGGTAAAACGGCAAGTTTTGTACTGCCGATATTACAAAACCTTATTGATGCACCAGTGCTGCGCGCCAAGCGGATCCGTGCACTTATTCTTACTCCTACCCGGGAATTAGCAATACAGGTTGAGGCTAATATTGCCCAGTACGGTAAACATCTAAACCTTACTTCGATGGCTATGTACGGCGGTGTTGACTCGGAGCCGCAGAAAGAGCGCCTGATAGAAGGAGTTGATATTCTGGTTGCAACCCCCGGCAGACTGCTGGATATGTATACCCGTAGAGCGCTGCATTTTGATGAGCTGCAGATACTGGTACTGGATGAAGCCGATAGAATGCTGGATATGGGGTTTATCAACGATATTAATAAAATTGTGGAACGCCTGCCGGAGAAAAGACAGAACCTGCTGTTTTCTGCCACGCTTTCTGATCAAGTGCGTTTTTTAGCTAGAACGGCGATTGATAATGCGGTTGAAATTGCGATTCAGCCGGACAGCACAACAACCCCGAAGATAGAGCAGTGGCTGATCACGGTTGATAAAGATACTAAATCTGCACTGCTGAGTTTTTTGATTACAGAAAACAAGTGGGAGCAGGCGCTTATTTTTATTGAAACTAAGCGCGGCGCGGCTAAGCTGGTCAGTCAGCTGGAAAAACGCGGCATTAAAGCAGAAGCCATTCACAGCGGCCGCAGTCAGGCTGTGCGTGCGCAGCTGTTAGAAGATTTTAAAACGGGTGAGCTTAAGTTTATGGTGGCGACGGGCATTGCCGCTCGCGGTATTGATATTGACTCCCTTACCCGTGTGGTGAACTACGATCTGCCCGATGAAGCCGATGATTATGTTCACCGCATTGGCCGTACCGGCCGTGCAGGAGCTGCCGGCGAAGCGGTTTCCTTTGTGTCACGAGATGACTTTAGAAATCTCTGTGCTATCGAAAAACGTCTTGGTGAGTTTATTACCCGCAAAGAGATTGAAGGTTTTCAGCCCAGATTAGAAGTGCCTGCTTCTGATGCTGCTCATGCGCCTAAAAAAGGCAAGTCATCAAACCGCCGCAACACACGCAGAAAGCCGCCTAAAAGCCGTTCTTAACAAATTTTACTATAAAAAAGGTGAGCAAAATGCTCACCTTTTTTCTGTCTGGAAAATAGAAACAATAGTTTATTTACTATGACGTTCCTGCAGTTTAGCTGCGATATCTGCCAGGGTCAGGCCTTCATTGTGCAGTAATACGGTCAGGTGATATAACAAGTCTGCACTTTCACAGGTCAGTTCGTCCATATCTTTAGCCATAGCCGCCAGTGCTACTTCTACGCCTTCTTCACCCACTTTTTGTGAGATTCGTTTAGTGCCGCGAGCATATAAGCTTGCTGTATAGCTGCTTTGTGGATCCGCACCTTTACGTCCGGCGATTACCTGTTCAAGGTCGGCAATAAAAGTTAATGCCGGCTGCTGTTCACCTTTAAAGCAGCTTTCTGTGCCTAAATGACAGGTAGGACCAACAGGCTCAACAATTGCCAGCAGGGTATCATTATCGCAGTCGGTGCTGATTTCAAGTACGTTTAAGAAGTTGCCGGACTCTTCACCTTTACACCATAAACGCTGTTTAGTACGACTGAAAAAAGTCATTTTACCGGACTCAAGTGTGGCCGCCAGTGACTCCTGGTTTACATAACCGAGCATTAACACTTTACCTGAGGTGCGGTTCTGCACAACAACCGGCATCAGGTTATCAACTTTTGCCCAGTCTAAGCTGTTAAGCTGCTCTTTATTCATTAATGTCTGACTCATAATCTAATCTCTACCTGTTGTGTTTTAAGGTAAGCTTTGAGCTCGCCAATATTAATTATCTGCTTGTGGAATACACTGGCAGCCAGTGCGCCGTCAACATCTGCTCTGTTAAATACATCAGCAAAATGCTCCATTTCACCCGCACCGCCGGAGGCGATCAAAGGTACATTACAAACAGCACGCGCCCGGCTTAACTGCTCGACATCGTAACCGCAGCGGACACCGTCCTGGTTCATCACATTAAGTACGATTTCACCTGCGCCGCGCGACTGTACTTCCTGGATCCAGTCAAAGGTGTTCCATTTGGTGGTGCGTGTTGAATTTTCGCAGCCGGTAAACTGTTTTACCTGGTGCTGTCCGGTCTCTTTATCAAAGTAGGAGTCGATACCGATAACAATACACTGCACGCCGAATTTTTCACTAAGGCGGTTAATCAGGCTGGGATCTGCAAGAGCAGGACTGTTGATTGATACTTTATCGGCGCCGAATTCTAAAATACGGCGCGCGTCTTCCTCTGTTTTTATGCCGCCGGCAACACAGAAGGGAATATCAATCACTTCTGCAACACGGCTTACCCAGCTTTTATCAACTACCCGGGAGTCAGAGCTTGCGGTGATATCATAAAAAACCAGTTCGTCAGCGCCTTCTTCGGCGTAGCGTTTTGCCAGCGGCACAATATCACCGATAATTTCGTGGTTACGAAACTGTACACCCTTGACGACCTGACCATCCTTGACATCAAGGCAGGGAATTATGCGTTTTGCTAGCATGGAGTATTCCCCTTAACGTTATTGACGTATTCCATAGCAGACTGACTATTTTTCATATCCAGACAAGTTATTATGCGTTTTGCCAGCATTGGATTGCCTCCTTGACATTGAATTTACCTTCCAGCAGGGCTCGACCGACAATCATGCCCGATGCACCCGAGCGGGCAACGGCTGCGATATCATCCAGCGATCCGATACCGCCCGATGCCTGCCACGCAACCTGAGGGTAAGCCGCAGCCATTTCTTTATAAAGATCAACATTAGAGCCGGTTAAGGTGCCGTCTTTGGAAATATCAGTACACAGTACATGTTTAAGGCCGACTGCTAAATAGATTTCCAGCAGTGATTCAATGGTCTGACCGCTTGCTTCCTGCCAGCCCGATACTGCAACAATCTTATTGCCGTCGCAGTCAATATTAATATCAAGGGCTAATACGATATGCTCAGCGCCGTATTTTTCCATCCAGCGTGCAACCATTGCAGGTTCTTTAACGGCAGTTGAGCCGATAACAACACGCTGCGCGCCGGCATCTAATAAGTCTTTAACATCCTGCTCAGTACGCACGCCGCCGCCGATCTGGATTTTAGCCGGAGTATTGCTTATCAGGCTGGCAATCACATCTAACTGACGTTTTGTAACATCTTTTGCGCCGTCTAAATCAACCAGATGCAGCCAGTCTGCACCATGCTGGTTGTAGACAGTAAATTGGCTTTGCGGATCATCACTGTAAACGGTTTTTTGGGCGTAATCGCCCTGGTATAAACGCACGACTTTACCGTCGATAAGATCTAATGCTGGGATAATCATATTAAAGCTCCAGAAAGTTTTTAATCAGCTGCGCACCGGCTTTACCGGAACGTTCAGGGTGGAACTGCACCCCGTAAAAATTGTCTTTGTTAACAGCCGCGGTAAACGGGCTGCCGTAGTCACAACTAGCAATGGTATTGTCGTTTACCGGCAGCGCATAGCTGTGTACAAAATAGAAGTAACTGCCCGCCGGAATATCTTTGAACAGAGGATTATCCAGCTTAGGCGTTACCTGATTCCAGCCCATATGCGGAGAGCGCAGCGGTGTCACATCCATCTTCTCGATATTCCCTTCCACAATACCTAAGGTTTCGATAAGAGGCTGCTCGCCAACCCCCTCTTCAGAGGCCTGCGCTAACATCTGCATACCTAAACAGATGCCTAAAACCGGCTGAGTAAGGTTTTTAATCTGCTCAACTAAATCACGCTCTATTAAGTTTGCCATCGCTTCTTTAGCGGTGCCGACACCGGGTAAAAACAGTTTATCCGCCTGCTGTAAAATTGCAGGATCTTTACTGACGGTGACGTTGTAACCTAAACGTTCAATGGAAAATTTTACCGACGACAGGTTTGCGCAGCCGGTATCAATAATTACTATCATAAAACACCTTTACTCGAAGGTAGGTCAGTACCTACAATTTGAATACTTTGACGCAGTGTACGGCCGAATGTTTTAAATAAACCTTCCACCATATGGTGGGCATTACCGTTTTCAACTTCCAGGTGCAGTGTTGCGCCCATTGACTGTGCAAGCGAGTAGAAGAAATGTTCAACCATCTCCGTTGACATGGTGCCCACTAATTCGCGCGGGAAGTCCGCTTTAAATTTAAGGTAGGGACGGCCGGAAAGATCCAGTGTACAGCTGGCTTTGGTTTCATCCATAGGCAGCACAAAACCGAAGCGGCCGATACCGCGTTTGTCACCAAGCGCTTTATTTAATGCTTCGCCAAGTGCCAGGGCAGTATCTTCAACACTGTGGTGATCATCAATATGCAGGTCGCCTTTAACAGAAACATTCATCTGGAAGCCGCCGTGGGTGGCAATCTGATCTAACATATGATCAAAGAAACCCATGCCGGTATCGATATTGTTTTCGCCCGTGGTATCTAAATCAACGCACACATTAATATCGGTTTCTTTGGTAGTACGGGTAACCGAGGCAATGCGTCCTTTCGTGGTCAGCTGTTTAACAATCTGCTTCCAGCCGAGTGTTTCTTTATTGTAGAGAATACCGCTGATACCCATATTATCAGCAAGACCGATATCCGTATGACGGTCGCCGATGACATAGGACTCGGCAAAGTCGATACGTCCTGATTTCAGGTACTCGCTGACCATGCCTAAATGCGGTTTACGGCAGCTGCAGTTGTCTTCCTGGAAATGCGGGCAGAGCAGGGTAGCTTCAAATTTCACGCCCTGTGAGGAAAAGATCTCCATCATTTTATTCTGTGGTATATCGAAGTCTGACTGCGGGTAGCTGTCTGTACCTAAACCATCCTGGTTGGATACGATAACCAGAATATATCCGGCATCCTGCAGCGTTAATAAGCTGGGAATAACGTCCGTTTCAAATTTTAATTTTTCTAAACTGTCCACCTGTTTATCACTGATCGGCTCATCAATTAAGGTTCCGTCACGGTCGATGAATAGAAATTTTTGTTTACTCATTAGTTGTTCCCTACAGTGAATTTAAAGTGGTTAAAGTTGATTCCATTTCAGCTTTTGAGCCGATGGTGATGCGAATGCAGTTTTCTAAACGAGGTTTGCCGGCAAAGTCGCGCATAATAATGCCGTCTTCGGCAAATGCCTGAAAGACTTTTGCAGAGTCTGCAAAACGTACCAGCAGATAATTACCGGTTGCCGGAAATACTTCTGTTACGCAGGGCAGTTTGTGCATCTGTTCTTTGAGCAGTGCGCGGTTGTTATTTAATATTGCCACACGCTCACGCATGATTTTTAAACCCTCTTCCGATAAAGCCTGCGCTGCGATCTGCGCAATCGGATCCGGTACCGGATAGGGCGCAATCACTTTTGAGAGCATTTCAATAACACTTGCCTGTGCCAGGGTGAAGCCGCAGCGGATTGACGCTAAAGCAAAGGCTTTGGACAGGGTTCGGGTGATAACCAGATTTTCATGCTGAGCAATTAAACCGGTCTGGCTGAGTTCCGGGCAGAATTCAATATAGGCTTCATCGGCAACAATTAATGCTTTACCTTTGGCCGCCTGCAGCAGTTCAGCTAACTTTTGTTTGTCGAGCATATTACCGGTGGGGTTGTTAGGCGCGCATAAGAAAACAATTTTAACTCGGCTGCCTTCTCTGTTTACCGCTCTACTTACTGCCTGATAATCAACATCAAAGTTACTGTCAAGAGCTGCTTCCTCAATTGCCACGCCGCAGGTTTCCGCACTGATTGCATACATGCCGTAGGTAGGCGGGCAGATTAAGATGCTGTCTAAAGCAGGCTCACAAAAAGTACGGATTAGAATTTCAATGCTTTCATCAGCACCGCGCGTGCTCAGTATCTGGCTGCTGTCCAGGCCGGCATATTGTGCGTAAGCATTGATTAAGGCCGGAGGCTGAAATTCCGGATAACGGTTGAGGCTGCTTGAGTCGAGCTGGTATTCATTACAATCAGGGGACTCGTTGGCATTCAGCCAGACTTCACCCGTTCCGCCGATACGACGAGCAGAAAGATAAGGGGTTAATGCTTGCACCGTTTCCCGGGCGAGGTGTTTGATATCACTCATGTCTTTCTATTTCCCTAGCTTGAATGCGGGGCGCAGGTTTTAGCCTGCTTACAAACGCCCCGTTTATAGTCTGTTTTTACTTATTCAATTTGTCCATGCGGATAGTGACCGCGCGTTTATGTGCAGTTAAGCCTTCGGCGTCTGCAAGGCAGGTGACCGTCGGTGCCAAACGGCGCAGTCCGTCAGCACTGAGTTCCTGTACTGTGTAACGCTTACTAAAGTCTGCTAAGCCTAAACTTGAATAGGTCTTTGTATAACCGTAAGTAGGCAGCACATGGTTGGTACCGCTGGCGTAGTCACCAACCGATTCCGGCGTCCAGGCACCTAAGAAAATAGAACCGGCGTTTTTCAGCTGCGGCTGCAGGGCACGCGGATCTTTAGTCTGAACAATGAGATGTTCAGGTGCATAGCGGTTGGAAATTTCCACTGCCTGATTAATATCTTCACAAACAATGCTTACGCTGTGCGCCAGTGCTTTTTCTGCGATTTCACGGCGCTCTAAAACAGCCAGCTGCTTACCGATTTCAAGTGCAGTCTGCTCGGCAACCTGCTGACTTGGTGTTACTAAAATGGACTGTGAATCATGACCGTGCTCTGCCTGTGATAAAAGGTCGGCGGCAATAAATGCCGGATCTGCATCTTGATCGGCAATCACTAATACTTCCGACGGACCGGCCGGCATATCAATGGCTGCACCGGCAAAATCATTGCTGACCTGACGTTTCGCTTCGGTTACAAAGGAGTTGCCCGGGCCGAATATTTTATCAACTGCGCCGATTGTTTCAGTACCGTAAGCCAGGGCTGCAACAGCCTGCGCGCCTCCAACTGTGTAGATTTCATTGACGCCGCATAGTGAGGCTGCAAATAAAATTTCATCGGCAAGCGGCGGCGGTGAACATAAAACGATACGCGAACAGCCGGCAATCTGCGCTGGTGCGCCGGTCATAATAACAGTTGAAGGAAGCGGCGCACTGCCGCCGGGAATATACAGACCGACAGACTCAATCGCTTGAGTATGCATTTCACAAACAACGCCGGGCATAGTTTCAACTGTGATAACTTCCTGAACCTGTGCTGTATGAAATTTAACAACCTGGTTATAAGCGGTTGTGATCGCTTCTTTGATTTCATCACCTAAGCGGGCACCTGCCTGCTTAATATCCTGATCTGTTATGGTGAAAGTTTCACCTTCTAACTTATCAAAACGTTTAGTGTAATCAAGCAGGGCTTTATCACCGTCACTGCGGATGGCGGATATGATTTCAGCTACTGTATTAGTCAGCGCTGAAGAATCTGCCATAGCAGGGCGGGCAAGCAGTGAAACCTGCTGCTCATTTGATAAACCTGACCAGTTAACCGTCTGCATTCCTGACTGCATAATTACTCCATCATTTTTTCAATTGGTAAAACTAAAATAGAGTTCGCGCCCAGCTCTTTAAGCTGCTCCATTGTTTCCCAGAAAAGGTTTTCTTTGCTGACCACATGCAGGGCAACATGATCTGTACTGCCTGCTAATGCCATAACGGTCGGACGGTCAGATCCCGGCAGCAGATCGGTAATTGCGTCAAGGTTTTCTTTCGGTGCGTTAAGCATAATGTATTTAGATTCTTTAGCTGTCTGCACGCCGTCAATACGTGTTAAAAGTCGGTTCACTAAATCTTGTTTATCATCTGACAGGGCTTCATTACGCTGCATTAATACAGCGGTTGAGCGGTAGATAACTTCTACTTCTTTCAGACCGTTTGCTTCAAGCGTCGCACCCGTGGAAACAAGATCACAAATAGCATCGGCAAGACCGGCACGCGGTGCAACTTCAACAGAGCCGGTAAGCATACAAGAGGTGTAAGGAACCTTTGCTTCTTCCATAAAACGTTTCAGAATATGAATATAAGTTGTTGCAATGCGCAGGTTAGCAAGAGACTCAACACCTTGATAATCAAAGTCATTATCTACTGCAATTGAAAAACGGCAGCCGCCGAAAGCAAGTTCTTTAACAACTTTATGGGCAGTCGCTTCACCGGCAGCCGCACGCATCATGCTCTCTTCTTCAAGGACGTTCTGACCGATAAAACCAAGGTCAACCACACCGTCCATTACTAAACCCGGGATATCATCATCGCGCACGCGCAGGATGTCGATGGGCATATTTTCACTGTGGGCAATTAAACGCTGGGTGTTTAAATTTACTTTAATACCGCAGGCTTTTAACAGTTTAACCGTATCATCACTTAAACGGCCTTTCTTTTGTATCGCAATTCTTAAACGTTGTTCTGGCATTATATTTTCCTTGTCGTAAAAACTAAAAAACCCCCGGGAGGTGAGCCTTCCGAGGGTTAAATTTTGTGCCAACCACTGGAAGAATATACAACATCTCCCAAGAATAAAATCCTGAAAGATTAGGTGATATGATGGTGGTGATGTAGTGCTTTCAGGGTAACTTTTTTCATGGTTTGCTAATTCTCTAAAAATTTAAGTGTTTGTAGACTATCAATGTTGTTCTTAAAAGTGAACTGTTATTTGCACAAAATCCGAGTAAATGATGGAATATTTATGCACATTTACTGATTATTCACTCGTTAGACTTTCATTGTGCTGCTCTGGAGCCGTTTCCAGGGCTTCTAATCTGGCGCGTTCCGCTTTAGAAATATACTTAGGTTTCTGACTAGGATTTTTTTTGGCATTCATCTGTTTAACACGTTTTTTTAGAATACTGTTTATTTTTTTCTTGCGGTTCATGGATCTTTTCCTAGCTGAATATAATACCAGCATTGTAAAGAACTGGGCGGCAAACACAAGTCAAAGCATTTTCAGAACTGCCTTTGCTGAATTCTCCGCTGGTTTTTTTCAGCGGCTGGCTGATTCGGATATTTCGGTATGATGCGGGTATAATTCGACTGACTGTTCGAGGTAAGCATTAATTATATGCTCATAACTTCCGTCAAGTTTCATCTCTCTCAGGGTTATATCAAATTTATCACGCAGATCAGTTAAATTACGTTTTTTAGAAAATGCAATATAACTGGGTACACTCTGCAGCGAGGGTTTTAGTTCACGAATATCAACCAGCTGATTCATTTTTCTGGCAATATCATAGGCGCCGTATTTATTGCTGATGATAACCGGCACACGATCCGCCAGCAGCTTTCTCATATTCTGCTCACCGCTGTTGCTTAACTGCAGTTTGGTTATTATCCCGTCTTTTACCGCCTGATCCCAGGTTGTGCCGTAACTGACACTGTTTACACCGCCGATGGTATAGTTGGAAAGACTTGCCAGGTTACCGTCATATTTTATTGTAGAGTCGGATCTGACAAACAGGGAAATGGTCTGCGGCATCAGTATTTCCCGGGAGAAATCGGCAAACTGTTCTCGAACCGGATTTTTAAAGGCGGTAAAAACGGCATCAGCCTGACCCTCTTCAATATACCTGATGGCTCTTGCCCAGGGTAATATCTTGATATTAATCGGCACATCTAAGCGTTTAAAGACCTCTTCAATAATATCAACAACAATGCCTTTAACCTCCCCCTCTGATTCACCTCGGTATTCATAGGGGGGATACTGCAGAGTCACCAGCTCTATTGTTTGTGCTAAACATGTTGATGAAATAAAAAAAGAAAGCACCAGATAAAAAATTTTTGACACACAGAATCCTTTTGCATTGTTTACTTATTAAAGATAGTCCAGCCGCAGTATCCGTGCTGGAAGCGCCTTCGTCCTGAGTGCGCCTTTCTTCTTAACCCTTTCTTAACCTGTTGTTGTATATGCTTGTCCCATATTTCTTAGGAGACAAAAATATGCTTTTTTATTGTCAGTTTGGCCGTCTTTTTACTGTATTACTGCTTCTCTCTATTAGCGGGTGCAGTGTAATCGGCGAACAAGACTACCAATACTCAGTTGAAAATTCACCTGCAAATTATCAAAAATGGCGGCATCAGCAGAATGAAACCGTTCAGGTTAGTCTGTTAACTGACTTGATTGCGATTGATGAACTTAATGATCTGGTTTTACTGGCCATGGATAAAAATCCAAGCCTGCAGCAGACAGCCGCCGCACTGCAGATAAGCTATGCACAGCGAGGCATTGCCGCTAGTGAACGCATCCCGCATCTGTCTGCCGGCTTGAATGCAGACAACAAAAAGGATAGTGATACGACTTACAGTGCGGATCTGACGGTCAGCTGGGAAATCGATCTGTGGCAGAAAATCAGTGACAGTGTCAGCGCCGCTGAGATGGATATTAAAAGCTCGGAAATGACCTACCAAAGTGCCCGGGACGTGCTGGCCGCTAATGTTATGCGCAGCTGGCTGCAGATTAATCTCTCTCAGCAGCTGCTGGAAATTGAAAAGCAGCGCCTGACTGCGCTGGAAAATAATGAAATATCCATTGTCGAGCGTTATCGAGCCGGACTTGGTGAACTGGAAGAGCTGGACAGTGCCCGCAGCAGCAGTGCTAAAACCCGGGCGGCATTAGTGGATTATGCAGAGCAGCTGGCACAAAAACAGCGCTCCCTGCAGCTGCTGTTAGGACAAAATCCGCAGTCCGATAATATCCAGATCAGTGCTGAATTCCCCGCGGTATCAGCGCCGCTGACTAACCTGCCGGAGCAGGATTTAGGGCGTCGTCCGGATCTGCAGAGTGCTTATTATAATATTCTCGCTAATCAGTACCGCACAGATATAGCCTACAAAGCACTGCTGCCTTCGATCAGTTTATCAGCCTCTCTTTCATCACTTGCCGCCGCGCCAAGCGATGTCTTATTCGGCAGCGGGGCCTGGAGTCTTCTCGGTCAGTTGACTGCGCCGCTGTTTCAAGGCGGCAAATTACGCTCAGAAATTGAAATTGCACAACTAAGCGCAGAGCAAAGTTACTGGCTGTATCAGGAGACACTGCTTAATGCGGTTAATGAGGTAGAAAATGCACTTGGACAGGAGCTCTCTCTGACCCGTCAGCAGGAGCATCTCAATGAAGCATTAAGCAGTGCACAAACTAATTTTGCTAATTATCAGGTGAAATACCGCCAGGGGCTGGTGGATATTCTTGATTTATTAGCGGTTCAGCAGCAGACCTTTGATCTGCAGTCGCAGCTGATTGAAGTTACTTATCTTCAGCTTAATAACCGTATCGACTTAGGTCTTGCACTGGGTTTAGGAGTTTCATCATGAAATTTAATAGTTTAACAGCCGCTGTCACACTGGTTTCTGCAGCAGGTATCTTCACAGCCGCCGCTTATAACGGTATGCAGATCGATGCAAATAATGAGCTGATTAATCAGCATAGCGCGGAGGTAATGATCAGCTACCCGGATGTTGCGGTTATTAATGTTGTTAAAGATAATTATCAGGCGCAGATCAAAGGTTATGGTGAAGTTAAAGCCCGTTATCAGTTAACCTTGAGCAGTGAGGTCAGCGGGAGGGTTGAGTTTCTTGATGAAAAATTCGAGTCGGGCCAGCTGTTTGACAAAAATGCCGAGTTAGTCAGATTAAATGCAGTCAGTTATCAGCAGGCAGCTGCCGGTGCGCAGGCCGCTGTTGCGGACGCAGAATATGCTTTTTTAGAAGAACAGCGTCAGAGTCAGCAGGCAAAATTAGAGTGGCGCCGTTCCGGCATGCAAGGCGAACCGGACTCCCCGTTAGTATTACGGGAGCCGCAGCTGGCGGCGGCGCAGGCAAATCTCAACAATGCTCGGCGTCAGTTAGAGAAAGCGCAGTCAGATCTGGACAAAACCACAATTGCAGCCCCCTTTGATGCGCTGGTTATTACCCGTGATGTGCAGCCCGGCAGTTATCTGCAGGCCGGTAATACAGTGGCGACTTTATACAGTACAGATCGTGTTGAAATAACAGTCCCTTTATCTAACCAGCAGTGGCAGAACCTGCCGCCGAGTGCTGCTTTAAAAAATAAAAAGCGGCCGGTTAAGCTGAGTAACAGTGAGGGTACCAGCAGATGGACTGGTTATGTTGACCGGGTTGAAAAACACCTGGACAGCAGCAGCCGGCAGCGTTCTCTAGTGGTGGTGGTTGAAAAACCTTTTACGCAGAGCGAGCCTCTTTTTCCGGGTACATTTGTTGAAGCACAGGTGCAGGGAGATGAGCTCAATGATCTGTGGAAAGTACCGGCTTCGGCGGTTTCACAGAATGGTTATGTCTGGTATATCTCAGAAACTAATAATCTGGCTCGTTTTAAAGCAGAAAAAGTATTTGAGCTGGCCGACGCCGCTTATATCAAACCAATGGGGGGGCTGGACAGTGCGCAGATAGTGGTGCGCCCGCTTAACAGTTATGTGCAGGGCATGACCGTTACTCCTAAAGTGGAAAACGGACTTGAGGAGGCCGCATCATGAGCAGAGATATGCAGAAATCTACCTCGTCAGGCGAACTGGGAAGTAATCCCTTAAGCAGCATCATAGGCTGGTTTGCGCAAAACTCCGTGGCGGCAAACTTGTTATTAGTCAGTGTAATTATACTCGGGGTAATGTCGTTAAACTCGCTGCGTAAAGAGGCCTTTCCAAGTATGGAACCGGATATGATTACGGTTTCGGTTAATTATGACAGTGGTGATGCGAAGCAGGCGGAAGAGGGCATCGCGATTAAAATAGAGGATGCTCTGGAAACGGTTGCCGGTATTAAACGCATTACTTCAACCTCTAATGTCAGCGGCAGTACAGTTAAAATTGAAAAACAGAGTGATTATTCACTGCAGCTTTTATTAAGTGATGTGAAGACCAAAGTGGATGCTGTTTATAACTTTCCCGCTGATGCTGAAAAACCGGTTATTGAAAAAGCGCAGCGTCAGGATCATGCTTTATGGGTACAGTTATACGGTAATGCAGACCGGGCGACGCTGCAGAGTTTAGCCGAAAAGCTTAAGTCGGACCTGCTGGCAAAATCGGGAATACGCGATCTTGCTATTAAAGCAAAAGCCGAGCCGATGATTTCCGTTGAAGTTGATGAAAGCAAACTGCAGGCTTACGGTTTAACTATCAGTGATATTTCCAGTGTGATTAATGCTGAGTCTTCCACCCCGCTGACGACCAGTTTACGAAACGGCGATAAAGTGATGCGCCTTAAAGCTTCCAGACAAGCTTACCGGCTGACTGAATTTTCGCAGATCCCTCTGCTGACTACATCCGCAGGTTCGATAATCAGGCTTGGTGATGTAGCAGAAGTCGAAGATACCTTTGCCGATGATACTTACCTGCTGTCCCGCTATAACCAGCAGAACGGCATGGCGATTGAAATTGTGATGGATGAGTATGGCGATGTAACCGAGATCGTCGAACAGGCTGAACAGGTTGTTGACGACTGGCATCAGCGCGGTTTATTACCTGATAATGTCGAACTGGAAACCTGGTACGACAAAAGTACGCTGATTAAAGAGCGCCTGTCACTGTTGACCAGCAATGCATTAACGGGGATCACTTTTGTTTTTATTGTACTGGCGTTATTTCTTAATTTTCGCGTTGCTTTCTGGGTAGCGGCCGGTCTGCCTTTTGTCTTTTTCGGCACCCTGTACTTTATGCAGGATACGTTTACCGGATTAACCCTTAATGAGATGACCACCTTCGGGTTTATTATGGCGCTGGGCATTGTTGTTGACGATGCCGTGGTGGTTGGAGAGAGTATTTACAGCACGCGCAGGTCTTATGGAGATACTGTTGAAAATACCATTAAAGGCACCATGAAAGTTGCTGTGCCGACCATTTTTGGTGTGCTGACCACGGTGGCCGCATTTATGGCGTTAACTAATGTATCGGGAAATATGGGCAAGATATATGCGCAGTTTGCAGCTATAGTGACTATCTGCCTGCTGTTGTCCGTGGTTGAATCAAAGCTGATTCTGCCTTCTCATTTGGCGCACCTTAATACCCGTCGCGAAGTGACTGGCGGTTTTGCCGGATTATGGGCGCGCATTCAGCACGGCGCAGACAGCGGTCTGCAGTGGTTTAATCTTTATATTTACCGCAATATTATTGAATGGGCATTAAAACTGCGTTATGCGGTGATCTTCGTTTTTGTTGCGCTGTTTATGTTAGTGGCGGCAATGCCGATGACCGGAGCTGTGCGAGTGGCTTTTTTCCCGGATCTGCCGGGAGATGTGATTACGGCTGAATTATCCATGCAGGATGATGCCAGTTTTGGTCAGACGAACAGCAACTTACTGTGGTTAGAAAAAACAGCGCGTCAGGCGGATCAGATTCTAAGTGAAAAAAACGGTGCGCAGGAAAGTCAGATCAGCAGTCTGCAGGTGATTGCTGAGCAGGACAGCAGCGGTACACTGCTGGTCGAAATAACCTCGGACTCAGTGTATTCGTCAACGGATTTTGCCGCTCAGTGGAAGTCGCTTTCCGGCTCTCCGGAGGGTGTTAAAAAACTCAAGTTCCTCTCGAGTATGCATATGGTGGATAATTTCAAAGTTGAAATAAAAGCCTGGGATGAAACAACGGTTAAAGCCGCCGCTGAGCAGTTTAAAGCTGTTTTACAAAAAACAGCGGGTGTCAGCGCTATTGACGATAATCTTAATCCCGGACAGCCGCAGATTCGATTTACCGTGACAGAGCAGGGACGAAGTTTAGGTATGGATACAGCAACCCTGTCACGGCAGCTGCTGCAGTCCTTCGGTGGTGAAATTGTGCAGCGTTATCAGCGAGATAAAGACGAAGTTAAAGTACGGGTGCGTTATCCGGATAATCAGCGTCAGACCATGGCAGATATTGTGCAGGCCCGGGTACGAACTGCAGAGGGAACCTTAGTACCGCTGACTGCCGTTGCCGATATCAGCACCGAGTATCAGCAGGATGAAATTACCCGTATCGATAACCAGCGCTCTGTGTATATAACGGCAGCCGTGGATAAATCAGTTCTTTCATCAAATGAATTAGTCACTAATCTGCGCCAGGGGCTGCTGCCTGATCTGCTTAAACAGTTTCCAGATATCAGTGTGCATTTTGCCGGGGAAGCCGAGCAGCAGGAAGAAACCACTGAGTCGATGCTTAATATGTTTATTGCCGCCTTGCTGATTATTTATGTGCTGCTTGCTGTGCCCCTGAAATCCTATGTGCAGCCGGTGCTTATTATGCTGGCTATCCCTTTTGGTATTGTCGGGGCGATATTAGGCCACTGGCTGAATGATTTAACCATCAGTATTTTATCCTTAAACGGTATACTGGCATTAAGCGGGGTGGTTGTGAACGACAGTCTGCTGCTGGTTTCACGTTTTAATGAACTGATTAAAAAACCGGGTATAGAGGTGCGGGAAGCGGTTATTGAAGCCTGCTCCGGGCGTCTGCGTGCAGTACTGCTGACTTCCATTACAACTTTTGCCGGTCTTGCTCCTTTATTGAGTGAAACATCAATGCAGGCGCAGTTTTTAATTCCGGCTGCCGCATCGTTAGCCTACGGCATTTTATTTGCGACCCTGATTACTTTAATATTAATACCGGCATTATTATTTATTCACTGTGAAATCAAAAGATTACTGGCTAAACTCGTTACTAAAAACAGGCTGACTCATGGAGAATTAATGCATGTTAAAACTGATATTGGTTGAAGATGATATTGATTTAGCGGCGGCAGTTATTGACTACCTGGAGTTAGAGGGGATGCAGTGCGATTACGTCTCAAACGGACCGGCCGGGTTAAACCTGATTGAACAGAATGACTATCAGGCTGTTATTCTGGATCTCAATCTTCCGAAAATGGATGGTTTAACTATCTGCACTAAGATGCGCGAGCAGGGTATTGATACTCCTGTATTAATGCTGACGGCAAGAGACAGCCTGCAGGATAAGCTCCTGGGGTTTGATGCCGGTGCGGATGACTATCTGGTTAAACCCTTTGCCATGGCGGAATTAATTGCGCGTATTCAGGTACTGGCCGGGCGCCGCAGCGGGCAGGTCCGCTGTTTGAAAGTAGCGGATCTGCAGTTAAATTTACAGGAAAAGCTGGCATATCGAAATGAATGCCCGCTTAAGCTGTCACCAACCGCATTGAAAATATTAGAAGTGTTAATGCGTGAAAGTCCGAATCCGGTATCGCGCGAGAAACTGATGCACAATGTCTGGGGAGACCAGCCGCCGGACAGCAACAGTTTAAAAGTACATATTTATAATCTGCGTAAACAGCTTGATGGTAATGCCAATAAAGTTTTACTGCATACAGTCAGCGGTTATGGTTTTGCGCTGAAAGCAGACAAGTAAATGAATTATGATCCTAAGCGGCATTTATTACCTTAAAATGAGAGTGTTATGAAAATAAGACCAAGTTTGCGATTATACTTTCTGGCGGGGCTGCTGGCTTTAGGCTCTGTGATGGCACTGACATTTTCTGCATTAACTGTCCGCTACTATATTGAGGGCATGGATTCAGGACTGAGCGGTACTATGCTTCAGGTTGCAGATGCAGACGGTGTCAGCGATGGTTTTCCAGTTACACTACTGGATTTTCAAATAGCCAGCCGCTGGCAGGACGTGCCTGCACAGATTAAAAAGCGTTTCCCGTCTCCTCCGAATGAACTTTATCAGCTAAAAAAATCGGCCGGTGAGCACAACTTATTATCCGTGCCTGAGGAGGTTTATTTTGTTTCCTTAATGGCTAATAAGCTCGGGGAAAAACGTTATGTTACAAAAATACTAACGGATCTTCCGCCGCCTCATCTGCAGGAGCAGAGCTTTTCTCATTTTTTCTGGATTTTTGTTTTTGCTGTTAGTGCTATTTTGATATTTGCGCTTTTGGTTTTATTAATTATGCGTTTTGTCGCGGCTCCCGTTGAGGCGCTACGCGACTGGGCAAAGTCATTAAATGAAAGTAATTTAAAAAATACACCACCGGATTTCAATTATAACGAACTTAATTCTTTAGCCGCTATTATTCGTAACAGTTTAAATTCCGTGCATCACAGCCTGGAACGGGAACACCAGTTTCTGCGTAATGCCAGCCATGAACTGCGCACGCCGATTGCGGTGATCCGCAGCAATGTCGAGCTGCTGCAGAAGCTTAATGAAAAACAGCCTGCCAGTGACAAGCATCAGCAGGTTACCGCACGGATTGAGCGTGCGGCTTTAAATATGGGGGATCTGACCGAAACCCTGTTATGGTTAAGCCGTGACAATGAACCGCCGCCGGCACTGCAGACTGTAAAGCTTAATCAGCTTATCGAGCAGCTTGTTGAAGAGTTAAACTATCTGCTCCAGGGAAAAGCGGTTACTGTGAAACTTGACTGTGCCGAATTTTCAACTGAACTGCCGCTGACAGTCTGCCGTATCGTTCTTGCTAATCTTATTCGTAATGCTTTTCAGCATACACAGAACGGCAGTGTTTCTATTCAGCAGATCCGGGAGCTGGTGTGTATCCGTAATATTAATGCCGATTGCAGTGCTGCCGACAGCGCCAATGATGAACTGGGTTTCGGCCTTGGTCTTAAACTGACAGATAAACTGGTAAAGCAGTTTCACTGGCCTTATCACAGACAGATTGAAACGTCCGGACATTTAGTTGAAGTGCTTTTCTCAGCTGCGCAGAATAAGCAGAAAAAATAAGCGCAGCTGCTTAACCGCCGGGTTTCAGCAGCAGCGGCAGTAAATCCTTAATCACTTTTTTATATGACTCTGTATCAGAGTGCATAACGTTACCCCAGTTAAGATAACAGTTAAAAACCTGCGCTCGGCTTTCCTGTTCGCTCTCTGCAAAACCGGCATCAGCAAAAGCCTGTTTAATAACGGTCATGCGCCGTATGTGCATCTTGTCAAATACGATAAGAGCGGCTGGATCATGGCTGGCCCAGGCGCGGATCGCCAGCTCATATTTTGCCAGCTGCTGTCCGATAACGGTATCTGCTATCGCCTGCAGGCGCTGTCCTGCGTCGAGTATCAACAGTTCTGGACTGTCCGTCAGCACCGTATTGAACTCTGAAACCCAGTATTCAAGCATATGATCGAGCAGATCCTGGCGGTCTTTAAAATGCCAGTAAAAACTGGTTTTAGCGACACCCACCGTACGTGATAAGCTGCCGATGGTGAGTTTGTCCACTCCTTGAGTTGTCAGCATCTTCAACCCTGCTTCAAGCCATTCATTTTTTGAAAAACGCTGCCGTTTAATTTTATTGGTCATGCTGTTCCTAATTTCACCTGTTTATTTTTGATCTAAATCAATAGGTTGTTTGAAATATAAGCAAAATGCTATATTTTATCACCCTGCATATGTACTAGCTAGTACATGCGGTTTAGTATAGCTCTAATATATGTACCGCGCGGTACTTGGTTCGTCTGGTAAGCGAATAAATCTATTATCTCTAATTAGCGGACGCTTGTTAAGCCTGCAGTCCTATATCTATGAAGATATATATGAAACTGAACGTCTTGCCTCTTGAAGCATGTAGTCAGGGAATTTTTACAATGAAAAAGACAATAATAACTTTTGCACTGCTCAGCAGCGCTTTGTGCAGTGCCGGTGCTGCGAATAAAATGCCGGATCCGTATTCACAGCCGCAGCCGGCTGCCGCGGCCCGTCAGGGAGTTCATCGTTTAATGGGCGCAACCCTGATGGATGCAGGGGCTATTGCCTCCGGGCAGAAAAAATGGAACGGATTTACTCTGCTTAATCGTGTTGATGCACTGGAGCAGATCTCGCAGATGTATAACGATTTCTTTTTTGTGCCCGGCTCATTTGCAGACAGTAATACGCGTGATGATCTGCTGCAGCGAAAAACTGAATTTCAGGAACTTTCTGCCGATTTGAAACTGGCCGCTTTCAGCCTGCGCATGGCTGCTCGTAATCATGAATCTGATGTAGCAATGAAAGCCTTCGGCACAACCATTCAAGCCTGTAATGCCTGTCACCGTAGTTTTATGAAACCCGGTACAGAAGTAATTTTACCTTTGCCGCCGACGCCGTCCGGGCACAAATAATACGAGGTTAAATAATATGACAGAAATAAGACCCGCACTTGAGTCAGATGAACACAAAGTCAGTTACAGCATGGGCTGGCAGTTTGGTTACCATCTGCTCAGCCATAACTTTGACGGCCTGGATCTGGATGTAACCATTGCCGGTATGCTGGACTGCTTCACTGCAAAAAAAGCACCGATTACCGACCAGCAGGTTGAAAGTGCATTTAAAACCATCGTCGGCCGTGTAGAAGCGCAGCGCCAGAAAGAAGCCGCTAGACAGGCTGGGCGCAGTCAGGCCTTTATGTCAGAAAATGCCCTGAAACCCGGAATTATCATGACCGACAGCGGCCTGCAGTACAAGGTGGTTGAAATGGGCAAGGGGCGCCGAGCCGGTGTGGTAGATAACGTCATTGTTCATTATCACGGCATGCTGATCAACGGTGATGTTTTCGACAGTTCTATTGAACGCGGCGAAGCAGCTGAATTTCCAATTCAGGGAGTGATTCCGGGATGGACCGAAGTACTGCAGCTGATGCCTCAGGGCTCTAAATGGAGGGTATATGTACCTGCAGAACTGGCTTATGGTCAAGCGGGCAAAGCACCGCAGATTCCAGGAAATGCCGCCTTGATCTTTGATCTCGAATTAATTGAAGTTGTGTGATTCAGGCGTGCAGATTGTAAAAGAAGGAATGAAAAATCATGAAAAATCAAGTTGAAAACCAGCAGGAATTAGAAGCTGATGATGAACTGCCGAATATGTCACGCCGCAGTTTTTTTAAGAGAACTGCGGCGGCCGGCGGCGCCGCCATTTTAGGCGGGGGCGCAGTATTAGGGGCTTCTAAAGCTTCTCTGCAGGGCTCGCTGAATACTCCGGGAATTATTGTTGACGAAAATTTCAAAGCGAAAGATCAGCGCGATGTGATGTTATGTCATGCAACCAGTTATCACCTGTCGCAGGTTAGAAACCCTGAGCGCGGTGAGCAGTATGCGCGTCTGCATAAAAAGGACTTTAACTTTAACCGGGCGCTGCAGACATTTGAAAACCGCGACCATTTTGATAATAACAAACCTGGTTACGGTCAGGCGGACCGTGCCATCGGGCATGCCGCCTGGTACCCTCTGGTGGTGGCTAAATCCCGTGCGGCGGCTTTTACCCAGCCGAATACGCCGATGCACAGCTGGAGCCAGGCGGATGTGCATGAAGAGCAGTTTGACTGGGGAAGCGGTAAACGTGCTGCTGATATGATCCGCTCGACGGGGCGTTTGTTTGGTGCGGTACGTGTGGGGATCGCGAAGTTTGACAAGCGTTTTGTCTATGATCCGCTTTATGATGTTGTTGAAGAGCGTACTTTGTCATGGGAAAAAGACTTTCCCTTTAAACCAAAATCCGTGATTGTGATTGCCACACCTATGGACTACGACAATGTTGCTACTGCACCGTCCTGGACTGCCGAAGGTGCGACCGGTAACGGTTATAGTGATATGAGCAAAATTGCCTGTCAGATAGCTAAGTTTATCCGCGGCTGCGGCTACAATGCCGTGGGGGCTGGTAACGATCTGGCCAGCTCGGTGGCCTATGCAATTCAGGCTGGTCTTGGTGAAGGCGGGCGTAATGGTTCTGTGATTGTTCCGGGCATGGGGCCGCGTGTTCGTCTTTGTAAGGTATTCACTAATATCGATTTCGACGATGCTTATGATCAACCGCGGACCTGGGGGATCACCGAGTTTTGTAAAAGCTGTAAGAAATGTGCCGATGCCTGTCCTTCCGGTGCAATCAGTCAGGATGATGATACCAGTTTCGCACCAACCTATGAGTTCAGCGATGAGCCCGATTACACCTGGAATAATCATATAGGTATTAAGAAGTTTTATTCAGATGCGAAGAAGTGTTTTAACTTCTGGATGGATAATGATACTTCCTGCCTGAACTGTGTTGCCAGCTGTACCTTTAACGAACCGGATTTCTGGCATCATTGGATGATTATGGCTGTTAACCCTTATATGCCCAAATTTGTGCATAGTCTGATGGCGGAAGGGCACCCGGCATTTGGTTACGGTGGTCAAAGCCGCAATCCGATTCCAGCTAAGGTCGAGAAGTTCTGGGTATCCGGTGAAGATATGCGTACTAATACTTCAATGAAAAATAATATCGGCACAGCCGGATAACTGAGGAGAAAGGTAATGGAAGCATTACAATGGTTTTCACTGGGAATTATCAGTATGTTAGCAATTAACGTGATGGTTTATGTGCATCGGGTTATTGATCTTAAATGGTATACACTGCCGCTGCTTCTGGGCGGGGTGGTGGATATTTTAGTTGGTGTCGCCTGGTGCTGGTCTTCATTTCTAGAAGGTTATCCGCAGTCTGGTGCTATGGGCTTATCGTTGTTCAGCGGATCCGGCTTAGTCGTGATCATTCTGACCTGGCGTCATCTGGTTGCACCGGGGCTTAATATACCCATGATACTTCAAGATGCAAAGTCAGCAAGGTAAATTGTGCCGAGATGTTAGGCATAAAATTGAAGTATAGTCATTCTACATAGAGATTTTATAACAACGCAGATTGGCGTAAGTTGCCTTGCCCTACGGGGCGTTAGCTCGAAAACCAGCCCTGCGTTGCAACAATCGAAAAGTGAATAACAATTACCTCATATTGCGCCTTGCTCTGGTATCCGAGCTAACGCCTGACAAAGCATCTTGAGGTAACATGGGTATAAATCTCAATCTATTTAATCTTATCAGGCCGGTTAACTACCGGCCTTTTCTATCTTCTCTATTTTTCTGCGTAGATTTGTATTTTCATTTTGCATGTTCTGCTTATTAAGCATAAGCTGTCTGCGCAAGTTATAATTGTTCATGTGTTTGTAATTTAAGGAAATAATGATGATAGATTTTGAAAATTCCGCATTTTTTAAGTTAAAGCCGATAGATAACAGTAAAGCAAGAGATGACTTCAACAAGTTCCTTATTGATGGTGAAGAAATATTTGCTGCATTTAAAACAATTCGTGACCAGGTGATTTTTACCAATAAGCGGATTATTGCCGCTAATGTGCAGGGAATTACCGGCTCTAGAATTGATTATACCTCTATTCCTTTTAATAAAATTCAGACTTTTTCTATCGAAACATCGGGCTCTTTAGATTTAGATTGTGAAATACAAATTTATGTCAGTGCGGTCGGCAAGGTGACTTTTGAGATAAAAGGGGAATTTGATATTGTGACCTTTAACCGTTTGATCAGTACTTATGTACTCACCTGATAAAGGGAAAAATTTTTGAACAAATTAGAGCAGCTGCTGGCGGCTTTTATCCGGGCGGAAATGAAAACGGATTTAGCGCATGATTTTGAGCATGTATTAAGAGTTGTAAAAACGGCAAAGGAGTTGTGTCGACGCGAGAATGCGCAGCCTGAAGTCGTTATTCCTGCCGCCTGGCTGCATGACTGTTTTTCATTTGCAAAAGATCATCCGGATCGTCGTAACGGCTCAAAATATGCGGCTGATAAAGCAGTTGAGTTCTTACGCAGTATTGCTTATCCAGAGCAGTATTTTGAAGCTGTCCACCACGCCGTCGCAGCGCATAGTTTCAGCGCGAATATTAAACCCTTAACCATAGAAGCACAGATAGTCCAGGATGCAGATCGTCTTGATGCGTTAGGCGCTGTCGGTATAAGCCGCTGTATCCAGGTTAGTGCGGCTCTGCACAGGCCGCTCTACCGGGCTGAAGATCCTTTCTGCAGTTCACGTGAACCCGATGATGCGCACTATACGATTGATCATTTTTATAAAAAACTGCTGCTGATTGCCGCTAGCGTTAATACTGAATCAGCAAAAGTTGAAGCTGCTGAAAGAACCTTGTTTATGCAGGATTTCCTAAAGCAGTTAAATCAGGAAATTTCTCCCGTTGACGATTAGGCGAACATCACGCCGGCGCCCGCTATTGCAGAGGTTGTTTAGGTATATACTTAACTATAGAGGGGGAAATTTTAGCGTCTGAATTCCGGCTTATTTGTTATGAGATGAACTTAAAGTCAAAATGATTTATTAAGGAATTGTGCAGGGTGCCGATAAGTTAATTAGAAGCAGTTTTAATTATCATAGCAATTCCATTAATTAGGTGATCTATTTAAGCGTAGGAAAAATGGATGAAAGCAAGGCATTGATTGCAGTAACTAGTGCTTTAATTACAAAATCAAGAACGAAGCTAGCATTCATTTTAACCAGCATAAATGAATAAAAAATTACTGGGTTTGCTATTAACACTCGATAGAGTTACGGGAGGATAAATGAGCCAGCATCTGATTACGCAGTTTATCAATCGTACTTATACATTTAAGCCCTTGAATGATGCTAAAATCGCCAATCATAAGCTTAAAAAGTATCAGGCCTCCAACCGGAAAAATAATGTTTCCCCGGAGGATATTGAAGAAAGTACCCATATTCTGCAGAAAATTAAAGTCCGCGCGAAGCAGACTGAGAATGAAAAGGATGAAGTAGAGTCACATATTGATGTCACCGTCTAATTCCTTAAGATTTTTCTCTGCCCTCTGATTTTCGCAAGTGGCGATTGGAAGACTTACTTGCGTAACTTTCCGGGACCGGGGCTTTTTCTGCTAATAAATGTTTTACGGCCAAAACAGGATGCCTTAATAACATACGTGGTCCCGCGTAGCGCATAATCTTTCCTGCCTGTTCACGCTGCTCTTTTTTATAGCAGTGAATCGGACATTTATTGCAGGTTGGTTTGTTTTGACCATAGGGGCAGCGGTCTAATTTTTCATTAGCATAATCGATAAACTCCCGGCAGTCAGCGCAGGGAGCGGATTCTTTTGAGCTGTTATGATGAGCCCGGCAGTAGATCTTAACCATCGCTTTGATGGTTTTGAATTCAATGCCTAATTTGGCCGGCAGAAAATGCTGTTTCCCCATATTTATTAATCTCTTATTAGTGTTTTGTAAATATAGCTGAGATGTTTGCCTATGGAGTTGTGATCCACCTGGTAATTCACGTAGAATACAGTGAATTATTGTTATATCCAAGTTCTCAAGTTATGCTGCTGTTCACTTCCAACCCAAAGAGTTTACCGCTTTGATATCATCTTTTTTTTCATCTTCCGGTGCGTTAAGTAAAAGACTGCCTCATTTTATTGCCCGTGATGCTCAGGTTGAAATGGCCGAGGCTGTTGCTGACACCATTAAAAGTAAACAGCAGTTAGTAGTTGAAGCGGAAACCGGTACGGGTAAAACCTTTGCTTATTTAGCGCCGGCGTTATTATCTTTTGATAAAGCTGTCTCGCCTAAAATCATTATCTCCACGGGTAGTAAAGCCCTGCAGGAACAGCTGTTTGTCAAAGACTTACCGCTGCTGGTGGAAGCCGCCGACTTTAGCGGTTCAGTGACTCTGCTGAAAGGCCGCGGCAACTACCTGTGTAATGAGCGTTTGAACCGTTTTATGTTAGAGAGCAAACATAAAGACAAAGCGCTGCAGATTGAGCTGGTGAAAATTAAAAACTGGTCTTTATCCACTAAAACAGGTGATATCGCCGAGATAGATGACCTTGCAGAAGACGCATTTATCATCCCTGCTATTACCAGCAGCAATGACAACTGTTTGGGACGCGAGTGTCCGAGCTTTGATGACTGCTTTATTGTTAAAGCCCGTAAAAAAGCGATGGAATCAGATCTGGTGGTCATTAACCATCACCTGTTTTTTGCTGATTTAGCGGTAAAAGAGACGGGCTTCGGCGAACTGATGCCGGAAGCGGGTGTGTATATTTTTGACGAGGCTCATCAGCTGCCCGATATTGCCAGCGTTTATTTTGGTGAGTCTCTTTCCAGCCGTCAGCTTACTGAGCTTGCCAAAGAAATTGATTTTGTTTACCGCACTGAACTTCGTGAGGCTAAACAGATGGCTAAAGCAGCTGAGCAGTTACGCTTAACGGTTTTAGATTTTCGCCTGGCTTTTGCTATGGATAAAGGTACCGGAAGCTGGCGTGATAAATCTCGTGAGCGGGTGATGCAGCTGCATGTACAGCGTCTGCAGCAGGTAATGTCCTTCTTAACTGAAGTGATTACCGATCGTCTGGGCAAAAGTGAAGTATTAGATCACTGCTTTGAACGATTAACACAGTTTACTCTGTTATTTAAAAAACTAAACAGTGTTAATGAAACAGGCTTCAGTTACTGGTTTGACTGCACTAAGCAGCATTTTTCATTAAATATTACCCCGCTCAGCGTAGCCGACCGTTTCCAGGTAGAGTGTCAAAAAAAGGAAGCAAGCTGGATTTTTACATCGGCAACCTTGTCGGTAAAAGGGCAGTTTGACCATTTTACCCAGTTGTTAGGTTTACAAAACAGCCGCTGTCTACAGTTAAACAGCCCCTTTGATTATGCTAAGCAGACCTTATTTGTTGTGCCTCGATTAATACCTGAGCCGGGTACTCCCGGTCTTGCAGATAAGTTGATAGAGGAGCTTGCGCCGGTTATCCGCGCCGGTAAAGGGCGCTGTTTCTTTTTATGTACCAGTCATGCCATGATGAATCAGCTGGCTGCCGGTTTCAGACAGGTATTAACCTTTCCGGTGTTACTGCAGGGTGAGAAAAGTAAACAGGCTTTACTCGATGAGTTTGTCAGCCATGGTAATGCATTGCTGGTGGCAACGGGCAGCTTCTGGGAAGGGGTAGATGTACGCGGGCAGGTTTTATCCTGTGTTATTATTGATAAAATTCCATTCAGCTCACCCGATGAGCCTTTATTAAAAGCACGTATGGAAGATGCGCAGCTTAAAGGTAAAGATCCTTTTGCTGAGGTGCAGCTGCCGCAGGCGGTGATCACTTTTAAGCAGGGGGTCGGTCGACTGATCCGGGCGGAGCAGGATAAAGGTGTGCTGATCGTTTGTGATACACGTCTGGTCACCCGTAAATATGGTAATTTATTCTTGAATAGTTTACCTTGCATGCCGCGGACAAGATCTCTGGATAATGCGATAGCGTTTTTGAAAAATATTGATTAGTTTACCCAGCATGGCTTATGTAAAGTCATGCACTCGAGTGCTCGATAATGCGATAGAGTTTTTGAAAAATTACAGAATAAATATTAAGAAATATACAGGCCAAATATGTCTAATAAGTTAAATGTTTTATGTGTTGATACCTCAACGGAAGCGTGTTCAGTTGCAGTACTTTGCCAAAACGAAGAAAAGCAGCAGGTAATTAATGATTCTTTTATGCTTGCGCCTCGCGAGCATACCAAAAAAATATTACCGACGGTTGAGCAGGTACTGCAGCAGGCCGGGTTAACACTGCCTGAAATTGATGTACTGGCTTACGGCCGCGGGCCGGGCAGTTTTACCGGTGTAAGAATTGGCATCAGTATTGCACAAGGTTTAGCATTCGCTATAGAAAAAAAGATGGTTGGCGTATCAACATTACAGGCAATGGCGCAACAGGCCTTTAAAACACAGCAGGCTGCGGATGTATACGCTGCTATTGATGCACGAATGGGTGAGGTTTATTTTGCACATTACCTGCTTAAAGATGAGTTGATGGTAGTGGTAAACGAAGAGATTGTGATTAAACCTGCCGATTTATTGGCGCTTGAATTAGATGCAGCTGCTGATTCTGTTCTGGTCGGTTCCGGCTGGGCTGCTTATCCAGAATTAGCGGCCTATTTTAAAAATGCGTTAAAACTGGACATCGAATTTCCAAGTGCAAAATATATGCTCGATGAAGTTGTGAGTTGCGTAGAAAAATCACAGGCAGTTTTGCCGGAATTAGCGGCGCCGGTTTATTTACGTGATAAAGTGACCTGGAAAAAATTACCAGGAAGAGAGTAGTTAACTATTTTCTTTTATTTAGTGGTTTGGATTATTAATGGCAATACAAAATAATACATCTTTTGTAACAAGACCGGTTAATACGGGGAAAACGGCGAATGTCAAAAATTCGCCGCAGACCAGTGTCAGCGAGCTTGCACCCGTTACTAAAAAAGCCAAATCTGCTGAGTTTTCGATGATTCTTTCTGAAAAACAGCAGGACTCACTTCATAAAACACTTGGATACGATCAGCCCGGTTTTAAGCAGAGAGGCGCTGTAGATGCCTATCAGCAGGTTGCAGTACAAGAGCAGCGTGAAGCGATAATGAGCAGTATGAGTTTTCATTTCGTTGTTTAATCTTTCCGTTTAATTTATTCCTTTATAGTTTATTTTATAGGCCTATTGCATGTTTCGTATTGTTTCTTTTATCGGTTTATTATTATTCAGCTTAACGGCTGTCAGCCATTCCTATTCAATTGATTTGACAGAAAAACAGGCTGACGCATTAGGTCAGTTAATCTGGAAAAATGAAGGTCAGCAGAAACTGCAGCACCTTACTTCCTGGAACCGTGATGAAGACTTCCCATCTCTTGGATTAGGACACTTTATCTGGTATCCCACTGAACAGAAAGGTCCGTTCAAAGAACAGTTTCCGGAGTTATTAGCTTTCTTTGAAAAGAACGGAGTAACTCTGCCGCAGTGGCTGGCTGAAACTAAACTTGCTCCCTGGAAAAGCCGCGAACAGTTTTATCAGGAATTTGATCAACAGCAGTTGAGCAGTTTACGAACCTTTTTAAGTCAACATATAGAACTGCAGGTTAAATTTATTATTTTACGTCTGGAAGCCGCTATTCCGCATATTATCCACAGCAGCACAACAGCACAGAAAAAGATTGTTAAGGAACATATCAAACGCATGACCGCTACACCGGAAGGTGTTTTTTCCATGCTTGATTACGTCAATTTTAAAGGTGAAGGTTTATCTAAAAAAGAACGTTATCAGGGACATGGCTGGGGATTAAAGCAGGTACTGCTTAATATGCCCGTTGAATATGATAATGCTTTATATGCATTCGGCATGTCAGCCGATGAAGTATTAACCAGGCGGGTAAAAAATGCACCGAAAAAGGAGTTCCGCTGGTTAAAAGGCTGGCGGGCTCGTGTGTATGGTTATCAGAAAATTGTTGTGCAGTAGTGCTGTGCTGCAAATTTAACGGCTAAGATCTTATTTGTAATAGGGATTAATTAATTTATTTAGCTATTTATAGTTCACGTTTAGCAGATAAACGGTACAATACGGCAAATTAATTGTTTACTTTACTCAAAAGGTCTCTGTTATGCTTTATAGAATTATGCGCCACTTTTTATTCATGCTAAATCCTGAAAAAGCACATGATCTTTCCATAAAAAATCTGAAATTAACCCACGGTACTATCTTAGATCTTTTATATCGCCAGAAAGTACAGCAGCGTCCGGTTAATGTGATGGGCCTGACTTTTCCTAATTCAGTAGGGTTAGCTGCCGGCCTTGATAAAAACGGTGAATGTATCGATGCATTTGGTGCGATGGGATTCGGACATATTGAAATCGGCACCGTGACACCGGTTGCTCAGCCGGGTAATGAATCCCCGCGTGTCTTTCGTGTTTTAGAATCAGAGGGCATTATCAACCGTATGGGTTTTAATAACCACGGTGTTGATGAGTTAATCGCTAATGTTAAAGACAGCAATTTCAAAGGTGTTATCGGTATTAATATCGGTAAAAACTTTTCAACACCCGTTGAACAAGGTAAAAATGACTACCTGCTTTGTATGGATAAAGTTTATCAGCACGCCGGATACATTGCGGTAAATATTTCTTCACCAAATACTCCCGGACTGCGTTCACTGCAGTACGGCGAAGCGCTTGATGAGTTATTAGATGCATTAAAAACTCGTCAGAAAGAACTGCACGAAAAACACGGCAAGTATGTGCCGCTGGCATTAAAAGTCGCTCCGGATTTAAGTGATGATGAGATTGAGTCAATTGCAGAATCACTGCTTAAATATAAAATCGACGGTTTGATTGCAACCAATACCACACTGGATCGTGAAATGGTTAAAGGTATGTCGCATGCCGGAGAAGCGGGCGGGCTGAGCGGTCGTCCTCTACAGAGTAAAAGCACCCTAGTTATTGCTAAATTTGCGTCCCGTCTACAGGGAGAAATTCCAATTATTGGTGTCGGCGGTATTGACGGGGTTATAGCCGCCAAAGAAAAAATTAATGCCGGTGCAAGCCTGGTTCAGATCTATTCTGGTTTTATCTACCATGGTCCGCAGCTGGTTAAGAAAATCGTGAACAATATCTGATCAAGCGCGAAGCAGGATTTAATATGACCAAAACCGGTCTGATGACGGACTTTAGCCCTAAAGCCAACTGGCAGTGGCAGTTCGATACAGAAAGAGAAAAATTGATGCTGAATATGGGCGATTATTCTATTGATATCGTCTATAAAGCGAATATGCTTGCTTTTCATTCCGCAGATCCGGTTTTTTTTACCATTGAAGATGTTGCCAATTATATTGAACTTTTTGACAGCATCTCATTAAGTGACTTCCCGCCGCAAATATCGTGTACAATTATTGTTCATATTTTAGCGGTGGGACTATTCCATAAACCGCTTATGCCCAAAAGCTGGTTATTTAAATCACTTAACAGCGGCACTCAGGAAGTGAATAAAGGTGACCGGGTAACATTAACTTCCTCGCGGACGGATCAGACTGGTGATTATCTAGTTCTGGAAAATAGTGATGATTTTGTTTTATGTATGTTAGTGGGGGATTCCCATGCCCTGACTGCAAGTAAATCCCTGCAGCAGTTCCAGATTGTAAAAGTAACTCGGGATAAAATATGCCTGCCCGAAGTCGAAACTGAAAACAACTGGAACTCTTACCAGATTTTTTAACCCCTCTTGTTTTGATGTTAGCCTGATCCCACTTTACCTCCTCATACTGTTAATATTTGGTTAAATTTCATGTGAATAAATATTCCAGAAAACCTTGTTATATTGATTTTTTGTTCTGCTTTTTTAGCGTTTTACGCAAGCTTTGACTTTTAATTCGTGAAACATTGGTAAATTTAATTTTCAGCGACTATTGAATTCATTTCTTAAAGTGATTATAAATAACTATCTTTTCAAAAAATTGTAGGTTCTAAATGAGTACGGATACACATGTTTCAAACCGATGGTCGAGTCGATACGCGTACATTTTAGCAGCAACGGGAGCTGCGGTAGGGTTAGGTAATATCTGGAAATTTCCATATATTATGGGGGAAAACGGCGGTGGTGCATTCGTTTTTGTTTATCTGATATGTGTCTTATTAATTGGTATTCCAGTCATGATGGCAGAGGTAGTGATTGGTAAACGAGGCCGCTCTACGCCTGCTAATGCTGTTGCTCATGTGGCAACGGAAGCCGGGCATTCGTCACACTGGTCAATTATCGGTACCATGGGCGTATTAGCCGGTTTCTTAATTTTAAGTTTCTATATTGTTATTGCCGGCTGGGCCGCCGCTTATGTCTTTTACGCCGGCAGCGGCGAATTCAGCTCAGCAGCCGCTGATCCAGCAACAAATGCAGAAGCAATTGGTACTTTGTTCGGCAATTTAGTAAGCAGTGTTCCGCAGCTGCTTGTCTGGACAACACTTACTATGACAGCCGTTATCTATGTGATATCAAAAGGTGTTAAAGGCGGTCTGGAAACAGCCGTCACATATTTAATGCCGGCATTATTAGTACTGCTTGTGGCTATTATGACCTACTCTGCCGTTGTAGGTGATTTTGCGGCCGCTTTTTCATTCATGTTTGATATTGACTTCTCTAAGCTGACCATTGAAGGTGTATTAGTGGCGCTTGGCCATGCATTTTTCACCCTTAGCTTAGCGTCAGGTATCATGATGGTATACGGTGCCTACCTGCCTGACGGCGTATCGATTGCAAAAACCTCTATTATGATTGCGATTGCCGATACTATGGTTGCTTTAATTGCCGGCCTAGCGATTTACCCGATTGTATTTGCCCATGGTTTAGAGCCGAGTGCCGGTCCGGGACTATTATTCCAGTCGCTTCCAATTGCCTTCGGCTCAATGCCGATGGGTGATGTCGTCGGTACAGTATTCTTTGTTATGATTGTGTTTGCCGCCTTTACTTCAGCAATTGCACTGCTTGAAGCGACTGCTGCTTATCTTGAAGAACGACAGGGGATGCCTCGTGTTAAAGCCGCGATTACAGCTGGTATTGCTATCTGGATCTGCAGTCTTGGTACGGTATTTTCTTTAGCAGGCACAGAGTGGGCGCAAATTAACTTTGGCTTTATGGGCAGCAATATATTTGACATGCTGGATTATCTGACTGCCAATATTTTAATGCCTCTTGGTGGCTTATTAATTTCAGTCTTTGTCGGCTGGATAATGAAAACCGAAGTGATCAAAGAAGAGTTCAATCTTGCACAGTGGCAGTTTACAACTGTAATGGTACTGCTTCGCTGGGTTGCGCCGCTGGGTATTCTGTTCGTATTTGCTAACTCAGTTGGTTTATTAGATGTTATTAAATAACCTGCCGAGTTTTTAATATAAAAACCGTTTAGGTAAAACTAAGCGGTTTTTTTATGCCTGCTGGCAAGTGCTCTACCGGGCTACCGTATTAGCCGAACCCGGTATTCTGTTCGTATTTGCTAACTCAGTTGGTTTATTAGATGTTATTAAATAACCAGCCGAGTATTTAATATAAAAACCGTTTAGGTAAAACTAAGCGGTTTTTTTATGTCTACTGATAAATTTTTCTGAGTAGTTAATTTAGATGTTTTTTCGAATAATTTAATTCAAACAGAAATTCATAACTTTTTATTGCTGTTTAATGGCGCTTTAAGGTGTCTGTGGCGTGTTGTTTTTGTTTTGTCGATACGCGTGTTGGGTTTGTGGTTTTTGTTGTTTAGAGCGGCTTGTGTTGGTTTTGTGTTTTTTACTGCTGAAATGGAATTTACACTACTGCAGAGGGCAGAAAAGCAGCTTAGAAAGCTGCTTTTTCAATTTTATCGTTCAGTCAGCAGACAATTAGTCCATTTTTACTGCACGTAAAATAACGAATTTTTTGTTCTCTGTTACTAATTCACAGTTACCAAAAATACGCTCTAATTTATCCTGATAATCAAGATGACGGTTACCGACAATAACTAATTCACCATTACCTGCTAAACAGAAGTGTGCATCATTAAACATGCTCCAGGCGATATGATCTGTGATTGCCTGCTGCTGATGGAACGGCGGGTTACATAAAATAAGATCGTAACTGCGCGGTTTGAAACCAACTAAACCGTTGTTAACGACAAAACGCGCCGTTTCACTTTCTTCTTCTTCGAAGTTTTTCAGCATATTGATACGGGCGGAATCAACAGCCATATACGATTCATCAATAAATGTGATTTGTGCGTCCGGGTAAGCCTGCGCCGCCGCCATACCAACAACACCGTTACCACAGCCTAAATCGACAACTTTAGTGAAGTCACCTTCAGGCAGGTTATCCATTAAGTATCTTCCGCCGATATCTAAGTGGTTACGTGAAAACACATTAGCATGGTTGTGAATTTTCCACTGCTGCTTTTCTATTTCCCAGGTAAGTGCAACTTCTTTTTCCGGTATTTCTTTCTGCTCAACCAGGCTGAAAATTAAACGTGATTTCTTTTTCGCTAATGAGGTTTTTGTTGTGCCTATGTACTGTTCAAACAGCTGCAGAGTGGAGTTATGAATCATGTTCACTTTACCCGCCGCTACAATAATTGTGTCCGGAGATACTACGCTGCGCAGCTGCTGCAGAATATATTCAAGGTAAGAAAGTGTTTTTGGTACTTTAATTAAAACCACTTTTACATTTTCTGGAAAAGACTGCAGGCTGTCCTGAAGTAAAATATTATGTTCAGGGCAGTTATTGCGCTGCATATTTAACTTAATAGAGCTGAGAGACAGGTACGAATCAGTAATAACAGTTCGTTCAAAATCCTGGAAGAAGCAGCTTAATGCGCCGAATCCGTCATTGATCAGCAGCATCTGTTCGCCTTCACCGATATGTTTACCCAGTTCATTCTCTGTGAAGTAGTTAATCAGGTATTCATCAGCAGAATCCCAAGCCTGCAGTGTTTCTTTTTTATGTCTTGGGTGACGATGCAGAACCAGTTCCTGGTCTGCAATATTTAATGATTCATTCATCGGATTTTGCCTAGTTGTAATATACCTGCATTAAGCAGTCTGGGTATAAAGTGTAATAAAAAAAGTATTTTAGCCTGATCGCACCCTTTATACCAATGCTAATAGTAATTAACGGAGAACAAATTATGTTTTTAGTAGTCTGCGGCAAATCCTGCTTAATGATTAACCTGTATCAGCTAGTTAATACAGGTTAGCTGACAAAAAACCAAACTTTTGTTTGTCTTGAAAGATAGGCATAATAGCGCCACTTTCATTTCCCTATTTTTTTAAAGGTGTTAACTCATGCCAATTAAAACTGCTCTGTTAGAGCGCAGTAACTGCACATGTGAATTATGTGGTGCGTCAGATAATCTTTCTGTTTTTGAAGTACCGCCGGTTGTAGAGCCTAACTCTGATAAATCAGTATTAGTTTGTGAAACCTGTTTATCACAAATTGAAAAAAATACTGATATGAATAATAACCACTGGCGCTGCCTGAATGACAGCATGTGGAGTCAGGTGCCGGCTGTGCAGGTTACTGCATTCCGCATGTTGACCCGTTTGGCGGTAACAGAAGGCTGGGCGCAGGATCTGCTTGATATGATGTATATGGAAGATGAAGCCAAAGCATGGGCTGATTACGGTGTTGCCGCTGATAATATTGAGGAAGCCGCACCGACTCGCGATTCTAACGGCACAATTTTAGCTGCTGGTGATAATGTAACGTTAATCAAAGACTTAGATGTTAAAGGCGGTAACTTTACGGCGAAGCGTGGAACACCGGTACGTAATATCTCATTAACGGATAATCCTGAGCATATCGAAGGCCGTGTAAACGGCGTGCGTATTGTATTGTTAACCTGTTACCTGAAAAAAATGCCTCTTTTCGAAGACTAGAAGCTGTATAACAAATTAACTGTTATTTGTACTTTATAAACCCGTTTTGTGATTTGCTTTGAAACTATTCAGCAAATAACACTGCGGTTTTTTTTATATCTGTAATAATAAATTATGTCATAACTATTTGATTTATGTTCTGTTGTATTTACAGGGAGTTCCTATGCTTGATTATCTTGCCCTCGGCATTTTAATATTTGTTGTTATTACCCTCTTCTACGGGGTTATTGTTATCCATGATATCCCTTATGAAATTGCTAAACACCGTAATCACCCGCATCAAGATGCTTTACATGTAGCAGGCTGGGTAAGTTTATTTACCCTGCATGTTTTATGGCCGTTTTTATGGATCTGGGCAACCTTGTACCGAGAAGACCGCGGCTGGGGTTTTGTTAATAAAGAAGAACCACAGCAATTTGAAAAAAGCCCAACCCGGCAGCAGTTTTCAGCATTACAAACACGCATCGAACTGTTAGAGCAGCAGCTTGCCGCACAGAATACTGCAGTACAGGAGCTTGCCGCACAAAATAAAGCTTTGCAGGATAAAGACTCACCACAGAAAACTGCCGAAAGGGCCCCGCTAGAGGAAGTCAGGGATGCGCTTTATGATCCGTCAGATGAAACGGTTGCGTTTGATCTAAGCAAGTTTGAAGGAGAGAAATAATGGATTTAATACTTATTTTAACCTACACGGCGATCTGTATTGCAGTCTTTAAAATATTTAAAATACCGCTTAATAAATGGTCCGTACCTACGGCTGTTCTAGGCGGTATTGTTTTAATCGGTACATTAGTTTTTCTGATGAACTACAACCATCCTTATTCAGAGGTCAGTCGTGAATATTTCGTTTCAACACCTGTAGTGCCGGCAGTAAGAGGAGCAGTTGCTTCAGTTGATGTTGAAGCGAATACTCCGGTTAAAGCCGGGGATCTGTTATTTACTATCGATCCCGTGCCTTATCAGAACAAAGTTGACTCATTAGCGGCGCAGTTAAAATCAGCTGCTTCTGATTATCGGCGTGCAGTGCAGCTGAAAAAGAAAAAGATAGGCAAACAGCGTGATGTGGATGTAACTCTGGCAGCTGTTAATGATTTAACGGCAAAACTTGCTGATGCAGAATATGATCTGCAGCGTACTGAAGTGAGAGCCGCCAGTGACGGTTTTGTCTCGCAGATGATGGTCTATCCTGGTTTATATGTGGTGCCTATGCCGCTGCGTCCGGCAATGGTATTTGTTCAGGAAACATCATTTATCTATGTCGGCTGGTACCGCCAGAACAGTATATTGCGCCTGCAGCCGGGTTATGAAGCCGAGATGGCTTTTGATGCTTTACCGGGAAAAGTGTTCAGCGGTGAAGTGGTCCAGGTTTTACCGGTAATAGCTGAAGGTGAAGTGCAGGCTAACGGCAGCTTAGTCAACTTAGGTCTAGGTTCTCTGCGTCCAGGCCGAGTGCCTGTACAGATTAAAATTACCGATCCGGATTTTATTCAGTATGCGGCTCAGATACCGGGCGGCTCATACGGGCAGAGTGCTGTTTATTCAGATCATTTTACTCATGTCGCAATTATGCGCCGCATCATCTTACGTATGTCCTCATGGATGAGTTATATTTTCCCATTCCATTAGCAGATATAAGAAGTTAGATACTGATTGAAATGCTAAAGGCGGATAGGAAGCTGCTATTCGCCTCTTTATATAAGCTGATAAGGGAGGATATGCATTTGGAGTGGGGGGAGTATAGACTTTATTCAGATAAATCCAGAGTGGATATTAAGGCTGTGAAAAGCTTGCTTGAGCAGTCTTACTGGGCAGATAAAAGAGATATTGAGACGATTAATAAATCGATTGAACATTCTAACTGCTTTTCTGTTTATAAGGGGACCATACAGATAGCATTTGCACGGGTAGTCACGGATTACTGTACATTTGCATATCTTGCCGATGTAATTGTCGATCAGCACTACCGCAAACTCGGCATTGGTAAATGGTTAGTGGATACGGCGGTTAACGATCCGCGCTGGCCGGTTGAACTGTTTATGTTAGCAACGGATGATGCGCATACATTATATGAAAAATATGGTTTTCATCTTAGTGATAAATTAATGGCAACGATTAAATGATTTATACCCAAACCACCTGAAGCTGTATCTTCAAGTAGCTTGGGTATACATACAAAAAAGGGCGCTTAACAGTGCCCTTAATGTTATTTCTTAAAAACTACAGCACTTTCCAAAGCATCTGTTCACCTGCTTTAATCGGTACCACTTGATCTTCGCCGAAAGACAAAGACTGCGGTACATCCCAGCTGGATTTCTCAAGAGTGATGGTATCTGTATTGCGTGGAAGATTATAAAAATCCGGACCGTTAAAGCTGGCAAAAGCTTCTAATTTATCTAATGCGCCGGCCTGTTCAAAGACTTCTGCATATAACTCAATAGAGGCAAAAGCGGTGTAAGATCCTGCACAGCCGCAGCTCGACTCTTTACGTGCGACTGTATGAGGTGCTGAATCTGTACCCAAAAAGAATTTAGCGGATCCGCTGACGGCCGCTTTAACTAATGCCTGCTGATGAATATTACGTTTTAAAATAGGCAGGCAGTAGAAATGCGGGCGAATACCGCCGGTCAGCATATGATTGCGGTTAAACATCAGATGATGGGCAGTGATGGTGGCCGCCACATTCTCTCCGGCATTAGTTACAAACTCTACCGCATTTTTAGTGGTTATATGTTCAAGCACTATTTTCAGATTCGGGTACTGCTCAACAATCGGTGCTAATACTTCTTTTAAGAAAATTTCTTCCCGGTCAAAAATATCAATTTCATTAGCAGTTACTTCACCGTGTACCAGCAGAGGCATATTAACTTCCTGCATCGCCTGCAGTGCTTCTTTGATATTATCTGCTGATGTGACACCAGAATCCGAGTTGGTTGTAGCGCCTGCCGGGTAAAGCTTAGCCGCATAAATCTGACCGGTCGCTTTGGCTTTTTTGATCTCGGCAGCTGTGGTGTTGTCTGTCAGGTAAAGCGTCATTAAAGGAGTGAAGTTAGGCGTAGGCTGAGCAGCTAGAATACGCGCCCGGTAGGCAAGCGCCAGTTCGGTATCAACTACCGGCGGCAGCAGATTGGGCATAATAATTGCGCGGCCCATATAACGGCTGATATCGCGAACCGTGTCTTTTAAAACATCACCATCACGTAAATGAACATGCCAGTCGTCAGGGCGTGTAATTGTAAGTTTTGTTGTCATAAAAAAGCTCCGCAATAGTGGCTAATAAAATTTCCCCGATTTTAAAGCATAGGCAGGTTAAGTAAAGGCCTAATCAGCCCTCTAAGTGATTGTCTTTTTATTCAAATTCAGGATTTATGGAAAAAGCTGTCGACTATTGCGGCTAATAAAATTTCCCCGATTTTAAAGCATAGGCAGGTTAAGTAAAGGCCTAATCAGCCCTCTAAGTGATTGTCTTTTTATTCAAATTTAAGATTTATGGAAAAAGCTGTCGACTATTGCGGCTAATAAAATTTTCCAACTTTCAAGCATAGGCAGGTTAAGTAAAGGCCTAATCAACCCTCTAAGTGATTGTCTTTTTATTCAAATTTAAGATTTATGGAAAAAGCTGTCTACTATTACAAGCAGGTTAATTCAATAACCAGGGAATGTTATGAAACAACTGATACGCAGCCTGCTAACGGCTGCAGTGGTGCTGTACTGTTCAACCGGCAGTGCTGCCCAGTGGTTAGATAAGCTGGATCTGAAACAGTACCCCAACCAGGTAGTTTACCTGGATTTCTGGGCTTCATGGTGTGTTCCATGTCGAAAATCGTTCCCCTGGTTAAATGAGATGCAGGCAAAGTACCAGGAGCAGGGTTTAGTTATTATCGGCATAAATCTTGACCGTGATATTAAAACTGCTAAGCGTTTTGTTACTGCTTATCCCGCTGATTTCCTTTTATATTCAGATCCGAAAGCTGTATTCGCCAGAGAATACAAAATTGCCGGCATGCCGAGCTCTTTTTTGATTTCAAGAGACGGCCGGGTAATCGAGTCTCATATCGGTTTTAAAAAAAGCGAACAGCTGTTATACGAAGCGAATATTAAAAAGTCACTCAGACGGAACAGTAAAATTGAGGAGACTAAGCCGTGAAAATAGCCATCATTATTTTAATGCTGCAGCTAAGCGCCTGTAGTTCATTAGGTGTAGAGCCCTGGGAACGGGATGTGCTGGCACGTGAAGATATGGCGCTGGATAATGCCCCTATTGATACGGCCTATGATGAGCATATTTACTTTAGTAAAGAGGCCAGTTCAGGCGGCCGAGGATTCAGCGGAGGAGGCTGCGGATGCAATTAAATAATAAGCATAAAAATATACGTAAGCTGCTGAAAACAGCTGCGGGTTGCTTACTAGGCACGTCCGGGGCTGTTAATGCTGATTCGACAACGGGCTTTTTTTCCGGATGGCAGACAGATATCGCCGGCTTGGTTTACAGTGAAGTGGATCGGGTAAGTGCCTGGGAACCGCTTATTAATACTCGCAAAACCTTCGATGATGACAGTGTATTAGGTTTTAAACTGGTGCTGGATGTTTTAACCGGCGCATCACCTAACGGGGCAAGTCCGTCGGATCAGATACAGACCTTTACTCGCCCGTCAGGCCGCGGTAGTTATCAGTCGCAGCCGGGAGAGATACCCCTAGATGATACTTTTCATGATACCCGGGTAAGTTTCAGCGCTAACTATGAACATGGTTTAGGCCGGGTTAATAAAATGCTCTGGGGAGCTAATATCTCTAAAGAGTATGATTTTTTTTCAACGGGATTAAGCGCGCTTTATATACATGATCTTAATAAACGTAATACCAGCTTAAGTATCGGTATTAGCGGTGAATATAATATTATTACTCCAGAGGGCGGATTAGTGGTGCCGCTTAGTCAGATGCAGGCCGCAGGTGTCCAGCAGAACAGAGGAGATAGTTCCGACAGCCGTTTCCTAGGGGAACTGCTGGCGGGGATCAGCCAGGTTATTAACCGTCAGATGATTGCCGCCTTTAATTATGGTTACTCGCAGTCTGACGGATATCATAACGATCCTTACAAGGTGGTCTCTGTGGTTGATGATGTGAGCGGTTCATTAGTGCCGGGAGAGACACTTAGCGGGACTTATCTTTATGAAAGCCGGCCTGAGCAGCGCACTAAGCACAGTCTGTATAGTAAAATAAAACGTGCTTTCGGCGATGATTCAGCAGATATTTCCTACCGCTATATGTGGGATGACTGGGGGATTAATTCACATACGCTGAACCTGACTTACCGCAGTAATTTCAACGGCTGGTATGTTGAGCCGCATTTTCGTTATTACCTGCAGGATGCAGCTGATTTTTACCGTCATAGTATCAGTGAAAGCGAGGCCGCTGATATTGGCCCTTATTTAAGTGCTGACTATCGACTGGCAGAAATGTGGTCATCAACAATAGGTTTGAAAATAGGTTTTAAAACACCGGACGGCAATCGCAACACTGTGCGTTTAGAGTATTACCATCAGGATGGAGAGCAGAGTCCCTCTGATGCGCTCGGTGTGCAGAAAAACTATGATATGTTTCCAACCTTAGATGCGTTTATTGTACAGTATACCTACTCATTCTAATTAAATTTTCCGGGAAAATATTAATGCTGCAGGGACTTACGCTTAAAAAAGAAAAAGACGGCAGGGTCTTCTGCGCGCATTTTCAGGCGATGGCCTGTGACTGTGAAGTGCTGGTGGAATGCTCCGGGCGTGCGCTTGCACTTAAGCTCAGTGAAGCAGTGTTTAGCGAAGCCAAACGTATTGAAACTAAGTTCAGCCGTTATCTGAAAAATAATATTGTCTACCAGATTAATAACAGTGCCGGCAAAACGCTTACTGTTGATGATGAAAGTGCCCATCTTCTTGATTTTGCTTATATGTGTTATCAGTTCAGTGACGGATTATTTGATATCAGCTCAGGAATTCTGCGCCGGGTATGGACTTTTGACGGTTCAGATAATGTGCCGAAGCAGGCGCAGATAAATAAACTGCTGCCTTTTATCGGTTTAGATAAAGTATCATGGCAGCCACCTCTGCTCAAACTTCCGTCTGAGATGGAGCTGGATTTTGGCGGTTTTGCTAAAGAGTATGCTGTTGACTGCTGCCTGACGAAGGCGCTGCAGGTGTGCAGTGAAGTACCGCTTCTACTTAATTTTGGCGGCGACTTAATCTGCAGTGGCCCGCGTGAAAATCAGCAACCGTGGAAAGTCGGCATTGAAAGCGTCGGCGGCGGACAGCCCGCTGTGGTGACTCTGTCCGGCGGCGCTTTAGCAACCAGCGGTGATGCTAACCGTTATCTGCTCAAAGAGGGCAGACGTTACAGCCATATTCTTAATCCGTTAAGCGGCTGTCCGGTAATGGACGCGCCGCGCTCAGTTACTGTAGCAGCAGAGTCCTGTATTGAAGCCGGGTTATTATCAACCATGGCAATGCTTCAAGGTCCTGAAGCTGAGGATTTTTTACAGGCACAGGAGGTCAACTTCTGGATCCAGGATTAGGACTGTTTAAACAGTAGGCAGCTCAGTCATCAGCGGCTGAACTACAGTGTCGGTGTTTTTATTACTGCCTTTCATTTTCTGAAAGAGCAGAACGGCCGCTTCTTTCCCCACTTTGGCATACTGCAGATCGGCAGCAAAAATCCCCGGGTTTAATATGCGGATGTAGTCGTTAATACCGACGGCTGCAACGGGTAAGTCAGACTTTCCATCTCTAAGCAGATGCACCAAAGCACCGCCGGTTAAACGTTCGGTACCGCAGATTATGGCATCAGCACCAGCTTTTAAAAGGGCTTTACAGCCTTTGACACCATCTGCATATTCCATATCCGTTAAGTAGATAATCGGCTCTGTTTTATGTGCCGCGCAGGCTTTTTTATAAGCATCTAAGCGTAATTTTCCGGTCTGGATATCACTTTCATGCACACCTAAAAAAGCTATCTGTTTAGCATCGTGCACTTTTAAATACTCAAAGCAGCGCTCCACTGCCAGGGGGCTGTTAGTAGTTACCGATGAGATACCCGGCTGTTCCACCGCGATCATAACAATATTTCCGTTAAACAGATCCTTATTTACTAAGCCCTGATCGGTAAAGCCGAAAAATATTATCCCTTCAACCTGTTTCTGCACCATCAGTTCAATATGTGTATTCAGGAGTTCACCGTCGTAACGGCTTTCTAAGACCAGTACTTCATATTCATGCTGGTGGAAAAAATCGATAATTTCACTTAATGCCTGGTTTTCTGCTGAAGAACTCAAACGGGTAACTATGATTCCGATACTTTTAATCGGCTGGTTATTCATAGCACGTGCCACTGCGGAAGGTTTATAACCCACTTCTTTAATAATCTCGCGAATTTTTGCCTGTGTTTCGGCTTTTACTTTCGGATCATTATTAAGTACGCGGGAAACTGTTGATTTACCTACGCCGGCTAATTCTGCAATATCACGAATAGTGAGTTTTTTCATGGTCTTCCGAGTTATTAGTGTTGATTAACGGAGAGTCAATTTAGCATATTTTGCTGCTGATTAATTATTACAGGGTAAAATTAAAGCGTTAAGTCAGTCACAATATTATCTCCTTTGCCTTTTATTTCGCCAGTTAATCCGTCATTATCTAAGGACCGGTCCCAATTGGTGATTATATAATCACTGAAAGAGAGCGAGAAGGACCTAGATATTTACGCAAAAATATTTTTTTAACTGGAGGTGGGACTGGTCCCATATTTATATGAATACAAAAAAACAGATTGAACTCCTTATAAAACTAATCGGTGGTAAAGACAACATCGCATCAGTCAGCCACTGTATTACCCGTTTACGCTTTGTACTGAAAGAAACAGAAAAAGCAGATGCGGATCGTATTGAAGCTGAAGTACCGGCTGTAAAAGGCTGTTTTACTAACGGCGGCCAGTTCCAGGTAATTATCGGTACTGATGTTGGTCAGTATTATCAAGAACTGCTGCAGCAGGCTGATATTGATTCATCTTCAAAAAATGAAACCAAACAAGCAGCTAAAGCAAATATGAATCTGTTCGAACGTGCTTTAACTAATTTAGCCGAGTTGTTTGTCCCGGTATTACCAGCAATTATTACCGGTGGTTTAATTTTAGGCTTCCGTAATATTATGGAAGTAGATTTCAGCGGCAATGGGGCATTAGTTAACCAGTCACAGTTCTGGATGGCGTTACATCAGTTCCTATGGTTATTAGGTGAAGCTGTATTCCACTTCCTGCCGGTTGCTATCTGCTGGTCAACAGTTAAGAAACTGGGCGGATCACCGGTTCTGGGTATTATTCTCGGTATTACACTGGTCTCTCCGCAGCTGATGAACGCTTACGGTATCGGTTCACAGGTTCCTGAAGTCTGGGACTTCGGTTTCTTCACCATGGAGAAAGTGGGTTATCAGGCACAGGTTATTCCGGCAATTATGGCGGGTATCTTTCTGGCCATGCTGGAAGTACGTTTGTCGCGGATCATTCCATCCTACCTGCATCAGGTGTTAGTACCGCTGATCAGTGTTACCGCCGCCGTATTTGTTGCTCATGCATTCATCGGTCCAGTAGGCCGTGCAATTGGTGATGCATTCGGACAGCTGGTATTAAGTGCCATGACCGGTGATTACGGAGTTATCTTCTCTTCAGTATTCGGTTTCTTATATGCACCGCTGGTAATTACCGGAATACATCACACAACTAATGCTGTAGATATGCAGTTATTTCAGACAATCGGCGGTACACCTGTATTCCCAATGATTGCTCTATCAAATATTGCCCAGGGTTCTGCAGTTGTCGGTGTACTGATTGCCAGTCGTAAAAAGTCTGAAAGAGACGTATCGATTCCGGCTGCTATTTCTGCTTACTTAGGTGTAACAGAGCCTGCAATGTACGGTATTAACCTTAAATACAAATTCCCGATGCTTTGTGCAATGGTCGGCTCTGCGATTGCCGCCGGTGTTTGTGGTCTAAGCGGCGTATTGTCTAACGGTATTGGTAACGGCGGTATCTTAGGTATTCTTTCTATTCAGCCGCAGTTCTGGACAGTATTTTTAGTGGCAATGGCGTTCGCAATCATCATTCCGATTGTATTAACGGTACTGGCTTTCAAATACCAGCAGAAACGTACTAACAAAACATCTGCTGATGAGCAGTCTAAGCAGACATCTGCAGCTGCTGTTTAATACTCAGTAAGCTCTAACAGGTGCCGTATCACTACGGCACCTGATTTTTTAATTTACACTTAGTAATCGAAACAAAGGTTAATATGAAAAATAAATCCATTGACTGGTGGCGCAGTGCGGCCATATATCAAATTTATCCAAAGAGTTTTTGTGACAGTGGAAGTCGTGGAACCGGAGATATTCAAGGCATTATATCGCAGTTAGACTATCTTAAATTACTTGGCGTTGAGGCTGTCTGGTTAACACCGGTTTACAGTTCGCCTATGATTGATAACGGTTACGATATTTCTGATTATTATAATATCAACCCTGATTTCGGTACCATGGCTGACTTTGAGCTGCTGCTTGTTGAGATGAAAAAACGCGGTATACGTTTAATCATGGATATAGTGGTTAATCATACTTCAACCGAACATGCCTGGTTTCAGTCGGCACTAGGTGACAAGAACAGTCCTTACCGCGATTATTATATCTGGAAAGATCCGGTTAACGGCCAGGCGCCCACTAACTGGGAGTCTAAATTCGGCGGAAATGCATGGCAGTTAGACGAAGTCACGGATCAGTATTATTTACATCTGTTTGCCAAAGAGCAGGCGGATCTTAACTGGGAAAACCCTAAAGTCCGCGAAGAAGTAAAAAAAGTGATCAGTTTCTGGGCTGAAAAAGGGGTCGACGGATTCCGTTTAGATGTAATTAACCTGATCTCTAAACAGCCTGAATATCAGAATGATGAAGTCGGTGACGGCAGAAGATTTTATACCGACGGACCAAAAGTACATGAATACCTGCAGGAAATCAGCAAAGCAGTATTCCAGAAATACGGCAGCGTAACAGTAGGGGAAATGTCATCAACGACCCTTGAACACTGTCAGCAGTATTCCGCTCAAGACGGCAAAGAGCTGTCCATGGTATTTAACTTCCATCACCTGAAAATTGACTATGAAAACGGTGAAAAATGGAGCAAGGTCCCTTTTGATTTTATTGAACTGAAATCCATATTTAATTACTGGCAGCAGGGGCTGCATAAAAACGGCTGGGGAGCACTGTTCTGGTGTAATCACGATCAGCCGCGGGTGGTCAGTCGTTTAGGCTGTGATCAGCACTATCGTATTGAATCGGCGAAAATGTTAGCGTCATCACTGCATATGATGCAGGGTACGCCTTATATCTATCAAGGTGAAGAGATAGGTATGACTAACCCGGGTTATACCTCGATTGAACAGTACCGTGATGTTGAAAGTACCAATAATTACTCTATTTTAGTGGATGAAAAAGGCTTTGATGCCTCATCTGCTCTGGATATTCTCGCGCAGAAGTCTCGTGATAATTCACGTACACCGATGCAGTGGGACAGCAGTGAAAATGCTGGTTTCAGTAAAGGAACGCCGTGGATCGGGGTTGCTGAGAACTACCCGGAGATAAATGCTAAAAATGCAGTTGAGGATCATAATTCGGTTTTTCATTATTACCGTCAGCTGATTAAACTGCGTAAAGAGATTGATGTGGTGACCAGCGGTGACTTTACCGACTTGATGCCGGATCATCAGCAGCTGTTTTGTTATCAGAGAAAGTCTGATAAGCAGACCTTAATTTCGATAAATAACTTTTACAATCAACCTGCTGAATGCTGCTTACCGGATTCAGTTGACGGTGCGAAAGGGGTATACCTGCTGTCAAACTACGACAGCTGTGTGCAGGAAAAACCATCTAACAAGATGCAGCTGCAGCCCTATGAGAGCCGTATTCTGCTTATCGAGCATTAATATCCCGCTTTAAAAGCCGGCCGTTTAATCAAAATTTAAATGATTAAGCGGCCTTTTCATATCTGCTTCTGGTTTACTCTGACATACCCTGTGCACGTTCGCTTAAACACTCGTGGGAACTCATTTCAAATTCACGACAAATCCACGGACGGTTTTCATAAATTGTGCACATTAAGGTGGTGCGGTCTACCGCTGCACACCAGCCGTCGTCTAAGCGCGCCATTGTTTCGCCGCCCCATCTATCTGTTTTTATATACTGCTCAGGTACGCCGGTATCAGAGATAATCATGACCTCAAGTTTACAGCAGCAGGCGAGACAGCTTGCACAGGTGACTTGAGGTTCAGTTAGGTTGGTAATTTCTATGGTCATAAGCGGCTGCAGTAAGTTTAGAGGCGCCCAGCATAACTGAAAAGTGTCTGCTTTTCGCGATTATCTGTATCAGCCTGCAGTTAGCTGTCTTTTTAACAGCTAAGAAGCCGCCCGAAAGCGTGTTTTTATTTGTTGTCCTGGATGCCGAGTTTTTTTAAGGCCGCACTGTGTTTTTTGTAATCCCGATATTCTAAGGCGGTGGTGACAGCAAAAAGAATAAGCAGGCCTAGGGTAAACTGCCAGAAGCTTTTAGATAAAAGCAGACTGACAAAGAAACATGCCAGTAAAATGTAGAGTATTTTAATGCCGAATTTGAAACGTTTACGGCATAGATTGCGCAAATGTCTATGTTCGCTAACTTTTATGTTTATTGTTTTACCCATCCTTAGAACCTCCGATGTAACACTATGCCGAGTATTTACTGCCCTATAAAAAGAGTGAAGAGAGTATAATTAATCAGCATATTATGATTAACAAGTATAATCAAAAAGAACGATCTAGGCTTGTGGACAGAAGCACATCCTTTATCGTTTTATTGTTCTGACACTGCGTACATAATTGAAAACGTAACGGATATCTCCCTGGGGGCCAAAATACTGCGGATAGTCTTTTTTATTACCGGATTTAGGATCACTGCGCTGTGCACCTGCGCCATGTACATCCATTAAACGGTTATGCATCCTGCCCTGTGCTTCGCCAAAAGCAAAATAGACCGCAGAGCTGTAGGGATTACGCCCGTCTAGATGAGTGGTGCTGCTCCAGAAATAGGGGTACTGTTTTCTTCCCTGGGGATCCTTAATGGCCGTGATACTGAAAAGCGGATTGAGTGCAGCTGAATTTGTTGTCTGCGGCGAGCGCGAGTAATCCACTATGCTGTGCAGCTCTTTGGCGCTGGGCAGGCGCCAGTCGCTGTAACCTGCCAGGCGCAGATTTTCGGCATAATCAAGCGCATCCTGCCAGTTCATTGCTTTTGCACTGTCCGCTCTTTGCCACATTAAACCGCTGGCTGCATCCGTTATTGTGCCGTCGCCGTTATTAATAAAACGGTTTTTCCCGTAATTTTTATTACCGCGCACAAAACGAAAATACATCTTGTTGGCCTGCCTGCTGCGCGGGTGGTATTTAGGGTAACCCTTGATGCGTCCGTCGACAAAATTCACTCCGAAAACCGTTTGATCATTGCGCATTGTTCTGCCTACATACTGCGTTGCACTCCAGGTCTGCGCATCAATCTGACGTGGTGAGCCAAGCGGCTGCTGAAAGTATTTTGTATCGATAAATAGAGTCACGGCTTTCTGGCCTTTTACCCGCCCGCTGAACTGCATCAGAGAATATAACTCTTTAATCGAGGGGACACGCCAGTCACTAAAACCGCCTAACTTTAGGGACTGTGCCTGTTTAAGCGCCTGCTGATAGGTGAGTTTTTCTCCCATCTTCTGCTGCCACATTAAACCTGTGATGTTATCGCTAACGGTCCCGTTTTGATTGTTGGTGTAGGAAGGTTTATTTATCTGGTAGTGTGCATCCTGTCCGTAAAACGGCGCACCTTGCTGCGGGGCTTTGATTTGTGAATCATTGCTGTAAAAGCCGCTGACATTGGAATCAACAATTGGATAATCAAGCAGGGGATTTTGCGCATAGACACTGCTTGAGCTTACTAATAGGTATAGCGACAGGGCTGTTATGGTTTTCAATGCTGTTAACTCCTTTTATATGTTCAGGTAACAAAGATATTAACTAAGCGCTGCTTTTACAAATACCCGTTAGTTATCTGCAAAAGTAATCTGTTGATTTCAGATACAATCTGCTGCTTATCTTTTGAGTCTAATTGATAGAGCAGTTTTCCGCTAAAATCCCCCTGATAAACAACTAGCCGGTAAGCTCCCTCTGCATAACAGCCTTCAGGGTACCAGCCGAGGTCGATAAGACGGTTGCGGGACTGATTAGTAAACTGCAGAATGTCCTGGGTAAATACCGTGTCGACAGACTGAATCGTTTGCTGTGACGGATCCACATTGTAAAACTGATTGTAGGCGGTAAACCATCCGCCAGAAATTTGTAAATCCTGAAGTTGTAATGTCATAGCGTTACTTTGCCTTTATTTTAGCTGTCTCTGCAGCCTTCTGCTGCAGCCAGACAAGTGCATTTTGACGATTAGAAAAATGGTGCAGATTCCAGTCTTTATTGCTCGGTAGTGACGCTAAGTACTCTATCGTTTTGATTGACAGATAATCATAGGTGAGCACAGCGACTGCATTGATTTCCTGTAATTCCGGCAGCTGCATCTGTGTCTCAAAGCTGTAGCTGTAACTGTTTACTTTGTTAATAAGCAGGGAGAAGGGGGCATTAAGCTTTGCCTGCAGCAGTTCATAAGACTGCTTGAGCATGTGCAGGTTCAGTTCGACACCCTCTGCAACGGTCACCTCTGCAAGATCTTCTTTAATAATAGTGAACTGTGCAAAAGGCAGCTGATACGAGTCCATAATTTAATCCTTTAAATTAATAACGTCATTCCCTGACGTGCCTTATAATCCTTTATAAGACAAGGAGATATTAATAGCAGATAAAACCTTTAAAGAGAATCATTTAATTATTTTAAATAAGCGACTGGTAAAAACATGCTGAATGATAGAAGAGTGATATTTTTATTTGTTGTAAGATATTTACAGGAAAGGTTTGGGTTTCCTGATTTTTCTTCTAAGCAGTGTTGAGGAGATTTTGGAATCTATGGATGAGTTAAATCAATAAGGTAAGGCGGCCACAATATGAAAAAATCACATAAACAGTTTTCAGAAGCTTGCGTAGATAATGACCTTAAAACCGTCAGGCGAATGATTGATGAAGGTATAGATTTAACTGAAGTTTGGACTTATGAGTATTACCCACTAGCGTTTGCTGTTCATATTAATAACTTAGAGTTAGCTAAGTTGCTAGTTGAAGCTGGAATGCCTTTATACGAGAACAGTAAAGATGGGGTAAAAGAGTCTAAAATTCTAACTAATTTAAACCTATTAGGTGGTTGGTGCAATGATTCGCATGAGACCATAATGTATTTATTAGAGTGCGGTTCAAATATTAATTCACCGCAAATAGGTTTTAATGGTGTTTCACGTTTAGCTCTTTTACGTAATACCGAAATTTCTGAAAAATCAGATCAATTTTTTAATGCGCTTATGGAGAAGGGGATTGATGTTGATATGTTGATGGAAAATGGAGAGTTATTATTACATTCAATTGTTGCAGGGAAAAATAGTAAATATATTCCTCCATTAATTAGGTTATCTAAACAAGTGAATGCAGGAACTACTGCTTACGAAGGAAGAACTCCACTTTTTGAAGCTGTGAGAGTGGGCAACGAGGCCGCTGTTAATACCTTGATAGAGATGGGCGCAGACGTAAATAAAAATGTTTTTGAAGATACCATTTTGGATGATGCTTATTATCTAAAAGAGAGTGATAAGCACATGAATCGTAATGGTTTGGTGGATCGCATTATCGAAACTCTAATTAAACATGGTGCTAAAACTTACCAGCAGATGGTGGATGAAGGTTTAGTCAAACCGGAGTGTTTTGAATGACATCGGATATTAATATCACTTTTAATCAACCGGATAATGGATTTTTCACATCGTTGATAAAAAAAATTGGGCCAGGGAATATATCAATTAATAACAAAGTCTGGTTATCTTTTTTAAAAAATACAGATAAAGTTTTATGGCAAGGGCTTTGTGAATACCCGTGCTTTGAAGGTGATTTGAATATTGAAAATTTAGAGTTAGATGGACAAAAAGCAGAGCTCTGGATCATGTCGGGATCTTTTGCTTTTGATTATGCACCGTTTATTGTACAGATATTAACTAAAGCAGGTTGTAGTGATGTTTTTGCTATTGTAAGTACAGATGAATGTGAATGGGTCGAAGATGACAATGGTGAATCTTTACCTGTAGGTTTGAGTTACCGAATGCATGAAAATGGCTGCGTACTGGAAGAAGGCTACCCTAAGGGTTATGAGGATGAGCTAGATGAATTATTTAAAGGGTCGTTTTAATTTTTATTTATGCCTCTTTTTCCGTTTTATTTTATTCTGTCGTATCAAACAATCCGTTTTATAAGGCAGTTTGTGACAAAATGATAGAGTTACAGATAAATGGTATTTTCTCTGTAGTAAAATATTGCTATCCCAGATTTTGCTATAAATGTAGAAGAATTTTTATTTTAAATTATCTTTAGGTGACACTAATTATATGTTTAAATTGTGTTTATTAAGCTAATTGATTATATAAAAGGGATTCTAGTGACAGTTGAGACTATATTAGCAAAATTTAAAAAAGACGAATCTAATAATATAAGTGCATTTAAAGGAAAAAGTGGTTCAAACCGTTATCAAATCTCACTTGATATTAGTAAGCGCATTAGCAACCCTCATAAAATACAACAAAGAAGTACTAGTTTATGTGGAGCAGTGGTTTTTTTACAATGTATCGCTAAAAAACACCCGGAAGTATACGCTCAATATATTATTGATTTATTCGAAAAGGGAGAAGCTTCAATTGGAAAGTTACAAGTTAAGCCAAGTAGAGCTTGTAAAAGTTTATTCAAAGATACTATTCCAAGAGCAACTATTGTCGATGTAGATTGGATCGGACTTGCCAGTTTACGTGATTCTACTAATACATTATTTAATTATGATCATCCAAGTGACCAATTGGCTGGGATCACTACTCCTGGATGTTTAGCTGGTTGGTTTAAAAAAACAGAATTATTTGGCAGTGTTGAAAATGAAACAAACCTTATTTTTGATAAAGGTTCAAGAAATTTATTGCAAGCAAACTTGCGTTACTCAACTGATTACCATGTTTGCTTATTTGTTGGATCGAAAATACTCGTAACAGCGGATAATATAAAACTCAAAAAAGGAAGTGCTCCAGCTGATCATTGGGTAATATTGAATTCAAAGGTACTGCTAGATAATATGCCTGCAAACCTTGATATGACTTCTCAAGTCGATGTGCAAGATAAGAAAATTAGTTTTAATATTCAAACATGGGGTAATAACCAAATGCCCGTGAATAAAGCAAATACAAGTCTAAAAGTGAGCGAATTTTTAGATTATTATTACGGTTATGTCTGTGTTAAGTGATCTCAAAATGAAGTTTTTATTTTTATCAATATTAATCTTTAGTTGTTTTATTAATAACTCTTTTGCCAGCGAGAAATTTAACTGGCAGCATATTTATAAATATAAACCTACGCACATCGACTCTAGCTCCATGGTCAGTTATATAATGAGTGATCATTCTTTATTTATTTCAGAATTTTCAAAACTCTATAAAGTAACGTTGAATACGGGGAAGGTGAGTTCACTCGCCTTAAATACCGATTTTGATGCAGATCCAGAAAAAATAAAAACTCCCAAAGCTGGTTTTTACTACATGGATTTTATTGAAAATAATATATCCTTTGTTTCGTATACAAATAAAAAAGGTATACATATTTGGGATACTTCTGTACTAACGTTGTTAGGGACTAAATACAATAGTTGTGGTGAGCGCTACCCTTATAGGATTTCGCCAGATAATCAATACTTATCTTGCGGTAGTGAATTAGGTTTATTTTCGACAGAAAAAAAACTTTTAAAGTTTGGGCCTCGTTTTGTTCATAACTCTGGCTTTTCTACTGAAAATTATTTTTACTATTATGCCCGTAAAAATAATCATGAAGCATCAAGTATTGCTTTTTTTGATCTAGAAACTAAAAAAAATCATGACTTAAGCCATAAAGATGAAGTGACATATGCACATCTATCGAAAAATAGTAATGTACTTGCAGTAGCAACAGAGGGCGGTTGGTTTAGCAAAGATAAATTGTATATTTATCGTCTGCCAAAGTCCCATGCAACACAAATTGATAGTATAACGACTGAAGGTTTAATTGTTTCTGCTGATGGTCAATATGTCCTTGCTTCGAACCCATCGGGGGTATCGGTTTATAAGGATATAGCAGGGAAGTTCACTAAATATAGGCAATTAGCCATTGGACTACCTATTGATGGTAATGTTACTGTTTCTCATGAAAAATCTGGGTATACCACCATGATTTTTGCAACAGATAGCAGAGTCTTATTTCTGACTAAAACTGGCAACTTAGAATTATGGGACATTGAGCAAGCCAAGCTACTCCACAGCATGGTGGTTAATAAAGCAAAGAAAGTAGCTATTCGTTTTTTATACCAGACTGAAAATAATTATGTAGTTATTCAATGGGATGATTACGATATAGATGCTTATAAAATTGAGGTTGAATAATAACAGGTAGTGAACTTACAGTTATTTAGTTGCAGCTAACACATCACCGGTATTATTTTATTGCCAGTGCGGTATTTAGAAAAATATGTGCATATAATAATGCCTTGTGCTCTTTAGCCTCGAGAAAGCAATATTTCTCAAACTTTTTGATTGTTGATAGTTTGCTAAAAGGCGGGAGCATATACGGCAACGCCTTACGGCAGGTGCTTATACTGTTGCGGAAATTGCGGGACATCCAAACCTTTTTGATTGATGGAAAAGAAATAGCAGGACATATATGGACGCTCCACATCTGTCCTGTAGCTCTTTGAATTGTGACTTGAATAGGTACACTGATTAGTTCGCTCTGGTTATATCCGCGATATTTTATCCAGCCCAATCAAAGCGTCAGTTTTCTTTACAGTTAATAGGAGTAAATAATAACTGTATTTTGCTGCAAAATTCCTATGGAATTTAATATTTATGTGTAAATACAAACCGTTTCAAATGATCTGCAAAGAGTTCTGCACGTCGAAAATTATTACAATTTAATAAAGCAATATAGCAAATAAACCCCGCCATTCTGCCTGTTAATCGCACAACCACCTGATTTAACTTAGTTTGTTTTTTATTTCAATTGCTGATGATAAAGCAAGTATCAGACTAAATAAGTTGGTTATACCTTGATGTAACATGTGATAATACCTAAGCTTCTGTTTATCAATAAATTAATCTGTTCGGCACAGTTATTGCTGCATATTATTTTTATGGGGACGCGCTTTTTTATTCTTATTTATACAAGTTTTTAGTTTGGATCCGCATCTCTATCTTAGTTAATATTGGAGGTACTCGGAAATGAAAAATTTAATTAAAGGTTTATTTGCTGCTGTTTTAGCGGTGTCTTCAAACTCGATGGCCACAGTACTGGATATCGATTTTAATGGTAATCAGTTTTTACTTGGAACGTTTGACAGCGCACAAACAGGCTCAGATTTCTACTCATACGGCAGTCCATCGCATTCCTCGGCTAACCCTGTGTATCCTAATACTGCCAACCTTATCCCTCTTGAGGCCGATGCGCTGCAAATTTTCTCCCATGTGAATACCGGCACTAATGAATTAAGCTTTGGAGCTATTCTGGAAAAACCCAATGGTAGTGGAGGGGGATCCTTCAGTGCTGATTTGGACTGGTCAACTCCTGCAACTCTGGCACTTACAGATGATAATGAAACAGGAACTCTTGGTGCGGGCGGTCCACAGAGCCTGGCTTTTAACTGGGTAGACTGCTGCACAGACGGGTTTGTAATAAGCGGGTTTGATCCTGAGGATCTATTTATAAATCTTACTAATGTTACCGGCAGTGATTTAAGTAAAGTGATATTCCTAAGTCCTGATGGGCAGAACTCGAATACCGTTTTTGATTTTCCATCGCAGGCATTCTCGATCAGTATTCTACCTTGTGATCCGGCAACTGATCCTAACCAGTGTGTGGTCGTCGGCGTACCTGAACCAGGCGCTTTTATGCTGCTGAGTCTTGGTCTGCTGGGGTTAGGTTTCAGCCGTAAAATAATATAAGTTAACTTTTTTTACTATCTGCTTTAGGGGATATTAACAGAGCGCAGCTAAGTCTGCGCTCTGCTGTGTTTAACTGCCTGTCGCCTGCCGCGCTTATCTACGGCAGGTTTTTATATTGTTCCTGGTATTTTTGTAAAACCTGCTTTGCAGTTTTTTGCGCCCATTTCTGACCAATAGCATAACTTTCGCGCATAATTTTCGGCTGTATCTGGAGCATTTTTTTTCCGGCGGGGGTATTATAAAATGCATTAATCGCCTGAATATCCTTTTCCGTTAAATATTTCTGGTATACAGGAATGATCCTCTTTTCAACTTCATCTGTATCGATTTCTGCCATGGTATTTGTCCAGAATGAGTCTTGTGCTTCAGGGATCATTTTCTTTAATGAGGGAAGCATGCGTCTGAGCATCTGCTCTCCCAGGCTGCCTGAGCCGCTTGCGTGCATTAAGGCCTTAATACTCTCTGCTGATGCAGGTTTGGCTGCTGAATAGGGGGTAAAAACTACGCCGATAATAAAACAGATAGTCCATAAATAGTTCATTGGTGATCCTTTTTATGAGTATGTTAGATATTGTTAAGCGAGTAGTACTGCTGCAGTTATTCGCATTTTTATAACTGTAAGCCCTGTTTGCTGTTTTCTGCAAGTCAGCTTTTATTAATCGGCAGGCTGACTAAGACTTCCACGCCTGAATTATCTTCGCGGTTGTGAATCGATATTTTACCCTGATGAAATTCAGTGATCATTTTGGCGATAAACAGCCCTAAACCTAAATGAGTTTTGTCTTTGCTGTTTTTCGCGCGTACCGAGACCATAGAGTTGAGCAGTTCATCACCCATATTTTCCGGCAGCAGCGGGCCGATATTAGCTACCGTTAACAGTGCATTATCCCCCTGCTGGCGCAGTGATATTTGAATAGCATTTTCCTGTTCGCTGAACTCCATGGCATTGCTGATCAGCTTATCAAACAGCTGCACAATAAAGTCAGGCTCAGCGTGGAACGGCAGTATCTTGTCTGCTTTATGCAGTTCAAAGCGGTACTGGCTGTAGGTCATCTGATAACCCTGAATACAGCCTTCCACCAGCTCGTTAAGCGGGAAAAACTCTTTGTCGCTGCTCTGCAGACTCTGTTCAATGCGGGTTGCTTCGCTCATACTGGTTAAGATTCGGTTTAAACGGATAATACCTTTCTCTGCACGGTTTATATACTTCTGGTTGTCTTCGTTCTGCGGCAGTAACGACAGGTTTTCTAATGATGAACGCACCACGGCAACCGGGGTGCGCAGTTCATGAGACAGTCGTGACGAGAGGTTTTCCAGATAATGATGGTACTGCCCTAAACGGTTAACCATATCCGATAAACCGCGTGACAGATCGCCGATCTCATCACCGGACTTTGACGGGGCGAAGGGCGCTAAAATACGCCCTTGATCATCAATGGCATTATCTGCCTGATCACGCAGTTTACGGATCCGCGAGGCAATATTGGAAGCAAAAACAAACAGCAGCAGCGTGCCGACAACTATAATACTGAGCAGAACATTAAACAGCTTTTCCAGGGCTTTATTACGCAGGGTGCGGATACCGTTGGTGGTCTCTTCGGCGACCACTATACCCATTACTTTATCGCCGACCATGATCGGGTGAGCGGCCGACAGGATCATCGCTTTATTATCGTCCGTTAAACGCCAGCTTGACTGCGACTTGCCGTTTAAGGCGTCTTTAATAAACTTGCTGTTTAACTGCGTTGAATCAGACAGGTCGTCAATAAAGTCATGCGGCGGGCGGGATAAAAACAGATCATAAAGCGGCGCCAGCAGCTTGTCCTGTAATTTATACCATATTGAGTCTTCTGAAACCTGCTCCTGGTAGTCCGGGGCCCAGACGCCGTCGGCCTTGCGAATATCTCCGGCTTTAGCCAGTACCCGCTGGTGGCGGTCTACCACCCAGATCCGCGAGCGTGTATGGCTCATGCCTTTTACAATGCGCTCAATCTCCGGAGAGGGCACTAATACCGTGCCCAGCTGCTGCAGATCTCGTGTATTAGAAGTGGCGATAATGTTATTTACCCGGCGTTTGTTTTTATCGGAAACGGTATGCAGGGCAAAGCCTAATTTATTGCCGAGCATATCCAGCGGCAGGCGGAACTCTATGTTGTATCCTGTTTCGGTCTCTTTCCAGTAACCTTGAATACGTTTTTCACGCTGCAGCTGACTGATATCACTATCGGGCTTCGGCTGCAGAAAAGCATTAAACCAGCCGCTTTTATGCACCGAGATAATATAACGCTGCAGGACTCCGGAGGGATCGGAAAGGGCGATAATAAGGTGATCGTTTTTGTCTATCTGACGGGCATTTTTCTGACGAAAAACCGGGTACTTGTCATTTACCTGGAAATAGCCGTATAAATAACCATCCTTTTTACCCACCATATGGGTAAAAGAGATTGGATTATCGCTGTTTTTATCTGCTTGAAAACGCACATATTCAGACCCGTAAAAGAGGCTCTGGCTTTTATTAGCTTTCCAGTCGTCCAGTAGACCGTCTATCTGAATCGCCTGTTTAATTGTGTAGGCGTACAGATCCTTACCTGCTTCAACCTGCTGCAGGAAGCTTGCCTGCGAGTTAAACAGTTTTGGGCGTTCATGCAGCGCAGTTGCCACGGCGCGGGTGGTGCCGATCAGCGTCTGCTCCTGCCCCTGACGCAGGAACTTTTCCATTTCCCACACATACTCATAACCCAGCCAGGGTAATATCAGCAGAAAACTCGCTAAAATAATGACTTTGCTGCGCAGGCCGAGTGAAAATTTCTTCACTGAGCGGCTTCCTGGGAAATATCCCAACGATAACCCATACCGTAAACAGCGGTAATTTCATCAAAGCCGGGATCCAGCTTAATGAATTTTTTACGGATACGTTTGATATGCGAGGTGATGGTATTGTCGTCAACCACCATATTCGCATCCTGCATCAGCTGCTGGCGGTTACGTACTATACCGGCACGGTTTGCCAGAGCATGTACTATCCAGAATTCGGTAATGGTAAAATCGAGCGGGCGTGCTGACCAGCAGATCTGCATTTTATCACTGTCGATAGTTAATAAACCGCGCTGGATAATCTTATTGTGATCCGTGGGTTTCTGCATCAGATCGATACGGCGGAACAGGGCGCTGATGCGCACCATTAAATGCTCTAGTCCGATATCTTTGGTTAAATAGTCATCCGCGCCTAAACGCAGTCCGGAAATCGTATCAAAGTCATTATCACGTGCGGTTAAAAAAATAATAGGTACAGTCGCAGACAGCTGCCGTAAAGACTGGCAGAGCATAAAGCCGCCGTCATATTCATCACCTAAACCGATATCTATAATCGCCAGATCCGGCAGACGTACTTCAAATGCTTTTATTGCGTCAATACGGTTTTCATAGCTGTCCACATGGTAACCGTGTCTGCTCATTAAATCGGCGTAATTTTCGCGAATATTTTTTTCATCTTCAACAATTGCGATACGTTTCATTTTTTAACAACCTTGTTTATACGTTTCTTAACAGCAGTATACGTTAAATATCCGCACTAAATAGCCGCTTCATGAAATTGCCATTTTTTGGACACAATTGATCAGCATTCTGCCTTTTTGTTACCCCTTTAATAACACAACTGTCTGCTTAAATATAATCATCAACATAACAGCTTAAAAGGGCAAACAGATGACTAATAATAAAAACCAATCAACGTTTAAAAAAACAACGCTAAGCATTATCGTTATTTCTGCTGTTACCGGCGGATTAATCGCCTTAGAAAAATCGCAGACTCCCTTTGAGTATTCTGTAGAAGACTCTTATCAGGTAGAAAGTCTTAACCGTGAACATGTTACGCAGAGTATTAATACAACCGATGCCGATCAGCTGGCGTTAATTGCCGAAGCAAATCTGATTAATCAGGAGTTAGATGATTATCAGCCGCAGAGACTCAATGAACTGCAGGAGAATATTGAAACCAGTGCGTCCGATCTGCCTGAAGCGCAGATATTTGCAGCTGCAGAATCACCTGCACCTGCTTCTGACAGCCTTGAAAAGCCGGTTATTGTCGAAAATGAAGTGTTATTTTCCTTTGCATCAAGTGAGATAGATCCCTCTTATTTCCAGTCGTTAATTGAGACTGCTGAGTTTATAAAAAATGTCCCTGAGAATAATGAAACTGTGTGGCAGGTGGTTGGTCATACGGACCGCAGCGGTAACTCTGCATACAATGTCAAACTGGCCGAAAAACGCGCTCAGGCGGTAGCCGCATTTTTAGTTGATAAGGGAGTCAGTGAAGAGCAGCTGGCGATTGTAACCTTAGGCGACAGCAGCCCTGTTCATCAGGCGCGCACTGTCGCCAACAATCGTTTAGACCGGCGCGTTGAGATCCATGCTTATCAGGCGGAGGTTACAGCGCTAGTTGAGCAGTTAAATGAGCAAAGCCGCCAGCTGGCCGCTGCTGAAAAAAGACAGCAGAAACAAGCCGCCGAGCAGCTGCAGGCTAAGTTGGAAAAACAGAAACAAGCAGCGGAACAGTTACAGGTTAAGTTAGAAAAGCAGAAAACAGCAGCTGATAAACAAGAGCTGTCAGTAACAAAGAGCAGTATGGAAAAGTTAAGCGTTAGTTTTGAAGATGCAGACAATGCTGAACTGCGCGACAGCCGCACAGTTTCAGCAACAATGGATTTTTAAGGAGGTTTTATGCGGTCACTTAAAGGAGTAGACAATAACCGCAGGCAGCAATGGTTATTATTAGGCAGATCCTTAGCCGCAGTGCTGTTGATCTGCACTAGTTTCTCGGCTGCCGCTGAAAAGCCGCAGGCCGGGCTGGTTTATCAGGACAGTAACGGAATAAGCCGCGAGGCGCCTTTATTAAGCACATCGGTAGAGATGAATGTCAGCGGCTTAATTAACCGGGTGTCTGTCAGGCAGGTCTTTGAAAACGATTCTGCGCAGTGGATTAACGCGGTTTACCTGTTTCCACTGCCGGAAAACGCCGCCGTTGATCATCTGACCATGAGGATAGGCAGGCGGGTAATTGTTGGAGAAATCAAACAGAAGGCTGAAGCGCAGCAGATCTATAAGCAGGCAGAAAGAGAGGGTAAAAAAGCCGCTTTAGTTGAACAGCAGCGCAGCAATATGTTTACTACTAAGGCTGCTAATATCGGCCCGGGAGAAAAGCTGACCATTGAGATTGAGTATCAGCATAGTGTTTCCTATAAAAGCGGTTTATTCAGCTTGAGGTTTCCGATGGCCATTACTCCCCGCTATGCGCCTGCTGTTAATCCTTTAAGCACAGAAGAGCGCCATAGTTATCTGGCCAGCCTGTTTGTAACTAAGGATCAGGAAGTGCAGGGCGAAAGGGCCTCGCAAGACTGGATATGGCTGGATAAATGGCAGCGCTGGCAGGATGCGGCTGCAAGTTATCAGCTTGCTGAGCAGACGGTTAGTATGATTAAAACTGCTGAGGATCCGGATCTGCTGGTTGATATTAAAATTAATCTGCATACACCGCTGCCGGCAGCTGATATCCAAAGCCCCTATCATGGTTTAAAAATTGAAAACAGAGAAGCTGACTTTAAGGTTATCTCTCTGTTTGATTCAGCTGTTCCGGCGGATCGTGATTTTGTTTTAAACTGGTCTCTGAAGCAGACAGAGCAGGCTGAAAGCAGTGTTTTTGTACAGAAAAAAGCGGACGACAGTGGAATAGAAAAATACGGCTTAGTAATGATGATGCCGCCGGCGATGCAGTTCATAGAGAATGCGCGTATTGCTAAAGAGGTTATTCTGGTAATTGATATATCCGGTTCAATGTCCGGTACATCAATCGAACAGGCAAAATCCGCATTAAGCTTTGCTGTTGATCAGCTTGCTGAGAATGACACTTTTAATATTATTGCCTTTAGTGATAATAGTGAGTTTTTTGCCGGTAACTCTCTGCCCGTTGACAGCCGCAGCAGGATGATGGCCAAGAGCTTTATTAGTCAGCTCCAGGCAGGCGGCGGGACCAATATGCAGGCCGCCTTAAATGATGCCCTGTCCGAGCAGCGCACCGTTTATCCGAATGAATACAAAGAGCTGCGGCAGATACTGTTTATTACCGATGCCAGCATCAGTAACGAAGAGCAGTTATTAACTCAGATTCAAAGGCAGCTGGGCACAAGCCGGTTATTTATGGTGGGCATCGGCTCTGCGCCTAACCATTATTTTATGAAAAGCAGTGCGCAGATGGGCCGCGGGACCTATACCAGTATTGCAGATGTTAATGAAGTCAGATCGAAAATGTCGGCGCTGTTTGCGCAGCTGTCAGCGCCGGTACTGCGTGATATTAAACTGACCTGGGAAAACGGCAGTGAGGTGGATTACTGGCCGAAGCCGATAACAGATCTTTATCAGGGCGAGCCGCTGCAGGTGGTGATGAAAATGCCGCAGGGTAAAAACAGATTACAGGTTTCGGGCTTGAAAGTTGAAAACGGCACCACGAAAAAATGGTCACAGGTATTAATGCTAGATCAGCCGCAAAATGCTGCTGGAATAGACATTTTATGGGCAAAAGAGCAGATAGACAGTATTGAGCTTAACCGTCAACTGCCCGCTAGTGAGAAAAAGCAGCAGATCACAGCGTTAGGTCTTAACCATCATATTGTTACTAAACACACCAGTCTAGTGGCTGTTGAGCAGCAGGTAAGCCGTCCGCTGATGCTCAGCAGTGTTGATAAACAGGTTAAAACACATCTGCCTAAAGGTAATACCATGAGACTGCCGCAGACCGGATTAGGCAGCGGACTTTATCTGCGTATCGCTCTGATGCTGCTGTTATCCGCTGCTGTGCTGTGGACTGCTGAACGTCTGCTGTCCAAAGGTATCTCTGATGAGCTTGTTTAGGAGGTTTTTATGAAGCTGTTATCAGGGCGCTGTTCCAGAAAAAATAAAAAGCCGCGTTTAACTGTATTTCATAAACTGCTGCTGATTATGGTGCTGGCGGCGCTGCTCCTGTTTGCCAAAGGCGCCTATATGCAGGGTAAAGCTTATCTTGCCCAGCAGCTGCTGACTTTTGCCTGGGCTCGTCATCAGCAGGACGGTGAACTTTATAAAGCCTGGCCCTGGGCAGACAGTGCGCCGCTTGCACAGTTAACAATTAATGATCAGGAGCCTTTAATTGTACTTTCCGGGGCAACGGGCAGTAACCTGGCTTTTGCACCAGCCTGGATGGTCTCAAGTGCGCCCTTTAATCAGGGCGGTAACACAGTGTTAGTCGGTCACAATGATACGCATTTTAAACAGCTTGAGGATCTGCCGGCAGCAAGTTATATAACGGTTAAAAGCTACCCGCAGCTGCAGATGAGTTATCAGGTGATTGCGGCAAAAGTTGTTAATGAAAAGGATCTGTCAGTTCTGGAAGACAGCGGGTTTGAGACAATAACCCTGATCACCTGTTATCCCTTTGATGCAGATATTATTAACAGCGATTTACGTTTTGTGGTGATAGCTAAAAGAGTGCTGCAGAAGGGGACAGGAGTTTGACTTGAAGCCGGTTTTATCGCTCTCAGCCTCCACATTACAGTTGTTTAAGGTAATAATACCAAATCCACTAATTTTCTATTCATTTATGCTGGTTAAAATGAATGCTAACTTCGTTATTGATTTTGTAATTAGAACAACTAGTTACTGCAATCAATGCCTTGCTTTCATTCATTTTTCCTACGTCTAAATAGATCACCTAATTAATGGAATTGGTATAATGCGCATCAGTGACAATGAACAGGGATCAGTATTTTGTCGTATAAGTCTTTTAATCAGGGTTTTACACTAATAGAGTTAGTGGTTGTTATTATTATTCTCGGCGTGTTGTCTGCTGTCGCTCTGCCGAAGTTTACCTCCTTGTCTAAGGAGGCAAAAGTCAATGTGATCACACAAATTAAAGTCAGTGTCAAAGTGGCCAATGATTTTATGTTTCTTAAATCCAATATGCCCAGTTATGCTGCTCAGCCCGTGCCTAATCGCGATGATCTGATTGATGTTGATACCAATGGTGACGGCAGTTACGATACCCGTTTAAAATGGCATTATTTAGATAATACTGATATTGAAAAGCGTATCGATATTTCCGATGATTTTGCGATTGAATATGAAGGTATTGAATATACCTATATCGGTTATGATACGGATAACGATAATCAGGTGCAGGATAATAACTGTTATTTTAAATATACTCAGGCATCCGCTTCGGGTGTACCGCCTGATTATGACATTGAATACAGCGGCTGTTAGTTGTTTAATAAAAAGCCCGTAAGAATACTCTTAGCGGGCTTTTTCGTTAATTATTCGATTTTTTACTGCTTGTCAGCTGTAAAAAATCCGTTATATAACATATACAGGTGAGCCGCACTCCAGGAGAAGTTCGGTGCGCCCTGCTGTTCGCCGGTTTCCGGGTTGTAGTTTTCACGAATAGGGCTGTCTTCAGTCAGGCCGTCGGCATTATCGAAGAATTTATTCGCCAGCTCTACCGCCTGATCATGATAACCGTATTGTTCCAGACCCTGGATACCAAAGTAGAACTGATCCACCCAGACACGTCCGCGCCAGTAAATATCAGGCCCGTAAGCCGGATTGGTTAACGAAGCGGTGCCAAGCGGCACATAGGTATTGAATTCATATTCACTGAGCATAATTTCAATAACGCGGTCGGCGTTAGACTGAGATGCAGCGCCGTTAAACAGCGGCGACCAGCCTTCAGGTCCGCGCCCGCGTTCTACGATAGGTTTACCTGCACAGCCGTTAGCCAGCTCTTTGTCTTCAATGCGGATATCATAGAAGTAACCAGTGCCTTCATCAAACATACACTTATTGATATAAGAGGAGATAAACTCTGATTTTTCGCGGAACACAGCAGCATCTTCAGGTTTACCTATAATATCCGCCATCTCTGCCAGATACTTGTTATCTGTGTACATGTAGCTTGCCTGATCCACCGATTCCTGCAGTAAAGAGTAACCCACTAACTGATCTCCGGTATCGCGGTTTTCAGCAAATAGTACCTCCCAGTCTTCCCGTGAACCGCCTTCTGCAATGTAGTCTTCCAGCTGATCATCATCGATAAAACCAAATACGGCCGCATCGTCACGTCCAGACTCCCAGGAAGCAGCTGTCTGCGCTGGAATCTCAATACTGTCGTAGTCGCCTGATGCAATCAGTGCATTGTAGTTGTCAATGCCCTGATAGTCATTAGTTTCACCGTTAATGGTTGCGGTGTAGCGCATCTCTCCCTCAAGGGTCGTGTGTGCTTTATCAACCGTCGCACCGTATTCTGGAATGCCGTTGCCGTTAGTATCACGGTTGCGCAGCCACCAGTCATGGTAGGCGACCAGTTTCGGATACATCTCTTCTATCCAGGCTTTGTCTTTAGTAATTTTGTATACTTCCATTACCGCCCATGCAGCCAGGCTTGGTTTGGTATTACGCTCACTCCAGTTGCCGCCGTCACCGCCGCGCTCCGGGCTTTTATTATAGGCAAGCAGATCCGGAATAAAACCGGCGTCAAAAGGACGAAGCGCATCATCTGCTTGAATCTGGTAGGCAAACATAGCACGGATGTTTTCTTTCGCTACTTGCGGGTTAAAGTGTGCCATGGCAAATGCCTGCTTCCAGGTATCCCAGGGCCATGTCTGGTTACCGGAGAACCAGCGCGCCGTGACCGACGGGGTCACTGAGTCATGCTCCATCGCACCGGCCTGACCGCGCCAGTTAGCGGTTAAGGTTTCAATTGATTTCACGGCGACGCGAGTCTGCTCTGCCGTTGCGTCTTTATTAGTCAGTCCTAAATCTAAGTACTCCTGCCAGCGGTTATCGCTGGCATCCTGATACTGCGCCGGGTTGTTCAATACCGCTGTAATTTTTGTCTGTTCTGCACTATTTTCCTGTGCAGTTAAAACATGCGTGTAGGTGGTGTAGATGGTGGTATCTTGAGTGATCTCAGCTGTTGAGCTGAAGGATAGATCATCAACAGTGGTTTCCGTCTTGATAGATTTATTGATCTGGTATTCAGATTCACCTGAGGTTAACAGATCCCAGGTTGAACGTACTTTACCGAAAGTGACTTTCAAGCCGTTGTCAGTTTTAACCAGGGTTCTATTATAAGTCGGATAAGTTTCAGAGATGCTTTTTTGAGACTGAGGGACACCTTCTTTGGCATAAACCTGCTCCATAAGCTCACCGTCCCATACCAGGGTTAATTTGCTGTCGGTAGTGATTTTTGTTTCCACTAACGAGGTACGGTTGGTTGCAAAGCGTAGGGTCATTTCTACGCTTACGCCGTCACCTGACAGCTTCTGTACTAGAGCGCCCGGTAAGCTGTATGCTTCCATGGTGAAATCAACTTTAACACCGTCTTTAAACACGCTTAGGCGGTCAAAGTTATTAGCCATGAAGTTGATATATTCTTCAGTCAGCAGCGCTGTGCCGGGAAAACCGCCCATGCTGTCCTGGTCATCGGGCAGCAGATGGCCGTGCCATGCTCCTAAATCGAAAAACGGACTAAAACGCTGATGTCCGCCGGCGTCGGTATCACGCATATATTCAGGCGAGCCTGTCCGATCGATAACATTTTTATATTCGCTTACCTGAGGTGCGCTGCTTTCATTGTTCTCAGACTGGCAGGCACCTAGAAAAAGCGCCATTGAAACCGACAGGGCACATATAGTTTTTTTCATTTGTTTAAATCCTTAGTGACAGATTGTTATCTGTATTTGTTTATCTCAGTTATCTTTTGTTGATGACTGAGCGGCAGTTTTATTGTCATCATAAATCTCCATTTTTAACCATGTTATGCCTAAGACCGGCATCAATTTATTTTCAGGCAGCCGCGGCTGTTAATCTGAAATTTTCCATATCGACGAAATATTAAGCTAATAAATAAACCGGACCAGCATTGTGGTTTTGACCCGCAGACTATGAACATTGAAAGAGCAAAGGCCAAGGAAATTAATGTAACGGAATGTAACATGATGCGCGATGTAACCTTTTGGTTTTAAATGATTTTTATCTATGTTGTGTTGATTGTTATGTTATCTTTTGAGAGTCGATCAAAAAGTTGCCAATGCATTTCAAGGCACTTTAGTTTTTCTTGTATAGACCGTTATAAATTATCAAATAGAGAGATAATTTACCCTGATGAAATCTGTGTTAATTGTGCTAAGCAGGTCAAATAAAAAAGTGCTTTACGTCTGTTTTTTCGCCAGTGTTATGGATCTTTTACAGAGCGCAGGAGGACGGGGAATAACCACAAAAGGCACAAAAATATCAACTGCGTTCAAGTGTGAAATATTGCGCTAGTTTCTCTGTCTGCTGTTTGTTCAAAAAAAGAGCTGTGTTGTTTTTTTTAGTCTTTGAATAGTGAACAACGGACAAAAAAAAGCCCGCTTAATTTATTAGCGGGCTTGAGCAGTTTTTATACGGCTGACTTATGGTTCATTTTTCTGTTCGGTAAAAAATTCGTTATATATTGTGTTACCTCAATATGCTTTGTCAGGCATTAGCTCGAATACCAGAACAAGCACCAGCAGGGCACTGGTGCTGTTATTTGTTATTTTGTTACTGTACTTGGAACTGGCTCTGCGAGCTCTTCAGTAGCTGTCTGCTTCTTTTCAAAGCGGGAAATCCACCAGTAAGCAAGAGCGGAGAATACCGCTGTCATAAATACATTTATAAAGAAGGCATTAACCAGGTCAACACCCGTCGGGAATGCAGATGCTGTCATGCTTACAACAAAGATAGTTATAAGAACAGATACAATACTCATACCCACTTTACGAGATCCCATGCGGAAATCTCGAGGCATATCATCATACTTCCAGCGCAGTACAAAGTAAGCCGCCATAATAAAGATCGGCGGCAGCATAGCTGTACCTGCAGTAAGGTTAATTGCAGTATTCATCATCTCTTGTACAGATTCAGAGCCAAAACCATTTACCACTAACATGACAAATACGAATGCAAACTGCCACCATGCCGCGCGGAAAGGAACACCGTGTTCGTTCAGTTCAGTTGTTTTTTCACCGTATACACCTTTAGGGATTTCAGAGAAGTGAATTTTAACGGGAGCTGCAGTCCACATCATCATTGAGCCGAACATTGCGATAAACAGTACAATACCTACAAAGCGGCCTACCAGAGCTTCAGAAATATTAAAGTACTGGGCCATACCGGTAAAGATTTCAACCATACCGCCTGCATAGGTCAGATCTTCACGAGGAACAAATACATTAACCAGCAGAGAACCGACTGCGTACATCGCACCGATAAGAACACCAGCTGCGATAATGACTTTTATGAAGGTCTTTTGACCGCCTTTTACATCTTTCAAGTAAGCGGCCGCCGTTTCTGCACCGCCTGCAGCCTGGAAGATCCAGCACATAATACCCAGGGTTGCCCAGTTAATAGTGGGTGACATTGCTGTTAATGTGATCGGCTCTGCTGGAACATGGTCACCGCCGAGTGCCGTTAGAGCACCTATAAGATAGATAGCGAACAGAGCAAGAACGCCGTAAGTAACAAACTCAGAAATATTACCTAACCAGGAAGCCCCTTTTGTGGATATATGTGTTGCAAAAGCAAACAGGGCAATAGAGATCATCGAAGTCACTATAGGTGAGAAGGTATACTCATAACCCAGCATTGCGTATGAAGCATAAGAAATAACGTTAGGCAGCAGAGAAATAAACCAGAACAGGTTTACAAACCAGTAAAGGAAAGAGCCCAGGTAGGCCATTTTTGTTCCTAACGGTTTTTTCAACCAGTCATACATGCCTGATTCTGAGTTTTTATTTGCGGATACAAACTCCGCAATAATGAAAACAAATGGAATGAAATAGACAATGGTAGCAAACAGAAAGACAGGGGCAGAGCTTAAGCCCAGTTCAATATTATTATTAACGATATTACGGACGTTAAATACCGCGACGAGTGTCATTGACAACAGGGCAAATTTACCTATCGTTCCGCGTATGGATGTAGACATATAACTCTCCACTTATAAAAAATTTAGTTAGCTTTGGCGACTTCATCACTGCTGATAAAAGCCGCCGTATTATTTAAAAAATTATTTATTTAAAAAATATCCGTCTTCAACGGTTACTTTCAGTACGACTTTACGTACCCGGCTGTCACCGTGAAAACGATAGGCTTTGTTATTATCAAAAACAGCAACCTGTCCTTTACACAGTTTTTGTGACTGCCCCTGTCCAAGCAGAAACTCCCGGTCGGTTTCATCTTGATAAGCCTGTTTTATATGCAGCGCATCTTTATGCGCAATCTCGACTGACTCGCCGCCTTCAAGATAATAATGGATATCAAAATAACGTCGGTTAGCAATGAAATCTGAAGTGTTTTTAGCGACACCGTCTTCAATCATATATACCAGAGAGTCGCCGATTGAATACATAACGCCGTCTTTTAGTTTTTCTAGATTTTCAATGGCTTCGATACAGCGGTTCCATTTACGGCCGTCGCGATAAACTTCTTTAAACTGGGTTAAATTGTCTAAAATAATCATGATATATTTTCGCCTTGTTCAATGTTGTCTGCACCGGTGAATGTGTGCTGTGATAATGTGCCTGCTGTGCTGCTTCCCCCGTCAAAGGGTATAAGTGTTAAGGCATACTGGAAATTCTGCATATAAACACGGTATGAATCTAACACTTCAGAGCCCCATGAATTTGAACCTAAGCCCATTAATTTATGGTCAAGGTTAACCGTAATAAAGCCGCTTTTTTCAAGCTCAATGGTATGCTGCGCCTGGTGCAGGTTCTGGCTGGTGTAGTGCCAGGCACTAAAATTAATTTCCTGCTCTGGTTTAATAAATAAACCTGAACCGTGGCGATCTGTTAAAGATGCCCAGCGCACATTCTGGCGGTTACCGTTATTTTGCGGGAAGGGGTAATTCTCAAACATATCCGCAACCGTTGTCTGGTAGAGATCGATAATATTGGCCTGCTGACTGTCCTGATAGTTCTCTTCCGGACCTCTGCCGTAATACTGGACTTGATCAAATTCGTTAGTGATACCGAGATCTAAACCAAGTACCGGGATTACATGTGGATATTCACCGTACTTTTCAGCAGACAGCTGCATATTAAGCTGGCCTTCTTTATTAACCTCATAGACGTAAGTACAGCGCATACCAAAATCAAATACCGGCGGTGCAACAATACTGTTTACTGTGAATGTGACTCTGCCGTTAACTTCTTCAACAGCGATTGAACGGAAGTGTTCCTGCATAATCTGCAGGTGAGCGGGCTCCCACAAACCGTCATGCTCCTGCTTGTGGTTATCAACCATAGGTTTAAAGAAATTAAGTTTCGGTGGGCTGGCAATCAACTCTTTGCCGTTTGCTGTCCAGGAGGTTAATTTACCGTTTATTTTTGAAAAGTTGAGGCTGAAGTTAAGACCTTTAACAAGGTAGTCTAACTGTGTTTCTTGAATCTCAAGTGCAGTCGCACTGCTGTTAGTGAAAGCCGGCAACTGCTGCGTATTCTCTTTTAACTGTACCTGGTAGAGCGCAATGTCGTGATTAGCTTCACTGTATAAAGTGCGCGAGTCTTTACGTATGGTAAAGTTAATAAAAGTTTCGCGATCATCAAGCTGTGTTATATCCAGTTCAATATCACGGCTGCTGTCTGCAGCTAAATCTTTCACTTTCAGGGTGATGCTTTGTAATGTTTCACCTTCAGCACGAACTTCAGCTGTGATTGTGTAGTCGTCAAGGCTGGAGAACCACAGTTTATTATCAACAGTGAAAATACCGTTTTGAGTATCTTTAGCACGAATTTTTACCGGAGCAATAACTTGTTTATACTCTTTAAGGCCGGGTCCAGGTGTCTGATCTGAATAGACTAATCCGTCCATGCAGAAGTTATAGTTATTCGGGTAATCACCATAATCACCGCCGTATTTTAAAAACTCGGTACCGTTTTCATCTTCTGCCAGAATGCCGTGATCACACCACTCCCAGACATAATGCCCCTGAATTGAATCATGCTCATAAAAAACATTCTGGTATTCTGTTAAACCGCCGGGGCCGTTACCCATAGCGTGGGCATATTCACAGATAATACGTGGTTTATCATGCGGAAATTCACCAAATGCATTCATTAACTGGGCACGAGAATACATAGTACTGATAACATCAACCACTTCAGCATCACGGTCTTCTTCGTAATGGACTAAACGTGTATCATCAATGGCTTTCGCCGCCTGGTACATCGCTTTGATGTTGCAGCCGTAACCCGATTCGTTGCCCAGTGACCACATAATAATTGAAGCATGATTTTTTTGAGCATGAATATGACGTTCAATACGCTCTACAAATACATGTTCCCATTCAGGATCGTCAGTAATACGGCTTAGATCTCCGACATTGGCAAAACCATGGGTTTCCACATCGGTTTCAGCCATCACAAATAAACCGTAAATATCACATAGTTCATAAAAGCGCGGGTCGTTAGGGTAGTGTGCTGTTCGTACCGAATTGATATTGTGCTGTTTCATCAGGATAATATCTTTTTCAACCCGGTCCATACCAACCGCACGGCCTTTGAGGTGATCATTATCATGACGGTTAACGCCGTGCAGCATTACGTATTTATTGTTGATATAGAACAGACCGTCACGGACTTTAATATCACGGAAACCAACACGTTGAGGGATAATCTCAAGGGTGTTACCCTGCGCGTCTTTATGAATCAGAATAAGCTGGTATAAATAAGGCTTTTCAGCGTTCCAGTGTTCCGGGCTGTCGACATTGAGACTAATGTTATGAGTAAGCTGGGAATCAAAGTTTAGTGACTCAGATACACCTTGTGCAACAACGGTGCCGGCATCAAGTAAAACATATTCCAGGGTGTGGTTTAGTACTGCACTTTTACTTAGATTTTCTAATTCAACGCTGCAGGATAATCGAGCATTTTGATAGTTATCATCAAAATCAGTACGAACGGTAATATCCTGAACATGCACCGGCTCTTTGCCGACTAAATAAACATCGCGGAAAATACCGCCGGTCCACCACATATCCTGGTCTTCAATATAGGTCGAGTCAGCCCACTGCATAACACGAACAGACAATAAATTTTCACCCTGCTGTGCATATGCAGAAATATCAAATTCTGCTGTTAAACGACTGCCTTTACTAAAACCAATATAGCGGCCGTTTATATACACTTCAAAGTAGGTTTCAACACCGTCAAATTTAATAATGGTTTGTTTGTTGTTCCATGTTTCACCTAACGTGAAAATACGCTGATAAGCACCAGTAGGATTATCGCTTGGTACAAAAGGTACATCAATCGGGAATGGAAAACCTTCATCTGTATATTGAAGATCTCCGTGGCCTTCCATTTGCCACATATTTGGTACAGTAATACGACCCCAGCTGTTCATATACTGAGAATAAAATTCATCAGGTACAAGCATTGGATTAGTAAAAAAATTAAAATTCCACCGGCCGCTTAATAACTGATAGCGGCTGCTTAATTCACGCTGGAATGTTGCGGCACTTTGAATTGAATCATATGAGAAAAAGTAAGCACGTGGTGCCATACGATTCTCATTTAAATTAAAGAAGTTTTCCCAATTGTTCATATTTACCCTCCGGTTAATACCGAGCGTTTAAGTTAATAAAATTTGCAGGTAAATATTAACTAAAACTTTAACTAAACATAATGGTAATGTTTAATTGGTTTTAACCAGGTCACATTTTTAATTGCAACCAGCCGTTAAAGCAGCGCTATTTGTCTCTTTAATGCTTACGGTTGCAGAATATTGTAAGGGTATCTTCTTCGGTTCTGAGATTAGTGTAATCAGTAAGGGGAGCTAATAGAGCAGGGGGGATGCTTCCTGCGCTTGGGAAATTAACAGATACAGGAATTTTTCTTTGCTATCGACGTCGTTCAATCAGTAAGTTAACAGCCTGGATGCCCATTAATTCAGAATCAATCCGAAAAGTAGGCAGTGAAGGGAAGGTGAATTTTGCCGTTATTTTACTCAGCAAATGAAAAATGCGACGTACAAATGTTGTTTTAGTAAAATTGTTTACATTTGTTTTTACTATTTTAGCAGGCACGGTTGTCTGTTTTAGCATTGTTGATAATTTTAACCAGCAGGATTGATCTGATATTTATTGAGATGAGTATTTATTCTATCCATGTGCAAATTGTCTATCATCCTTAAATAACGGATAAAAAAAGCCCGCTGATTTCTTAGCGGGCTTGAGCTGTTCTTATAAAGCTTATTTACGATTCATGTTTCTGTTCGGCGAAAAACTCGTTATATAACATATATAAATGAGCTGCACTCCATGAGAAGTTAGGTGCACCCTGCTGCGCTCCATTTAGCGGATTGTAGTTTTCACGGATAGGGCCGTCTTCCACCAGACCGTCGGCATTCAGGAAGAATTTATTGGCTAATTCTACCGCCTGATCATGGTAGCCGTACTGCTCCATACCGCGTACACCAAAGTAGAACTGATCTACCCAGACACGTCCGCGCCAGTAAATATCAGCGCCAAAGGCCGGGCTTTGCTGTGATGCTGTACCTAGAGGAACAAAGGTATTGAACTCATCTTTATTAAGCATGGTATTAATAACAATATCGGCATTTTCCTGGGTTGCCGCGCCGTTAAACAGCGGTGACCAGCCTTCAGGTCCTTTGCCGCGCTCTACGATAGGTTTACCTGCACAGCCGTTATCCATTTCTGTTTCTTCAATACGAATATCATAGTAATAGCCGCTTTCTTGATCAAACATACAGGTATTAATGTAAGAAGCTATGTCTGCTGATTTTTTACGAAACATTTTAGCATCGGCAGGTTTACCTAAAATATCAGCCATCTCTGCTAAATATTTGTTATCACTGTACATGTAGCTTGCCTGATCAACGGATTCCTGGAGCAGCGAGTAACCGATCAGCTGGCCTGTTTCGTCGCGGTTTTCTGCAAACTGTACTTCCCAGTCTTTACGAGAACCGCCGTCTTCAACATATTTCTTCAGCTGATCTTCATCGATAAAACCAAATACTGCCGCATCGTCACGCCCGGACTCCCAGGAAGCCGCCGTTTGTGCCGGGATTTCGATATGATCGTACTCACCTGAGGCAATCAAAGTATTATATTTTTCGATACCCTGCAGCTCCGTTTTTTTACCGTTAATGGTGGCTGTAAACAGTATTTCACCGTCCGGGGTATTGTGTGCTTTATCAACTGCCGCGCCGTACTCTGGAATGCCGTTACCGTTATGGTCGCGGTTACGCAGCCACCAGTCATGGTAAGCAACTAGTTTCGGGTACATCTCTTCAAGCCATGCTTTATCCTGAGTGGTATTATAAACTTCCATTACCGCCCATGATGCCAGACTCGGTTTTGTATTACGCTCGTTCCAGTTACCGCCGTCACCGCCGCGTTCCGGGCTGAGGTTGTAAGCTAATAAATCGGGTACATAACCTGCGTCATAAGGGCGCACTTTATCATCGGCCTGGATCTGATAGGCAAACATTGCGCGGATATTTTCTTTAGCCACTTCCGGATTGAAGTGGGCCATTGCATAAGCCTGTTTCCAGGTATCCCAAGGCCAGGTCTGGTTGCCTGAGAACCAGCGGGCTGTCACAGAAGGTGTTACTGAGTCATGTTTCATAGCTCCGGCTGCACCGCGCCAGTTGCCGTTTAGCGTCTCAATGGATTTAACTGCCACACGCGCCTGTTCTGCAGTGGCATTTTTATTGGTTAAACCTAATGTTAGATACTGTTGCCAGCGTTTATCTGATTGTTCCTGATAGCTGAGCGGATCGGCTAATACTGCAGCAATTTTAGCCTGTTCTGCCTGGTTTTCATCTGCCGTTAAAACATGGGTGTAGGTGGTATAAAAAGTCGTATCACCGCTGATTTTAGCGGTTGAGGTGAAGCTTAAGCCGTCAACCTGTGTATCAGCCTTAATGGTTTTATTAACCTGATACTCTGATTCACCTGAAGTCAGCAGGTCCCATGTTGAACGTACTTTACCGAAAGTTACTTTCAGGCCGTTGTCGGTTGCCGCAATTTTACGATCGTATTCCGGGTAGGTTTCAGAAACTGATTTATCTGACTGCTCTACGCCTTCAGCCGCATGTGAACCTTCAATCAACTCGCCGTCCCAGACCAGTGTTAATTCACTGTCGCTGTCGATTTTAGTTTCAAGTAAAGAGGTACGGTTAGTCGCAAAACGTAAATGCATTTCAATTTTTATATCATCTGCTGTCAGCACCTGCACCAGTGAGCCGGGTAAGCTGTAAACTTCCATGTCGAAGTCTACTTTTTTACCCTCCTTGAATACCGTCAGGCGGTCAAAATTGGTCGCCATAAAGTTAATATATTCTTCGGTCAGCAGAGCGGTTCCGGGGAATCCACCCATGCTGTCTTTATTATCCGGTAACAGATGACCGTGCCACGCGCCTAAATCGAAGAACGGGTTAAAGCGCTGATGTTCGTCAAAGTCATAATCGCGCATATATTCTGGTGAACCAGTGCGGTCAATAACATTTTTAAAAGAGTCTGCTGATAACAAAGTCTGCTCAGCAGTCTGTGCTGATTTAGTTTGCGCCTGTTCGTTAGTGGTGCCGCATGCTGTTAACGTTAATGCTGATACAACGGCTAGTGCACAGATAGATTTATTCATTTTCATTATTTAACCCTCATTATTACCAGTAGAAGTACTGCATTGCAAATAGTGATGCATCACCTGATTCTGTGTCGTCACCTACTGCAAATTTAATATCAAAAGCGCTTGCATAAGCGCCGTCACCGTATTCATACCAGACGCCGGTATTGATATAAGAGGTGATACGGTCTTCTTCGTTTTCAACTTCATTATTGGCGTAGGTATAGGCTGCGGATAGATAAACACCCGGGGCAGCTTCATACCATGCACTGGTCATAAAACCTGTTTCTTTGCCGTTACCTTGTTCATTACCACGGTCAGTATCATGCCAGACACGTGCTGCAAAATTGTGGAATTCAGCACCAGCTAAATAAAGCTCACCGGCACCGTCACGTATTTCTGCACCGCCTAACAGGGTTAAGTTATCCATAAGGTCGTACTGGACATAACCATTAACCATGGCATTCAGTGTGTATTTATCGGCATAGCTGTCGTATTTACCAAAATGTACAAATGAGTCATCTTCGTTGAAATCTGATTCTGGTGATGCGGAAATGCTGTAGCGGAGCTTGCCCTCTAAGTTTTGTACTTTAACACCAGCATTTAAATCACGTGTGTTTGGGATAACATAACCGTACTCAACCGTTGCGTCTCCCCACCACTGAATATCATCCAGTGATGAGTCCAGGCGGCCGGCTATAATCTCAGTTTGATTCTCAGTACGGTAACCAGCATAAAAGCGGTTTACCCCGCCTTCAAACCCGCCCCAGCCGTGGCCTGTTGCCCAGGGATTACCTTCGTCATCGACTTGTACCGTCCAGCCTTCCATGTAGGCTAAACCAAACCAGTTACCTGTATCAAAGGCGAGTCCACCCTCAATATAAGTACCGTCGCCGTAACGACCTTTTTCATCACCTTCCAGTGCAGTATGACCGCCTATGCCGAGTTCGCCGTAAAATTCCCAGATAGATTCCTTTCCCTCTGCCGTATGAGCTTCTTTACCATGTATTTCATGCACTTCTTCTGCACTGGTGTAACCAGTTGCTAGAAGGCCTGCAATCAGTACAGACAGGGTTGTTTTTTTCATAATAGTTAATCCTTCGAGAATTTTTCGCTGCATTATCTACTGCACCGAAAGGTTGTTAATTGTTTAGTAATATTGTTGATGCTGTTAATACACACCGTGCTTTTAGTTCAGTGTTTTATTAAACGATTTTGATCCCCGGCTGCATTAAGCGCTCAGGGCTTAACAGAACACTTTCTGACTCGTCTTCTGTCTCAGCACAAAGCAGCATGCATTCGGACAGTTCGCCGCGCATTTTTGCTTTAGCCAGGTTGGTTAAAACAACCACTTGTTTACCAAGCAGCTGTTCTTCACTGTAATAGGGAACCAGACTGGTTACCGTCTGTAGTGTTTTTTCACCAATATCAACCTGTACGATATACAGTTTGTCGGCATTTTCATGACGAACCACCTGACTGATATTACCGACACGAATATCTAACTTTGCAAAATCACCGTATGAAATTGTACTCATCTAATGCCTCGATATTAAAAAAGCGTTTTATTACTTTTTCTGTTTAAATTCAGATAGTAATGGGAGTATAGTAGAGCATAAAACATGGCTTTATATTCCGGCTATACCTCTATCACTATCTAGGTATGGCGTTTTAGTAAAATCAAATGTAAACTTTTACTAATGTGTTGTAAAGGTGGTTAAAGAGTGTCTGGTTAAAAAATGTGAAGTTAGTTAAAGTTTTACTAAAATGTTGTTTTTAGTAAGCCGGATGTTTATCATTGACATAATATTTAATACTGAAAGGGACAGTTAATGGCTACGCTTAAAGAGATCGCAGAAGAAGCATCAGTATCACTAGCGACGGTATCAAGAGTGCTTAACGACGATCCGACGTTAAGTGTTAAACAGGAAACTAAACGTAAAGTATTGGAAATAGCTGAAAAACTGCAGTATAAAGCGGTCAGCGTCAGGAAGAGTAAGGTGTCGAAAATACGACAGCTGCGGTTTGCCGCTGTGTATACCTATCCCCAGGATATTGAATTCAGCGATCCTTATTATCTGTCTATTCGCCATGGTATTGAGACACAGTGTAATAAGCTTAATATCGAGCTGCTGAGTTATTATGATGCTCAGGTTAGTGAAGTTGACAGCGGGGTTGACGGTGTTTTAATCATCGGCCGTTTACAGCCGGACAGTCTGCACAAGCTGACTGATATTACTCCGCACCTGCTGTATATTGATTACAGTGATCCGCACAAAAAAATTGACTGTGTTGATGTAGATCTGCAGCAGATTAGTATTGATGTACTTAATTTCTTTGCAGATCAAGGCTATAAAAGAGTAGGTTTTATCGGTGGTCAGGACAATATCGGTGAGACTGATATCCGTGAACGTGCTTTTTGTGAATACGGCAGGCTCAACGGCATGGTTTGTGAGCAGGATGTTTACCGCGGTACTTTCAGCAGTTCATCGGGTTATAAAACTGCAAAAACTATGCTTAGCGGTGATTACCCGCCGGCCCTGTTTGTTGCCTCTGATTCAATTGCTATCGGGGTGCTGCGGGCGATTAATGAAAAAGGCTTATCTATTCCGGATGATATTGCGCTGATCAGTGTTAATGATATTCCTACGGCTAAGTTTGTTTTCCCTCCGTTGAGTACTTTCCATATTCATTCTGAACTGATGGGCGTTCAAGGAGTGAACATGCTGCTGGAACAGGAACGTGATCATCGAACTATTCCAGTCCGCTTGACTATCCCCTGTGAACTTAAGCTGCGCGGTACGACTAAAAAAAGCTAACCTATCGTTATCTGTTTACTGAAGGGATAGTGCATACTTATCCCTTTATTATGCCCGCAATCACTCCAGTCGCCTTTTATAATAACGGCTGCACACACATCTACATACTGCTTGATCACTACGACTCCATTTGCAGTCCACTGCAGCTTATCGGCCTGTTTTATAACTGTTTGATTTAAAAAAGTCCTGAAAAATAGTTTGTGACTATCTTCACGGAAAGTGTTTGTTTATATGTTATTTAGTAAAGTTTTTACTAAACTGCGTGGCGTTAACTAACAATTCCGGACCATAATGCTGAATCCCTGTTTTCAGCAGTTGTTTGTAACCTTAAAAAACAAAAACGGCAATATTGTTGAGATTATCCGCACTGTGCTGGGTTCCGTGATATTAATATTTGCCCGTTTTATAATTCAATTTAAGAGTAGTGGAGAACTATATGTCTACAATACGTGGGACCATTGGTAAATTCGCCCTGTTGTCGATGACTTTTGCTGCGGTTTACAGCTTTAACAACGTCATTAACAATAATATAGAAATAGGCTTATCTTCTGCGCCCATGTTCTTTATTGCTACCCTGATTTACTTTATTCCGTTTTGTTTGATTATTGCTGAATTCGTGGCTTTAAATAAAAATTCTGAAGCCGGCGTTTATGCCTGGGTTAAAAGCTCCTTAGGCGGCCGCTGGGCATTTCTAGCCGCCTACACCTACTGGTTTGTTAACCTGTTTTTCTTTACCTCATTATTGCCGCGTGTTATTGCCTATGCCTCCTACGCCTTTATGGGTTATGAATATATTTTCACTCCGTGGGCAACAGCTCTTTTAAGTACACTGTTGTTTGCTTTTGCCACTTACGTTTCAACTAACGGTGCAAAAATATTAGGTCCGATTACTTCGCTAACGTCATCACTTATGCTGCTGCTGACGCTTTCATATATTGTACTTTCCGGTACTGCAGTACTTGGTGGTATTCAGCCGGCAGATCCTATTACTGTGGAAGCTGTTACCCCAACCTTAAACTGGGCATTTTTTGGTGTTACGGCATGGATCTTTATGGCGGCAGGCGGGGCTGAATCTGTCGCGGTATACGTCAATGATGTTAAAGGCGGTCATAAATCCTTTGTTAAAGTTATTATTATTGCCGGTATCTTTATCGGTGCACTGTACTCAATATCATCACTACTTATCAACGTATTTGTAGTTCGTGAAGAGTTAAATTACACAGGGGGATCGGTACAAGTTTTTGAAGGTTTAGCAAATTACTACGGCCTGTCTGAAATAATGGTTAACCGCGTGGTTGGTGTTGTTTCATTTACCGCAATGTTTGGTTCATTATTAATGTGGACAGCAACGCCGGTTAAAATCTTTTTCTCTGAAATTCCCAAAGGGATCTTTGGTGAGAAAACGGTAGCACTTAATAAAAACGGTGTGCCGGCACGAGCCGCATGGGCACAGTTCTTTATTGTTATCCCGCTACTGATTATTCCAATGCTTGGCTCAGAGACAGCCCAAGACCTTATGAGTACGGTGATAAACATGACGGCTGCTGCATCAATGCTTCCGCCTTTGTTCATTATGCTGGCTTATTTTAATCTACGTTTGAAACTAGATCATCTTCCTCGTGATTTTAAAATGGGCTCTCGTATTACTGGTATCGCACTTGTTTCAGTACTAATAGGCATATTCACGATCGGCTTCCTTGCATCAACCTTCCCGACCGGCGGCAATATTGCAATGATACTGCTGTATAACGTCGGCGGTATCGTGGTCTTCTTAGGATTTGCATGGTGGAAATACAATAAATATGAAGACTCACTTTCTGAAGAGGAGAGGCAGAAACAGGCAGAAGCCTCAGTTGCTTAACTCGGTGTGTTAGCCTGATAATAAAAAACCGCATTATAAAATGCGGTTTTTTTGTATCAGCTTTAAACTTGTCCCAAACTGCCTTTAAAGTCCTGGTAGCCGAACTCATTTAATAAATCTATGCCGCCGTTTACTCGTTTATAATAAATACTCGGCATTTTCAGGCCGTTAAACCAGTTAAGTTTCACCATGGTATAACCGGCGGAGTCCATTAAATGCAGTTTCTGACCGATCTCAAGCGGCTGCTCGAACTGCGTTTCGCAGAACTGATCCCCCGCTAAACATGAGCATGAGCCGATCACATAGGGAAATTTCCCCTGCTCTGAAGCTTCACGAACCGAAGCCGGTTCATTATAGATTAAGGTGTCTAAGCGGTGTGCTTCTGTTGCGCTGTCTACAATCGCAGTTTTCTTCTCATTCTCAACAATATCAATTACGCTGACGACTAAGTCGGTAGTGCGGGTAATAATCGCTTCACCGGGCTCTAAATACAGCTGAATATTATGTTTTTCACTAAAGGCTTTTAATGCCAGCCCTAGTTTTTCAATCGGGTAACCAGGGTAGGTAAAAAAGATACCGCCGCCTAAACTTAACCAGCTAAGTTTATTCAGATATTCAGCAAACGTTGTCGATATATAATCTAAAATCGCAATAAAGGCATCAACATCTTTGTTTTCACAATTCATATGAAACATAAAACCATCAACTTTATCGGCTACGGAAATATCAAGCAGATCCTGTTTTACGCCTAAACGTGAATACGGGCGAGCAGGGTTAGCTAAATCCTGTCCGGCAGCACTGCGCTCCGGATTAATACGCAGACCTAATGAGGCGCTGTGTGCACATGAGCTGTAGTGCGCTTCAAGCTGCGATAACGAGTTGAAGATGATTTTATCGGCCAGCGGTTTAACTGTTTCGATATCCGTTTTTGAATAACCGACGCTGTAAGCATGTGTTTCACCACCAAAAGTTTCATGGCCTAATTTTACTTCATAGGGGCCGGAGCTGGTGGTGCCGTCTAAATAAGGCTTGATGGTATCGAAGGTGCCCCAGGTTGAAAAACATTTTAATGCCAGTACCAGTTTCGCCCCGGAAATTTCTTTAAGCAGTTTGGCTTTTTCTAGATTTTCAATGAGTTTTGTTTCATTGATCATAAAGTAGGGGGTATTCAGGTTAGTTTCATTAATCGTCATAGGGGAATCTTTCTGCTGCTTGATAAATAAAAATAAGGCGAAGAGTCTGATCTTCGCCTTAAGTTGTCTGCTTAACGGGTGATTAAGCTTGTAACTCTTGAACCTGCCAGCTTAGACCGATACGCGGCATCAGATCTAAGAAGTGATCCGGATTGAGCTGCTCAACATTATACAGGCCTACATCGCTCCATTTATTCTGGAAGTAAAGCAGGGCTGCTGTAATTGCCGGTACACCTGTGGTGTAAGAGATAGCCTGATGTTCAACTTCAATATACGACTCTTTATGGTCACAAATATTGTAGATAAAGACACTTTTTGCTTTACCCTCTTTTTTACCGCGAACCCAGGTACCGATACAGGTTTTACCCGTATAACCCGGTGCAAGAGAAGTCGGATCCGGCAGCATCGCTTTTAATACTTTCAGCGGTTCAACGGTAATACCGTCAACGGTAGTGACCGGTTCAACATTTAATAAACCGATATCACGCATTACGTTAAAGTAGTTCAGGTAAGTATCAGAGAAGCCCATCCAGAATTCGATACGTTTAGCTGGGATATATTCAGCCATTGAACGTACTTCATCGTGTGCCATTGAGTATACTTTCTGTTTGCCGACTACCGGGAAATCAAATTCCATCATACGGCTGTGACAAGGTACAGATTTCCACTCCTGGTTCTCGTAGTAGAAGGAATCACCCTGGATTTCTAACATATTGGTTTCAGGATCAAAGTTAGTAGCAAATTTCTGACCGTGGTCACCGGCATTGACATCCATAACATCAATGCTGTCAATCTCATCAAACAGATGTTTATGTGCATAAGTGGCAAATACGCTTACTACGCCCGGATCAAAACCCGCACCTAAAATACCTGTGATACCCGCTTCTTTAAAGCGCTCTGCAAATGCCCATTGCGGATCGTATGCTTCCGGTACCTGCTGGCCGGGACTGCATAAATCAGTGGCAACAGAAGTATCAAGGTAGGCTGTTTTAGTCTGTACACAGGCTTCCATAATTGCCACATTTACCCAGGGAGGACCGGCGTTAATTAACAGATCCGGTTTTACCTGGTTGATTAGTGCCACTAATGCTTCAACATTATCTGCATCAACTTTTAATGCTTCAAGTTTCTTAGTGCTGTCTTTAAGGTTATTACGGCCTTTAATCGAGGTAATGATCTTTTCACACTTCGAAACTGTACGCGAAGCGATAGTGATATCACCGAATACATCATTGTTTTGAGCACATTTATGAGCAATAACCCAGCCGACGCCGCCGGCGCCAATTTGTAATACAGACATGTTATAAAGCCTTATTAGTTAGTAATTTTGCTTGAGATTCGATTTTTGCAAATAACGAATCAAAATCGCTTAATGTTAAACACGGGTTTAACAGGGTAAATTTCAGATACAGTCTGCCGTCAACCTTAGTTTCTGCGATAACCGCATCGCCGCTGGTTAACAGCTGCAGACGTAATGTCTGGTGCAGTTGATTGAACTCAGCAGTGCTAAGTGAACCTTGATACTGGCTGCTTAAACGGAATAAAACCGTTGACAACAGGGGCTCACAACACAGTTCAAAATGATCATTGTTTTTGACTGAGTCTGCAACCTGAGCGGTTAGTTCGATTAATTTATCGTACATTTCACCGAGAGTCTGTGCGCCGACACTTTTCAGGGTCATAAACATTTTCAGGGCATCAAAACGCTTGGTGGTGGCGATACTTTTATCAACCAGGTTAGGCAGTTCATCACCTTCGCGGTTAAGATAATCGGCATGATAAAGCAGACTGTTAAAGTTGCTTTTATCCTTGACCAGCAGCGCGCCGCAGCTGATTGTCTGATAAAAAAGTTTATGAAAATCAACACTGACCGAATCGGCAGACTCAATACCTTTAAGGCGGGATTTGTGTTTCTGACTAAGCATTAACGCGCCGCCGTAGGCACCGTCAATATGACTCCAAAGCCCATACTGCCGACAGAGAGTAACAATACTGTGCAGATCATCAATTGCGCCGTGATCGGTTGTGCCCGCTGTTGCAACAACGGCAATCGGCAGCAGATCCTGTGCAGATAAAGCTTCAATAGTCAGCTGCAGCTCGTCAATATCCATCTGCCCCTGCTGATTGGTTTTAACACAAACCACAGCGCGTTCACCTAGTCCCATTAATGAGGCTGACTTCTGCACGGTAAAATGACTTTTATCCGAGCAGATAATACGCATTTTATGACCGTATTCAGGAAGACCGTCCTGCTGGATGTTATGCTGAGAGTGAGTGTTTGCAAACCAGTCTCGGGCTAATAACAGTCCCATTAAATTGCTTTGCGTGCCGCCGCTGGTAAATACACCGTCAGCATCGCTCCCCAAGGAGTAAGTCTGCACTAACCAGTCAACAATAAACTGTTCAAGGAAAGTCGCACTCGATGCCTGATCCCAGGAATCCATTGACTGGTTAAGCGCCGCAATATAAAACTCCGCCATTACCGATGAGATTAACGGCGGGGTATGCAGATGTGCAATACAGTGCGGGTGCTGCACCATAATTGAGTTTTTAGCAATTAAGCTGTTAGTCAGCTTTATCACTTTCTCAAGCGGTTCAACTTGAGAAAGATCGCTGCTGTAAATTGCTTCTTTTAACGCACTGGGCGCTAGACCTGAATAAGGTTTGTCACAGTCGGCAAACAGTGTTTTGATATTTTCTAAGGTCAGTGAGCCGGCTTGTTCGAAGCTCTGGTTATTACCCGCACCTGTTTGAATAAAGTGCGCTGACCATGGTGAATTTGAAAAGTTCACAATATTTAGTCCTGAGTGCTTTCAATTGCGGCTTTAACTGTCTCTGCCACAAAGTTAATTTGTGTTTCACTGATGATCAATGGCGGTAAAAAGCGCAATACAGCCCCTTTCCGGCCGCCTTTCTCTATGATCAGACCGCGCTCTAATGCCGCGCGCTGAATTAATGCTGCACGTGCAGGATCACTGACCGGTCGGCCGAGAGAGTCAAATTCGCCGGCTTTAACGATTTCAATGCCGCACATCAAACCGCGGCCGCGTACTTCTGCAATGCAGTCACTAGAAAGCTGAATTTCACGCAGTAAAGAGCGCAGCTGCTTACCGCGCTGCTTAGCATTATCGGCCAGGTTATCACGCTGAATAATCTCTAATGTTTTAGCACCGCTGGCCATTGCCAGCTGATTGCCGCGGAATGTTCCCGTATGTTCACCGGCATTCCAGCAGTCAAACTTTTTATGGTAAAGAATAATAGACATCGGCATACCGCCGCCGACAGCTTTGGATAAAACCAGAATATCCGGTTCAATGCCGGCTTCTTCAAAAGCAAAGTTATCGCCGCTGCGGCCGATACCACACTGAATTTCATCAAAGATCAGCAGGATACCGTGTTCACTGGTAATGCGGCGCAGTTCCTGGAGCCATAGTGTTGGTGCCGGTATTACGCCGCCTTCGCCCTGAATAGGTTCAACAATAACTGCAGCTGGTTTAGTGATACCGCTTTCGTCGTCATTCAGTACTGATTCAATATAACGAATGCTCTGCTTAGCGCCTTCAATACCGCCTAATCCAAAGCTGCAGCGCAGGCTGTACGGGAACGGAAAAAAATGTACATCAGACATTAAACCGCTGCGTCGGCTTTTAGCGCCAAGATTACCCGTTAAAGCCAGCGAGCCGTTAGTCATGCCGTGGTAAGCACCATGGAAAGAGACCATGGTATTACGTTTGGTATAAAGTTTGGCAAGTTTAATAGATGCTTCCACAGCATCTGCACCGGAAGGACCGCAGAACTGAATACGTGCATTTTTAGCAAAATTAGCCGGTAAAAACTGCATAACTGATTTAATAAAATCATCTTTAGCCGGCGTAGTCAGATCTAAGGTCTGATAAGGCCCCCCCTGATTCAGCTGTGCGATCATCACCTGATTAATTTCGTTATGGTTATAACCAAGCGGCAGGGCACCTGCACCGGCAAGACAGTCCAGATAGATCTGACCTTTAGTATCTTCGATAATCACGCCGCGTGTACTCTTAATTGCGATCGGCAGTCTACGCGGGTAAGAGCGAACTTCAGACTCGTAATGCTCCTGACTTAATAAGATGTTATCCGGAGTCAGGTCGTATAACTCAGTAACTAAAGGGATCTCTTGATCATCTGAAAGGCAAGTTTCAGGCGCTAAATTGAGGACGTTTTGCATAACGGGATCCTAAAAATATAAGGGTAACCATAAAAATGGAACTAAATGTTGTATTGTCCCTTAAAAAGGGAGAGTCACTTTAAAAGTGAAGTTTTAACTGAGGGGTAACCGTATAGTTCACGGTTCAGTAGCATAATCTGCTGAGGTGTAATATGAGACAAAAAGTTCGTTAATACTGATAAACAGCAGCTTAACAACGTGATTAGATAAGATAAAAATAGACATAATATCACGCTCCTATAGGCTGCGTTAAAATCAATGATTCGGACATAATTGGCGCGCATTCTATCATCGTTTTTTGGACAGGCAAGTGTAAAAAACAATAAAATAAGGTGAAGCAGCATAACCTGCTGATTTTAAGTTAATAATATTGGTTAATGTCGGATAATTGAACGATGCGTTGAATTGTTGTTCATAATCACCCTGCTTCAAAATAATGACGAGCAATACTGTTCAACAGTATTCTATTCCGTTAAAATTTAAAAATTATGACCAAGATGTTTGGATATATCGTTAATTAAAAGGCAGTACATAGTGGCTAACAATAAACAAGTTTTAGTTGTTGATGATGATCGAGCAATTCGCGAATTATTAGCTGAGTATTTATCAAAGAACAACTTCAATGTGATCACCGCAGAAGACGGTATTGAAATGGATCTGCGTTTATTGTCTAACAGCCCTGATTTAATTATTTTAGATATTATGCTGCCCGGTGATGATGGTTTTGCTTTGTGTCAGCGTATCCGTCAAACATCAAATGTGCCGATTATCATGTTAACCGCTAACTCCGATGAAATGGACCGGGTACTGGGGCTGGAAATTGGCGCAGATGATTATATCGCCAAACCCTTTAGTCCAAGAGAGTTACTGGCGCGCATTAAAGCATTATTAAGACGCACCTTATTTGTAAGCACAGATAATCAGCCCCAGGAAAAACCGCGATTTTTAGTTTTTGCCGGCTGGAAACTCGATACCCGCCAGCATAATTTACTGGATCAGCATGATCAGGTTATTGCGCTGACCGGTGCTGATTATCAGCTGCTGATGTTATTTTTAGAAAGCCCTAATCAGCCGATCTCTCGTGATCAGATCTGTCAGGCCCTGCATGGACGTGATGCATTTGCTAATGAACGTGGTATTGATGTACACCTAAGTCGTTTACGGCAAAGCCTGGGTGATGACGCCAAGTCACCTAAAATTATTAAAACTGTACGTGGTGCCGGTTATGTGTTTATTGCTGAAGTGACAGCTGAACAGTAATGGATAAAGCCTGGTTAAAAGGGCATCTGCATTTTTAATTCTCAGGTGTTCGAAATGGATTAACCGGCTGCTAATATGTGAGTGTATCTATTTTAGTGGCCCGCTGGTTTTATTCAAAATATCCAATGATGGTAAAATTTAATGAATTATTTTCGTCTTCTGTTTCGTTCATTGATTTCAAGAATGTTACTGCTCACTATGCTTTCAGTTATTGTTGCACAGACGATCAGCAGTTTTTTCTGGGTAAACCAGTTTGCAGAAAGTGAAGAAAAATCTGTTCTGCTTAATGCAAACAATCTCGCTGAGAACGCCTTAAGTACCATCTCATTTTTTCAGGATTTACCCCTGCAGTATCGTCATCTCGTTTTGGAGCAGTTACGGGATTTAGGCGGCAGCCGTTTTTTTGTTTCATTAAACAGCGAAAAAATAAATATTAATCCGATACCCGACAGCCCTCTAAAAAATGAAGTGCTTTCAACAGTGGAAAACGTATTAAGACGGCGAATTCCCGAAGCTAATAAACTGGTTATTGAATTTTCTCATCCCGATGATCTGCATGTATTGAAGAATGATATTTTATTAAAAGATCTGCCTCCTTCCTGGGGAGCATATACCTTGATTATTCCTTCGGTAAAGCCGCCTATTTTAGTGCTGCAGATAGAAATGGCTGAGCAGGAGTGGTTATATTTAGCCGCAATTCTGCCGCCGCCGTATCTGTTGTCAGAAAAATCACTTATTTCTGCCCAGCAGGTGGTTAATTTGATGTTTACCACTGCACTTCTGCTTATTTTTATTTACCTGCTTTTTTATAAGCAGACTAAACCGCTGCAGGAATTAGCCATGTCTGTCTCTGAAATGAGTATTGACCTGGATCAGAAGCCGCTTAAAGAGCAGGGGGCCTCCGAAATAGTGGCCGCCACGCGGGCGTTTAACCGTATGCAGCAGAAACTGCAGCGTTATATCCAGGATAGAGAAATTTTATTTCGCTCTATTTCCCATGATTTAAAAACCCCGATTACACGTTTACGCTTACGGGCAGAGCTGCTGGACAGTGAGGAGCAGACAGAGTCGTTTAATCATGATTTAGATGATCTGGAAATGCTTGTGAAAGGGGCTCTGCAGACGGTTAAAGATACTGATATACATGAAAATATTCAGGAAGTTGATGTGCTTAAATTATTGGAGCAGATCAGCAGTTCACAGCCTGATAATATAAAGATCATTGCTAAAAAGGTCGGCTTATATCGCGGCAAACCCTTAGCTTTAAAACGCTGCCTGGCTAATCTGATTGATAATGGAGTTAAATACGGCGGCTGGGTACAGGTTTATATTGTTGACAGTGCGGAAAGCCTGCAGATTGTTATTCAGGATAACGGGCCGGGTATTCCCGCTGACGAGCTGGATAAGATTTTTGTTCCCTACCGCCGCCTGCATGATGATGAATATGGTTATGGTTTAGGTCTGGGGATCTCACGAAATATCATTCATGCACATAACGGGCAGCTGCATCTGCTTAATCGGGATCAGGGCGGATTAGAGGTCATTATTACCCTGCCGAGAATTTACAAGTCAACATTAGTATAAAGTGATAGTTCAGCCATGAAAAAATCGATTTTATTTTTACCTTTAGTTTTCAGCATTAACAGCTATGCAGCTTCCATGGAAGTACTGCACTGGTGGACAGCTGCCGGTGAGTATGAATCACAGCAGGTGCTGGAAAATTCATTGTTAGATGCACAGATTAAACTGCGTAATTTTGCCATTGTCGGTGAAGGCGGTGACAGTGCGATTCGGGTTCTGCAGATGCGTGCTTTATCCGGTAATCCGCCGGATGCCGCGCAGATTAAAGGGCCGGATATCGGCGAGTGGACAAAAGTTGGTATGCTGGAAGAGGTTGGGAGTATTATTGATACCAGCTCCTGGGCAGAGATTCTGCCGCAGACTGTGCGTGATACGATCAGCTTTAACGGACACTATATGGCTGTTCCGGTGAATATTCACCGGGTTAACTGGTTATGGTTAAATAAAAAAATATTTGAGCAGCTTAAACTACCGGTCCCCGTCACCTGGGATGACTTTTTTGCCGCTGCTGATAAAATTAAAGCTGCCGGGTACATCCCCTTAGCGCACGGCGGTACCGCATGGCAGGACTCTTTATTATTTGAATCAATGGCGCTGTCTTTATTAGGCTCGGAAAAGTATATAAATGCCTTCGTTAAGCATGATCCGGCCGTCATTAACTCTCCGGAAATGATTGTTGTTTTTGAAAAATTCAAACGTCTTAAACCTTATACCGCTAAAGGCATGGTCGGCAAAGACTGGTTCCAGGCCAGTACATTACTGTCAACCGATAAGGCCGCTATGCAGTTTATGGGGGACTGGGCAAAAGGTATGTGGAATGCTTCGGGCAAAGCCGCCATGTCGGACTATTTATGTGTTGATGTGCCGGAGAGTGCGGGACTGTTCAGTTACAATATCGACAGTTTTGTGCTCTTTGAAAAGCATAATTTCTCTAATGAGAACAAAGTACAGTCTACTTTTGCGCAGACTCTGCTTTCGCCTAAATTCCAGACTGAGTTTAACTTAGCAAAGGGCTCAATCCCTGTTCGTAATGATATTCCAATGGAAAGTTTTGATAAGTGTGCGCAGAAGTCCTTCCAGGATTTTGCATCGAGTGAACTGGTTCCGTCATTTACCCAGAATTTAGCAAGCACCAGCCATGTGCAGAATATTATGACCAAAATCATCAGTAATTATTTTAATGATCCGAATGCGGATGCGGCTAAAACCGTTAAACGCCTCTCCTTAGCCCTGAGAGCTGTTAACTAAGGCGTATAAACTCTCTTTAACCAGGCAGGGTTTATGCTCGTTATCATTCAAAATGCAATAATCAGCAAGTCGTAAGGTGAGCAGATTCTAGGTGTGAAGGTGAAGATATAACGGGTATATGCGTTTCTTTAATAAACTTCCTATTCTAGATCTCTGCTTAGCGGGCTGCTGATCTGTCTGCCTTCTTATCTGCCGGGTATATCCAGCCAGGTTACTGCATCCCTGTAATGTAACAGCAGTCAGAACAAGTATTTGCTCGTTTATGCCGGCCAAAACCATCCTGTCTTAACATCTTGTTATTCAAGCATTTTGTGGCCGGCTTATAACATTCCGTTTAATCATTGGGTTTAAGTCAGACTGTTCGGCTGTTGAGCAGGCTTTGCTGAATATCTGCAGGCGGTATTGGGAGTTTGATGCTTTATGTTGAACAAGAGGTGAAATATAAAGGCTGGTTATTTAAGGGAAAGTAAGTCAGCTTGTAACAAGAGGAAAAAAGTAGAAGTTCAACAATAAAACGGAGAGCTAAATTGTGTGTGTAGAACTTCTACTGAAAAAATAAGGCTGGTGGCAAGCCAGCCTTATGAAACTTACTTATTTAGCAAGGTAAGTTTCCATATCTGTTTTAAGGTTATCAGATTTAGTACCGAAGATAGCTTGAACACCGTTACCAGAGATAACAACACCTGCAGCACCTAGTTTCTTAAGCTCAGCTTTGTCAACTAGCGCAATATCGTTAACACTGATACGTAGACGTGTAATACATGCATCTAAGTTTTCGATGTTAGCTTTACCACCGAATGCAGCTACAAGAAGAATAGACATTTCAGTATTATCAAGAGCAACTTCTTCTTCAAGGTCTTCATCTTCACGACCAGGAGTTTTAAGGTCTAGCGCTTTAATTACAACACGGAATAATGTGTAGTAAACAGCTGCGTAAATAATACCGATTACGATGAAGTAAATCAGTTTTTGAGAGTTAGCTGAAAGAACTAAGAAGTCAATTAAACCGTGTGAGAATGAAGTACCGTGTACCATACCCAGCATGTTAGTAACTACGAATGCAGAACCAGCAAGTAGAGCGTGCATTGCGTATAGTACTGGTGCTACGAATAGGAATGCAAATTCGATCGGCTCAGTAATACCTGTCAGGAATGAAGTTAACGCGGCAGATGCCATGATACCCATTACTTTAGCGCGGTTTTCCGGCTTAGCTGAATGTGCAATTGCGATTGCAGCAGCAGGAAGACCAAACATTTTGAACATGTAACCACCGGCTAGTTGACCGAAACCATTACCAGCTGCACGGGTTGCATCATCAGCAGACAGGTAACAAGTTAAAATACCGTTAAGCTGCTCGCCTGTTGCACTTGTACAAGAGCCTGCTTCAAAGAAGAAAGGAACGTTCCAGATATGGTGAAGACCGAATGGAATTAATGAACGCTCAACTACGCCGTAAATACCAAATGCAACCGTTGGGTTCTGGTGTGCAGCCCAGTCAGAGAATGCCGCGATGCCTGAACCAATTGGAGGCCAGATAACAGCAAGGATCGCACCCATAATGATAGCTGATAAGCCGGTCATAATTGGAACCGCACGTTTACCAGCAAAGAAACCTAAGTAGTCAGGTAATGTGATGTTGTAGAAACGGTTAAACATGGCTGCCGCAATACCACCTGCGATGATACCGCCTAGTACACCAGTGTTTGCACCAGGTGCTAATGTTTCAATTGTCTGCATCATGATGTAGTAACCTACAGCAGCGGCAAGACCGGCAACACCGTCATTTTTTGTAAAACCTAACGCAACACCAATGGCGAATAATAACGCCATGTTACCAAATACTGCACCACCGGCTTGTTCCATCAGTTGTGAAACAACTTCCGGTAATACGCTGAATTTAGCCGCACCGACACCCAGCAGAATACCGGCTATCGGTAATACTGATACAGGAAGCATTAATGACTTCCCGACTTTTTGTAAACTTCCAAACATACTCATAACAACTCTCCAGTTAGTTTTTCGAGGTAAAAAATCGAATATTTCAATTTATTTGCGCAGAGTATATACGGGAAGAAAGAAAAATCATGACGAAAGGATCACATTTACAAGTAAGTTACATTTGCTTACATAAATGCGCTTGTTGTTACTTTATGTTACAAAAATAAATTTGAAGATTCTTTTTTGTTGTTGTATTTATTTGTTTTTAAAGGGCTGGAGAGACTTTTCGAGAGAGAAAGTACAGTTTAGAACAAGTTAAAGCTCAGATAATCTGTAATCTGAGCTTTATTACCTTAATTGAGAAAAAGTTGTTAACCGCGTACAACCATCACTCTAAATTTACGTCCTTTGAGCTTTCCTTCACTTAACTTTTTAAAGGCTGTTTTAATACTGTCACGCTGCACGGCAACATAAGCCCAGTTATCTGAAACTTGTATTTTACCTACCTGTTCACCTTTAATACCATCCTGTCCGGTTAACGCGCCGACAATATCTCCGGGGCGGATTTTCTGTTTTTTGCCGCCTTCAATACGCATAGTAATCATGCTCGACTGTATCGGAGCTTTATCTAAAACATCGTATGACGGCAGTGATTCCGCTTCAATGATGCGGTCGAGGTAATCTTCCAGCAGGGCAACACGGTGGGACTCTTTGCTGCTGTAGAAAGAGAAAGCTAAACCTTTGCTGCCGGCTCGTCCGGTACGGCCGATACGATGTACATGAACTTCCTGGTCGTGGGCAATATGGTAGTTAAATACCGCGCTGAGGTTATCGATATCTAAACCGCGGGCCGCCACATCAGTTGCCACTAAAATACAGGCGCTTTTATTCGAGAAGCGGATTAATGCCTGGTCGCGGTCTTTCTGCTCTAAATCACCGTGCAGGGCAATGGCACTGAAACCGCGGTTGCTAAGTTCCTCTGCCACTTCCTGCACTTCACGTTTGGTATTACAAAACACCACGGAAGATTCAGGCTGGTACTGCTGCAGTAATAAACGCAGGGCGATCATACGGTCTTCGTTGTTGTCTACTTTATAAAAGCGCTGTGCAATGATGCTGTTATCATGTTTTGCTTCAGCTTTGACCATAACAGGATCAAGCATAATACGTCTGGCGATATTATTAATCTGCTCAGGAAAAGTGGCGCTGAATAACAGGGTCTGACGCTTTTTGGGCGCCTGGTCGATAATCGCATCAATAGAGTCCTGAAAGCCCATTTCCAGCATGCGGTCAGCTTCGTCCAGTACTAATACCTGTAAGTCATCTAAATTAAGTGTGCCTTTACGCAGGTGATCTTCAATTCGTCCCGGTGTGCCGACAATAATATGCGCACCGTGCTCTAGGGAGCCTATCTGCGGGCCGAAAGGGACACCGCCGCAGAGGGTCAGTACTTTTATATTATGAATAGTACGCGCCAGTCTGCGCATCTCTTTACCCACCTGATCGGCAAGTTCGCGGGTTGGACATAAAATCAGGGACTGAATACGAAAACGCTTAACGTTTAGTTTTTCTAACAGTCCTAAACCAAAAGCTGCGGTTTTACCTGAGCCGGTTTTACCCTGGGCAATGACATCTTTAGATGCTAAAACATGCGGTAAACTTTCCGCTTGAATAGGGGTCATTGTTTCATAACCTAATGATTCTAAATTCTTTAATAGGTCGGCATTTAACGCAAGCGTTGAAAAAGGAGATTGGCTCAAGATTTGGTCCTGTTAGATTACAAAAAAAGGAGGGTACAATAGCAGTTTGTGAACTGCTTCACAAAGACTGTGTGGTTTTTGTGAGTGCTGGACAACAAAAAAGGGTGCCCGCAGGCACCCTATATTATTTTATAGCGTCTTATAGCGCCGTCTAATAAAACACAGCGGTAATAATAGTATACTCAGCCAGCCCAGGGCACCGCCTCCGCCGCCGCCGCTGCTCGAATTATTGATCTGCGCCTGTATAATAAGATATTCAGCTAAAGACATCGGTTCAAAGGTGACATTATTAAGGTATCCCTGATCCAGTAAATTTGAGATATTTCCGTCCTTTTCGAAGCTCCACAGCAGCGTGTTTTCCGCCTGATCTAAATAAAAATAATTTTTTTGGAAAGTGCTGTTGCTGCCGGAGAGAGCCTGTTTTTCTTCACCGTTAATATACAGACGTAAAACATCGTAGTTCGCTTCCGACTGTACAGCCCAGTCAAAAGTTAAACGTCCAGTGCCGCTGGCAACTGCTCTTAACAGACTTTTCTGATTATCACTGATACTGCCGCTCTGCAGGTAATCACCGCCGCTGTTGAGCTCCCAGGGAGAATGTCCGTTTGTGGTCCAGGTGATATTTGCCTCGACAAATCCGGCACTGGCTGCCAGGGCATCTGCATCTGTTAGCGGGAAACCGGTTAAACTGCGGGTGACGGGCGATGAGCCGGGCACATCACTGGAGATGGTAATGACAGCAGTGTCCATCGTTTCATCTTGAGGTGCGTAACTAATGCTTAAGCTGCAGCTGTCGCCTGCATCGATAGAGGTACAGGCTGAGGAATCAAAAGAGAAGTCAGCAGAGCCGCTTTTGGTGATATTCAGATTTGCATCACTGCTGGAATTATTATCGATAACAATAATCTGAGCTGTACTTTGAGAAACTTTTGTATCGCTGTATTCAAGGGAGCCCGTTACAGCAACTGCGCCGGTAGTGCTGTTGATCCAGTCCTGGTATAAAGCTAAACGGGTATAAGCACCCGGCGTTGTAGACGCGCAGCCGATCCCCCAGCTGGCAATACCTATCTGTTTCCAGGTACCTGCATCATCGATAACTAATGGGCCGCCGCTGTCTCCTTGACAGGAATCCTTGCCGCTGTTGGCAATACCCGCACAGACCATTTCAGAGGTATAATTTTTCCCTAGCGCACTTTCGCACACCGTATCGGTCTGCAGGGGAAGTTCAACATCCCTTAAAATAAAAGGGTAGTTAGGTGTAACGACTTCACCATAGGCATATCCAACGGTGGAGCCCCAGCCGATCGAAGTGACTTTACTCTGGCTGGATACTGCATTGATGGTGGCAGTGCTGCCTAGCGCATCGATTATAACCGGGCTGCTGATCGGCTGCTGCAGTTTTATTAATGCAATATCATTCGTTATGGCTGCCGCATCGTAATCAGGGTGGATATAAATTTTACTGACAGTGCTGGCCGCAGTTGCCGGCGATGAGTTGAGATTATATTCACCGACGGCCGCTGTAATTGAACTTGGTTTTTTCTGTACAGAGCCGTCAAACATACAGTGAGCGGCAGTTAGTACCCACTGGCTGTTTATTAGCGAACCGCCGCAGAAATGATTACCTGCACTTTTAATGCTGACCATCCACGGCCATTCACCAGCCTGACTCTCAGTTCCGCCGACAATGCGGGTGGAAATGCTCGGATCATCAGCCGCATTAACTGCAGGAGAAGCTGTTAATGCGGCTGATAAAGTCAGGGTTAACAGGGGGAAAAGTATTTTAGTCATCATTAATCCTTCAATCTTTAATCAAGTCCGTCGATTATGAGTATTATTAAACGCTAGATTTGAGGCGCATCATAATTTTCAGGCTGATCGCTATACACACATACATTATAGTCTTCAACCAGGCCGCTTTCTGCGACGCAGTGAGTTTCAAAGAAATTAACAATCTCTTTACGCTGGCAGTGTGCTTCAAAAGCGGCCTTATCGCGCCAGATTTCGTTAAATACGATAGGAAAACTGCTGCCCTCGGCAAAGTCATTTTGAATATGGCGTGTGACTAAGTATTGAATGCAGCCGTCTTCGCGCTGTGAATTCGGCTCTAGCGCCTGTAAAACTTCAAAAAGTTCATTTTGTTTACCAGCTTTTGCTTTGAACATCGCGATACAGTAGATTTTCTGAGACATGATTACCTTATTATATTTATTGAGTCTAAAGCGAGAGTATAAACAATTTATTAACGAATTTGTTGACCATCTCTGCGTTTTTTGAAGATACTGAAGTAGATGTTTTATGCCGGGTATTGCTCAACAAGGCGGTTTTGCAGCCGCCGTTGTTTTTATAAGTGATTTATTTTGGCGGAAGCTGATCAATGACAGCAGTATTGCCGTCCATACCGGTGATCATCGCGCGGGTGCCGGCTGTAATGCTTTCGACTGACGCATCATCGGCTAAACGGGCATTCCAGTTAATTCCGGAAAAACGAATTGATCCGCCGTTGATGGTGACCGTTTCACTGACCGGCACTATCTGGCCGATCATATCGCTGCTGTTATCAGCTACGGCTTTTGCACCCTGAAAATGTTTTAACGGTTTCCAGAGAATCAACGCACTGAGAAAACTGAACAGACCGACAAAAAGAAGTTCCATCTCCCAGGTGGAGATTAAACCTAAAGAAACCAGCGCCCCGGTTAATGCACTGCCTATAGCAATAAACAGCAGCGGGCCGCTTAAGCCGATTACTGTTAACTCAACCAGTAAACAGATACCGGCAAGACCGTATAACAGTTTATCGTGGTTATTAAATAAATACTCAAGAATTGAATCCATGCACATATGCCTATAAATTAAAACCGGGGAGTATTTCCTGCTCCCCGAAAAGATTACTCAGCTAATTTAAGTGAACTTGAAACCGCAATTGCCTGAGCAACGGTATTAGCAATATTATCGCCGGTATTACCATCGGTTAAGATAACTGAACCTTCGGCTGCGATAGCCTGATGAGCACCTATTGCCTGCTGCGCCAGGGTTAACTCTACTGCTTTTTTACCTTCCAGGGTGGCCGCCTGCACACCGACTACATGTAAAGCGCTGGCTTCTGCTTCTGCAACCAGGCGGATTGCCTCTGCTTTACCCTGCGCTTCCAGAACCCGTTTCTCTTTTTCCGCTTCTGCAGCTAAAACCTGCTCTGCTTTGGCTGCTTCTGCATCTAATACCCGCGCTCGTTTTAAACCTTCTGCTTCAGTAATCGCAGAGGTTTTAACCCCTTCTGCGGTTAAGATAACCGAACGTTTTTCACGCTCTGCGGTCATCTGCTTTTCCATATCCTCTTTAATTGACTGCGGCGGTGTGATATCACGGATCTCATAACGAGTCACCATCACACCCCAGGGCTGAGTAGCTTCGGTCATTGCCGATAAAATGCTGGCATTTATCACATCGCGGTTCTGGAAACATTCATCGAGTTCCATCGAACCGATCGCGTTACGCATGGTGGTCATCGCCAGCTGGGTTACGGCAAGCTTGTAGTTAGTAACATTATTGGTGGCTGCCCCTGCATCGGTTACTTTCATAAATAAAATACCGTCTATCTGCAGGGTGATATTATCTTTGGTAATGGCTGACTGTGAGGCAATATCTAAAGACTGCTCTTTAAGGTTACGATCGGCTGCGATTGACTGCACAAAAGGGACAAGAAAATTAAGGCCGGCACTGAGTGTACCGCTGTATTTGCCCAGGGTGTAAATAACGTAGCCGCGGTTTTGCGGTACAAAGTAAATCCCTTTTTTAATAGTAAACAGCAGTACAGCGACAAACCATACCCAGGGAGACGTGATGATATTAAGTAAAAGATATTCCATAAAAACCTCTTTATTATAGTTGCGACATTTTATGACTTCATTTCATCATCTTTTGGTCATAAAAGAAAGATAAATATAAATTGTAAGAGAAAATCGTTAACTCGGCGGCTTTGCAGGCCGGGCTTGTTATGAAACTGTGACGGGAAGAGAGAAAACTGAAGAGCATAGCGCTCTTCAGTAAGAGGTGAAATTAAGCTGGGCTGCTAAATTTCTTATTTGTGCTATTTGTCAGCACGGCCCATAAATTTCTGCTCCGCAGTATTTACTTTGATTTTATCACCCGTTGAAATATGCTCAGGCACTTGAATTGTCAGACCGGTAGATAGAATTGCTGGTTTAGTACGAGCAGTTGCTGAGCCGCCTTTAATTGACGGATCTGTTTCTGTTACTACAAGGTCAACACTAGAAGGCAGTTCAATAGCAACAGGTGAACCATCGACTAAAACTACTTGAATACCCTGGGTATTTTCATCAATAAACAGAACTTCGTCGGCGATGCTCTCTTTATTAAGGTTGTACGGCGTGTAGTCTTCATTATCCATAAATACATACTCGTCACCGTCAAGGTAAGAAAACATAGCGTTTCGGCGTATTAAATCTGCTAAAGTCAGCGTGTCGCTGTCTTTGAATGTTTCATCAGTTTTTGCACCTGATACTACATCATACATACGCATACGATATATGCTGCCGCCCGCACGTCCCTGTGGTACTGAACGTTCAATATCTCTAATAATGTAAACGCTGTTATTGAATTCAACTGCGGTATTTTTTTTAACGTCACTTGCCTTTGGCATTGTTTTTTCCTTTATTGTTATCTGTAATTAGGTTGTTAGTTTTTATATACATCGAGCAGGTTTGGGTAATCCTGCAATTTTAGTTGCCTGCTTTGCCGGGCCCTTTGGGAAGAGGCGGTACAAATAGCGGCTGCTGATTTTATCCTTACCGTACTTTTTTTCCATCGCTTTAACTAATGCGCGGATCGCCGGAGAGGTATTAAATTCAAGGTAAAATTCGCGTACAAAGAAAATCACCTGCCAGTGCTCATCGGTCAGAGTTATAGATTCTAAATCAGCAATATAAGCGCCGAGCTCTTCTGTCCATAATGATGAGTCGAGCAGATAACCCTGCGGATCTGTCGGCAGCTGTTGGCCGTTAAATAACAAAATTATTTTCCCTTATCGTTCAGTTTTATGGTTGAAGTCTACCTGTTGTAACAGCACTTGTATATCCAGGGCGGTAAATGCGATTAAACGCAGCTGCTCTACGATTAATAAAACCTCACTGGACAACATTGGTTTATATTTTTCAAATTCGTCCACGGTTATAACCGGCTGGATTTTATCAGTCTGCTGCTGGTTATAAGCAAGTGCAATCTGCTTTTCTGTGGCGCAGATCAGATGCTGCAGCGCCTGGTTATTTTCAAACCCCTGCATTTTATGGCGATGTGAAGCCAGGGCTGCAATATATGAAACTAATGCATCACAGCGGTTTACTAAGGCGTAAACCTCGCGGTTAAGTTTTTGTTTTGAGCTGGGTTCAAATAACATGCTCTGCCAGGCGCTGGTTAACAGCGCATCACTCTGGAATGTTTGAAAACGTGTTTCGCGATAGTTAAGGTTTTCACTTCTACCGTACTGATACTGCTGACTGACCTGTTTGAAATAGCGCCCGCTTAAATTTAATAACTGATTGACCAGGGAAGGAAAACGCTGAAACTGCCAGTCTGGAAATATAAAACTGATGGCCAGCACACTTAAAAGACAGCCTAATAAAGTTTCACCAATTCTAGCGGGTAAAATTTCCATGCCGCTGCCGGTTAACAGATTAAATATAAACATCACAAACAGGGTAATAAATACCACGGCTAACCCATAGTTAGTGCGCAGATAACTGAAAAAGAAAAAGGCGGTAAGAATTAACAAAACAATCTGAGAGAAGCTCCCGCCAACCAGCATCAGAATAGGATAACCAAGTAGAATACCTGCCAAGGTGCCTAAACTTCTTAGTATCAGGCGTTTACGTGTTTCACTAAAGCTCGGTTGGCAGACAAACAGTACGGTTAATAAGATCCAGAAGCCGTGCGCTAACTGAAAACTCTGCTGCAGGGCAAAAGCGACCAGCAGACTGGTGCTGATTCTTACAGCATGTTTAAAAACGGGATTAGTTGCTTTCATTGACTGTATAAGGGTCTTGAAAATAGACTGTGTCGGCTGGCCCTGTTGTTCAACAGAAATTACCGGGCTTTCTGCCTGTTCAACCGGATCATAGCTGCACAGGCTTAATAATAGGTGATCAATACCGCGAATATTGTCATAAATAGCCTGTAGTGCCTGCATCGCTTCATTGTTATTATCAAACTCAGGCTGCTGTTTTAGCAGATACAGCTGATCGGCTAATGCATTAAATGTCCACTTCAGGCGTCGGCTGTGCTGATATGGTTTTTTATCATTAACTGCGGCACCAAGCTGGTAGTACTCTTCGCTGAGCTGTAAAAACAGCTGATGATAACCTTCTAAAATCTGGCTTTTCCCGAAGGTAATTTCTAACTGACTGTAAAGGTATTGACTGGCACTGATGCGTTCATGAATCTGTTCGGCAACGAAATAATAGTAGTTCAGTTTATTAAGTTCAGACTGCTGCTGACAGACCTGAAAACGCGACTGAATAATACGTTTTGACTGATCTAGACGCGCCATAATGGCAATATTCTGTACCGCTAACTGCTGACGGACGGAAAAAATACCTTCTCTGCTGGTGCCTTCTATTTCGTTAAACAATGCAGATTTCTGCTGCTGATAACGGCTTAATGAGAAAAACAGCTGCGCTAACTGCTCGCGCAGTGAGCGGTAGGGGCTGTAGAAATTCCAGATAATTGAAAACAGGCCGTACCATAAAGCGCCGAGGCTTAATAAAAGCGGCTGCTCATACCAGTTAATGCCGCTCTGGTGTCCGATCATGGTATAGATCGCAACTAGAATTGCGCCGAATCCCACTTTACTGTAATGCGTACCGAGTGCCGCCAGCATCATAAAAACAAAACTTGAGGTTAATAAACCTAAGCCGAATAGAATCGGATAGGGCATTAATAATTCTACGCTGGCGGATGCAATAAAAAAGCAGATCACAATGGTAAGAATAAATTTACGCCGGTTTTTATAATTATCATCGGTTTCTACGATGGCACTGGCCATCACCCCTAAGCACAATGAGATTGACATCTGCAGACTGGACTGTTCAAAAAAGGGCAGTAAATTGTAGTTAAGCACCGGAATAAAAGTAATACTCATTGCAATTAAAACGCGCAGTCCGGAGTGAACATTTGAGTCGGAAACAAGTTTGCGGGCGATGTTTTTAAAACTGCTAAGCGAGCGGGATGTTTTCATTAATATCAGTCTAGTAGTATGTCTTTGATTAGTTCAGCGTACTGAGTTTATTTCTATTCGATTTAAAATCTAAATAGAAAATATAAAGGCAAAGTGTACTGATTCATGTGACATCAGACAATTGTTTTGCGACAATATGTATTCAAACAGCTTAAAGGTGTCAAAATTTGTACCTGTTAGGCAGCTTGAGGATATATTCAAGTAGTTAAAGTCTAATAATAACGATATCAATAATGTGATTTTGTACTGCGCGGGAAAATTAACTCCAGCAGGGCATAAGCTGCCGAAACCGCTTTTTCCTTTATATGATTTATTACAAATGCGGACAGAGCAGGACGGCTCACTTACTGGGTCTGTTTATTATCAGTATTACCCCTATGAATCATTACCAAAAGAGAGTTGAACAATGTCTGCACAAATAATAGACGGAAGAGCAATTGCAGCCGCAATTACTGATAAAGTTGCGAAGGGTGTTTCAGCTAGAGTTAATAAAGGTTTACGTGCTCCCGGTCTTGCTGTTGTTTTAGTTGGAAGCGATCCTGCTTCTGAGGTTTATGTCGGCAGCAAACGCCGCACCTGTGAAAAAGTCGGTTTTGTCTCTAAATCATATGATCTGCCGGCTGATATCAGTCAGGAAGAATTATTAGCCCTAATTGATGAACTTAATGCGGATACAACGGTTGACGGCATTTTAGTTCAGTTTCCGTTACCGGAAGGCTTAGATGAAACCTTAGTAATTGAACGCATCCATCCGGATAAAGATGTTGATGGTTTTCATCCTTATAATGTCGGCCGCTTAGCACAGCGTATTCCGCGCCTTCGTTCATGCACCCCCCGCGGTATGATCAGCATGATCGAGGCAATCGGTGTAGATATTAGAGGTAAGCATGCCGTTGTGGTCGGCGCATCGAATATCGTCGGCCGTCCTATGACCCTTGAGCTGTTATTAGCCGGCTGTACAACAACCTGCTGTCACCGCTTTACCGAGGATTTGGAGCATCATGTAAAACAAGCTGATGTATTAGTGGTCGCCCGCGGGCAGGCGAATTTTATTCCAGGTGAGTGGATAAAAGAGGGCGCAATTGTATTAGATGTGGGTATCAACCGTTTAGAAAACGGTAAACTTGCCGGTGATGTTGATTTTGAAAGCGCGAAAAAGCGTGCCGCCTGGATTTCCCCTGTACCAGGTGGTGTCGGTCCTATGACGGTCGCTACATTAATTGAAAATACCCTGTTTGCCTGTAATGAGTTCCATACAAAATAAACAATTTGTTTTCTTCTGCGTACTAAAGAAGGAGAGTGCTGCTCTCCTTTGTCATTTTTGCCGCCGGGCTTAAAGCATGGATTTACTTGTCTCAGCTTGAATTAAGCGTGAGTTAAATTAATATCTTTATTTTCTCTGCAGTACGCTTGTTTTCCTTTGTTAAATAATTGATTAGCTGAATAATTTAACAAAACATGCAAATAAACTGTGAAGATCAGCAAATTACTTCTATTTAACTGCAATTATTGAGTGATCTCTGTGCATATAAAGAATATCATAGTAGTATTCGATATTTGTTAATCAATGATATTTTATAAAAACATCAATTAGCTGGAAATAATGTCCTAGACAGCCTGTTATTTGTACTGCTGGGCGTGTTTTTTGCTGTTGTATATCATGAAGATGGCGAAAATTGCTTTACACTGCATATTGTAAATTTAAAAAGTCAATAAAATGGTATAGACATTGCATCTATACAGTGTAATGAAAATGAACAGAATGAAAATTGAATAGAGCACCTTTCATTTTGAACATTGTAAACAGGATACTGACTTAAAGGGAATAGCGTATGGCGCAATACAATCAAACTGAAGAAGAAGTAATTAGTTCGAATATATCAACTTATGAGCCACTAAATAAAGATGCGGATTCAAAAGGAGTAGTTGATATGGCTAAATATAAACAGCCGGACGAAAAAGTCAGTTCTGAAACATCTGCTTTTGAACAAGTTATGTCGCAGATGAATATTGCGGATCGTCATGCTTTTGACATGCACTATGATAAGCTGTGGGCTGAAGCGAGTGATGAAAATGAACTGCTGTCAGTGCTGATCTGTGAGATTGATTTCTTTAAAGCTTATAACGATAATTATGGTCACCAGGCCTCTGCTTTCATGTTATTAGTGATTGGTTTGGCCCTGAAAAATACCTGTGAAGAATTCGGCTGTTTTTTAGCGCGTTACAGAGGTGATGAATTTGCCATTTTAATTAAAGGTGGTGATGTTAAAAAAACACGTGATATTGCTGAAACACTGCGTCAGGCGGTGGAAAAATCTCGTACAGAGCATAACTTCTCTGACGTAAGCGATATTGTTACCTTGAGTATCGGCATCTCCAGTATTTTCCCTACCTCCATGAAAATTCTAATGAATGCTGCCGGAAGTGCACTAACTTCCGCCAAGGTGTCTGGATATAATCAGGTTTGCGGACATGCTGAGCCTGAAGATAAAAACAGCGGCTTATTACCGGTTAACGATACTTTACTGGCTGCGCAGATAAAAGAACAGCTTGATACTGAAAAAGATGATTTTGAACGCCTAATGAGCGAAATGAATATTTTTGATCGCCGTGACTTCAATAGTTATTTTGTTAAAACCTGGCAGGAAGCAAGTAAAGCCAGTGAACTGCTTTCTATGGTTATGTGTGAAATAGACTTTTTCCAGGAGTTTATGGATCACTACGAAAAAGAAACCAGTTATGATGTTTTATTAATTGTTGCTTGTACATTAAAGAATAAATGTGAAGAATTTGACTGCTTTGTGGCACGTCTTGAAGGTTCAAAGTTTGCCATTTTAATTAAAGGCGGCAATGCAACTAAAGGACTTAAAGTGGCAGAAAGTATTCGAGTCGCACTTGAAGAGTTAAATGTTGAACATGCTCAATCACCGGTTAAGAACGCTCTTACGATGAGTATGGGGCTGTCTAATATTTTCCCAAGTGAAATGAATTCAATGAAAATGCTGATGGCTAAAGTTGACAGTGCTTTAAGTGATGCTAAAACGTCGGGTCATGACCAGATAAGCGTTAATTAAAAACTGTTGTAAAAATATTATAGAAAACCTGTTCGTTAATAACGAACAGGTTTTTTTTTGCCTGTTTAAAGGTATTTAGAGTCTCGCAGGAGCATTTCACGGTTTTGCCATCGCGTAAAAAAGATAATAAGGCGCAGCTAGCTTGAGCAGCAGAGGAATGAAAACAGCACAACTATTTAACAACTTAGAGTAGAAGCGGCTGTTATCGTCATAAGAAGCTCTTATATCTTTATTATTAATACAGTTAATATTGTGAAAAATAATTGATTTAAAGCTCTATGTTTATGTCTTTTTGTTGATTTATTGTTTCTTTTTTAAAAGCCTGGCACTTTTTTTATGGTTTTTTTATTGTTGTTTTCTCTCATTTTGTGAGCTTATATTGCGCTTGTTATTGGTGGGTGCGCTTGTATATTCTGTTTGAGCATCGCTTGTTTTGTTTAAAATCACCATTAGCGGATAAATTGTAATTTCTTATGACAGTGATGATTTTATAATTTTTGTGTTCGCTTTCGGATCTTAAAGTGTGATCTATCCGTTGATTTTTAAATACAAATTAAATTGTTAATAATAAGTTAAGCGTGTCTATTGGAGTACTTTATAGGCGTTTGAAAATTATTTTAAAAGATCTGCGTGAAAACGTTTACCCCTTGGCGCTGCTGCGTTTAGCTGTTATTTGTCAAGAAAATTTATCTTGTTTTGCTGTTTGTATTTTATACAAAAAATGCTTGTAAAATGTATGTGTTATAGAAAATCAGAAAAGTTCATTTTTATTGCAAATTTTTTTTAGCTTGATAGTGTAACGGCCATGCAGTGGGGACACGCTGCAAATTCAGGAAGAATATGAAACTGTGTACTTAATTTAAAAGGGCAATGGAAATGAAAAAAACAATACTGGCAGTTGCAGTAACAGGTTTAATGGCGGCTTCTGCGCAGGCTGCAAATGTTTATGATGCAGACGGCGTGAGTGCTGACGTTTACGGTCGTATGCAGTTTGATATTAGTGACAGCAAAGATAAAACTATGTCAGGTGTCGGTAGTGCGCGTTTAGGTATTAACGCATCATCTGAAATTGCCCCGGGTATCAGAGGTATCGCTAAAGGTGAATGGCAGATTCGTGCTGAAAACAGTGCTGACGATGCTAAGCAGTTATCTGCTCGTCACGTTTACGCTGGTTTTGCAACAGATGACTACGGTCAAGTGGTATTCGGTCAGACTGATACGGCTTTCTACCAGGCTGTTGCGGCAACTGATATCTTTAATACTTACGGTTATTCTGCATTTGCTAATGTTGAAGACGGTCGTCAGGAAGGTCAGATTGTTTATAACGGTACATTTAACAACTTCTACGTAGGCGCTTCTGCACAGTTCGCCGATGATAACTTCAAATACGACTTAGGTAACCCGGATTCAGGCGTTCCAGCACACACTACCGGCGAATATCTTGATAAATCTTATGCTGCAACATTAGGTTACACTGCAGACTTCGGTCTTAGCGTTTATGGTGGTTACCACGCACAGGAATTTAAAGACGGTGATAAAAATAACTATGCATTATCTGCTAGTTACTCTCGCGATGACTTATACCTAGGTGCTGCTTATGTGTGGGCAGAACTTGAAAAAGACGGCGTTACAGGTGAATCTAAAGTAGCTGGTTATGATTTAGTTGCATCTTACGCAATTGATAAAGTATTAGTGTACGGTGGTTATGCATTCCAGGAAGCTAAAGGTAACATCAGTGGTGATAGAGCTGATGAATTTACGTTAGCAACTGCTTACAGCTTTAACAGCAATATGAAAGCCTGGGCTGAATATAAAATTGACCAGATTGACGGTAATGAAAACGAATGGACTGTTGCAGTTCAATACAACTTCTAAGCTGTTTAATATTTAAAGATTTCATTAAATATTAAAAAAGCCCGCTTGTGCGGGCTTTTTGCGTTTCGGGGAAAATAACTTTCTTAAGTCTGCTCTTTGGGCACAAAAAAAGCTGACAAAAAAGGAGATACCAGATCTCCTGTTAGATTTCGTCAGTGGGTGTTTCTACTGGCTGTAAGTTGATAAGAAATTGCCGATTTTTGAAATGGCGCTGCTTAATTCATCCATACGAGGCAGGCAGACAATGCGGAAGTGATCCGGGCGATGCCAGTTAAAGCCGGTGCCCTGTACAACTAATATCTTTTCTTCCATTAATAAGTCCATGGCAAAACGCTGATCATCTTTAATATTGAATTTCTTCTGATCAAGTTTAGGGAACAGATATAAAGCCCCTTTAGGTTTAGTACAGCTTACTCCGGGAATATCATTAAGCAGTTTCCAGGCGTTTTGTGTCTGCTCATATAAGCGTCCGCCGGGAATGATTAACTCATTAATACTCTGGTAACCACCCAGCGATGTCTGTATTGCATGCTGCATGGGTACGTTGGCGCATAAACGCATACTGGCAAGTATTTCTAAGCCGCTGATATAATCACGCGCTTGTTTTTTAGCGCCGCTGATCATCATCCAGCCGACCCGGAAACCGCATACACGATAAGCTTTAGACAGGCCGTCAAAGGTAACAATTAAAATATCATCGGCTAATGTAGCCAGCGGGATATGCTTAGCATCATCGTAAACAATCTTTGAATAGATTTCATCGGAGAAAACGATCAGATTATGCTGACGTGCCAGCTCAACTATCTGCTCTAGTAATTCTTTACTGTACACCGCACCCGTTGGATTGTTGGGATTAATAAGAACAATGCCTTTGGTTTTGCTGGTGATTTTAGACTTGATATCGTCGATATCCGGAAACCAGTCAGACTGTTCATCACAGATATAATGTACCGCTTTACCGCCCGATAAATTGGCCGCCGCTGTCCACAGAGGGTAATCCGGAGCCGGCACTAACAGCTCATCACCGTTATTCAGCAGCCCCTGCATCGCCATTACGATCAGTTCACTTACGCCGTTGCCGATATATATATCATCGGTATCTAAAGAAAGCAGTCCTTTTGCCTGGTAATGCTGCATCACGGCTTTTCGTGCAGAGAACAGACCTTTGCTGTCACAGTAGCCCTGGCTTTGCGGCAGGTTTTTAATCACGTCCATTAACACTTCTTCCGGTGCTTCAAAACCGAACGGGGCGGGGTTACCGATATTAAGTTTAAGGATCCGTTGTCCTTCGTCTTCCAGTTTCTGGGCTTCTTTAAGCACAGGTCCGCGAATGTCATAACAAACATTATCTAACTTATGGGACTTTTCAATGGAATACATGAGAACCTCTTAAAACATTACAGTGCGCACAGCGCATAAAATAGGGAGCATAAATTTGCAGCTTACAAAAGTACCTGATCTTAAAGAGAGTGTGAAGTAAATAAAAGGGGCAAGTAGGGATTCAATCTATTATTATTAATTATTTTCAAGTATTGTTGAAATAATTGCGTATTTTTACTTCAGAACCGGGGCGGCTTTTGACTAAAATTGAAATTAAACATCTAAAAACCCTGTCGACTTTAAACAGTACCGGCAGTTTAGTAGAGGCCGCTAAACAGCTGCATCTTACTCAGTCGGCTTTATCACATCAGTTAAAAGAGTTAGAAGGGCGTCTTGACTGTTCGCTGTTTATCCGTAAATCACGTCCGCTTAGATTTACCGTCTCCGGGCTGCGTTTACTGGAGCTTGCTGAGCAGGTGCTGCCGCAGATCCGCAGCGCAGAGCGTGATCTGTCGCGCCTGGCTTCGGGTGATGCCGGCAGGCTGCATATGGCTATAGAATGCCATTCATGTTTTCAGTGGCTGATGCCGGCTATTGATAAATTTCGCGACAGCTGGCCGGAAGTAGAACTGGACTTCTCCAGTGGTTTTAGTTTTTTACCCTTACCGGCCCTAAAGCGGGGTAATCTGGATTTAGTGGTTACTTCAGATCCGCAGCCCATTGAAGGGATCACCTATATTCCACTGTTTAGTTATCAGCCTATGCTCGCTCTGAGCCGTCATCACCGCCTTGCTAACAAAACTTATATTGAAGCTGAAGATCTTAGCCAGGAAACTCTAATCACTTATCCCGTTGAAAAAGAGCGTCTGGATATTTTCAATCAGTTTTTAATGCCAGAAGGGGTTTCTCCGGCTAAAATCCGTCAGGCAGATATGACCCTGATGATGCTGCAGCTGGTGGCGAGCGGACGTGGTGTCGCCGGGTTACCCAACTGGGCATTATTTGAATATCTGAAAAAAGACTATGTAGTGGCGCGACGTTTAGGTAAAGAAGGATTATGGAACACCTTGTATGCTGCCGTACGTGAAGAGCAGAAATCACTGCCTTATCTGGAAGATTTTATTAAAACTGCGATAGACTGCTGTTTTGCTCACCTTAAGGGGATCAAGGTAGCAGATGCTGCTGAATAAGTGCCTTTAATATCATGAGCTGAATATTTAAACGATTTCACCGCGGGTGCTTTAATAATCTTGACCTTTCATCAATTTTTGTTGTTCATTCATTTGCAGTGTCACGAATAAAAAGTCACACTGAGCGCCTATTTATTTTATATGGTGAGAATGAACAGATGGGTTGTTGTGATGCAAAAGGCTTAATGCCCCTAGAACAAGCATTAACGAAAATGCAGGAGTCTTTATCTAATGTATGCGAGGCAGTAACACTGCCTCTTTCGCAGGCTCTCGGCTTTGCATTAGCAGAAGATATTAAATCTCCATTAAATGTCCCTCCTTTTAACAATTCAGCAATGGACGGCTATGCAGTTAACTACAGTGATTTAATTAACTGCTCACCTGAAAAACCGCTTACTTTAAAGCTGGCTGGTAAATCTTTTGCAGGTGCCCCCTATTCAGGAGAACTTGCTCCCGGATGCTGTATCCGCATTATGACCGGCGCGGTGATGCCTGATTGTGCCGATACTGTGGTTATGCAGGAGCGTACTACAGCCGCTGGTGAGTTGATTACCTTTAGCCAGGCTGCAAAACTTGGCGATAATGTACGCCTTGCTGGTGAAGACCTTAAGCAGGGGCAGGTAGTACTCACTAAAGGTCATAAATTAACACCGCGTGATATCCCGTTAATCGCCTCTTTAGGTTTAGCTGAAATTCAAGTATTCAGAAAATTGAAAGTGGCGGTCATCTCTTCCGGTGATGAGCTTAAAAGCTTAGGTGAAACACTCTGTGAAGGTGATATTTATGACAGCAACCGTTACAGCATTATTGCGTTACTGTCGCGTCTTAATGTGGAAGTAATCGACTTCGGTATTATTAAAGATGATCTGCCTCTGATCCGGGAAGCGGTTCAGTCTGCGGATCAGCAGGCTGATGTGGTGATCACCAGCGGCGGCGTTTCTGTTGGAGAGGCTGACTTTATTAAAGATGTTTTAACCGAGTTAGGCTCCATTGGTTTTTGGAAGTTAGCGATTAAACCCGGCAAGCCTTTTGCATTTGGTAAACTGCCGAACAGCGTATTTTTCGGCTTGCCAGGTAATCCGGTTTCCGCTATGGTCACTCTATATCAGCTTGCTGTGCCTGCGATGGCGGCCATGAGCGGGTTAAAAGCTAAAGCGCCGATCCGCTTTAATGCGGCAGCGGTGCAAAGGCTTAAAAAAGCAGCGGGACGCACTGATTTTCAGCGTGGGACCTATTCTGTTGATGATAAAGGACAGCTGGTTGTTAAATCAACGGGCAGTCAGGGCTCCGGGGTATTCAGCTCCATGAGCCAGTCAAACTGTTTTATTGTGCTTGAACAAGACCGCGGTAATGTTGAAGCCGGTGAAACAGTAACAATTGAGCCGTACAATGCTTTAATGGATTAGTAACACGGTACTAATTAAAAGAACAAAAAGCACAATATAAATATAATTAACTTTTTAGCACAAGTAAGTGCCTGGGAATAACTATGATTAAAACTGATGACGTACATATCACAGCAATTAAAGAACTTTTACCGCCGATTGCATTATTAGAAAAATTTCCAGCAACATCAGAAATAAGCGAAACGGTTGCCGGTTCTCGTCAAGCGATCAGTGAAATCCTAAGCAGAAAAGACGATCGTGTCTTAGTGATTATTGGTCCTTGTTCAATTCACGATACACAAGCCGCGCTTGAATATGCTGAAAAACTGGCGCCGCTGCGTGAAAAATACAAAGACACATTAGAAATTGTTATGCGCGTGTATTTTGAAAAACCGCGTACAACAGTAGGCTGGAAAGGTCTGATTAACGATCCGGAATTAAACGGCACTTTTAATATTAATAAAGGTTTACGCACGGGTCGTAAATTATTGTTAGATATCAATGCAATGGGCCTTCCTGCCGCCACTGAGTTCTTAGATATGATCACCCCGCAGTATGTGGGTGATTTAATGACTTGGGGCGCAATCGGCGCACGTACAACTGAGTCTCAGGTTCATCGCGAACTGGCATCTGGTCTTTCTTGCCCTGTTGGTTTCAAAAACGGTACAGACGGCACAATTAAAGTGGCGGTAGATGCAATTGGTGCGGCTAATGCTTCTCACCATTTCCTGTCAGTGAATAAATTCGGTCACAGTGCAATTGTTGAAACTGCCGGTAATCCAGACTGTCATATTATTTTACGCGGTGGTAAAGCGCCTAACTATAGTGCTAAAGATGTTGCCGCTATCAAAGCGGACCTGAATAAATCAGGTCTGGAAGAAACATTAATGATCGATTTCAGTCATGCAAATTCTGAGAAAAAATTTGAAAACCAGATGAAGGTCTGTGCAGATGTCTGCTCTCAAATTGCCGCTGGTGATAAAGCGATTTCCGGTGTGATGGTTGAAAGTCATTTAGTTGAAGGCCGCCAGGATTTAGTGGACGGTGTTGCATCAACATACGGACAAAGTATCACTGATGCTTGTATCGGCTGGGCTGATACTGAAGAATTATTATCGCAGCTTTCAGCTGCAGTGCAGACGCGGCGCGCTTAATTTTATAAAATGTTTTATTAAGGCACTGTTTCGACGGTGCTTTTTTTTACCTGAAATTTATGAGTTAAGAATATGCACAGTAAACCTGCAAGTGAAACAAAAAATAGACCTATTATGATTTTAGGCTGTACCAGCGATGCCGGGAAATCGCTAGTGGTTACAGCGATCTGCCGTTTACTTGCTAACCGCGGGATAAAAGTTGCTCCCTTTAAAGCGCAGAATATGAGTAACAATGCGGCTGTTACGGCAGACGGTTTAGAGATCGGCCGGGCACAGTATTTACAGTCTCTGGCTGCCAGAGAAGAGCCCTGCTCTGCGATGAACCCGGTGTTGTTAAAACCCAGCGCAGATACCTTCAGTCAGGTAATTGTTAACGGCAGGGTGAATGCAGAGATCGCTGAGCTGCCCTGGATGGAGCGCCGAGAGTTGTTATGGCCTGAGGTTCAAAAATCACTGCAGCAGCTTCAGGAAGAGTACCAGCAGGTAGTTATTGAAGGGGCCGGCAGTCCTGCGGAAATTAATCTGCGCGCCGGTGATATTGTTAATATGTCCGTTGCGCTTGAATGTCAGGCGGATGTTTATTTAGTCTCTGATATTGATAGAGGCGGATCCTTTGCCCACCTTCTAGGCACCTGGGCTTGTCTGGCGCCTGAAGAGCAGAAGCTGATTAAAGGTTTTGTGCTTAACAAGTTTAGAGGTGATCCTGCGCTGCTGGGTAATGCAATGGACTGGTTAGAGGAAAAAACCGGCATTCCTACGGTTGCAAATCTGCCCTATTACCGCCATCAGCTGCCCGAAGAAGACAGTTTTCGACTCGGTGCTCAATGGATGCGCGGCAAGATTAATATTGCGCTGCTTTATTATCCCTATGCTTCAAATCTTGATGAGTTTGATCCTCTGATTTATCAGGAAGATATAAATCTGGTGCCCGTTCATCAGAATGTTGATTTAAGCCAGTTTGATGCGTTAATTTTACCGGGCAGTAAAAACAGCGGTGTAAGTTTAGCATTTCTGCGCGAAACGGGGCTGGATAAACGTATCGCCGACTTTAAACAAAGCGGTAAATTAATACTGGGTATTTGCGGTGGTCTGCAGATATTAGGTGAGCATATAGCAGATCCTTTAAATATTGAAGACGGTGATAAAAACGGACTTGATCTGATTGCTTTACAGACAGAGATCTGCGCTGTTAAATCAACGCGCCGGAGATCCCTTAACTGGCTCGGTGAAAACATTAAAGGTTATGAAATACATCATGGTAAAACAAATGCTGAAGCCGAGGTTTTACCTTTTATTGCACAAGATTTAGGCTGGCGGCAGGGTAATGTATATACAACTTATCTGCATGGTGTTTTTGAAAACAAGGTGTTTTATAACTGGTTTATGAAACAGCTCGGCGGTTTAGAGAACGGTTTTGAATGGTCAGAACATCTTGACTGCGAGTTAGATAAATTGGCCGATATGTTTGCTCTGCACGGCTGGCTGTAAATAGGAGACAGACTATTTTTACTGTGAATTTTCGAGTGTTATGGATAACCCTGCTTATATCGCCGCTAGCTCGAGGAGATAATTTAGGCAGAAAATCGATTGAGGAGGCGTTAGCTATCAGCACGGTTGTGTCTGATAGTGACGCTCTCACCTTTGGTATCGCTAATTTTGATCTGCAGTATATATTTGATCCCGAGGATCCCAACTGGGGGGATGAGGAAACACTAGAGCTGAAAAAAAGTCTGGATATATTTGTTGTACCTTATTCCTGGCAGCTTAAGGATTTAGATCCGGACTGGTCGCATAAAGTTTCTATTCGTGCGTTTTATATAGAAGTTAACCGTGAGAACCTGCTTTTTCACGGCCTGACTAATGTTGAAAAAGAACGTGTTATCGGCGCTTACGGCAATTACATGCAGCATTATGGTTTTTCAAAAAGCTGGTATGGAGAGGCCGGCTTAGGACTGCATCTGATGCACTATGAAAACCAGTTTGATTATGACAGTAAATTCCCTCCTGAACTGCGTGAGCTGCTGGATGGTAATGTATTTAACACTACAGCTGCAGCATTAATCTCAGAGCCGTTTATTAACTTTGGTTATAAAAAACAGCAGTCGTGGGGGCAGTGGAACGCTCATAATAGTAATCACTATGTATACGGCCGCGCGATTGCAGGTAAAGCAAATAACCTTGCCGATATTAACCCTAAGGGCTGGCGTATTATTAACGGCATTGAGTTTAAGTTTGATATACCGCAGTTATGGGGCGTTTCAGATTTTGTTGCGGTAGACTTTAAACGGATCGATGTGAAAGGGGATATGTCGCGCCTTTCAGATGATGGTTATTATTATGAGACCACTATCGGCTGGGTTATTGATACTAATAATAAGATCCCGCTCTTAGATAACATTGGTATTGGTTTTACGATTAACTACGGCAGTTCATTAAGCGGCGGCACCCTGAGCTTATATTATAACGAAGAGTGAAATAACAGATATTCTGCACTTTTCTGATAGTAAAAGGGAAGTTTTCACAGCTCTGCTGATATTGCTTAAGCACTGTTAATATTTTTTTATACTTATTATTGAAATAATTCAATGCCTTAGAGAGCACTTTAACTGAACCGAATAACCGTCCGATCCCGGCGATTAATTCTCCTGTTATTTTGAAATAATCTTTTATATGCAAACAGGGGAGGGATAATTTTCCCCTGCGAACACACCTGAATACTTTTTATCAAGGATTTAAGCGGGTGATTTTCCAGCTGCCGTCCTGCGGCTGATAAACAAATCTATCGTGCAGTCGATCTGCTTTACCCTGCCAGAATTCAATGTTTTCCGGGATAACACGGTAACCGCCCCAGAATTCAGGTAAGGGTACCTCTTTACCGGCAAATTTTTCTTCAAAGTATTTTACCCGCTGCACTAATGTTTCACGATCATCAAGCTCCTGGCTTTGATGAGATGCCCATGCTCCGATGCGGCTGCCTCGTCCGCGGCTTTGAAAATAGGCATTGGATTCTTCTGTGCTGATCCGTTCAATTCGTCCTTCAATACGAACCTGACGCTGCAGCATATTCCAGTGAAACAGCAGCGCTGCATAGGGATTGGTTTCCAGATCCAGCGCCTTACGGCTGCCGTAATTGGTAAAAAAGACAAAACCCTTGCGGTCCACTTCTTTTAACAGCACCATACGCGAGGAAGGGCGTCCTTCAGGGCTGCAGGTCGAAACCGACATTGATTCAGGTAAAATTATGCCGCTGTTTTCTGCTTCGCTTAACCAGTGATTAAAAAACTCAATGGGATCATTAGTTGTTTTTAATGCTTTATTTTCGATAAGTAAGCCTTGGCCGAGAGTAAAGGCACAACGAATTTTACTGATAAATGACATGTTAATCTTCTTATTTTAATTAGTATGTTATGGCGGGCAGTGTATAATTTGTGGTTATTTTTGTCGAACAATTCAGCCTATAGATTGAGATTTTCTGTGCCTTGTACCTTTAAATACCAAGATTTAATCAATATTTTTAATCATACCTTTTCAGCTGAGTATAAAACTGAGCTCCTTGCGGGAGATGATGAACCTATTTATCTGCCGGCGGATGAGCACAATACACTGCACCGTATTATTTTTGCGCATGGCTTTTATGCCAGTGCGCTGCATGAGATTGCCCACTGGTTAGTTGCCGGGAAGCAGCGCCGTTTACGGGTTGATTATGGTTACTGGTATGAACCGGACGGGCGAAGCGCAGAGCTTCAGGCTGAATTTGAAAAGGTTGAAATCACCCCGCAGGCCATTGAATGGATTATTGCCGCCAGCTGCGGTTTTAAGTTTGATGTTAGTGCAGATAATCTCAGCGGTATCGAAATTGACCGCCTAGGTTTTAAACATAAGGTTCATGATAAGGTGATGCACTATTTACAGAATGGTGTTTCTGAGCGTACCAGCCTGCTGAGTGCCGCCTGCCGCGATTTTTATCAGATGCCTGAATTAACAGCTGATATGTTTGATTACCAGGGTATGTATAACCGCGGATGATTGTTTAGTTAATAGTTGTCGTGCTTCGGCGGGCACCATGATTTTTAAGGCAGTCAGCTTAATAAAATTACATTAAAAGAGAATAATAAATAATGAGTAAAGTTTTTCACCATCCGGTACAGATTTATTATGAAGATACTGATCATTCAGGAGTTGTTTACCACCCTAATTTTTTAAAGTATTTCGAGCGTGCGCGTGAGCATGTTATCAACAGTAATACACTGGATAAATTATGGCGTGAACAGGGGCTTGGATTTGCGGTTTATAAAGCAAATATGACTTTTCAGGACGGGGTTGAATTCGCTGAAGTTTGTGATATTCGTACCACCTATAAACTTGACGGTAAATATAAAACGCTATGGCGCCAGGAAGTCTGGCGTCCGGGAGCTGCTAGAGCCGCTGTGATTGGTGAAATCGAGATGGTCTGTTTAGACAAGGATAAACGACTGCAGCCGCTGCCTGAGGTTATTCTTGATTCTCTGCAGATAAATGAGCAGGAATAAGCAAATAATTACTGTATTTTGAGATCAGCTGCCAATATTGAGAGTAAAACAATGACATTCGCACAAAATATATTAAAATACGGCGATTTTAAAAATCAAACCACTTAGAAATACAAGCAGCACAGAACATTGACGTACTGTACTAGCGCCTGTATTTCCAAGTAGCTTGGTAACAGCAATGCTGTTTATTTTTCTGCTTTATCCGATGAAGAATAATTTGTGTTGTTTTTAAAACGAGGTACTGCCCAATGTTTAAATAACTAAGGGTATTACTGATTACTAAAAAACTAATCGGAGATTCAATGAGTAATGAAACGATCAGACGAGCGCCGCCGGCGTCATCCAAAGGAATGGATCGTTTTTTAAATTTTATAGAGAGAACAGGCAATAAAGTACCGGATCCGGCTTTATTATTTTTTTGGGGATTGTTATTAGTCTGGGGGTTATCTGCAGTATTTGCGCAGTTTTCATTCGGTTTATCTCACCCTGTTACCGGAGAAGCAATTGAAGTTAATAACCAGCTTACCGGTGCATCCTTAGCTTCTTTTTTAGCTAATATGGTTAAAACATTTACCGGATTTGCGCCCTTAGGTATCGTACTGGTTGCTATGTTAGGGGTTGGGGTTGCGGACGCATCCGGATTCATTAACACCGCGCTGAAGAAAATGCTTAACTTCACACCGGCTAAGCTGTTAACTCCTATGCTGATACTGGTTGCTATTGTATCTCATACGGCTGCTGATGCGGGTTATGTTTTAGTTATTCCTCTAGGCGGTATTATTTTCCATGCTGCAGGGCGTAATCCTCTGGTTGGTATCGCAGCTGCCTTTGCCGGGGTTTCCGGTGGTTTTTCTGCTAACTTTATCCCTTCTGGTATTGATCCTTTACTTGCCGGCTTTACCCAGTCAGCAGCTCAAGTTTTAGATACTAATTACACCGTTAATCCGCTGGCGAATATTTTCTTTACCGGTTTATCTTCGATTCTAATTGTCGGTGTGGGCTGGTGGGTAACTGAAAAAGTCATTGAACCGCGTCTTTCTAAAGTTGAAATTGATGAAGATGCTGAAACAGCGCCGAACCTAGGCTCTATCAGCGCGATTGAGAACAAAGCTTTTAACCGTGCCGGTTTAGCTATGCTGCTGGGTATTATTACGTTAATCGTTTTAGTTTTCCCTGAAGATTCTCCGCTGCGCTCGCCAACGGGTGATATGACAGCCTTTGACGCACCGCTTATGCAGTCGATTGTGCCGCTGATTTTTATCCTGTTTATTATCCCTGGGGTAGTATACGGAAGAGTATCAGGACGTTTTAAAACTAACGATTCGATCATTAAGTCTATGTCTGAAACCATGGGAACCATGGGCAGCTATATCGTTATGTCTTTCTTCTGTGCACAGTTCTTAGTCGCATTCGGTCAGTCAAATTTAGGTGTTATTTTAGCCTTGTACGGCGCTGAATTTTTACAGTATTTAGATATGCCGGGGCAGATGACCATTGTTGGTATGATTTTCTTAACTGCATTTGTAAATTTACTGGTGGGCTCAGCTTCTGCTAAATGGGCATTAATCGGACCAATTTTAGTACCTATGCTGATGGCTGTTAATATCTCTCCGGAACTTTCACAAGCGGCTTACCGTGTTGGTGATTCTGTTTCCAATATTATCTCTCCATTGATGGTTTTCTTCCCGTTAGTGGTAGTGTACTGTCAGCGTTATGTTAAAAGTACGGGTATTGGTACATTAGCTTCGATGATGATGCCGTACTCAATTGCTATGTTAATTGCATGGACACTGTTCCTGCTGGCATACTGGGCACTAGGTATTCCGCTAGGTATACAGGCACCATACACTTATCCCTCTTAATCTTTTCTAAGTATAAAGGTCTTATTAATCTGATAAGGCCTTTTTATGCATCTTTGCTCTTCCTATTTTATTTCAGCCAATTATTAACCCGGTTAAGGCCGTGATACGCCTGTTAGCTGCGGTCTTGACTTTAATGTGACTTTAAGACTTTGTTTAAGGTATCTTGTTGTTATGTAAGGAGTGTTTTTGTCATCGCGCATTCAAGCGTGATTTTGATCACCTTTATTGTTTGTCAACAAATATCAGAGGTACTAGATTATATTTATGGCAGGTTAATTTTATAAAATATGCAGGGGTCATTATCATATGGATATGTTAAATAGATTTTCTATTAGCTCAAGGTTAGCTTTAATTGCCGTAATTACCCTGCTGGGTGTGTTATTAGTTACCGGGCAGTCATTATTAGAAATTAATGATGGTTTGTTAGCGGCTAAATCAAAACAGACCCAGAATATGGTGGATGCTGCACATGCTGTTATGAACGGCTATCATAAGCAGTTCAAAAATGGCGAGTTGAGTGAAGATGACGCCAAGGCTTTAGCTTTAAATGCAGTTAAAACGATGCGTTACGATAACGGCAACTACTTTTGGGTTAATGATTATTCACCAACGATTATTATGCACCCGGTTAAGCCGCAGCTTGCCGGCAGAGATTTATCGGGTGTTAAAGACACTAACGGAAAACATTTATACCTGGAATTTGTGAGAGTGGCTAAAGAGAGCGGCTCAGGTCATGTTGACTATTTATGGGAAAAACCAGGTGCCGACGATCCCTTAGAAAAAATATCCTATGTCAAAGCTTTTAAGCCGTGGGGATGGATCATAGGGACCGGCATATATGTTGATGATGTCAGGGACTCTACCTGGCAGCTTGCCGCCGATTTAGCTGTTTATGTGATACTGATTATTCTGTTTTTACTCGCAGGTTTATTTTTTATTGCCAAAAGTATTGTGGTACCGATCCGTTCAACGACTTCTGTACTGGAAGACTTATCAAAAGGAGAGGGAGATTTAACAGTACGCCTACCTGTTAATGGAGAAGATGAAGTTGCTAAACTTTCTTCCTCATTTAATGAGTTTGTAGAAAAAATTCATAATATTATTGTTTCTGTACAAAAATCTTCTGCAGAGGTGGAAATATCCGCATCTGAACTTCTGTCTAAATCTATGGAATCAGTCGCAAGTACCGAGCAGCAGAATGCTGAAACTGCGCAGATAGCCACGGCTTCTAATGAGATGGTGAGTACTATTAATGAGATAGCACATAGCGCATCAACAGCTGCCGGACTAGCACAGGGAGCAAACAGTGAGGCGCTTGAAGGTAAAAAAGTAGTTACTGAATCTGCCAGTTCTGTGGAAAACCTGTCTACTGAAATTCAGTCTGCGAGTGCTGTGATTATAGAGCTGGACTCTGAGTGTAATTCTATTGATTCGGTATTATCTGTGATTAAAGGCATTGCAGAGCAGACAAATTTACTGGCATTAAATGCAGCCATTGAAGCCGCCCGCGCCGGCGAGCAGGGCAGGGGGTTTGCTGTTGTTGCTGATGAAGTAAGGACCTTAGCAGGACGTACACAGGGCGCAACTCTGGAGATAAATGGAATCATCGAACAGCTGCAGAATAAAGCACAAGAGGCGGTAAGTGCCATTGAAACGAGCGGCTCTATTGCTGTTATTGCAGTAGAGCAGGCTACAAAAGCAAGTGATTCTCTTGATGCTATCGCTGATTCTGTTAATTCCATTTCTGATGCCAATGATCATATTGCAACGGCTGCCGAAGAGCAGTCTGCAGTGACTAGAGAGATTGATGAAAGGGTTGTTGTTATTGCAGATTTAGCCAATGCCACCAATGAAATTGCATCTGATATTAACAGCGGTAGTGATACGCTGAAAAAATTAGGTCAAAATGTAAGCGAACTAATGGCAACTTTTAAAGTTTAATGTTTTATTACGATGCGTCGGAAATTCGATTCCGGCGCATCGTTGTTTTCCCTGCACGTTAAATAAGCAAAGCACTATTTGCAGTTAAGATCCCAAAGTTAAAATAAAAAAATCAGCATAACTTGCCAGATTTTAAAATATGTCTCATTTTATACTCATGTTGTGTCTTGCGCTGCCAGCCTGTTTAATGCCTGACAAAGCATTTTGAGGCGGCATGGGTATATAGTCAGCTTTCGTTTGCTATTTTATTATATAAAGTCTGCAGCTTTATTTTGGAGGTAATGTGTTAACAGGTCATGATGATAGACGTGAATTCCGCCGTATGGCAATTGAAACTGGTGTAAAAATATTAAAAGGAACTTTTGAGCTGCAGGGGATTTGTAAAGATCTTAGCAGTACCGGCATGTCTATACAATTATCAGATCTGTGTTTAAAAGCTGGTGATGAAGTTGAAGTACAGCTTGGGACTGATGATCTTCGTTTTCCTCCTTTAAATGCAGAAGCCAAGGTGCTTAGAATCAGCGAAGAGGGAGATGTTTTTACTGCTGCTGTTGAATTTACTGTTATTAAATAAAATATATAAAGATTAATACCGGGCAAGCTCAGTATTAATCTTTTTATCTACGCTGATATTTATCCTGCCGCCGCCCTGTTATTTATTCTAATCATAAAAAGTATTTTACATTCCTATGGTTAGCGGTTTATATGCAATCTCGTTATTATCTTATATTTTACTGAGTTTATTTCTGCAGCGGATTATAGAGTATCCGAAACGTGGTTTTCAAATTGCTCAATAGATAGCAGAGGATGTCTGCAAAGCATATCAAAAGATGCTTAGCTGGGGCTTTACAGAATATCTTATCGAACCATAAATCTGTATGAAATAAAAAATATTTTTATAAAAAACAGGATTAACGCTCGCGATGGACAAACATAGGCTAAAATTATAGTGGGACGGGAAGATGTAAGGAGGATATTATGATATTTCATAATAAAGCAGGTCAGGCGATGAACCTTGCTGATAATTTAACAATCAAAGAGTTATTGGAAATGGGTGTTGAGATTACCATTTCAGAAAAAGTCGATCCTATGCATGAATTATGGTTAGCTGATGAGCTAAAAGAAGACCCTGTAGAAGCTAAACATGGTAAACATGTCCACTAAAGGAAATCCCTCAGTTGTTACTGGGGGATTTTTGTACTGTTAACCCTTGCTGAATATATTGAATATTATCTGTTTAAAGATTACTCTGTTTATCTTGTCATTTGATTATGAAGGATTAATATGAAAATCTATGGTAGTTTCACCTCTCCCTTTGTACGCCACTGTCGCATCGTATTATTAGAAACGAATTTAAGCTGTGAGTTTGTTGAAACAGATGCGCAGCAAAGCGCACAATTATCACCTACCAAGAAAGTCCCTCTATTAATTGACGGCGATCTGACCCTGACGGATTCAAGTTCAATTCTTAAATACCTTAGAGAAAAAGCCGGATTTAGTTACCTTGCGGACATTAAAGACTTTGAATTGTTTAATATGATCAATACAGTGATGGATGCCTGCGTAAATATTTTCTTCTTAGAAAAGATGGATAATATTGGTTTAAATGACAGTAAGTACTTACAACGTCAAAACAGCCGTGTTTTGTCCGGTCTACAGGAATTAAACAGTGCTGTATCAGTAGGTAAATTACCACTTACAGACGGGGAAATCCGCCTTGCTTGTTTTCTTGACTGGGGGCTGTACCGTAAACGTATTGATTTATCTGAACTGGACAATCTTCAGCGCTTACTTGAACTGGCCGGAACTGATGAAATATTTAAACAGACAGCACCGCCGCTTAATCTTTAAATCAGCAGAACTTAACCGGCTGGATTTATTCTGCTGCTTCGTCCAACCTGAAATTCAGGTAAACAGTCTTCACCTTGAAAATGAGTTAACTGAAACTGTTTACTCTTGCTTCCACTGTTAATACATACTGCAACACAATGTTTTTGATCTGGGTAAGTTAAGCAGCTGTACCAGTCTTTTTCATTTTTAATCGGACTTTTCTGTGAAAATGACAGGGAGATATTACTGTTAAGTTTTCCTGTTTCAGGAGCAGTGATCTTAAAGCTGAAAGTGTCTAAGCCTTGACTGATACCAAGCCCGGTTGCTTTAACGAATGCTTCTTTTAATGTCCAGTATTCAAAAAAACGTCTGCGCTGCAGTGCGGGCGCAAGGTCTTTTAAACTTTGATACTCTTCAGCTGAAAAGTAACGTTTAGCAATGGCTTCAACACTTATCCTGCGTGACAGATTCTCAACATCGCAGCCGATATCATGTCCCAGGCATACAGAGCAAACCAGTAGGTCATCGTTATGACTGAGGTTAAAACGCAGTGCAGGCGTAGTATTGTTTAATTCGGGTTTACCATGTTCAGAAATAGTGAATGACCAGTCTTGAGGTTTTATTTCTGCGTACTGAGATAAAACAAAACGTACAAAAGCACGTGTGATCAGGGCGTTATGCTGTGCTTTCGGGGAGCGGTAACGCTGTACTTTTTCAATTTCAGACTGAGTCAGTACACTTTTTAAAGATTTTAATACTGTTAGATCAGTTATTTTCTGAGGTTGAATTCTCCACAAGTGGATATCGCCGCTTAATAAGGTTTTATTCGCAGAAGGGCTGTTAAAAGGCAAAATTCTTCCAGTGCTATGTTAAAAGGAGATCTGCATATTAGCAGGGAAAGCCGGATCAAAAAAGGGATAGTCAGGCTATCCCTTTTGTACTGCATAAAATTAATTTATTTTGCAGTATCGTGGATTTTAAATGCATTGATTTTTTTATTTATTTCACGGCGCTCTTTGGAAAGTTCAGCACCTTTGATGATGTGATCATCCACGCGGTCTTCGTAATCAGACTGCATGTTTCTGATAATATTTACGATATCTTCTTGTTTCATGTTCGGCGTAATGTAGTCAACCAGGTTAGCCAGCAGATCAACACGTTTGCGGTTATCACGAACTTTTTGGTCGTTATCAAGAATTTCACGTTTTAGTTTATTTTTACGGCGAGTGTTTTTCACCAATTCAAGCACGTTACCCATTAAGTACACCTTTTATTTTATTATTCAAAGTATTTTAACATCGATGACGGAGTTGTTACCGTTATGAAATCAATAAAACTCTTCTTTCATTTACAGACATTATACCTATTGTAACAGGCAAGCGCATAGTTATTTTTAATTAAAGTTCTTTGAGGATTGTTTCAATAACGTCTTGAAGCGTCTCTGATTCTTGTGCGCCGGAAAGTAAGTATTGCTTATTAAAGATAAAGGCGGGTACTGCACGAACTTCATTCTGCTGCCAGAAATTTTGTTCATTACGTACGTTTTGTGCAAAACATTGAGACTGTAAAATTTTTTCTGCATCTGCTCTATTCAGTCCAATTTGTTCGGCAGCCTCAAGCAGTACATTTATATTACTGAGATCCTGCTGCCTTGTGAAATAGGCATCAAATAGTGCCAGTTTGAGTTCTGTCTGCTTGTTTTGAATTTTTGCCCAGTACAATAACTGATGAGCAAGAAAGGTATTAACAATGCGCGAATCTTTGTGATAACAAAACTCAAAACCTAATCTATTGCCGATTTCAGTAATGTACTGACGATTTTGTATATTCTGCTCTTTGCTGACGCCGTATTTCTCCTGAAGGTGGTAGTTTAAATTCTGCCCTTCAGGAGGCATCTCAGGGTTCAGCTCGAAAGGCTGCCAGTATACGTTGAAGTGCGCTTTCCCTGCCATATTAAGCATTGCCTGTTCTAATTTTTTGTAACCAATAATACACCAGGGGCACATCACGTCCGATATGATATCAATGCGAATGAGTGGAAGCTGTGACATATTTTTTCTCTTTACATACTGCAGTAATATCTGCGTGACTCATATAATTTTAGCATGTAATTACATAATGCTGATTTTTTAGCCGCAGGCAGATCAAAAAATTTGATTTTGGGGAGTAACAGTCTGCTCTTAGCTTGAACGCCAGCGTAAAGTTTTTAATCTATGCCGGCATGTCCGGCAGGAAATTTTAGACATCACTGCATTTCTGCATGTAAAGTTTTGGTCACAAATATATAGTGCTAAAGCAGTTGAACTGCCTCTGCGAATTCACAAACAAAATAACGCCATAAGTTCTATTCCGGCGGACAATAATACAAATCTGTTTATCCAGTCACGCTTTGTAAGAATAGAAATGCAATCTGTTGAATTGAGCTCATTTTGCCTATATTGTGACTGCAATTTTATTGTTTTTATAATTTCTGCACAGGCAGGCTCTATTTGATGCGGAATTTTTAAAGCAAGGGGATATCGGCTTTATAAATTATAGTGACCGAGCATTATAAGTCATTGGATGATCTGTTGCCCTGTCATATAACGGGAGTGTAGAAATGAAAATTGAATACAGGGTAAATAAAGCAGTTTCAGAAAAACAATTTGTTGATTTGTTAGATAATACTTCACTGGCAGAACGCAGGCCTGTTGGTAATTCTAAATACATTGCCGGCATGTTAAAGAACTCGAACTTAATAATTTCGGCCTGGGTGGAAGAGGAGCTGATTGGTATCGCACGGGCTATGACTGATTTTTATTACTGCTGTTACATATCAGATCTTGCTGTACATGAAAAAGCGCAGGATAGCGGCGTTGGTAAAGAACTGCTGCAGTTAACCACACAGCAGATTAATAAAGACTGTAAACTTATCTTATTGTCAGTCCCTCAGACGGAGGATTTTTATCCTCATATGGGATTTGAAGTCCATGACCGCGCCTGGGTTTTATCTTCAGCAAAGCAGCTGAGAAACTAACCCGGCAAGTGTTTTGATAAACGAATTAATAAACCCGGCTTATTAATTCGTCTATCTGCTTTTTACTTTTACTTTATTGTTATTATCTCTGCTTTGACGAATTAAAGCGTTATCGGTTACATGTGCTGCTGATTTTAACAGTCTGTCGTATAATACCACGTTGACTGCGGCTGCCAGGTTCATACAGCCGATTGTTGGAATATAAACAACAGCATCAGCCTGATTGATAAGCTTCTGACTAATGGTACCGTCCTCAGGGCCGAACAGGTAAAAAGCATTATCCGGGTGCTCAAATGCAGGTAAGGGGACAGCTCCTTCAACAAGATCAACGCATACGACTTTAATATCATCGCTTTTACTTTCGAGCAGATTTTCCACTCCTATTAACGGCACCCTAGAGCTGATTTTTTTAGTATCAGTATTGAGTTTAACGGCGCGATCATAACGCTCTCCGGTATAGAATACCTTATCAGCCGCATAACAGCCGGCCGCCCGCATTACTGCGCCTACATTTGTTGCGCTTTTAGGATTAAGCAGCCCGATATGTACTTTTTTTTCTGGCATTGATTACTTCTGTGTTTATTGTTGAGCATGAATATATCGACAATCTACCTGAAGATGCAGGGGGCAGCAAGCTGTGAAAAACAAACCCGGTTTATTGCCGGGTCTGTTTGTTCAAATTCCTGAACGCCCTGAATTGGTTAATTCAGAGCGGGATAGATTATTAAATAACAAATTGATCCACGTCTTTAATAATCTGGGTACCGATAGCAGATAATTGTTCGCTGGTTTTTACGGTTTCATTAGCGGCTTCATTGGTTACTTCTGTTGCATCGGAGATATTGGTGACATTACGGGCAATCTCTTCGGTTACATTAGTCTGCTCTTCTGACGCGGTGGCAATCTGAATATTCATTTCCGAAATGCGTGAGACTGACTCAGAAATTCGGCTAAGTGACTGACCTGCTTCACCGGCTTTCTGTACGCTGATATCACTTGTTTCACGGCTTTTCTTCATGGAATCAACGGCGCGCGCCGCACCGTTTTGTAAACTGGCAATCTTGGCATTTATCTCTTCGGTGCTGTCTTGTGTTTTACCGGCAAGGTTGCGTACTTCATCGGCAACCACTGCAAAACCGCGCCCCTGTTCGCCGGCTCTAGCGGCTTCTATAGCCGCGTTTAAAGCAAGAAGATTAGTCTGATCTGCTATGCCTTTAATAACGTCTAATACGGTGCTGATATCTGTCACTTCAACTTCCAGTTCAGCAATTACCTGCTCAGCTTCACCAAGGTTATCCGCAAGCCCTTGAATGGAAGAGATTGCTTCATCAACCACACGGTTAATCACCTGACCTTCACTGTCTGCGTCCTGGGCCGCTTCCGCCGCTCCCTGAGCATTAACCGCAATCTGACCGGCCGCTGCCGACATTTCGGCTACAGCCGTTGCAACCTGCTCTGTTTCCTGACGCTGCCTGCCCATTTCATATTTACTCTGGCTGGAAATGTCGTTCATCTGCGAGGCTATTACTGTCATTTCACCGGACTGACTTTTAAAGACTTTCATCATATTATGTATATTTGCGACAAAGGTATTAAAGTGCTCTGCTAATTTGCCAATTTCATCATTGCTTTTAATATCAAGACGTTTAGTCAGATCGCCGTTACCTTCGGCGATATCGCGCATGGCAGACTGTAAACCGTGCAGTGGTTTGGTCAGCTGTACTAATAATAAGCTAAGTAAAACAACTGCAATTAATACAGAGACAGGGGTTAATAATAAAGAAAGGTTGCGGATCTCATCCATTGAGGAAAAGGCTTGTGCTTTATCAATCTCGACGGCTAGATACCAGTTTACAGAGGGAACGCCTTTAATCGGGAAAAAACCAACCAGCTGAATACCTGTACTTGCTTCTACCTCAACTAATTCCGACTGAATTTTAATATTTTTATTCGGGTAAACTTCACTAATGTTTTTATCACCGAGAGTTTTGTCTTTATGAACTAAAACTTTTCCATCACCGTCAATAAGATATACATGACCAGTTCCGGAAAAATCAACCAGCCCGAGTGTATTTACAATATAATCCAGAGATAAATCTCCGGCGGCCACACCTGAAAAGCTGCCGTTTATTTTAATAGGCGCAGTTGCTGAAATTAACAGAGAACCTGATGTTGCATCAATGTAAGGAGCCGTGAAAGAAGCTGAGCCGAGTTGTTTCGTTTTGGTGTACCAGGGGCGAATACGGGGATCATAATCAGCTGGTAGTTTTTCATCGGGATTATCCATCACCATAGTACCGGCCTCATCGGCAACATATACATAGATAAAATTACCCGCCGTTTTAATCATGGATAACTTGGAACGGTCCATGGTTGAACTGATTTCCGTGGTACCTTCCGCAACAGCTTGAGTTGTCAGCAGCTTATCATTAAGCCAGTTAGCGATATTAGTTGAGGCGGTCTGCGCTGTTTCTTCAAGGTTACTCTGCAGGTTATTACGAGTGTGTTTCATCACCACCGCGTAGTTAATTACTGCTAATATAATTAACGCTGCAGCGAGGATGACACCCGACGCAAGAATAATCTTGCGGGAAAATCCTAAATTATTCATAAAATCCCTTTATATTTGTAAGTTAAATCCATTTCTATAACTTGTAAAAGTATTAATTTATTATAGACGTAAAGCTGTTATTAGGCATTGTAGAGCTGTTTTTATTAATCAATGACTTAAAGGCGTTAATCAATAAATGTCAGCCTGACAGATACTCTAAAACCTAGCGGCTCTTGGGTAAAGTGCTCTAACATTAATTTTATATAATATATTCAGGTAGTTACATTGAAAGTGCCGCTGTATTAGTGTCTCTCCGCCATATTCTCTGTATTAATGTCACAGCTTGTTTAAATAAAAGCTGTAAATCAGCGCAATAATTGGCGAGACCGGAGCCGCGGTATTAGAATTTAAAGCAATAATCTGCATTTCCGACTCATTATGGGAAATACCATTCTGGATAAGTAAGTGGTCAATTCAGGTGTAGGAAAAATTAATCATACCAAGGCATGGGCTGCTGTAAGTGGTTGTTTCCTTTGTAAAACTTATAACGCAGAGATGGTTTATTTTAACCAGCATAAAAGATCAGATATATATCTAGAATGGTATAACTCTCTTCCGGCTGTTTATTACTGTGTAGTATCAATTAGGGCAAATGCAATGCGCGACAAAATAAAACGGACACCTGCTCAGTGGATAGAGCTTCTTGCCAGGAAAGAGCTGCCGGCAATCACCTCGATAGCGGGTATGCTTGATAAGTTTTCTAATGATGATACCTCTTCAATTCCAAAATTAAGCCGGGCCATACTGCATGACCAGGCGTTATCTTCCTGTGTGCTTAAAGTGGTTAATAATTCTAGTCATGTTTCTATGCGCAAAGTGACCACAGTTTCTCGAGCGTCAATTGTGCTTGGTATTCAAGCGGTCAAAAATATTTGTTTAACATCAAAAATATTAGACGGACTGCTGCAGAGTAAAAACTTAGGCCCAGAGGTTCACCAGCGTTTAACTATGTTGATGGCAAATGCTTTTTATGCGGGATTATTAGCAAAGATGATGGTGCCGGATCATGCTGATGATACTAAAGAAGAAGTTTATTTAGCGGCTATGTTATACCACATTGGAGAAACATCATTCTGGAGCACCGGCAGCGATATGGCTGAGCTGTTAATAAAAGAGGTTGATCTACCCCCTGATAAGTTCCAGAAATATTGTGCTGCGGAATGCGGTGTCGACTTTACAGATCTCAGTATCGGTCTGGCTAAAACCTGGAATTTAGGAGAGTTATTAATAAAATCCTTAGATCAGCCTGAATCTCGAACCATTGAGATGCAGACTATAAGTTTAGCTAATCAGCTTAGTGCCGCTATTGCTTCGCCTCCAAAAACGAAGGCTGAGTTTGATCTGATCTTGAAAAGAATAAGTAAGATAATGAAAATTGAGGTGCGCTTTTTAAAAGAAAGAATTGAGCATACTAGAGAGTTAGCCATTGAATTATTAAGTTCATACGGTGCTTCTGTGCTGGAAAAACATATTAAAGCGCTGCCGAAAGCCTCCCATTTCAGTGAGCAGTCGTTACAGGCTCCGGTCCATGCGGTCAGTCAGGAAAAAGCGCTGTTATCAGCTGTCGGCGCATTAACTAAGCTGACTAAGGACGGCCGCAATATCAATGATTTTTTAACATTCACTCTGCAGTATACCGCCCATATTCTCGGGTTTGAGCGCTGTTCATTCTGGATGCTGAGCAGTGACAAGCGAAATATTGAATCAAGAACCTCCTATGATAATAATGGTCGTGCAGAAAGTTTTCATTGCTTAATATCGTTAAGTGACAGTGTGAATATTCTCAGTCATGTTGTGGAAATGGACAGTACCGTGCTGGTAAATGATTACCGGGATGTAAAGTGGTGTAATTATATTACTGCTGAAATAGAAAAATTAATTGCCGGGGGGACCCTCTGTATTGCACCGGTGAAAATCGATAATAAGGTGATTGGTGTGATCAGTGCGCAGATTTTTACTAAATCAAAAAAGATCAGTGACGAGAACTATTCGCAGTTCTGCTTTTTTATTGAACACCTTAATATGTGTTTAAGTATTATCTCCCACCAGAAATGATGGTAAAAGATCAAGCCGCTTAAATCAGCGGCTTGATAAACAGCTGCTGATTTGCTTTATAAAACTTCGATATCAACCAGAGACTGAGTAAATTCAGGCAGATCAATTTCTAAATCATTTTCTTCGCCGATCCAGTTAATACCGATCACTACACCGTCCTTAACAAGATCATCAATCCAGAACTCTAACCAGTCAGCTAAAGTGATGGCTGCCGGCAGGTAGTCTTTCCACTCTTCGGTGCAGTGTACAGCGGCAAGTTCCGCGCTGGACCAAAGCGGCATAACTTCTGTTTCTTCATAGTTAAGTGAGTCAAGTACAACCCAGTCTTCACTCTTTGTATCCTGCAGCGCCCACAACTGCTGAGTTGGTTTAACTTCTGATAGAAACGTAAGCAGTGTCTGATTGGTATCTTTCATGATATTTCTCATTTTTGTAAATTATAAGCCAGCAGTATACGGAGATCTGTCAGAATTGACAGCTTAACAGCAGGAGTATACAGACTGCTGTTTCAATAAATTATCCTTGTAAAATTATGATGTTAAATGCTGGTGGAATAAAAATATCAAGAGAGTCAGTTACTTATATTCGGTTGCATGAAAATCTATAGAGAGTGTATGAATTTCCAATAAAATCAACCATATTAAAGCGATTATTTTTAAGTTGTGAGCTGATATAGCTTTTTATAATTAATCCCTTCTTTGTTAAAGCGTAACTGCTGAACTAGCCTAAGATTGTTTTGTTCATATAAATTTGTCTATATATTTATTAATTTGAGGTGGTAATGCATCGCGATAAATACATTTATATTATTTCTTTTCTCGCATCTGTTGTACTGGCTGCAGTTATCAATGTTCTTGCTGAACTACAGATTCTTAATGTTCTGACTGTGTTTCCTATTTTGCTGGTGACGATCATTTTTACTGCTGTGTTACTTGTCAGTAAAGTTAACAGTAAAAATCTGATTCAATATCAGTCTCTGCTTGCTAAGCAGGAGCCTCAAAACTTAAAAATAGAGCAGGCAGTTAGCGATTTTGAACATCTATTTGTTGAAGTGATTCCTGTTATTGAGAAGCAGATAAATGTATCTAAAGATTTTGTGGAAAAAGAGATAACAACATTAACGGACACCTTTGTTTTGATGACCGAGCAGATTAGTCAGATTGAAGCAAATCAGTCCGGGGGCAGAGGCAGTCTGATTGATCATCTGTTAACTGATTCAAAAGCGGTTCTGCTGCAGGTGTTTGAAGAGCTGAATCGCCTTAATGATGCTGAAATGAGTATGGTTGAAGAGATTAGAACTTTATCAGCACATACTTTGCAGCTGGATGAGATGGCGAAAGAGGTGCGCAGCGTTGCTGAAAATATCAACTTGCTGGCGTTAAATGCAGCTATTGAAGCTGCTCGAGCCGGCGAGCAGGGGCGCGGTTTTGCGGTGGTTGCTGATGAGGTTAGAAAACTAGCACAAAGCTCTGCGGCAACAGGTAAACGGATCAGCTCAACGGTTAGTGCCATAAATGATGCAATGAAATCTACGTTAGCTACTGTAGAGGTAACTAGAAATTCAGATGAAAAAAGTATCTGTGAATTAGAGACACATATAGAAGGTGTTTTATCTGAAATAAAAGAGTCGTTAACCCTGTTTGAAAAAAGTACAGAAATATTAACGGAAAATAACTGCAAAGTTCAAGAAGATATCTACCAGGTGATAACCACGCTGCAGTTTCAGGATCGAGTCTGTCAGATGCTTGAGCATGCAAAAAGTAATCTCAATGATCTGCTGAAAATAGCTGCTGGACATCATGCTGTTAAGTTACAGGATAAAGCGCAGCAGTCGATATCGGTAAAAGAGATTATGGACAGTATGGAGCTGCGCTACACCATGCCCGAAGAGCTGCTTAATCACCAGGCCGCAGTCGATCCTGGTAAAAAAACGGATGATGCAGCAACAGGTGATGATCTGACATTTTTTTAACTTATAAACTAAATAGGCACCAGATATGGCTAAAACAATTATGGTTGTTGATGACTCAGCATCAATTAGACAAGTCGTAAGTCTGACTCTGAAAGGGGCTGGTTTTGAAGTGATTACCGCCAATGATGGTAAAGATGCGCTGGCAAAGCTGGAAGTATCGCAGGCAAATAAAACCAAAATCAACCTCATTATTACTGATGTAAATATGCCGTTTATGGATGGTATTACCCTGGTAAAAGAAGCAAAAAAATTACCGGCATATAAATTTACCCCGATGATGATGTTAACAACGGAAGCCTCCGATTCCAAAAAACAGCAGGGAAGAGGGGCGGGAGCTAAAGCATGGTTAGTTAAACCATTTCAGCCTCCAATGTTATTAACAGCCGTTTCAAAACTGGTCCTGCCTTAAACGTTACTGCTGCTGGAGTCTGCTGATGGCGATTGAAATTACAAATACAAATGATTTAGAAACACTGATAAATATTAATGACGAAATGACAATTTATACCGTGCTTGAGCATAAAAATTGTCTGTTAACGCATCTGCAGGCCGGGCAGACACTAAATATTGATTTGTCTGCGGTCTCTGAAATTGACAGTGCAGGTATACAGTTATTAATTTTTTTGAAAAAAACAGCTGATAAATTAGGCAGTGATTTCAATCTGCTGCATCACAGTCAGTCTGTTTTCGAGGTGATTGAACTGTTTAATTTAACTGATTTTTTTGCCGATCCTATTGTGCTGCCAGCTGAGTGGAAATAGTCATGAATGATTTAGATGCCGCATTAATTACCTTTACCCAGGAAGCACAAGAGCTGCTGGATGAGATGGAAAGTTCACTGCTTGTGTTAGAAGACACGCCGGATGATGCAGAAGTGATTAATTGTGTATTCAGAGCGATGCATACTATTAAAGGTTCATCCGGATTGTTCGGATTTAACCATATTGTTAGTTTTACCCATCAGGCTGAAACGGTATTAGATCAGGTGCGTGATGGAAGCAGGCAGATCGATGCACAGCTAATATCAGTATTATTAGACTGCCGCGATCATACTGCCCGGCTGCTTGCATACAGTCTGGAGTATCCGGAGCAGCCTTTAGAAGAGGAACTGCAGAGAAACGGCGAGCTGTTAAGCGAGTGTCTAACATCCGCCCAGTCGTCAGCAGTCAAAGGGCAGGAAAAATCTGACAATATTGAGTTAGAAAGTGCTCCTGAAGGAAAAAGCCGTGCGGATTTGAGCGGCAACTGGCTGATCACGCTTCTGTTTAAAAAAGATGCTTTCAGAATGGGTGTTGATCCTTTGTCATTTATTCGTTATTTGAAAACATTAGGAGAGATTAGAGCGCTTTTACTTTTTGATAAAGCCGTTCCGCAAGGAGATGAATTCGATCCGGAAAGCTGCTATCTGCATTATAAAATAGCTTTTTCAAGTGAAGCTGACAAACAGCAGATTGAAGACGTTTTTGAGTTTGCGGCAGATGACTGTGAAATTAAAATATTAGCTCCCTCGGCAAAATCAGTAGAGTACTTGGCATTATTAGAGGATCTGCCTGAAGATGAAACAGCCCGTTTAGGGGAGATGTTAGTTAAGGTCGGCGTGTTAACCGTCAATGATGTTGCCAGAGCACTGCATACTCAAGAGCATTCTCAAGAAGAGAGTAAACCCATTGGTGAAATACTGGTTGAGCAGAATGTTATTCAGTCGAAAATTGTTGAGCAGGCGGTAAAAAAACAGCAGCAGGTAAAACAAAAAGTTTCTTCTGAATCCAACTATATCCGCGTTGATTCAACAAAATTAGGGCACTTAATTAATTTAGTCGGTGAGCTGGTAATCTCCGGTGCCGCTATGGATTTAATGATTGAGAAAAGCGGCCTGGATGAAGCTGAAGAGGTCTCGGCAACCATGTCGTCACTGGTTAGTAATATTAGAGATACAGCATTAGAGCTGCGAATGGTGCCGATTGGTGAAACATTCTCCCGTTTTAGACGTGTCGTTCGGGACGTCAGTAAAGAGCTGGGTAAAAATATTGACCTTGAAATAACCGGCGGTGAAACCGAGCTTGATAAAACTGTTGTTGAAAAGATCAACGATCCGTTGACTCACCTTATTCGTAATTCATTAGACCACGGCATTGAATCACCAGAGCAGCGTTTAGCTGCCGGCAAGTCAGAGCAGGGCTCAATTCACCTTAATGCATTTCATGATTCCGGGCATATTGTTATTCAAATCGTTGATGATGGTGCCGGTCTTAATAAAGATAAAATATTAGAAAAAGCGGTTGCTAAAGGCATTGTTAGCGAAGATGCAAATCTTTCCGATCAGGAAATTTATAATTTAATCTTTGCTGCTGGTTTAAGTACCAAAAAACAGGCTAATGATCTTTCCGGACGTGGTGTCGGTATGGATGTGGTGCGTAGAAATATTGAAGGCTTACGCGGCAGTGTCAATATTGACAGCATTGAACAGCAGGGCACAAAAATCACCATACAGCTGCCTTTAACGCTGGCAATTATTGACGGGTTTATGGTTGGAGCTGATGGTGAGCGATACATTATTCCTTTAAGTATGGTCGAGGAATGTGTCGAAATGAATGAAAAAGAGTGGCAGCTCGATGCAGTGCAGAATTACGTCAATCTGCGCGGCAGTGCTATGCCTTACTTAAAACTTTCAGAATACTTTAATCCGGGTAAACAGTTTAATAAAAGAGCAAGACAAAGTCTGGTAGTTGTACGGGTTGGTAAAGAACGCGCCGGTTTTGTGGTAGATGAACTGCACGGTGAGCAGCAGACGGTAATTAAACCGCTGGGACAAATTTTTGAAAACATAGAAGGGTTAAGCGGAGCCACCGTATTAGGTGATGGAAATGTAGCTCTGATCCTTAATGTAAAAAGTTTAATTAATAAGGTAACGGTAGTTTAGCGTAATTTTAACTGAGTAATTTTTTATATAATTGGAAGGTAAGCCATGAACTTAAAAAATGTATCAATGAAGGTAAAATTAGTTGGATTAATGCTGTTGATCAGTTTAATTCCGCTGGTGATTGTCGCGTATTTTTCATCGGGAAGTGCATCTGATGCATTATTTAAAGAGTCTTTTAGGCAGCTCAATGCCATGCGCACGGTTAAGCATTCGCAGCTGGAGCGTTTTTTTGATGAGCGTGAAGGAGATCTTGGTGTGTTGATGGAAACAACATCAGCTCTGCTTGATTCTCAGGTGTCAAAGCTGCAGGCACTGCAGGATTTAAAAATATCCAGCATGGAAAACTTATTTGAAGCGACGGAAGCAAATATTAAAATTGCTAAGGATGATCCGTATTTATCTGAAGGTTTTTATGCCATTAATAATGTCTTTGAATTCGGTATTGGATCTGAACAGTGGCAGCAGCAGGTTGAGCAGTACGATCCTCGATTTCAAGATATTGTTAATGATACCGGCTGGTATGATCTGTTTTTAATCAATCCGCAGGGCGATATTATATACAGTACGGCTAAAGAGTCGGATCTTGGATTGAACCTTTTAAATGATCAGCTGCTGAAGGACAGCTCATTAGCCGGCGCGTTTGCGCAGGCTGTTAAGGGCGGACAGGAAGAGTTAGCAATTGGTGATTTTAAACCTTATGCACCTTCTAACGGTGATCAGGCCGCATTTGTTGTCGGCCGGTTACAGTTTGCTGAAGGTTATATTGCAATGCAGTTGTCCACAGATCCGATTAATACAATTGTACAGCCGCGTATCGGTATGGGAAAAACCTCTGAGACCTATCTGGTCGGTCAGGTAGATAATGTCAGCAGCTACCGAAGCGATCGTGTTGTTAAGTCGGGAAAAATAGGTGGAAAAAAATCCAGTGAACTTATAAAGCAGGCATTAGCTGGCCAGTCTAAAACGGAAATCGTTGTCGGCAGTACCGGAAGTGTTGAACTGGTGGCTAGTAGCCCGTTAAATATCAATGGATTGAACTGGGCTTCGATTACTTCCGGTAGTTTAGAAGAGGTATTAGCGGTTAAAACTAAGGGGGATAAACAGGATTATTTTGAAAAGTATGTTGAAAAATACGGTTATTACGACCTGTTTTTAATTCACCCTAACGGACAGGTATTTTACAGTGTAGGTAAAGAAAAAGATTATCAGACTAATATGGTCAATGGTAAATACCGTGATTCAGGACTGGGTAAGTTAGTACGCCAGGTTTTACAAACTGGGCAGTACGGTATTACTGATTTTGCACCCTATGCGCCGAGTAATGATCAGCCGGCTGCTTTTATCGCACAGCCGTATATGAAAGACGGCAAAGTTGAACTAATTGTGGCGCTGCAGCTTTCTTTAGATTCAATCAACGCAATAATGAACCAGCGGGACGGAATGGGAGAAACTGGAGAAACCTATCTGGTCGGGGCTGATAAATTAATGCGCTCTGATTCATTTCTGGATCCTACGGGACATTCTGTAGCCGCTTCTTTTGCCGGTACTGTCAAAAATAACGGTGTAGATACTGAAGCCGTTAAGGATGCCCTCAACGGTAACAGCGACTCTAAAGTTATTGAGGATTATAACGGCAACCAGGTATTGTCTTCCTATTCTCCAATGGAAGTTGGCGGTACAACCTGGGTAATTCTAGCTGAGATTGATAAAGCGGAAATAATGCTCCCGGTGGAGACTCTGATTAAAAATATATCAATGATTTCAGCCGCCTTCTGCATATTAATTATTATTGTTGCTTACTTTTTTGCCCTTAGTATCACCAAGCCTGTTATTAAAGGAGTTGTATTTGCACAGGAGTTATCAAAAGGTAACCTGATTGCTCATCTTGAGGTTGATCAGAAGGATGAGATTGGCCAGTTAAGTAACGCATTGATTTTAATGCGCGATCAGATAAAAGGTGTGATTGAAACCGTGCGCAGCGGCGCTGATAATTTAGCAAGTGCGTCGCAGGAGGTCAGTGCAACAGCACAAACCATCAGCCAGGGGGCGGTTGAACAGTCAAGCAGTGTTGAATCAACCAGTACGTCGGTAGAGCAGCTTAATTCATCTGTACAGCAGAATGCGGAAAATGCCAGTGTTACAGAAAAAATGGCGACCAGCTCAGCCGATGATGCGCAGCAGGGCGCTACTGCGGTAACGGATACCGTTACGGCAATGAAACATATTGCTAAGAAAATCCGTCTGATTGAAGATATTTCTTATAAAACCAATTTATTATCATTGAATGCAGCTATTGAAGCGGCTTCTGCCGGAGAGCATGGTAAAGGCTTTGCCGTTGTTGCCGCTGAAGTAAGAAAACTTGCTGAAAGCAGCCGTGTTACTGCGGAGGAGATTAGTGAACTGGCCAGTGACAGTGTGGATATTGCAGAAAAAGCCGGTGTGTTAATCACTGAAGTAGTGCCTAATATTGTTAAAACATCTGATTTAGTACAGGAAATAAGTGCATCGTCAGGCGAGCAGGCAAGCGGTATTGCGCAGATCAGTGAAGCTATGAGTCAGCTGGATAAAGCGACGCAGCAGAATGCGGCTGCTTCCGAAGAGCTGGCTGCAACCTCTGAAGAATTAAGCGGCCAGGCGGAGCAGTTACAGCAGTCTGTTGCATATTTTAAACTGATTGAAGGCGGCGGTGCAGCAGCTGACCCTGCGCTGGATTCTATTCACCTGAAACGACCAATGGTTGCGGTGAGTCCGGAGCATATACCACGCCCGGCCAATTTAAATGAAGTGCATATTAATGAACAGGACTTTGAAAAGTTTTAACAGTCTTGTTACAGCAGTGCGGCAATCACCGCATTGCTGAAATTTAAAAGTAGGAGCTGACATGAATGATTTAAGCATTAATAAAGATCAGGTTCGCAGTCACGAAACTGCAGTTATAGAGCAGCAGGGCCAGTACCTGACATTTTTAGTTGCCGATGAAGCGCTTGGTATTGCGATTAACGATGTGAAAGAGATTATTGAAATAACCAGTATTACCCATGTGCCTATGACTCCCGACTATATTCGCGGGGTGATTAATTTACGCGGCAATGTTGTGCCGGTTGTGGACCTGTCTGCCCGTTTAGGTCATCAAGTCAGTGAACTGAGTAAGCGCAGCTGTATCGTTTTAGTGGAAGTAAGCTGCAATGATGAAAAACAGAGCCTGGGCATGCTGGTGGATCAGGTAAAAGAGATATTAGATATTCCTGAAGATCATATTCAGCCTGCTCCAACCTTCGGCACAAATATTCGCGTTGAATTTATTCAAGCTATGGGGCGTGTTGAAGATGAGTTTATTATTCTGCTGGAGATAAGCCGGGTGCTGTCTGTTTCAGAACTGGCTGAATTAAGTCTAATGACTGCTGCTGAGCCTGCTGCTGTTTTGGCATAAAGCTGTATCTATGCAGCAAACAGGTTTTATGTTTATAACTTCTATTCTGCCTGCTTTTGAATTTTCATCAGCAGCTGTTTTTAGGGGAATGCTATTTCTATTCAGATCACAACTCCCGAATTTGAACTGTTCCGCAATTTTATCCATCAGCATGCGGGCATTGATTTATCTCCTGCTAAAAAAGTGATGGTCGGCGGACGCCTGCAGAAAAGAGTAAACCATTATCAGCTTGCCAGCTACGAGCAGTATTATCATATGGCAACCCACCCGGATAATGATCAGGAATTACAGTTATTAGTCGATATATTAACCACTAATGAAACATATTTTTTCCGCGAACCAAAACATTTTACCTATTTTGAAAAAGAAATATTAGGCAAATGGAAAACTGGCCATTTTAAAGTCTGGAGTGCCGCCAGCTCCAGCGGTGAAGAAGCTTATTCACTGGCTATGCTGCTGGCTGAAAAATCAGGAACAAAAACCTGGGATATATTAGCTACAGATTTAAACCGGGACGTTTTAACAAAAGCATCGCGGGGTATTTACGGCATGAATCGAGTGGAGCTGCTGGATCCCTATTTAATGAATAAATACTGCCTGAAAGGGGTTCGTTCACAGCAGGGGTTATTTTGTATCGCTGACAAGTTAAAACAGAAGGTCAGTTTTCACCGTTTGAATTTAACCCTGAGTCTGCCCCGTAAAATAGCTATGTTTGATGTTATTTTTCTGCGTAATGTGCTTATCTATTTCAACAATGAAACAAAGAAAAAGGTCGTTGAACAGCTTATTTCAAAGTTGAAACCCGGAGGTTATTTTTTTATCAGTCATTCAGAAACTTTATCCCGGGTAACCGATAAATTAGTGATGGTAAAACCTTCCATCTATAGAAAAAAATGAATATTCAGCCTTATAAAAACTCTAAGAGAATCATTATTGAGCCTGGCGAATATTATGTAAGTTCAAATCAGGAAGTTATTTCGACATTGCTAGGCTCCTGCGTAGCGGCCTGTTTGTACGATCCTGTAAGGGGGGTAACGGGTATGAATCATTTTTTATTAGCGTACCGCAGCCGTCAGGATCCGTATCTAAAACTCAATTCAGAAGCGGGGCGTTACGGTGTTCATGCGATGGAGTTGTTAATTCATTCGATGGTGCTGAGAGGGGCCAAAAAGCGTCACTTAAAAGCAAAATGTTTCGGCGGCGGAGATGTGTTAAGTATTGCGGAATCATCGTGGGAAAACAGGGGGATTGGTGATGTTAATGTGGATTTTATTCATAAGTATTTAAAATCAGAAAAAATCCCCCTGATCAGCTCCTCTTTAGGCGGGAGGCATGGGCGCAATATTCATTTTATGGGCCATGACTTTTCTGTGTTTATGAAAAAAATTAATTCTGGAGTTGAGCATCAAGTACAGCTGGAAGAAAAAAAATACTGGAAAAAAGTATTACAAAGCATGAAATAAAAGGTGCTGAATCAGCTTAGAGACCTAAGTTGTGTGGATATTTTATATTCAGCAGGATTGAATATTAGCAGAGAGAACAGGCTATGATAAAGATCTTTATTATTGATGATTCAGCCGTAGTACGACAGGTATTAACACAGGTGCTCAACAGTATTGGCGGGTTTAAAGTTATCGGATCTGCATCGGATCCCGTTTTTGCTCTGAAAAAACTGCCGGCAGACTGGCCGGATGTCATTGTACTGGATATTGAGATGCCGAGAATGGACGGTATTACTTTTTTAAAAAAACTGATGCAGGAAAGACCAACTCCAGTGGTTATCTGCTCTACGTTGACCACTAAGGGCGCCGCGGTTGTAATGGAGGCGATGAGTGCTGGAGCGGTCGATATTATTACTAAACCCACGGTAAACTTAAAAGATTTTTTACAGGAATCAAGAATTTTAATGAGTAATGCTATTCAGGGGGCCGCCCAGGCTAGTGTTAAACCTGTCAGCACAACAGATCTGCAGCCTATTGTGCTTAAAGCGCCGGTCAGAGCTATGGCCGAGACGACAGACAGACTGGTTGCACTGGGGGCATCAACGGGAGGGACGCAGGCAATAGAGTATATTTTAACGCGTTTACCTAAAACGTCGCCCGGTATGGTCATTGTTCAGCATATGCCGGAAGCATTTACCGCTTCATTTGCACAGCGTTTGAACAATATCTGTCAGGTCAGCATTAAAGAGGCTAAAAATAATGATCGCGTTATCCCGGGTTTGGTTTTGATTGCACCCGGCGGAAAGCATCTTCTGTTAAGGCGCAGCGGTGCCCAGTACCGTGTTGAGGTCAAAGACGGTCCGCTGGTGACCCGTCATAGACCTTCGGTGAATGTACTGTTCCGTTCAGTCGCGACGGCTGCCGGCAGTAATGCTGTCGGCATTATCATGACAGGAATGGGCGATGACGGTGCTAAAGGAATGAAAGAGCTGCATGAAGCGGGTGGTAAAACTATCGCTCAGGATGAACAGTCAAGTGTGGTTTACGGTATGCCTAAAGAGGCGGTAAAACTAGGCGGAGTCGACAAAGAGATACCATTGAGTGAAATTCCAGAGTTTATTATGTCCTGCTGATTTATTTTTAACATCTATTAACAGTTTATTTGAATTGCGCAGCTCCTGTAAACAGGGATGCTGCGCAGTTCAATGTAACCGTTATTCGGCAGTTTCTGACGGAGCTGTGCATTCTGTCTTTAATACCAAATCCAATAATTTTCTATTCATTTATGCTGGTTAAAATGAATGCTAGCTTCGTTATTGATTTTGTAATTAGAGCAACTAGTTACCGCAATCAATGCCTTGCTTTCATCCATTTTTCCTATGCCGTTATTTAGATTTTCTATTATTCATTTAACCCTGCTGTTTATTCTTAGATAAAGCCCTGTTGTGAATCGCTAACCTAGTGTATAAAAAGGGGGAAATAATAAATCAGGGAAAGTAAGTGAATAAACTGCAGTTAACCTTAATTCGAGGCCTGCCCGGCAGCGGTAAATCCACCTTAGCTAAAACTATCAATGCAGTGCATCTTGAGGCTGATATGTATTTTATCCAGGCCGATGGTGGTTATCTGTTTGATCCTGTGCTTTTAAAAGAGGCGCATCAGTGGTGTCAGGAGCAGTGCCGCGTTCATCTTGAACAGGGAAAAAATGTAGTGGTTGCTAATACATTTGTCAGGCACTGGGAAATACAGCCTTATCGGCAGCTGGCCGAAGAGACTAAAGCAAGGTTAATTATTAAAACCTGCCGCGGAAATTACGCTAATATTCACGGCGTATCACAGCAGACAATTAACAAGATGAAACGTAACTGGCAGGTTTAAGCCTTGTTATTAATTTATTAATTTTTCGGCCTGAATATGACTAGCAGAAATATATGAACGAATTAAACTGGATTATTGAGCCTCTAACTCTGCTTGCGCAGGGGTTGAGTTTATTTACTGTGCTGACGGCTGTTTTATATCTGCTGCAGCGTTTAGTATTTTCTTTGATGTCTGCTAATCTGGGCGGAAAATCGGTTTATATCAGTGCAGTTATCGGCACACCGGTGCATGAACTTAGTCATGCACTTGCCTGTATTCTCTTTACTCATAAAATCAAAAAAATAGTTTTTTTTAATCCTGACGGGCACGGCACACTAGGATATGTAAATCACTCCTACAACAGTCTTAACCCCTGGCAGGTATTAGGTAACTTTTTTATCGGAATAGCCCCTCTGTTCGGTGGTTTGCTGGTTGTGTATTTACTGACACTTCTTCTCTTACCCGATGGTGACAGTTTATTGAAACTGCTTGCTTTGAGCAGTCAGAGCAACCTTACAGACTATTCATTTTCTGCAGCTGTTGAGCTTATGCACAATTTGTGGGTTGTACTGCTGACAAACTATCAAAGGGAGCCTTTAACCGTTCTGTTATGGTTTTATTTAAGCGCATCAGTATCATTACATCTGTCACCTTCACCGGAAGATCTAAAAGGCGGTTTTAGTGGATTTTTATGCTTTCTGCTGCTGATTATTTCAGGGCATCTGTGCAGCAGCTATTTTGATGTTCCCTATTTAGATTACTTATCTTTACAGCACCTGGGCAGCCGCCTGAATCCTATCGCTGTCTTGTATCTAATATGCATTGTGCTGGCATTAACACTGTTTATAGTTATGCTCCTGATCAAAGGTTTTCTACTGTTAATTCGCAGCTGATAACTGCCTCGCTAAAAATTAACAACATAATTTGTAAACGTATAACATAAAGTTACGGCAATTTTTACTGAGTTGATCTTGCTCACGCTATTTGTTTTAGCCAGTCAATAAACTTCTTTTTAAGTATTAGTTCACAAGGTCACAGTATGCAGTAATTATATACGGCTTGAATGGCTGTATTTATTAGTTGGGCTACATTTATCTTTTAAAATGTTTTTGCCTGCCGCTCCTCTCTTATTTTGCTTCGCGATAGTGCTGAAGGCTTTTTTATTTTCAAACGGGTTTGCATGATAATTTTCCTGCAAAGCTATACATAGGACGTACTGATGAAATTTTTAAATTCACTTTCTATTCAAAACAGACTGGTTATTGCCATGCTGACGGCTGTTATTATATCTACTAGTGTGGTGGGTTTTGTCGGTCACTCTAAAGCCAAAGATCTGCTTGTTTCCCGACTGCAGCAGTCTGATTTACCCAACCTGCTGCAGCGTGTCCGTAATGCGGTTGACGGTGATATATCGAAAATGAAAGTACTGACCCAAACGATTGCAACGAATCCGTTTATTCTTGACTGGGTTAACGGCGGTGCAGATCCTGCTCAAGAAGCGGCTGTGATTAAAATGCTCAGCACCATTACTAAGGATAATAATTTAAGTAATGCTTCTTTTGCCGACAGGGAAACCTATAAGTACTGGAATCAAAACGGGTTTCTTCGTGTTCTTAAAAACGATAATTTTGACGGCTGGTTTTTTGCGTTTAAAAACAGTGGTCAGGCTGAATCGGCAAGCACTTATACCGAACAAAATGGTGATGTGAATGTGTTTGTTAATTACCAGGATCTTAACGGTAGAGGAACTTCGGGTGTATCAAAGTCATTTAACGATATGGTTGCTTACTTAAACAGCTTTAAGATTGAAGAAACCGGATTCGTTTATCTTGTTGATAATACGGGACTGGTAAAAGTACATAAAGATAAAGAGAAAAGCGACAAAGTTAAACTTTCTGCAATATACGATAACATCAATGTACAGTCACTTTTATCCAGACAGGGTTTTGCATTTCAGGAAACTGATGATCTGATTGTGGCTGCCAGTTATATATCAAGTCTGGACTGGTATGTTGTGGCTGAAGTGCCGAAAGCAGAGCTTTATACAGGTTTGAACGAGTCGCGTAATTATATGCTGATGTGCTTTGTGATTATCGTTGTACTGTTTATCTTTATCAGTATTATTTTAGCTAAAAGTTTAACCAGACCGGTTAATGAGTTAGCTGAAGTATTTAAAGAGTTAGGTGAAGGAGAAGGCGATCTAAGTTACCGCTTAAGTGAGACCGGTAGTGATGAAGTTTCCCGTCTGGCACGTGGTTTTAATGCCTTTATTAGTAATATCCATACTGTGGTAGCTGATGTTTCGGCAACCTCAACAGACGTTCGTCAGGCATCACAGAAAGTTTCTCAAGGTGCAGACCAGTCAAGACAGGAAGCAGAAGGGCAGCGTGATATTGCTACGCAGGTGGCAACAGCAATTAGCGAAATGGGATCAACCATTTCAGAAATTGCCGCTAATGCAACCCATGCCGCCGATGCAACCAATGAAGCAACAACTCAGGCGGAAGATGCGCAGTTAGTTGTTCAAGAGTCAACGCAGAGTATTCATGAGATGGCGGAAAATATGGAATCGGTTTCTGTTACTATCGAATCTTTAGCGGATAAAAGTAATGCTATCAGCAGTGTGCTGGATGTGATCCGCAGTATTTCCGAGCAGACTAATTTACTGGCATTAAATGCGGCCATTGAAGCTGCACGAGCTGGTGAACAGGGACGAGGCTTTGCTGTTGTGGCGGATGAAGTAAGAAGCCTTGCTAAGCGGGCAAGTGAATCAACCGATGAAATTCATCAGATGATCACGCTGCTGCAGAACGACTCTAAGTTAGCAGTAGACGGTGTAAGACAAAGTAAAGAAAAAGCTGAAATCGGTATGACAGGTGCGCAGCGGACCAATGATGCACTTAATGAAATAGTACAGAACATTCAGCAGCTGTCAGATCTTAATACACAAGTTGCTACAGCAACGGAAGAACAGTCTGTTGTGGTCAGTGAAATTAATGTTCATGTTCATGCGATCAGCGACAGTACTGAAAACAGTGCAACAACTTCAGCGGATATGGCATCTTCAAGTGAATCGCTTAGCGCGATGGCTAAGAGCCTGGACAGCCTGGTTGCTCGATTTAAAATATAAAAAGTATGCGGGTGTTGGTGCAGACTTAGCTGTCTGCATCAGTATTTAGGGCAGAAAACACTGCCGTATGAATCTTATGTAACAAAGATTAAATATTCTGTTTTTATAACGTAAAATAGTTCTGCTTGTGTATAATGCCCGCTCATTTTTTCAAGCACAGATAATAAACGGACCTTATTATTAAATTTAATCAATAAGGCCGTTCCATGTACAAGATTTTCCAGCCACAATTTCAAGCCGCTGAAACACATTTTACTTCCATATATAAGGAAGAGCTAAAATGATGCATAGCGAAAATATCATCTCATTATATTCAAGAAAAATACTTGCCCAGGTTTGTTTTCAGGCTGAAAAGCATCGTTTAAGTCTGCGTCCCTGTGAAGGTGAAGCTTTACCTGAAACTGCCAATATTGAATGTTATAAAGATTTAAGTGAGTTTACCGCGGGACAGAGAATTGAAGTGGAAGTTATTGAGATGAACAGTGCTAACGGTAACTCTTATTTCTACAGTTATTAATATACCCATGCTGCCTCAATATGCTTTGTCAGGCGCTAGCTTGGACACCAGAGCAAGGCACAATATGAGGTAATTGTTATTCACTTTTCGATTGTTGCAACGCAGGGCTGTTTTTCGAGCTAGTGCCCCGTAGGGCAAGGCAACTTGCACCAATCTGCGTTGTTATAAAACCTCTATGTAGAATAACTATACTTCAATTTTATGCCTAGCATCCCGGCACAATTTGCCTTGCTGACTTTGCATATTGAAGTAACATGGGTATAAGTATAAAACCGCTGCGGCAGCGGTTTTATATTGTCCTGACTAGCTGTCTGCCAGTTTATAAGTCACCATATACAGCTGTTTAATACCCGGGTATATTTCCTGAATTAACTCTTTTAATACCGGCAGAGTCATATTTTCCTGCTCGGCATGAAACTGGTTTAGATCATCAAACAGCACCGGCTCAACGGATATGATATCCAGGCTGCAGAATTCACGGCCTTCTTCTAAAGTAAATACCTTCACTCTGCTGCCCGGCACATAATCACGTTCCGATTCATCGCGCAGTGTGATTGTCTTTTTACCGGCCAGGATATCTTCTTCAAAACGTGCGAAGAAGAGCATTTCTGTTGGAATAGTTTTGTCTGTCATTATTGTCTCTATCTAAGTAGTTGTTAACTGATATTTGCCAAGTTCTTTTAAGGCGCTTGTGCTTCTCCGGCTGCCCGGTTCAAGCATAAAAAATCAGTATCTTCCGTTGATTTTAAATAACAATTTTATCATCGCCAGAGTTTATAAACCATTACGGGCTGCTCTTGTTTTTTGTCCTTTTGAAACTATTGTTGTATTGATCACTATAAATTAGTCAGACAGCTGGAAAGTTCTCTGAATCGAAACACAAAGAAGACGAGTTGAGGCAATATGGAATATTCAACACTTCGTGAATTAATGGTTGTGCAGCAGATTGCCGCTCGCGGTATCAGCAGTAAGCCCGTTTTACAGGCCATGAATACAGTTCCCCGGCATCTGTTTGTCAGTGAGCGGCTGCTCAGTGAAGCCTATGGTGATTTTCCGCTGCCGATTGGTTTAAATCAGACCATCTCGCAGCCCTATATTGTCGCATTAATGACTGAGCAGCTGCAGCTGCAGGCCCATCATAAAGTACTGGAAATAGGTACCGGCTGCGGCTATCAGACAGCTGTGCTGGCTGAAATAGTCGACCAGGTCTACACCATTGAAATAGTGCCGGAGCTGGCGGAACGTGCACGGCAGACTCTGCAGCTGCTTAACTATCACAATATACACAGCAGATGCGGGGACGGTTTAAATGACTGGTCAGAACAGGCGCCTTTTGACCGGATTATCGTCACTGCCGCTCCTGATATATTACCACAGGCTTTGATTGAACAGCTGAGTATCGGCGGACATATGGTTATTCCTGTCGGTTCACTGCAGCAGGTTTTATACCGTATTACCCGCCGGCCGGAAAACCAGATAGAAACACAGGTGCTATCTCAAGTTAGATTTGTTGCTATGACCGGGAAAATTCAAGAAAATAATTTGTAGGCGTGTAAATGATCTGAAGTTTATTCTGCCTGTTATTTTAGTGCATGTATCATGTGATTATTACTTTTACAGAGATAACAGATGAGCTTTGATATCAAGTGGCTGCAGGATTTTCTGATGTTAGCTGAATTGAGGAACTTTTCCCGGGCGGCTGAAGCTCGGCATATTACTCAGCCGGCATTCGGGCGCCCCATTCGTGCGCTTGAAAACAGCGTCGGACAAATATTAATTAACCGTTCCAAGAATCCTGTCTGTTTAACTCCTACCGGACGCCAGTTCCGCACTGTTGCCAGAAATATTCTTGCGTAGATTGAAGCGGGCGGGAGAGCCGGTTTAACTGCACTGGTGACGGTAATGTATTTTGCGTTGACGCTGTTTTTGCCCCCTCTGGAAGCTATGATTCCTACGGCGGCAACCGCGCCGGTATTGATGTATATCGGTATTGCAGCTTCGATGATTTATTACTTTTATATTATTGCGGGGCATTAGTATTACTGTGCCCGTTTGTCGGGCATTTTTTATTTTATCCAGATTGTAATAAAATCACCTGCTTTCATTAGCCTTTTTCTACTGTAGACTGTGCGCCTGTTTTTCTGTTGTTAACAATAGGTTGTCTTACATGCCGTATTTATTGTCGGTGACCCTGTTATGGGCCTTTTCTTTTAGTTTAATTGGTGTTTATTTAGCGGGGCAGGTCGATCCGTGGTTTTCGGTGCTGATGCGTATCGCGTTAGCGACGCTGGTTTTTCTTCCGTTTTTACGGATTCGTCAAGTTTCAGCTGCGGCAGCTGTGAAACTGATGGCTATCGGCGCGGTTCAGTTAGGTCTGATGTATGTTTTCTATTATCAGTCCTTTTTGTTTCTGTCAGTGCCGGAAGTACTTCTGTTTACCGTGATGACACCTGTTTATGTCACCCTGATTAATGATGCCTGCGAAGGTCTGTTTCATCCGCACTTTATGTTAAGCGCTTTACTGGCAACTGCCGGTGCGGCTGCTATTCGTTATAACGGTGTTGATGCGGATTTCATTACTGGCTTTTTCCTGGTACAAGCCGCCAATTTGTGTTTTGCTGCCGGACAGGTGAGTTACAAACGCCTTCTGGGTAAGCATGAATTAAAACAGCAGACTGTTTTTGCCTGGTTTTTTATCGGTGCTTTAATGGTTGCCGGCGTTTGTTATGCTGTTTTTGGTAACAGTGAAAAACTTCCTGCTACCACTCTGCAGTGGGGCGTGCTGGTTTATCTTGGGACTATTGCATCGGGGCTGGGATATTTCGCCTGGAATAAAGGCGCGACATTAGTAAATATCGGCGCACTGGCGGTGATGAATAATCTGCTTATTCCCGCGGGTATTATAGTTAATTTACTGATCTGGAATCACGATGCGGATATTCAGCGCTTAACAGCCGGAGGTACGCTGATTGTTCTGTCGTTATTATTAAATCAATGGTTAGACAGGAAACGCAGATTAAATAAAAATCGGCTGCCGCTTTAACAAATACTGCAGCACCCCGAAAAGCTGACATTATGTCAGCTTTATGATTTTTAATATTCTATGCAGCAGAACTAAACGGGATAGTCACTCCTCTTTAGCACGCAGCATGGCATCTAACTGATCAACGACTTCTGCCCAGTCGGCATCATCACTCTTAGCTTCTTTTAAAAAAGCCGCCTGTGATTCACTCCAGAAACACGCATGATGCAGCTCTTCCGTTCGCAGAAAAGGGCCGTATTCAGTAATAAAATCGAAAATATCCTGCTCTGAACTATCCAGACCTAACTGATCAAACAGTGAAGATAAAGGGTGATTCTGCATTTCCATTATAACCTCTCATTAAAGTGAAACCGTCAAATGATAAATAGTCGCGCGCCGCTGTTGTTATTAGGCTGGACCTCAGCTAACTCATAATACTTCTTTTAATTATCTGCCTCTTAGAATATAGAACAGAAAAATGCAGACTGCTGTTTGAGGTGAAATAAGGTTAATGCAGTTATTTATCGATAGAGATAATAGGGTAGTACTTACTCCGCAGGTAAGCTTAGTTTTATTCATTTTCAGATCCTTAAAAGCATAGATGTCTGCAGCATAGAAACTATTATTTATACGAATGAGTTGTTAATTATGCAAAGGAGAAACAATAATGACCATTACATTGATTTGTGACGTTTTAGTCTGGTGTGCGCTGATTAATATCATGCTTCTATTGTTCTGGGTACTGTGGCTGGCACTGGCGCATGATCTTGTATATCGGGTGCACTGCAGGTGGCTGAAGCTGTCAGTAGAGAGGTTCGACGCAGTTCATTATGCAGGTATGCTGTTTTTTAAGGTATGTATTTTTGTTTTTAATATTGTGCCCTATATTGCACTACGTATTGCCGCATAGGTTGTAGAACCGTGTGCTGGAAAATAATAGCAATTCCATTAATTAGATGATCTATTTAGGCGTAGGAAAAATGGATGAAAGCAAGGCGTTGACTGCAGTAACTAGTTATTCTAATTACAAAATCAAGAACGAAGCTAGCGTCCATTTTAACAAGCATCAATGAATAGAAAATTAGTGGATTTGGTATAAACAGCTCACCTGAGATAATGAGCTGTTTTTCATTAAAGTTATAACTTAAAAAGCGGGCAAACTTACTGCGCTAATGGTAGACCATTAATTTCACAGTGGTTCAGTATGCCGTTCTGGCTAACATAGTTCTCAATCGTTGCGATGATTGACAGTTCAGGATTTGAATTATCTAATGCAGCTTCCCACATCATAACCCCGCCTAGAGACTCATTCATAGCTAGTTGAACTTTCTCCTGGATTAGTGGTAAACCATTGTAGTAGTTGGTTTCACCATCATGGATAAAGGTATCCTGACAAGCATTATTTGGATGACCGTGTGGTGAACCGCCGTTATCGGGTGTTGCAGTGATAAAGCGGAAGTCCTGCCAGCCCGGACGAGAGTATGCTGGTAATCCTAGCAGTACTTTCTTAGGATCGGCACCGCGCTCATGTACCCAGTAATCGATAGCCGCTTCAGCATGCTCGTATGTAGAGTGGTTGGAAAAATCCATATCGTAAGCCATTAGATGGATGCTGTCTAAATCAACTAATACGCTGTCTAAGTAAGCCGCACCGTCACCATCGTCAGTTGGTTTGTCTTCTACACCGATAACAGCTGCTGTGTAGTATTTACCTTGAATATGCAGCTCATTTGCCAGTTCACGAGTAAACAGTGCGTATTCGTCTGCATACTCAACACGCGGGTATTCCCAGTCCATGTCGACACCGTCAAGCTGGTACTCTTCAACAAGCGCCATAACGTTTGCGATAAAGGTCGCTCGTGCTTCATCATCGCGTGCAATCGCCTCATAAACCGGATCAAAACTAGAGTCATGACGCCATCCGCCAAAGGCCATCAACAGTCGTGCATCCGGGTTTTCTCTGCGGAATAGGTCGATAACGTATTCAATATCTTCGATCTGCTCGTCATTAAACTCCTCTAGTTCACCATCGGCATTCTTAGTCGGGTTAGCAAATGAAATAAGCACGTCAGTGATAGCTTCTACCTGTTGAGGCAGAACCGTACGCATACTGTCATAATACTCTGCTCGTCCCACAGAAACATAAACCATATTTCTGAATTCACTGATTAACTCCGGGCCTGCGATCGGATCTGGTAAGATAATCTCTTCTTCAACTTCAACATAAACTGTTTCTGTATTACATGCTGATAATGCCAATGCACCGCATAATAAGCCGGCTAACTTGATTGCTTTCATTCTATTTCCTCATGGTTTGTGTGGACGGCAATCATACGATGCGGTTAATTTTGGAACAATACAAAAACATCAATCTTATACCCACAAAGTAGCACTTGCTTATCTTTGTAAACCTTTCGAGGTAGGATGCGTCTGGCTTTGTAACCACTTGAAAACAAATGACAAGTTAAAAATAACTGTGAACTTCATCCGAAAAATTAAGTTGAGAGAGTTTGATTTTATATAATGTGATTGAAACACTTGCCTGACAAGTTAAGCAGTAAAAACAGGGGATGGAGGTGTAAATATTAAACAGATATTATTGTAAGGGCGACAGGTAAACTGCAGTAGAAAATTTGCGGGCCGGGTATCTCCTTTTGCCTGTAAGCGGCAAAACCCGGCCCAGTCAGTTTATTTACATAGCTGGATCGGCTGCCAGCTCAGAGCTGCCTTGTGTGGTGAATACATCTACACCAAATTTCTCACGGTAGAAAGAGTGATCTAAACCGCCCAGGTCTTTTGAATCACCCTGGTGTACGATAAAGTTGAAAGAGTCCCAGTCAGCATCTTTTAAAGGTACTACGTAGTACGCTCCGTATTTTTCAGAAATGCCTGTTAGAGGAAATGCGAATCCCCAGCTGGTTTCCTGTGTTACGTCACCGCTCCAAAGGTGTAGTCCCCAGCCTTCATATTCACCGTCTTCACGTTTGTAATAGATAACGGCTTCAGTAGGGCCCGGCGTGTATAAACCAGGAATGTTGGTGTTTGCTTCTACAGCTGCTGCACCGTCGTCAGATGTAGATGTACAGCCGGCGATTGCGAATGCTGCGACTGCAGCGATTAAAAGTCTTAATTTCATAATTGAACCTCATAGTTTCTAGTTGTTTTTCTGCCGCTGCAAAGCTTCCGGCAAAAGTTTATTATATTTATAGTATTAAGCAGGCAGATCCTTCTGTCCTGACTAGTATTTGACAGCCCATCTAAATCTGCATCTCTGTCAGTTTAGATTGACTTAGATTAATGCAAACTTTAGATGGTTACAAAACCAGCACAGGCCGTTTTTCTGCAAATAGTGATCGTTGTTTAGTTACAGATCTCATTATTTAATTTTTCTAAACAATAAAATTTATGCTCTTTCTAGTGTTAACGTTTACATTTTATCTTGTTGATTTTAATGCTTAAAATTAAGTTTTATGATTTTTGTTATATTCACCTGCGAAACTTTTATCCTTTACATTTATGCTGTAATAATTCAAAGCAGGGTTAACAGCAGAACTATTAATATTATTGTTGAGTGATTAAAATAGAAACTCTAACAACGCTGCTGGTAATTTAAGGTCAGTACAATTTAATTTAGCTTTGCTCTGTCTCTTTGTTATTGGTATAACTAAGCAGTAATGATATTAGACTCCCGGGATCTGAACGGATGCATATTTTAAATTTTGAGGCCTTTTTGATTGCAATTACCCTGCTTACCTTAACGCCGGGACTTGATACTGCGCTGGTGGTGCGTAACAGCAGCCGCTCCGGAGGTGTAGACGGCTGTATAACCAGCCTGGGTATTTGTTTAGGTTTATTTGTTCACGCTTTATTTTCAGCCGTGGGAATCTCCGCTATTCTGCTGCAGTCAGCCGAGTTATTTCAAATTATGAAATGGATAGGGGCTGGTTATTTAATCTGGCTGGGTGTAAATAGTATTAAAGCTTCAATAAAAGGCATAAACAGTATGGAAACAGCTGTTAACCAGACTGTTGTTTTTGACGCAGGACGTTCCATTCGCGAAGGTTTTTTATCCAATGTGCTTAATCCCAAAACGGCTGTTTTTTACCTGGCATTTTTACCGCAGTTTATTGATCCTGCGCATTCTGCATTTACGCAGTCATTAAGCATGGCTGCTGTTCATTTTGTGATTGCTATGCTCTGGCAGTGCGGACTGGCTGGTGCAGTTAATTCTGCTAAAAAGCTCTTTCAAAGTTCATCTGCGATGGCCTGGATGGAAGGGCTGACCGGGACTGTTCTGATTTTCTTAGCTGTCAAGCTGCTGAGCAGCGAACGTTCGCTTTGAATTGAAGCGCGCTGTTATACCCGTTACCAGTCAAAATGCTGATTTTTGCATCTTGAATGATAACGGGTATATTGCAATTTTTTGATGTCGCTGACTTTTTTGTCTTTTTTTGACGCTCTGACAGTTGTTAAACGCCTGTCTCTGCTATTTTTATAAACCTCTTTTTGTTAACATGACTTGAAAAATGTTAACAAAAACAACTTCGTTTTTATGTCTTCCTATTTTCGTCAGTTTTTTTATCCGAGACTTCATTTAGAGTCTGCGCGTGATATAAACAGTTATGGACTATATGAGTATTTACTTTATGCAGCGCTTATTAAAACGATCTGCGATTGTTTTTTTTACTGCTGTCAGCATTATGTTCGGCCCGCAGAGTGCCGCTGCTGAATATATTGTTGAAAAGGTTAACCCTTTACGCACAAAACAAAAAGACTGGGTTGTGCTGCCTTATGCTTTCAGCTCAGACAGCATGGGATTTACTGCCGGTGCCGCGGGTATTTTCAGCGGTTTTATTCAGCCGCAGATGAGCCTGGTTGCCACTGTACTTGCAGGTGAAGAGATGCCCGTTGAGCATGCTTATTCCAGTGACTCAGATACAGAGCGTGCCGTCGGCGGCATGCTGGCTGTCAACGGTTATAATCCCTCTTTTTCTAAGCGTACTTTTATCAGTGCTGTCGGTGTGCGTATGTATAATCCTAAGCAGCGTTTATACCTTGACGGCGGCCATGATACCCGTCAGTTTGACGGTGATTATCAGCCCCTGGAATCACAGGGGCATAATAACTGGGCTGATATTGATTTTCGTTATGTCCTACCCTGGGGGGAGAGTCGTAATACAGTACTGCCGGTGATTAAGTCAGACCGTGGTATTGCGGTTAACCGGGGGGATGCCGGCGGCGGAGCCCCTTTCAGCACCGGTCAGACTATTATCGGTACTGAGTTTTTTTATGCCAAGTTATCTGCTGATAAGTTTGCTGAGCAGCCGTCATTAAACACTAATGGAATGCGGCTGTATATTGAGCACGATAATACCGATTATGCGGCTAATCCCAGCCGGGGTTACCGTATAAAAGGTAAAGTGTCAGCGGACTTTGGCTTAGGCAGTTCTACGCAAAGCTGGAATGCAGTTGAACTGGACAGCAGCTATTTTCTGGAAATGGATAATTTTTCCTGGACCCGTCAGCAGGTGCTTGCTTTTAATGTCTGGACAGCTTATTCCCCGTCCTGGGATAAATCCGGCAGTCTGCACGAAGACGGTGTACTGGATAAAAATCAGACTCCGATGTGGGAAGGTGCACGTTTAGGTGGTTTGACACGTATGCGCGCTTACGACAGTAACCGTTTTAATGATAAAGCGGCTGTCTACGGCTCAGTTGAGTATCGCCTGATTCCGTCTTTTAATCCGATGAAAGATCAAGGCTGGAGTCCGTTTTCAATTGACTGGTTTCAAACGGTTTTATTTGTGGAAGCGGGGCGGGTAGCAGAGCAGTATGAACTGGGCACATTACTTTCTGATATGAAATATGATGTTGGTTTTAGTTTACGGGCATTAGCTGCCAATGTTCCCGTACGTTTTGATATTGCAGTTGGTGATGAAGGTACTGCAATGCAGGTTATGATTAATCAGCCTTTTTAACGAGAAATTAAAGGAAATATAGAAATGAGTTATCAAACAATACTTATCACCGGCGCAACAAAAGGTCTGGGCCGGGAACTGGTTTTGGATCTATGTAAAAAAGGCTATCAGGTTTTTGCCACCGGACGGAATGAAACACAGCTGCAGGAGCTTATGTCGCAAACGGGCTGTCTGGGAAAATGTTTTGATCTTAGTCAGGCGGATGCTGTCGCAGCACTTTTTGCCGAAGCAAAACAGGCGCTTGGTCAGATAGACGTGGTGATTAATAATGCCGGAATGAATTCGCGAAAATGTGAGCTTGCGGATACAAATTTAGATGAGTTTGAACTGCAGTATGCGGTGAACCTTCGTGCTCCATATCTGCTTTGCCGTGAAGCAATGCAGCATATGCTGCCTGTTAAGCAGGGGTATATTATTAATATTATCAGCACAGTTGCTAAACGCAGTAATGCCTCAATGAGTATTTATACGGCAATGAAACAGGGGTTTGCAGGTTTAAACAACGTGTTAATGAAGGAAGCGCAGCCGCATGGTATCAAGATAACGGCTGTTTATCCCGGCGGTATCAATACGACATTTCGTGAACAGGAGCGTCCGCAGTATATGCAGCCGCAAAGTGCCGCTGCAATGGTCAGTCAGCTGCTCAGTAATCCTGAAGATGTGGTGGTACATGAGCTTACTTTCCGGCCTCAGGTTGAACTGGAGTAGGTGCTTTACAATTTACCGCTATAAAAACGGGCTGTCTGTTTAAAAACAGCCCCTGTTTATTCTATTCTTTTAGCCGCTGAGCAGCTGACTAGTGCTGTTCCCGGAATTTCTCTTCAATTTTTCTATAAGTGGTAATATTTTCTTCCGCAAGTGCCTGCGCTTTTTCGCTGTTACCGCAGCAGATAGCCTGTACTAACGGGACATGGCTTAGTGCGCTTTCTTCAAGATCATAATCAGCATGGTCGATATTAAAGTAGATCCGGATCTGGTTAGCCACATTACGGTAAATCTGCTGTAAGCGCTGATTGCCGCTAAGTTCGACGATTAATGTGTGCAGGTCTAAATCGATTTTACTTATTTGATAGGAACTCACCTTTGCGGTTTTACCTGCTTCGAGATAATAAGCCATCAGCTCATTAAGGCGTGACTTTCCCTGCTCGGTTATCTGCTCAGCCGCCAGCCAGGCCGCACGGGTTTCTAAAGCGACCCTTAAATGATAAAGCTCCCATAAATCACTTTCAGTGAGATTAATTACCTGCCAGCCGATATAGGGTTTTTGTACTACCAGTCCTTCATGTGCCAGAGTATTTAATGCCATACGTACAGTACTGCGGGATAACTCTAACTGTTTTGCTAGTGTGCTTTCTACCAGTTTTTGACCCATCTGGTAGTTACCATTAAGGATCAGTTCGCGCAGATAGCTGGCTGCCTGCTCTTCTAAACTTTGTTTTACTATTTTCATTGTTTGTTTATCGCCCTGCATGAGTAGCTCACATAATTACCGCTAATAATAACGGATTAATCAGCAATAATCACAATGGAAAAAACGTGACGATTGTCCGACAATCCGACAAAGTGTTATTAACAGCCTAAAAACAAGATCAACATCTCATTTATTAGCTGACAAGTCATTACAATAAGCGCTCACATTGCAGATTGTCGGACAATCGACAAAGTATGAGGATTTATGGATAGACCTTCGAATAAAGCCATTTTGTTATCAGAGAAAGATAACGTTGCAACTTTACTGACAGATATCAGTAAAGAGCAGGCCGTTGACATTCTTGACGACAGCGGCGAAATACAAGCCACTGTCTGCAGCAGACAGGCGATTACCTTTGGTAATAAAATAGCGGTACAGACAATACCACATAACGCATTGATTTATAAAGCTGGTTATGCAGTAGGGATTGCAGTTAAAGCCATACCTAAAGGTGAGTTAGTGCATGTACAGAATGTACGCAGTACCCGTATTGATATACCAGAGACAATTATTAACAGCATTATTGAACAGATGCAGATTGAGGAATAAAGCATGAAACATTTTTTAGGTTTCCGCCGCCCTGACGGACGGGCGGGAATTCGTAACCAGGTGCTTATTCTAGCCGTCGATGAATGTGCCGACGGCATTGCCCGTGCTATCAGCCAGAAAGTTCCAGGTACTGTTGTTGTTACTAATTACAACACCTGTATGTACGGCGGTAATGAAGAATTAATCAATACCATGACAGGTGCCGCCCTTAATCCAAATGTTGCCGGCGCTTTAATTCTGAATATGGGCTGCGGAAGCATTGATCCTGAGCTGCTGGCAGAGCAGATCCGCGGTGCCGGAAAACCGGTTCATTGTCTGCCGGTTATTAAATCACGCGGTACACGCATTACCATTGTTAAAGGTATTGAATTAGCAAAGCAGCTGACCTTTAGTGCCAGTCAGATTACTGCTGAGAAAATCCCGTTTAATGAGCTGGTTGTCGGCATTAAATGCGGCGGATCAGATACCAGTTCCGGTATCGCTTCAAATCCGGCCGTCGGCAGAGCCGCAGATCAGCTTGTCGATCTTGGTGCGACTTGTATTGCCGGAGAGTTAATTGAACTGATCGGCTGTGAAGATATTTTACGCTCGCGTGCAGTTACTCCTCAGGTTGCCGACAAAATAGAACAGTTAATCAGTGAAGAGGAGAAGCGCTGGCATATTGCAGGCACGGAAATTGAAACCATGAGCATAGGCAACAGTGTCGGCGGTTTAACAACCTTAGAAGAAAAAGCCATAGGTGCGCTGCACAAAACCGGAACGCGTCCTATTCAGGACATTCTAAAAATCAACTCAAAAATGACCCAGCGTCCGACTCGCCCGGGTATGTATCTTTCTGAAACGACGCATCTCTGCGGCGGTTCAGGTATGCACTTTGCCTCCCTTGGTGCGCAGGTCATTCTCTGGACAACCGGCGGTGCAGGTTTTAATAACCCGATTGTGCCGGTGATCCGGATCAGCGGTAACGCATCGCAGATCAGCGAAGATATTGATGTTGATGTCAGCGCTATTATGAGCGGCAGTGAAAGCATCACTTCTAGTGCGGAGCGCATTATGGATACCTTAGAAAAGGTGGCGCAGGGGCAGGCAACCGCCATAGAAGATATTGGTTTTTCCTACTGTACCCTTTATCAGAAAGAGCAGCGTTTAGAAAAAGTCATTTGTATCGAGCCGCAATAATAAAAACAGCTCAGCTGTCTTTTTAGAGTCATTTTTCAAGGAAATAAGATGCGTATTACCGATATAGAAGTTATTTGTTTAAGAGTACCAAAAGCCGGCCAGCCCTCTGAGTGGGGCGAAGATGCGGTGATCGTTAAAGTACATACAGATGCAGGTTTCACGGGCATCGGCGAAGCAGACAGCTCTCCGGCCGTTATAAAAGCCTGTATTGAAACCGCACAGTCCAACTTGTACTGCTACGGCTTACGAGAACTGCTGATAGGTGAAAGCCCCTTAGAAATAGAACGTTTATGGAACAAAATGTACTGGGCTTCAAATTATATGGGGCGCCGCGGAGCTGGAATTCACGCGCTTAGTGCCATTGATATTGCGCTCTGGGATATTGCCGGTCAGTTTTACGGTGTACCGGTGCATACCCTGCTGGGAGGGAAATACCGGAACAAAATTCGCGCTTACGGCACCTTTATTCCGGATTCTGAGCCGCAGAATAACCGTGAAATAGCGGCCGCTCTGGTTAAACAGGGATTCACCAGTATTAAATTCGGCGGCGGTATTTTTGGGGATGATCCTGAAGTTGATTATCAGATAGTGCGTAATGTGCGTGAAGCGGTGGGGGAAAATATTGAAGTGCAGATTGATCTTGCTTCTAAGTGGCGTACTCCCGGTCATTCGGCGCAGATGTGCAAAAGGTTAGAAGCTTTTAATCTTAACTGGGTTGAAGAGCCGGTGCTGGCGGATGATCTGGCTGGTTACGCCAGGCTGTCGCGAAAAATTCAGCCCAAACTGGCAGGCGGAGAATCATTAACTACACGCTATGAATTCAAGGCTTTTTTAGAACAGGCTGAGGTCGACATTATTCAGCCCGATATTACCCGCTGCGGCGGTATTACCGAGATGAAAAAGATTTATGATCTTGCCCAGCTCAACGGCACTCAGCTTATTCCCCATGGATTCAGCACCGGAATTTTACTGGCTGCTTCCGTACATTTTTTAGCCGCCAGCGAACACGGTACGTTAATGGAATACTCACAAAGCAGCAGTCCGCTGTTTACCGATTTAGTCAGTAACCCGCTGTTATTTAAAGAGGGTTATGTTCCTGTGCCGGATGCTCCGGGACTGGGGATCGAGCTTAATCAGGATGTGATTGAAAAATACAAAGTTTAAGAAAGTATAGATAAATTTTTCGCCATGCAGGTATTACGGTTTTGGATGCATCCGGGCCTGCTGTCGAGCTTAATCAAATACAACTATAAGGAAGTATATGTTATGAATAATGAAAGAAATCTGGATAAACCGTTAATGGCGATAAGCCTGTCGGTCATTCTGTTTGTGGTCTTCGGGCTGGCCCTTTATCCGGAGCAGGGAAATGCAGTGGCCGCTCAGTTGTTCAGTACTTTAACCAATCAGTTTGGAGAGCTTTTTTTACTTTTTGGATTTTTCAGCGTGATTTTTCTTGCCTGGATAGCACTGAGTAAATACGGAGAAATAAAACTCGGCAGTGCAAAGCCGGAATATTCACAGTTTACTTATCTGGCGATGATGGTCTGTGCCGGTCTCGGCTCCGCTACTGTGTACTGGGCATTTGTTGAGTGGGGTTATTATTATATGGCGCCGCCGCTGGGAGTTGAAGCGTATACACCCTTAGCCGCAGAGTGGGCAACCAGCTATAATATGTTCCATTGGGGCATTACAGCCTGGTCACTGTACTGTATTGCTTCTTTACCGGTTGCTTACTCATTCCATGTAAAGAAAAACCCGCAGCTTAAACTCAGTGCTGTTTGTGAAAGCATTATGGGGAAATATTACAATGCTGCTGTCGGCAGGATTATCGATACTATTTTTATCTTCAGCTGTGTCGGCGCAATGGGCATCACGTTAGGCTTAAGTGTTCCTATGGTGACAGAAGGCATTGCAAGTTTGCTGGGGGTTGAAAGCAGTTTTGCCATGAATGTCGGACTAATGCTGTTTATCACCGCTTTATTTTCTATCAGCTCCTATGTCGGTATTGAAAAAGGCATGGCTAAGCTCAGTGATATGAATACTAAGCTGGCGGTTATTTTTGTGCTGCTGATCCTAGTGGTCGGGCCGACATCATTTATTATCAGTCAGATGACTAACGGTTACGGTTTAATGCTGCAGAACTTTATCCGCATGAGTCTATGGACAGATCCCGTTGAAGGCGGAACATTCCCAACCTCATGGACGGTATTTTACTGGGCTTACTGGATGACTTATGTGCCGTTTATGGCGCTGTTTGTCACTAAAGTTTCTAAAGGGCGTACGCTTAAAGAAGTTATTTTCAGTATGGTAATCGGCGGCAGCGCCGGCTGCTTTATTTTCTTTGGTGTTCTCGGCAGCTTCAGTATGAATGTTCATTTAACTGAGCTTATTGATGTCACTAAATCAATTACTGAAAACGGCGGTTCGGCAACGGTAGTTGCTGTACTGCAGACGCTGCCGATGAGCTCAATCTTTATCAGCATATTTATTGTTATGTCTACTCTGTTTCTGGCAACCACACTGGATTCTGCATCATTTACCCTGGCGGCGACTTCGACCAATCAGTTGGATGAAAATGCCAATCCGCCGACTGTACTGCGTATGTTCTGGTGTGTAGTGCTTGCCTCTGTGCCGCTGACCATGATGTTTATCGATGCACCGTTAAATACCGTACAAACATTAGCGATAGTGACATCTCTGCCGCTGACTATGGTTATCTTCACAATGCTTTACGGTTTTTGTAAATGGATAAAAGAAGACTTTGGTGAACTGTCAGCAGCTCAGATCCGCGGGACTGCTCAGGTGCAGAAAACCGTGATAGAGAAGGCTCAGGAAACTGTGGTTATAGATCCAGCCGCTGCTAACAGCTGATATAAAACGGCTGCCGAAACTGCTCCCCTTGAATATGTATGTGTAGAAAGGGGAGCTCTGTGCTTAGCTGCATCAGCAGACAAGGATTAATGAGGATTATAAATCCTGTAGAAAGGCCAGCAGGGCGGTGCGTTTATTTTTGTCGATTTCTAACAGTTTATCTTTGCTTTTTTGTGCTTCACCACCGTGCCACAGCAGGGCCTCTAAAATCGTTCTTGCTCTGCCGTCATGCAGGAAAGCCGCCTGCGGATCAACAGTCTTGGCCAGACCTATTCCCCACAGCGGCGGGGTACGCCATTCGTTGGCCTGAGCTAAGAATTCCACTTTGATACTGCCGTTGACACTATTGCTGTGCTTATCAAAATCACTGAGATCTTTCCCCATATCATGCAGCAGCATATCCGTGTAGGGGTAAATTTTCTGTTCAGAAAGTTCTGGAAATTCAACACTTTTTTGAGTTGTATAAGTTTCGCTATGACATTGAGCACAGCCAAGTTCCTGGAAAACCTGTTTACCCTGTAAGACCTGCTGCGCATAAGCATTACGGCGTTTCGGTACCGCTAAATGATGTGAATAAAAAGCGACTTTATCGAGAATTTTAGTGGAAACTTCATAACCGGCATCGGGGTTAACCATATCACCATTACCGTTTTCTGCGTTAAGGCAGGCGCTTTGATGCGGCAGACAGTTCTGCTCTGCAAAGAAATCACTGCTGATGCCCATATCGCCTAAAAAGGCGCCGGCCGCCTGCTGTCTTAATGTCGGCTGACCTGCTTTCCAGCCGAAACGCCCTAAAGTAACCTGCTGCTCTTGAATTGACCAGACCAGGTTTGCTTTACCGGAAATACCGTTATTATCGCTGTCATCAATATCCTGCCTAGCTAAAATATGTTTTTCATCGATCAACGCAAGCAGGCCTAAACCTATCATCGGCGGGGCAATACGGGCAGATAATACGCTGTCGTTATCAATTTCACAGCCGTTTGCGCTGACATGCCAGACAGGTCTGCGCAGCTCCACGGTAAACCCGTCGGTAAAAGTAACAGTTTGATACTGATAACTGACCTGCTGCTGAGCCTCCGGGCGGATGCCGAAATTAGCCTGATCCTGCAGCTGACCGCCGATACAGGTATCGCCGACATTTGCTATTAGTGATTTATCTATTTTGAGCTGCTGGGTTTCGCTTAGGCTGCTCTTTGAAAGACGCAGCAGCATAGTTGAAAAGTCTAAGCCGCGCTGCCCCTTCGGTGCGGCGGATGCATGTCCGCGGCCGTCGCGGACATGGCAGTCCTGACAGGCATTATTATTAAATAACGGACCAAGGCCGTCCTGCGAACTGACAGAGCCGGCACTTTGTGCCCAGGGCTCTTCAAAGAACTTGTTGCCGCCGTTGAATTTTAAAATGCTTTTTACATTTTTCATATTCGCTGAATGCTGCGAAAAAGCCGAAGCTTTAGTGCTGTTTACACTGGTTTCACCGGCAGACAAATGCTGCTTCTGATCTAGTGCATAACTTGCCGTTGAGATTAACGATAATAAAAGAAATAATTTGTTCATAATTTAGCAGCCTGGAAAAGCAAAAAGACAGCCGCGGCTGTCTGAAGAAAATGTTTACAGAAATTGATTAATCACCTGAGCCGTCAAGGGTTAATGCCTGCAGTGATAATAGTTCCTGCAGATCATCAAAAGAGCTTTGTAATGAAACTAACTGATGAACGGCGCTGACTGCCGCGCTTCTTTCCGGCGCACTTTCTTTCTGGCCGATAATCTGATCAAAACGGATGGGATTTTGGCTTTTCTCGCCGGCATCAAAAACAATGACCATGTTTTTTTCTATGCTGTTAAAAGCCTTATCAAACTCTTTATAAAGTGCCGGACTTTGCTGATTAATGTAATCTGCAATGCCCGCGCCGCTGACTATCTGCCCGTCAGTTTTTTTATAACCGCCGTAAAATGCGTTACGGATACCCTGAAAGTTGTAATAGACCGCAACGTGGCTTAAATCACTGAAACAGTCATGCTCCTGCTCAGGATCTAATCCCTCCAGCCCTTCATTCATACGTGCTGATGCTAATTCATCGGTGGCCATGTTTTTCATTGAAAATATTATCTGGCGGAGAGCATCGTCGGAGTGATAAAAGTTATAAGCCAGTGTGCCTTCTACAGCTTTAGCCGCCGGGCTCCATTCATTACTCATCACCGTTAAGTCAGTAACCAGCAGCTGCACTGCCGCCTGTAAATAATCACGGCGGCGGTCACAGTTGGCTGCGGTGCATCTGCCGCTGCCGTCTGTCTGGAAATCGTTCACATTACGTACACCTGCTCCGGGTTTTGTTCCGTTTAAATCCTGCCCCCAAAGCAGAAACTCAATCGCGTGAAAACCTGTGGTTACATTGGCTTCACCGCCGACACCATTTTGCGCGATTAAATAATCGATGCTGATCGGCGCTGCATTTTTCTGGTTGATAATACCGGCATTATTATTACCCTGGACGTAATCAATAGCCTGCTCATCTAAAGGCCAGGCGTTTACTTGACCTTCCCACTGATCAACACTGGCAGGACCGCCGTCTTTATCAAGACCTGCTGTTAAGGTGATATCTGTATCCCAGCGCATGATTTCTGACTGCTGGTAAGGAATACGGGCACTTTTGTAAGCTGCTTTTGCCGCTGCTAAGCTTTTATCTGTTGGAGAGGCTAATAACTGCTGGACAGACAGCTGCAGTGTCTGCGCGCTTGTTAATGAGTCTGTATAAGCGGCCCGAGCCATTTTTATGTAATTGTTTTTGATCTGGGGTTCACTGACAGTCTGCTCCGCCGGTAGTCTATTAACACTGTGATCTGCAAAAGAGGCAGATGCCCCTGCTGCGGATAGAGAGAGGAGAGCCGCAGAAAATATTTTTTTAGTTAACATTAAATGTTCATCCTTGTTGATTTATGTCATGGCGCAAATGATAATTATTTGTATTGCTGGATGGTATTGATTATTATTTGCAAAATCAAGTGTTTTGCTATGACTTTTTTATAAGGCTGGATTTTGTTGGAATGGATTGAAGCTGCAGCAGGAGCGCTGTTTTTTGTTTTTGATGCACAGAAGCGTATTTACTGGCTGTATCTGCTCAGCAGCCTGATCCTGACATTTTTTGTTAAGCGCAGAGTGACTTTTAAAGCTGAGCTATGGTTTAACGCCTCAAGCAGAATGGATCTTGCCTGGCTGTTTATTAATCAGTTTTTAACAAAACTGCTGATCCTGCCGTTGTTTGCTATGCAGATCAGCTTGGCTTTAGTGGTTAAGCGTTTATTAACTGCTGTATTCGGAAGCGGGAATTTTTTTCTACTCAGTGATCTGTCTTTATCCTGCTTATTTGCTTTAGCCTTATTTGCCGGACACGATTTCAGCAAGTTTCTCGTACATCTGCTGTTTCATAAAATTCCCTTTCTATGGCGCTTTCATGCAGTGCACCACAGTGCATCGAGTTTGACGCCGTTAACCCTGTATCGTATCCACTCGGTTGAGCTGTTTATTAATGCACTGCGAAGTTTAATAACGGCTTCTCTGCTCAGCGGCCTGTTTATCTATCTGTTTAAAAATAACATTAGTGTTTTTGATCTGCTTGGGGTGAACCTGTTTGTATTTATATTTAATCTGGCCGGCAGTAACCTGCGCCATAGTCCGGTGTACTTAGGTTTTGGAAAATGGGAACGGTTATTTATCAGCCCGGCGCAGCATCAGATTCATCATAGTGCCCGGAGCAGGCATTTTGATAAAAACTTCGGCTCAGCGCTGTCGATATGGGATACCTGGTTTAACACCTTAATGCTAAGTAAAGATGAGCAGGTTAAGGTCTTTGGTATAGATCAAAGCTCGTTCAATAGGCAAACTTTTAAACAGCAGTGGCTGGGAATCCGATAAAAGCGGCTTACAGTTCGA